>JAEDIC010000035.1 GCA_016292635.1 Clostridia bacterium
TTTGATTTTGAAAACCCTTATATATCAAGGTTTTCCGGCGGACGAAACGACCAAGTCACCGTAAAATTTCGAGTGCGCCCCGTTATGACCACTTCGATACGTCTCCTTGTGCGCCTTGCGGTGTCTTTACTATTCTAATGTACATTCGCACTTTTATCAAGCCGCAAATTAAAAAGGCAGTTGTAAACTGCCCGGTATTTCCCGTTACCCGTTTAAAAGATATACGGCAAAGTTCAGATATCCCGCAAACATCAGCCACAGTATATATGGTATCTGCAGCAGCCCTGCCGTCCTGTGTACCCGCCCGAAGGATACCGCCATCCATATGGCAAGCACCAGCAGTAGCAGCAGCCATATGAAAGCAAAAAGCCGCGCTTCCAACATAAAAAACAGTATCGTCCAGAAGAAATTTACCAACAGCTGCATCCCGTATATAATCAGGGGTTTTTTCTTTGAGGAAGAGCCGCTCAGGCATACCATTGCCGCACCTATGCCCATAAGCACATACAGCACTGTCCATACTATCGGAAATATCCAGCCAGACGGCGCAAGGGATGGCTGGCGAAGCAATTTGTACTTTTCCATGCCGTCGCCCGTCAGCAGGGCGGAAAGCCCGCCCACCGCCAGCGCTGCGGCAATGGACACCGCGTAGGTTTTGATTTTGCTTTTCATGGCAATGCCTCTCATAAATAAAGAATCTTATATGCCTTAGTATACGATGGGCGGCAATAAAAAATACGGACGCATCACGCCCGTATTTCGTTGTTTATGCCCTCTCAGCAAAGCACCGGCAAATCGGAAAAGCTGAATTTCCCCAATACGGTCACATTGGTCTTGCCGCTGCAACCGCAGGGCTTTACGGATACGGAGATATCCGGAACAACGCTGCAGCAGGAAACTTCCGTAAGCTCCGGCTCGTTGTCGCCGCAGGCATAGCCAACAACCTCATCCACCATGGTGCTGCCCTGGATGGCAAGGCATACGGGCTCACCGCAGCTGCTCTCCACAGTGCCCACGTTTATTATATAGGGTATAGCTCCGGTAAGGCTGATGCGATACACATCCACAGGGCAGGTGCAGCCGCAGGGCAGGCTGGCGTTCATGGTCAGTTCCTCCACGGTATAGCCCAGGAATGAGGTATCGTATGCGATCCTTGCGGACGCGTCGCATATGCCGCTTGCGTCAAAGGATTCATGCAGGGTCACCGTCTCGCAAAAGTCCACGCTTTTCCTGCAGCCGCAGTCATGCCTTTCCTCGTCCCGTTCGCAGCCATCTTCGCAGGCACACTCTCCGTCAGCCGTTCCCGCCGCAATGAATTCCCGTTCTTCTTCCATTGCCGGGATATTGGGAGACATCCTGTGGTTTAGATTTCTGTCCACATAATTGATTCTCGCACTCATTGAGATTATATTCCTTTCTTGCGCCCCCTAAATACAACGGAGGCATAAAGTTGCTATATAATATGACAGAGAAGAAACATTTGCGTCAAAAATTGCTTGCCCGGGGCAATTTGAGCCTTGACAATTATCATCCCTTTATGTATAATTATTTTCGTTGCAAAACTTAATAAGCGGCCATGGCGGAATAGGCAGACGCGTACGTTTGAGGGGCGTATGGGAGACCGTGTGAGTTCAAGTCTCACTGGCCGCACCAAATGCAAAAGACATCCATTAGGATGTCTTTTTTGTTATATGTATCTATTCCATCCTTCTGAGATTCTCCTGCGCCGGGTTGTCCAGCAGATTTCCCATATGATCAAACCTTGATCCGTGGCAGGGACAGTCCCAGCTTTTTTCGTCCGGATTCCACTCCACCTGACAGCCCAAATGGGGACAGCGGGTATCCACTATAAACACCCTGCCTTCTTCGTCCCTGTATACTCCCGCCTTGCCTTCGGGCGTCTGAACTATGCCGCCATGACCTGCAGGAAGGTTGTCCAGCTCCTCCTTTGGTATGGAGAAATTCTGCCGTGCAAGCCCCTTTACCGCCTGTACACCCTCCCGAACCACCTCGCCCATGATGGCCCCATCCATCCTTTGGGGACTGAACAGCTCCTCATACCGGCTGCCGCCCGACGCAATCATATCGGATATTACCTGCGCCGCCGTCATGCTGCCCGTCATGCCCCATTTGTTGAAGCCGGTGGCAACATACCATCCGGGCCGATTTGCGGCGTACTTTCCTATATAAGGTATGTTATCCGGTGTCATGCAGTCCTGGGCGGACCATGCGCATACTTCCCGGCTGTTTGGAAAAAGCTCCTTTGCCATTGTGCGAAGGGCGTGGTATTTGCCTCCCTTTGAGTTTTCTCCAGTGCGATGGTCCCCCGCCGCCATTATGGTATATTCCTTATATGTTCTAAGAGAAACAGCGTCCTCGGAGCAGCCTATGTACATACCCTTTGGAATTGGCGCGTTTTCCAGGGCAACGCTGTATGCACGGGATTGGTACATTCGGATAAAATAATAGCCCGGCATATTTATAAAGGGATAATGTGTAGCGAATACGATATTTTCCGCGCTGACCTGGGCCCCATCCAGCTGCAGCACACCTTCCTCCACCTTCTTCACGGGAGAATTTTCATATATATTAAGCCCCATGCTTATACCCTTCAAAAATCTCATTGGGTGAAACTTGGCCTGATTCTCAAAGCGCACTGCTCCCGCCGTTGGGAATGGCAGCCCGGCATTTCCAACGAATTCAGCCTTTATGCCAAGGGAAGCCGCCGCATCCGCCTCTGCCCTCAGGGCATCTCCCCCTCCTTTGCCGAAAAGGTACGCGTCCAGCCGCTCATAGTCGCAGGATATACCTTCTGCTTCTGCTATTTCGCCATACATTTCTATTGCCCGTTGGTTTATCTCGCCATACAGCCGAGCCATATCGTAACCCTTGTCCTCTATCAGCTTATGGTATATCAGCCCATGCTGGGAAGTTATCTTTGCGGTGGTGTTGCGGGTTTGTCCGCTGCCTATGCGGGAAGCCTCCAGCACAAGGCAGTCTATCCCCCGTTTTTTCAGCATATACGCAGTAAGCAGTCCTGCCATGCCGCCTCCTATAACAGCAGTATGTACTTTTATAAGGCCGCTGAGCTTTGGAAACTCCGGCATTGTCACGGTTTCGCTCCATATGGATGGCATTGACTTATCTCCTTAGTTTGTTTGCACTTTATTCTGCCCTTATGTTGGTGAATTATTGCCGCAAAAATGCTTGACCGGCAAAAAAGCAGGAATATTCCTTGCCCTGCTGCCGTGCGCCGCAATGGCATCCGGCTGTACTGAGGGCATAGTTCCGTAAGACGCCGTCATACCCTCCGGCATAGCCCCGGAGGATATCAGCGCAGAATACGGCGACGCTCCCGAAACCGCCCCGCTTGCCGCATAAGTTTTCCACATAATACATACAAAAGGCTGTCCGATGGCGGGCAATACTTTTTTATGCTCATGGGCAGTTGACACAATTTATTTATACATTTGCCAAATTAATGATTTGTTCACTTGCCTTATTGTACGGCACACACTAAAATTTTAATGAATGTATGACTTCATTTAATGTTACGATCCCGGAGGAGCACATGGAGCAGAGGCCCATAATCAGCGTGCGTGACGCCAAAAAGATATACAAGGTAGGCAGCGTGGATGTTCACGCCCTTCGGGGAGTGGACCTTGAAATAATGCCCGGAGAGTTCTGCTGCATAATAGGCCGAAGCGGCAGCGGCAAATCCACCCTTCTGAACCTTCTGGCCGGCCTTGAACCCGCCACATCCGGTCAGGTGGTGATAAACGGCAAGCATCTGGAACGGATGAACCAAAGCGAGCTTATACTTTTTCGTCAGAAATATGTTGGATTCATATTTCAGGCATTCAATCTTATGCCATATTACACGGCGCTGGAAAACGTGGCTCTTCCCCTTGCCTTTAAGGGAGTGCCGTATGAAAAGCGTATGCGCCTGGCCAAAAAGGCCCTTAAGGACGTTGGCCTGGAAAGCCACATGGCGCATATGCCGGGCCAGATGTCCGGCGGTCAGCAGCAGCGGGTGGGCATAGCCCGGGCCCTGGCCTCGGATCCGGATATCATCTTCGCCGACGAGCCCACCGGAAACCTTGACTCCTCCACCTCAGACGAGGTGATGGGCAGTATCAGCAAGACCGTGCGCAGCCACGGCAAGACCTTCATAATGGTCACCCACGATCCAAACATGGCGGAATACGCGGACAAGGTAATAAACATACTGGATGGCCGCATAACCGAAATAACCATCAACCCCCATCCACTCACAGCACACAATATTCACCCGGAGGCAAACCATGAACAGAATTAAACGCTTTACCGCTTTTATACTTATAATGGGGGCAATGCTGTCCCTTTGTTCCTTTGCCCAGGCAGAGGAAGAAAAACCTAATGAAAATATCACCATTGTCCCTCTTGGGGATTCTTTTTCCGAGATCAATGGTACTCTTGACTTTTCTGTAAAAATAGATAACAAAAATGATTACGCCATTACTCTGGAATTAATAGGTCAAGGAGGCGGAGCTATAGCCAGAGCTGAATCATCTAGCAAAGATGCTGTTGTAATTCCTGCAAATTCAACAAATAACATAATAGATATTACATCCACACTCACAGGAAAAAGCAACCAATCTGGTGATTTAAAGTTTTTTTTCAAAAGTAGTTCAAATGAACTACTCCACTCTTTCTGTGACAGTTTCTCTATAAACCGTGTAATAGCAGAAGAACCTGCCCCCGAAGAAACTCCCACCGCGGATACGGAATTCCGCATCCGCACCAGCAGCGTTGACCCTGCGGGCGAAACCGTACCCACCCCCTCCGGGGACTACGGCGATGAGATCACCGTAAGGCTGCCTCTCGTATGCACCAAGGGGTATGTTTACGATGTTAAGGTTACCCCCGTGCTCAGCACAGATGTGGAAAAATTTCCTTTTGATATTAACATGGTGGATTACACCCTCAGCTACGCAGGCGCCATGAACGCAGGACAGGTGATAGAATTCATGTATCCCCTGCGCCTTAGCAAAAAAGCCACCGTTGGCGTAAAGCAGGTGGATTTCACCGTAACATACCGCAACGACCAGGGCGAGCTTAAGAGCGGCACCGTAAGCGTCTTTGTAAACGTTCGCAAGGGCCTTGCAGCCACATCCGAAGACGCAACCGCTTCTGTTCCTCGGCTGATAATCGAAAGCTATTCGCTGAGCTCCGAAAAGATATACGCCGGAGAGACATTTGAGCTGAACTTTAAAGTGAAGAACACCTCATCCTCCGAGGGCATACAGAACGTCCAGATAAGGGTAAAGGATGCCGACACCACCGCAACTGTAGTTCCCGCAAGCGGCGGCAGCAACTCATTGTATATTTCAAAAATATCCCGCGGAGAAAGCTCCAGCCAGAAGCTCTCCCTGCAAACCGCGCCTGACGCCGAGGCAAAAGCATACACCCTTAGCCTTGAATTCACATACGAGGCGGCCTCTACCAACGCCTCCCATACCACCACCGAGACCATCGCCATACCCATACTGCAAAAGATACGCCTTAAGTGCGACGATCCTGTGATATATGACGAAATGGGATGGGTGGGCTCCAGCTGCTCCATGTATGTGCGTATGTACAACATGGGCCGCTCCAGCGTATACAACTGCATGGTGGACGTGGAAGGTCAGGGCCTTAAGATGGAAGAAAGCTACTTCGGCGGCACCCTTACCCCCGGAGCTACCCTGTCTGCCGACTTTTCCATTATCCCCTCCGAGGCGGGCAATATAGAAGGCGCCGTTATAATCTCCTATGAGGATGTATACGGCGAGCCGGGACAGGAGCGGCTGCCCTTCACCCTCTATGTTGAGGACCCCGCCGCCATGATGCCGGACCCCATGGAAGAGGAAATGATGATGGAATCCGAGTCTGAGTCCAAGGGCTTCCCCTGGTGGGGTTGGTTACTTGGCACCGGTGCTGCGGCAGGCGGCGGAACGGTTGGCATTAAGGCGCTGCGCAAGCGCCGTGCTCGCAGTCTGGAGGATGATATCTAAGGATGAAATTCGCGGATCTTCTGAAAATGGCTTTCATGAACCTATGGAGGAGGAAGCTGAGAGCCGTGCTTACAGTGCTTGGCATGGTGATAGGCGTATCCTCCATAGTGGTTATGATGTCATTGGGCGTTGGCATACGCAAGGCCACCATAGAAAGCTATGAAAACATGGGCAGCCTTACCAATATATCCGTAAGCTCATGGCGCTGGGTAGAAAACCCCAACGGCGGCGGCTCCAGCACCGAAACAAAGCTGGATAAAAAAGCCGTTGAAACCATGCGCCAGATTCCCGGCGTTGTTGCCGTAATGCCTCAGATAAACGCCTACGGAATACTGAAAAGCGGCAAATGGGTGTCAGATGCCAGCATATTGGCAATTGACGGGAATGTGGCGGAGCAGTTCGGCATTGAGCTTTCCGAAGGACGTTTTCCCGAATACAAGCGGGGCGGCTCCACATATGAGATAGTGCTCAGCGAAAGCGTTCTAAGCTGGTTTTATGACCCAAATACCGGCAAGCAGGCGGCGGACCGTGACGGCAACCCAAGGGTCACAATGGACTCCCGTTTTCAGCTCACCTTCGATTATAGTTCCATATTCGGCGGCCGCAATAACGATCCGGACTATGTGCCCGGAAAAACATACCGTATAAACGCCGTTGGTCAGGTATCGCCGGACAACAATGAGTTTTCCTGGTATTGCCTTATGGATATAAACGCCCTGCAAATGCTTGCCAAGGAAAACAGCCAGTTTATGTCATTGGATACCTCCAGCTACAACAGCGTTCTGGTAAAATGCGATAGCACGGATTCCGTAGCCACCGTAAAGGAAGCCATAGATGCCATGGGCTACGGCACAAGCAGCCTGCAGGATTCCCTTGAGCAGGCGGAGCAGCAGATGCAGCAGATACAGTATCTATTGGGCGCAATAGGCGGCGTATCCCTGCTTGTTGCGGCAATAGGTATAATGAACACCATGATGATGAGCATATACGAGCGCACCCGTGAAATAGGCATAATAAAGGTGCTGGGCTGCCGCATGGACAACATTGCGGAGCTGTTCCTTACTGAGGCGGCCTTTATAGGGCTGTTTGGCGGGGCGCTGGGCCTTGGCATAAGCTATGGCCTTGCGGCGCTCATAAATCACTTTATTGGCTCCAGCGGCTTTAACGCTCTCATCCCCCTGTGGCTGGCCCTGGGCGCGCTGATATTCTCCATTGCCGTTGCCATTATCTCAGGCCTTTATCCCGCAATAAGGGCAATGCGCCTGAGCCCCCTCACCGCCATACGAAACGAATAGGAGAAATCAATATGAAAAGCGTAAAACCCGGCCGAGGCCCTTCCGGCATGAGAGCCATAGGCGCAGTTATTGCAGTAGTATTCGGCATATTCTGGACAATTGCTGCCGCCTCAATGGGAGCGCCTGCCATGTTTCCTCTGTTTGGTATACTTTTTATAATAATCGGCATAGTCAACGCCGTATATCACTTTAAAAACGCCACCGGCGAAAACCGCTATTCCGTATACGATATTACCGAGGAAGGGGAAGAGACCGACCCGCTGAATGCCCGCTTCGGGCAACAGCAGCAGACATATCAAAGCGGCACAAGCGTCCGCTTCTGCCCTTACTGTGGGCGGAACGCCGATTCGGATTATGAATTCTGCCCCGGCTGCGGCAAAAGGCTGCCGGATTAACAGGCAAAATAAATATTCCCGCACAATGTGCGGGAATATTTTAGGTTGTCGAAAAAGTGGCATTATGCCACTTTTTCGAGGTTTACATGGCT
>JAEDIC010000022.1 GCA_016292635.1 Clostridia bacterium
CGCACATGTCGCCAAATCCGATTGAAGCCTCCGGGGGCTGCGGCCCCCGAACCTCCAAGGGGGTTTTTGACAGTCAGAAAAGTCCCCTGACAGGGGACTTTTTCACGTTAACTTACAGCATCTGGCTCATTTCTGCCTTAAGCACCTTTATTATGTGCTTTTCCAGCCGGGAAATATAGCTCTGGGATATGCCCAGCATATCCGCCACCTGTTTTTGGGTGTATTCCCGATTTCCATGCAGGCCAAATCGCAGCTCCATTATGCGCTTTTCCCGTGAGGTCAGCTTTTTCATGGCAAGAGCCAGCAGTTCTCTATCCACCTCATCCTCTATATCCCGGTATATCACATCCGCATCTGTGCCCAATATATCCGAAAGCAGCAGTTCGTTTCCGTCCCAGTCCACATTCAGAGGCTCATCCAGAGACACCTCCAGCTTCAGCTTGCAGCTTCGCCTCAAATACATAAGTATCTCATTTTCAATACACCTTGAAGCATAGGTGGCAAGCTTTATCTTTTTCGCCGCGTCAAATGTATTTACCGCTTTTATAAGGCCAATTGCGCCTATGGATATAAGGTCTTCCACGCAAACGCCGGTATTCTCAAACTTGCGGGCGATATACACCACCAGCCTGAGGTTGCGCTCTATCAGCGTCTGCTTAACGCTGTCGTTCCCCTTAAGCAGCTCCTCCATAAGGCTGCTTTCCTCCTCCCTGCTCAAGGGGGGCGGCAGCGCCTCGCCGCTGTTTATGTAATGTATTTCCCCTCCGAGAGCCATGTACAGACGGCATAGGGCGTCATACAGCATATTCAGCATAGTAAAAGCCTCCTTCAAAGTGATGTAAGGAAGGTATCCGGCAGCGCCGCCGGAGGTATAAGCGCCTCTGGGCAAATGGGTGTTTCCGCAAGGGCGATGAGCATATCCGTTTCCATTCCCATAAACTCCGCCCTGTCCGGGCGAAAGGCCATCAGTACGCCGCCGCCCTGAACGGTGGCGGCAGGGATGGGTATATCGCCCCTTTCCCCCGGAATATGCGCCACCGCCACGGGAAGGCCGCTTACAGGCTCAATAAGGCTGTTGCCTGTATCCACCATGGCGGAAAGTATGTATCTTTTGGATTTATGCACTATGGTAAGGGTGCAGATCTGTTCCCTTGCGACGCGGCGCTGCCTCAGCCGCCTCGCAATTGATGGCATCGCGGCGGCGGCTGACGCGGTAAACAGCAATATCCTGAGGGTAATTCCTCCGATAAAGCTTCCATCCACCGCGCCGCCCGTGGCGTATACCGCAAAGAACGCCAGCCCGCCTATGATGAACGCCGCAGCGAGCATCCCCATCAATCCCGCAATATACTCCCGAACATCTCCGCAGGGCAGCGCAAACGCCATGATAATACACATCAGGATCTTGCAGAGCAGGGAGTTCAGGGAGACATGGATATATGCAAGGGCCGCATATACCGCACCAAATATGCTGAACGCCGCCGCCCGTAACAGCCTTAGCTTTCTGCCGCATATGGCGGCGGCAAGACGGCATATAAGCATATCCATAAGGACATTATCCAGCAAAAACAGCTCTATATACATCCCGCACCCCCACAGAAATAATGTTAACACGGCCGGCAAGCGGGCACTGTAGAACCATGATAAATATATATGCGAATATTGCGGGAAATAGATTAGCTCAATTCCCCTTTGTCATTATTTCAATGCACTAAAATAGCCGCGCTTTCGCGCGGCATTTGTGGTTTGTAAGCTTTACAGCAGAGTTATTCCCGCCTTTTCGCAGGTGCGGATGGTCTCGGCATCCCAAATTGAGGACTGCACCTCGCCGATGTGGGCTTTGCCCAGCATCAGCATACAGAGGCGGGACTGGCCGATACCACCGCCAATAGTGAGGGGCAGCTCGCCATTGAGCAGCATTTTATGATAGGTAAGCTCCCGGCGGTCATCGCAGCCCGCGACGGTCAGCTGCTTATCAAGGGTCTCAGCATCAACACGGATGCCCATGGAGGATATCTCCATTGCGCAGTCCAGCACATCGTCATGGAAAAGTATATCGCCGTTCATGGACCAGTCGTCATAGTCCGGAGAGCGGCCGTCGTGCTTTTCGCCGTTGGACAGCTTATCGCCTATGCCTATGATAAACACGGTGCGGCATTCCTTGGTTATGGCCCGCTCACGCTGCTTTGTGGTAAGATCGGGATATCTGTCCAGCAGTTCCTGGGCGGTTATAAACGTAACCTCGCGGGAGAGGTTGGTATCGATATAGGGATAGCGGGCCTTGAGCATATCCAGGGTATTGCATACGCATCCCACGATGGCGCGAACGGTATTCTCAAGAGTCACCATGTTGCGGGTCTCAGGTGTTATTACCTTTTCCCAGTCCCACTGGTCAACGTATATGGAATGGAGGTTATCCAGCTCTTCGTCACGGCGTATGGCGTTCATGTCGGTATAAAGGCCGTTTCCAGGATGGAAGTCGTAGCGATACAGCGCCATGCGCTTCCACTTGGCAAGGGACTGAACTACCTGCGCATCCTTTTTGGTATAGGGTATATCAAAGCCAACGGGCCGCTCATAGCCATTCAGGTTGTCGTTAAGACCGCTCTCCGGCTGTACGAACAGGGGGGCGGATACGCGCTTAAGGTGCAAGGCCCGGGCAAGGCTATCCTGAAACTCACGTTTGATGAAGCTGATGGCATCCTGAGTTTCATAGAGAGACATGGAGGGCTTATATCCCTCGGGTATAAACGTCTTCATAGTGTCATGTTCCTTTCTGATGATATATATTTTTTATAAAATTAAAAGCAGGAAGATGCGCTTTTGCTTTACACCTTCCCGCTTATCTTTTAAAAAAGGGTATAGCGGGTCGGCGCCCGCTTTTTTTGAAGTTATTCCTTGCGGGACTTCAAAAAGGCAGGCACATTGAGATTATTATTATTGGTGGTCTTCTCCGCCTTAGGAAGATCGTCCATTGTGAAGGGGGCAGATACCTCCTCACCCTCGGTTATGGGGGTATACTGAATAGCCTTGGTGCGGCGCTCACCGCTCCAGAAGGGTACGTCATTACCTCTGCCGCGGCCTTCCTGCTCCTTTAAATCGCCCACGGTGGTACGGCGGGGAGTCTGGGTGGGCACGCTGTTTATTATGGGCTGTGCCTGAGGCTGGCCCATTTGTGAGGCGCCCCTGCCCACGGATTCAAAGCCGGTGGCGATAACGGTTATGCGAACGCCCTCGCCCATTTCTTCGTCTATGCCTGCGCCCCAAATGATATTTGCCTCGGGATCAGCGTATTCCTGAATTATGGAGGCAGCCTCGGATACCTCGTGTATGCCAAGGTCAGAGCCGCCGGTTATGTTGAGCAGCACGCCCTTTGCGCCGTTTATGGAGGTTTCCAGCAGGGGGCTTACCACGGCCTGACGGGCGGCGTCTGCGGCCCGCTTGTCGCCGGTGGCGATGCCTATGCCCATGTGTGCCATGCCACGCTCACGCATGATGGTGCGAACGTCTGCAAAGTCAAGGTTTACCATGGCGGGCACGGCGATAAGGTCGCTTATGCCCTGGACGCCCTGACGCAGAACGTCATCCGCAATGCGGAATGCGTCGGTAAGACTTACCTTGCCAACGGTGTCCAGCAGGCGGTCGTTGGGTATGCATATCAAAGTATCTACGTTGCTCTTAAGGTTGGTTATGCCGTTTACGGCGTTGTTCATGCGAACCTTTCCCTCAAAGCCAAAGGGCTTGGTGACCACACCCACGGTAAGTATGCCCATTTCCTTGGCGCATTCCGCTACGACGGGGGCTGCGCCTGTGCCGGTGCCGCCGCCCATTCCAGCGGTTATAAACACCAGATCCGCGCCCTTGAGCGCCTCGGACAGGGCTTCCTTGCTTTCTTCGGCGGCTCTGCGGCCTATCTCGGGATCAGCACCAGCGCCAAGGCCCTTGGTGAGCTTTTCGCCAATCTGTATTTTCTGGTTTGCATGGGACTGATACAATGCCTGCTTGTCCGTGTTTACGGAAATGAACTCTACGCCCTTGATGCCGTACTGTATCATGCGATTTACGGCATTATTGCCTGCGCCGCCTACCCCAACCACCTTCAGCTGGGCCAGATTGCCCCTTTCAAAATCCAGTTCAAGACCGATAGGCATATTGTTCCCTCCTAAAATAATCTGCCGCTTTCAAACAGCCCTTTGAGTTTCTTTATGAATTTGCTTTCCGTTACCATTCCCACAAGCCGGCCAACATTGTCTTCATCCTCTGCGTGCATCACGAAATCCATAACGGAAAATGCGCTGGCGTAATTCGGGGAAGACAATCTGGGCATCCATGGCATGCGTACCTTTATCGGCACGCCCATGAGCTTTTCAAGATATTCGCAGCTGCCCCTCATAAGGGCTATGCCGCCGCCTGTAAGGTATATGGGAGGCCTGCCCGCCATATTTACCCCCATTTCTTTCATTAGGGCCATAATATGGGAAGCAAGCTGTTTGGTGCGTTCTTCGATTATGTATTGTATTACCGTATGCTCCACCCTGAGGGCGCTGCGGCCCTCCACTCGAACTATGTCGATGCTGTCCTGATAATCAAGGGAGTATACATATCTGCGCTTTACGTTTTCCGCCGCCCCGTTGGGTATGCGAAGGCCATATGCTATATCCCCCGCAAAGCTTGCGCCGCCTATTGCCAATGTTTCGCAGGCAATAAGGGCGGAACCCCTTATGAGGCTTATATCCGTTTGCCTGGCGCCAACGTCTATAAGAACTGCACAGTCTGTGCGCTCCTTTTCGGGGATCACAAACAGGGAGGATGACAGAGGAACGTTTATATACATATCAGCCGCAAGACCTGCCCTGTCCAACGCATCGGACACCACCCGCTTAAAGACAGAATCCACATAAACGTGGGATACGGTTGCGGTAACCTCCGAAGCGGTGTTGCCTATGGGCGGCTCTGAGGTGATGGTTTCCCCGGTATTGAACTCAACGGGAGTGGAATGCATAAGCTCATATCCCGCAGGCTGTTCAAATGTCAATGAATCGTTTATAAGGTCATCTATATCGGATGCGGTTATTCTTCCTGAGCGCGAAGTGACCTCCGCCCTGCCCTCTTGCAGCACAAGCTTTGAAAAGGAGGCGGGAACGCCTACCGAAAGCTCACGGATACGTATGCGAGCCTCTCCCTCTGCCATGGCAATAGCATCCACCACGGCATTGGAGAACTGCTGCTCATCCGTAAACCTGCCGCCCACAAAACCATCGTATTCCCGTACGCCTGCGCCCCTAACGGTTATGCTTTCCCTTCCCTCAGCGCTGCATATAAGGCATATGACCTTTGAACTTCCAATATCGAGTATGGCGGTATTCTGTCTCATTCTTCCTCCATAACGCCCCTACTCATACTACGGCACATTACAAATACACTTAATAGTAGTTTAAGAATACCACACCACTATATTTTGTGCAATAGTGTTATACTTTTTTTATCCGCTGAAGCCGTTCTGTCCGGTATTTCCGCCGGTGGCAGGGTTGGGCGTGGCGGTGACCTGCGGGGTGGCGGAGGTGTCCGGAATCTGTCCGTCTTCCGGGGGTTGGGTGGTTTCGGGCGGGAGTTCCTCCGTTTCCTCAGGGGCCGCTTCGCTTGCCGGCGGGGAGTATACAGGATCTCCCAGCACTGCAAGGTCTATGGTTCCTCCCTGATAGCCCATAGCCAGCACCTTGGCTATAACCGCGGAAAGATTGGAGAGCTTCTCCGTTATGTTTTCCGCCTGACCCACGTTTACATGATAACCGTATACGGTGCTCATCTCTATTTTAAGGGGCTGTGACATATCTATGCTGTCTATTATGCCCAGAATATCCTGATTGGTAAGGGTGGTGAGAATTTCCAGCAGGGAGTCCACATTAAAGCGTGAATTCTCTCCAAGGTTCTGTCCGGCGGTAAAGCCGGATGAGCTTACGCCGTACACCTCTATCATATTTTCAGGCACGGTTGACGTTATCTCTATAACGCAGCCCTCCGCATCTATTATGGCCACGGTGCTGCCGGACAGTATCGCGGCGGCGGGTCGGCGCTCAGTTATCACTATGGAAATGGTATCCGGGTATATGCGTTTTACCGTGGCTTCCTTTATCATGGGGTCGGCCATCAGCCTGGCCTTCGCCCCGCCGATATCCGCAAACCACAGATGCTCACCGGGATTCAGCCCCGCTATGGTCAGCACCTCGCCTTTTTCAAGGGTATCGTTGCCACCCACCTTTATGGTATCCACTATCATCAGGAAGTAAAGCCCAGCCAGCGCCGTTATCAGCATCGACCCAAGGAAGGCCAGCAGCAATCCCCTGTGTTCCCTGGGCGCTTCTTCCTCATTATCATCCTCGCCAAATATATTCAGCTCCCTGTCGCTGTACATTACCCGGCGGCGGGCCTGTCCATCCACGGCATATTCATCCTGTTCGTCGTATTCTTCAAAAAGCTCATCGTCATGGGAAAGGGGCTTTCCGGCATACCGGGCTTTCATCCTGTCCAGGTCGATATGGGACACGGAAACCGGGGCGGCCTCATATCCGCCCTTGTTTCTCTTTTCCCTTACTATTCTGGTTTTTCTCTTAGCCATCTTCCCTCGTAATATGAGCTCCCAGGGTGCGCAGCATATCGTCCAATCCCTGATACCCTCTGTCTATAAGTTCGATATTGTCAACCGTTGTAATGCCATCGGCACAGAGTCCCGCTATGGTAAGCGCCGCCCCACAGCGCAGGTCTCTTGCGTATACATTTGCCCCGGACAGCCGCTTAACTCCCCTCACCACGGCGGTCCTGTCTTTTTGGGTTATCACGGCGCCCATTTTGGCAAGCTCAGCACAATGGCGAAATCTGTTTTCAAAAAGGTTTTCAACTATTACGCTGGTGCCCTCCGCCACGGCGCACAGGGCGAAAAACTGGGCCTGCATATCCGTGGGGAAGCCGGGATAGGGATATGTCTCAATGAGCTTTATCTCCCGCGGCCTGTGATTCATCTCTATGGTAAGTGCGTCTTTGCCCTGGTCAAGCAGGCAGCCCGCCTCCCTTAGCTTCGACAGCGCCGCACCCATATGGTCGCAGCAGATGTCGCAAAGGGTAACTTTGCCTCCCGCCGCAGCCACGCCGCAAAGTATCGTGCCGGCGGCTATCCTGTCGGGCATTATTCTATACACGGCTGACGGTATATGTTCAATGCCTCCACGGATGTACAGTGTGGATGTTCCCGCGCCCCATACGCTGCAGCCTATTGCGTTCAGAAAGTTCTGCAGATCCTCTATCTCCGGCTCACGGGCCGCATTGGTGATGCAGGTATCCCCACGGGCGGATGCCGCCGCCATCATTATGTTTTCCGTTGCTCCTACGCTGGGATAGTCAAGGTGTATCTCCGCCCCGCGAAGATTTGTCCCTTCGCAGATTATCCTTCCCCGTTCCTCGCTTACTTCCGCTCCCAGCGCCGCAAGTCCTCTAAGATGCAGGTCCACCGGCCTGTGTCCTATTTCGCATCCGCCGGGGTAGGTGCATACCGCCCGCCCGAACCGGGAAAGCAGTGGCCCCAGCATGAATATGGAAGACCTCAGCTCCTTGGACAGCCTGTTTGGCATTACCGATCGGCTTGCCTTCCCGGGTAAAAGCTTTACCGTATCGTCCTGACGCTCCACTCCTGCGCCCAACTCGCCCAGTATCTCCAGCATATTGTCCACATCCCGTATTTGGGGACAGTTGGTAAGGGTTATTTCGCCTTCGCTCATTATGGCGGCTGCAAGTATTGGAAGGGCGGCGTTTTTCGCCCCCTGTACCCTGAGGGTTCCGTTAAGGGGATACCCACCCTCTATGATGAATCTGCCCATTCAGCTCCTCCCGGTCCGCCTTGGCGGTACAGTCCATTGTATGCGGAAGGTGCCAAATGGGTGTTAACGTCATATGGATTCGATGTTTCTGGATATGTTCAGCAGTATTCCTACCGCTGCCATGAATATTATAAGGGATGTGCCGCCTGCGCTAATAAAGGGCAGCGTCTGTCCCGTAGGGGGCACAGAGCTTGTGGCAACGCCTATGTTTACCGCCACCTGCAAGGCAAGCACGCAGGTTATGCCGGCGGCAAGCAGGCTGCCGAATCTATCCTTGCAGCGGGCCGCAATGCGTATACCACGACAGGTAAGGAAGAAATATGCGGCGATTACCGCCACACAGCCCACAAAGCCCAGCTCCTCGCCTATTATGGCAAAGATAAAGTCGCTTTCGCCGTATGTGAGGAACAGCAGCTTCTGGGTGGAAAAATTCAATCCCTTGCCAAAAAGGCCGCCGCTTCCCAGAGCGTAAAGGGACTGTATCAGCTGATAGCCGTTGCCCTGAGGGTCTGCCCAGGGGTTAGTGAATATGGTAAGCCTCGCCCAGCGGTATTCCTCCATGGAGGCCGCAAGAAAGAATACCGGCACCGCCAGCAGGCACAATCCCACCAGATGCCGCATATCCGCCCCACCGAGAAACAGCATTACGAAGCCTATGAGCATTACTATCATCATCATGGACATATTTCTCTGCATAAGCAGCGTTACGCATATGGTGAACATGATGATGAGCAGCGGGATTACCCCGTGAACAAAGTCCTTCATCCTTGCGGGATGCCTTGCCATAAAGGACGCCATATAAAGTATAAGCGCAAATTTCGCGAACTCGGAAGGCTGGAAGGTGAACAGGTCGAATACATTCAGCCATCTTCTTGCGCCGTTTATCTCCTCGCCCCAGAATACCGTCATTATCATCAGTATTATGGTTGCGGCAAGGGCCAGAGTACGGTATTTTTCCCAGCGATGATAGTCTATATGGGAAAGGGCTATCATCACCGCAAGGCCCGCCGCCAGATACTTGGCCTGATTTTTAAGGTAATACATACCGTCATAATTCAGATCCGAATTATTCTGGGCGTAATAATAGCTTGCGGAAAACACCATGACAAGACCAAAGGCGCACAGCAGCAATACGGTGATATACAGTACAAAATCCATCTGGCCCTGTCCCCTGGTGGATTTCTTTTCCATGGCTGCGCCTCCTTTCCCGGCAATGTACGCTGTAATTACAGTTTATTCACTATATCCTTGAATATATCTCCCCGCTGCTCAAAATTGTCAAACTGGCCCCAACTGGCAGCCGCAGGAGAAAGCAGCACCGTGCATCCCGGGCCTGCAAGTTCCCCTGCCCGGCGTATCATGCCTTCAAAATCCCCGTACCATTCCTCTATCTCGCCGTATCCGGTGCGCGCCGCCGCGTCCTTTATGGCAGGGATATTGCAGCCGGATGCGATTACCGCCTTTACGGTATTGCCGAATACCCGAAACAGGGGAGCGAAATCGCTCTTTTTGTCATAATCCCCCACGCCCAGCATAAGCACCGTGGGCCTATCCATAGCCTGCACAGCCTTTATGGTGGAATCCGGGTTGGTGCCCTTGGAGTCGTTTACATAGCGAACCCCATCCACCTCTCTTACAAACTCTATGCGGTGCTCAACGCCGCCAAATGAGCGGAGGCCTCTGCACACCGCCTCCGGATCAAGGCCCATGCACAGTGCCAATGAGGCGGCGCACATGGCATTCTCAAGGTTGTGATCGCCGGGTATTTTCAGCTCGCTGCGGTGTACGAGCTTTATCTCTCTGCCGTCCAGCCGCCATACCATTCGCCCGTCCACAACGCTCATGCCCTCATCAAGCTTCCGCTTCTGGGAGAAGTATACTACCCTCGCCCTGGTGAGCTTTGCCATATCCCGTACGGTGGGGTCGTCGTAATTCAGCACCGCGAAGTCATCCGGCGTCTGGTTTTCAAAGCCCCTGCACTTGGCAGCGATGTAATTTTCCATTTTATACTGAAACCTGTTAAGGTGATCCTCGGTGATATTCAGCATACCGAAAGCATTGGGACGAAACTCCGCTATGCTCTCAAGCTGCAAAGCCGCAACCTCCGCAACGACGGTATCCCCTGCGCCCACCTCCATGGCCTTCTCTGTAATGGGCACGCCGATATTACCAAGCACAAAGGTATTTTCTCCCGCCGCCTTGAAAAGCGCTCCCGTCAGGGCTGTGGTGGTGGTTTTACCGTTGGTGCCGCTTATGCATACAAAGCGGCTTTTCCTGCTGCAATAGCGATAGCCAAGCTCTATCTCTCCTATCACCTCAATGCCCATCTCTTTCGCCTTAAGGGCGAAGGGCTTGAATATGGGAATAACGGGGCTGAGCACCAGCATATCCACCCCATTTAGCAGCGTTTCGGGATCCGCGCCCAGCCTGTCGGTATATTCTATTTGGGAAAGCGCCTCTTTAAGACCCGGAATCTCAGCCTTCATGTCGTTTATAATAACATTCCAGCCGTTTTTATACAGCAGTATGGCGCTGGCAATGCCGCTTTTCGCCATGCCGCATATAAGGGCCGTCTTTTTGCCGTTTGTCATAAGATTTCCTCCCCGTAGGGCGTTCGCCCGAATATTTTTATATTATACCATATACACTAAAAAACCTATAAAAAAGAGCCGCCCGATGTAGCCAAGGTGTTTGAGGCAGCGAGCCACGTCCTGCCTCAAACCCCTTGCATCCGCCTGCCGTGCCAAGCGCCAAAGAACCACGGCGTATTACGGACCCTTGCCACCGGGCGGCAAATAAAACTTGGGTATCGCAGGGGCGTTTCCCCTGCCTTCGGGTAAAGGATATATTCGACGATTTATAGGAATGCCAGCAGGCAGACCAGGCAAAGTATAGTGGTCACTATCATGTACCCGGCAACTATGCGGGTCTCTGAGTGGCCGAGGAGTTCAAAATGATGATGCAGCGGGGCCATTTTGAATATGCGCTTTTTATTTCGCAGCTTATATGAACCCACCTGAAGTATAACGCTCACGGCGCTGGCCACAAAGCATGCCCCCATTATGGGCAGCAGCAGCACGGCCCGGGAGAATATCGCCATTGAAGCTATCGCTCCGCCAAGAGCCAAAGAGCCGGTATCTCCCATGAATACCTTTGCGGGATAGCTGTTGTATCTCAGGAAGCCCAGCACCCCGCCCGCAACCGCCGCAGAGAACACCGCCATGGAATTCAGCTCAGCAGCGTATTGAGTCTCTGCAGCCTGTCCCATGTCTACGGGAGAGGCGGCGGCAACGGCCATATAGAGGAATATAACCGTCATGGTCAGGCAGTACACAAGGCTTACGCCGGAGGACAGCCCGTCCAGTCCATCGGTAAGGTTTACGCTGTTCACCGTGCCTATCACTATGAACACGATAAAGGGAATATAGAAATTGCCAAGCTCCCATTCCACATCAAAGAAGGGAAGGTATATGGATGTGCCCACAAAGGGGCTCCTCTTTGCATATACCGCCAGAATTACCGCTATGAGGAACTGGGCGATTATCTTCTGGTATGCCCTTAGGCCATCGGTATTCTTGCGCTTTACCTTGAGGAAATCATCCAGAAAGCCAACCAGTGCGAAAGCCACCGTAACCAGCAGCGCCGGCATTGCCAGCTCATATGCCGATGAACCGAATATCAGCGTTGCCGCCGCAATACCCAGTATGAACATCATACCGCCCATGGTGGGTGTGCCGGCTTTTTTAAGATGGGACTGGGGTCCTAGTTCCCTTTCACTCTGACCGAATTTCAGCCTGTGCAACATTGGAATAAATACCGGCCCTGCGGCTATGGTCACTGCGGTGCTGAGCAGCAGCGCGTATATTGCGTATTTCATGGTTCTCCTCCCCGGGGCTTACAGGCCGAGTATCTCAGCCACTATCTCCTTCTCGTCAAAGTGATGCTTGCCGCCGTTTATCTCCTGGTAATTCTCATGTCCCTTGCCCGCCAGTATTATCACGTCGTTCTTCCTGGCGTTTTTAAGAGCATATTCTATAGCATCCCGGCGGTTTTCTATCACGATATACTCGCAGCCGGATTTTTTAACTCCGTCTTCCACGCTGGCAATTATCTGCATGGGGTCTTCGGAGCGGGGATTATCCGAAGTTACTATTGCGAAATCCGAGAATCTGCCCGCAATTTCGCCCATTATGGGACGCTTTGCCTGATCCCGGTCGCCGCCGCAGCCAAAGAGGGTAACTACTCTGCCCGTTGCAAAGCCCCGAACGGTTTTAAGGAGATTCTCCAGCGCGTCCGGAGTATGGGCGTAGTCCAACAGCACGGTAAACTCATTCTTGCCGGTGGGCAGAGGCTCAAGGCGTCCGCTTACGCCAACCATATGCTCAAGGCCGTACTTTATGGAATCCAGCGTCCAGCCAAGGGCAAGGGCTATGCCCGCCGCGCTCATTGCGTTGAACACGGAAAACAGGCCTGGGATAGGTACGTTGAACCGGGAAGTGACATTGCGATAGTTGAAATCAAACTGTACACCACGGGTGGTTATGTCTATCTCGCTGGCGGTAACATCCGCCTTCTCCCTTACGCCAACGGTCAGCACGGGCAGGTTCATGCCCGCCACCATATCCGCCGCATAGGAATCGTCAAGATTTATAACCGCCTTTTTGCACTGGGCAAACAGGAGCTTCTTGGCGGCAAAGTAGTTTTCAAAGGTCTTATGATAGTCAAGGTGATCCTGAGTAAGGTTTGTGAAGCAGCCCACGTCATATGTGATGCCGTGTACACGCTTCTGATCCAGGGAGTGGGAGGATACTTCCATTATCACCACGTCCACGTTTTCGTCCTTCATCTGGCGCAGTATACGCTGAAGATCCACGCTTTCGGGTGTGGTGCGCTCGGTGTCGATTATTATATCCCCTATCATGTTGCGGATGGTGCCTATAAGGCCCACCTTCTTGCCCATGCGCTCAGCGATTGCCTTGAGCATATATGACGTGCTGGTCTTGCCGTTTGTTCCGGTTATACCCACCATAACCATTTCGTCGGCAGGATTTCCGTAATATGCGGCAGCCATCTCCGCCATTGCTATGCGGGTATTCTCAACCAGTATCTGGGGTATGTCTATATCCAGCTTTCTCTCCACCACCAGCGCCGCGGCGCCGGCCTCTACGGCCTGTGGAGCGTACTTATGTCCGTCGGCAAGTGTGCCAACCACGCAGCAGAATACATCTCCCTTTTCCACTTTGCGGGAATTGTATTTAAGCTCCTTTACCTCCACATCCTCGCCAATGAGGGTATGGGCGGTGGGCTTCGCCAAACAGCTCAGCAGCATGGTCATCCTCCTTCGTTATTCCTCTGGTTCCTTCATAAGATCGATATTTGAAAACTCCACCAGTACCTCTGTGCCGGAGGGCACCTGTTCTCCCGCAGCGGGAACCTGCCTTATGGCGGTGCCGGTCTGGTCCTCGGGTTCTATTCGTATGATAAGGCCCTTATCAGCCAGGGCGTCATTCGCCGCAAGGCGGGTCTTGCCGACAACGTCTGGCACTGTTACAAGCTCGCTGGTAACCTCGCCTACTTCGATATTTGTGGCCTCGGTATACAGCAGCACGTCGGTATTTTTCTGCACCTGCTCATTTGCCGCGGGCACCTGAGCCGTAACCATAAGGGTAACATCGTCCTGATATTCCGCATTAAGGCCCTCATCTTTCAGCACAGCCCTGGCTTCCTCTATGGTAAGGCCGGTTATATCCGGCACGCTTACGGTGCTTGCGTTTTCCGTGGGAAGGTAGCCGTAATGGCGAAGGGTCTCCTCCATTACCTGCTTTACAAACGGCGCCGCCACGGTGCTTCCGAATATGGTACCCACCTTGGGCTCATCCACCAGTATCAGGCAGACGTATTCGGGATCATCCGCTGGGGCAAAGCCTATGAAGGAAGCTATCAGCTTGCCGTCGGCTATCTGCCCGTTTTCGTATTTCTGGGCGGTGCCTGTTTTGCCGCCTACCCGATATCCGGGAATGGAGGCGTTCCTGCCGCTGCCCTCGGATACTACGGATTCC
The DNA here is from genome assembly GCA_016292635.1 of Clostridia bacterium. Classification (GTDB taxonomy): domain Bacteria; phylum Bacillota; class Clostridia; order Christensenellales; family CAG-138; genus SFEL01. The sequence goes on from JAEDIC010000022.1 coordinate 13,928, forward strand.
AGTATCTCCCTCACCTTTGCGCTGGTGTTTTCGCTTACCACCCGGCGCACCACGGTGGGCTGGTTTTTTTGTATTACGCGGCCCTCCTGAGACACTATGCTGTCCACAACATAGGGCTGCATCAGCTCACCGCCGTTTACCGCCGCGCATACCGCCGTGCAAAGCTGTATGGGCGTTACCGCTATGCTCTGACCGAAGCCTATGCGGGCAAGGGTATTGTCTTTTATGTATTTTTCATGGGTCACTATGCCCGAGGTTTCGCCGTTCAGGCCGCTGCCCGTGGAGGACCCGAAACCGAAGGCATATATGTAATCGTAAAATGTGGAATTGCCCATGGTGAGCGCCATCCGCATAAAGGCCGGATTGCATGAATTCTGCACCGCTTTGGGCAGCGTCTGATGACCGTGACCGCCGCTCTTCCAGCACTTAATCCTCTCGCCGTTGGCCAGGGTATAGCTGCCGCCGCAGTCAAATTCGGTGGTATCGTTTACCGCGCCGCTGTCTATCGCGGCAGAAAGGGTAACTATCTTGAAAGTGGAACCCGGCTCATATGCGTCCGCAACTATCCTGTTGCGGGAGAGGGAATTTAAGAGAGCCACATCGCTTCTGGGCGGGTTGTTGGGATCATAATCCGGCTGGGTAGACATTGCCAATATCTCGCCGGTATTGCAGTTCATTATGATGCCCTGCGCGGATTCCGCATTGTTCACCTCCAGGGCTTCCTTCAGCGCCTTTTCAAGGAAGGACTGCACCACGCTGTCGGTTGTCAGTATTATGTCGCAGCCGTCTACCGGCTCAAGTATCTCCTGGGAACCGTAGGCTATGGCCTTGCCTGCCCGGTCTGTTTCTGTTATCATACGGCCGTTTTCGCCGGCCAGATATTTTTCAAATTTCTGTTCCAGTCCCGCCTGGCCTACGCCGTCCACGGTAGTAAAGCCCAGCAGCTGTGAAAACAGGCTGCCCTCGGGATAATACCGTTTGGAATCTATGGCGGTATAAACGCCGCTGCCCAGCTTGCGGGATGCCAGCTCATCCACCGTCTTCCGCTCCACCTGACGCTTAAGCACCACCTCCTTGTAGTATACGCCGGAAGCGTTTTGCTTTTGCGCCTGGGCCATAACGTAGTCCTGCTCCATTTCCAGAATGGATGCAAGCTCAGTTACTATTCTAAGCAGGTCGTCCTTGTTGCTTTCCTGATTGAGCCTGTAGGGATTCAGCAGCACCTTGTAAGCCGTGCCGCTCTGGGCCAGTACTACGCCGTTGCTGTCGGTTATTGAGCCCCGGGCTGCGCTGAGGGACGTATCCTGCGTCTGCTGGTCCAGCGCCTTTCGCGACAGCTCCTCGCCCTGGATTATCTGAATCCAGAACAGTCTGCCGATAAGAAGTATGAAGATCAGCCCAATGCCGCAAAGGGTGATGAACAGTCTTTTTTTGCCGGATACCGCTGATCCTCCCATTGATTCCTCCGCTTATTGCGGGGAAATCCCCGCACCGGTGCCCTCTATGCTGACTATCTGGGACGCCGCCGGGTAGCCCAGTCCTGCGGCCAACGCCGCCTCCCGGGCTTCTTCAAGGCTTACCGCGGAATTAAGGCGCACCTCAAGCTCCACAAGCGTCCTCTGGTTTTCTTCTATAGTGGTCCTGTAATCGTTTACCAGCGCATACTGGGCCGCAATGTCCGCATAGCGGAGCATCACAAGAAGTATGGCTGCCGCCGTCGCCAATATGGCGCAGGTGGTAAGCAGCTTTTGCAGGAGGCTGTAGCTATGAACAGGCCGTGCAGCCGTCTCCGCCTGCGCCTGCTGCTGTACCTCGGAAGCTTCCTCAGGCTTTGCGACACGATGGGTATACACCCGCATTGCCGGTGATCCCGCATATACATATTCGCTGTCGATCTTTCGTGCCGCTACTGCCATTGTTATTCAACGCTCCGTCCGGTTATTCTAAAGCTTTTGTATGCCCCTCAGCTTGCTGCTGCGGGAGCGAGGGTTTGTCTCCAGTTCTTCTCCCCCCGGTATGATGGGTTTTTTTGTAAGTATTTTCGCCGTTGGCGCCTTGCCGCAGGTACACATCGGCGCCCTTGGATCGCAGGTGCAGGGATTTTCAAATTTTTTGAATGTCTGCTTGACTATCCTGTCTTCCAGCGAATGGAAGGTTATCACCGCCAGCACGCCGCCGGGGTTCAGCAGATCATGGGCATGTTTTATGGCTTGTCCAAGCTCAGCAAGCTCGCCGTTCACCTCAATGCGTATGGCCTGAAATGTTCTGCGGGCCGGGTGAGGACCTTCCCTCCTGTTGGCGGCGGGTATTGCGGATTTTATTATTTCTGCAAGCTGTACCGTGCTGTTTATGGGTTCCTTTTCCCTCTCCCGGGTAATGGCGTTCGCCACTCGGAATGCGAAACGTTCCTCGCCGTATTCCTTTATTATATCTGCCAGCTCCTCCACGCTATATCCGTTCACCACATCATATGCGGAAAGGGCCGCTCTGTCGTCCATTCTCATATCCAGCGGCGCATCCTCGTGGTATGAAAAGCCCCGCTCCGGCGTATCCAGCTGATGGGAGGATACACCAAGGTCAAGGAGTATTCCGTCAACCCCGGTAACGCCCTCTGCCATAAGCAGCTCTTTCATATCGAAAAAGTTGCCCCGTATGGCCTTGAATTTATCTCCAAAGGGAGCAAGCCTTGCGCTTGCGGCGGCGATGGCGTTCCCATCCCGGTCTATGCCGTACAGCCGTCCCTCCGAAAGGCCGGACAGTATGCCTTCGCTGTGTCCTCCGCCTCCAAGGGTGCCGTCAACGAAGATTCCGCCCCTCTGGGGCTGCAAAAGCTCCATTACCTCAGGAAGCATTATGGGTATATGGTGGAACTGCGTCATATGCCAAGCCCCGCCAGGTATTCCATGGTTTCCGCCTTGATCTCATCGCTGGCGCTTTCGGCTTCCAGTTTGCACTTTTCCCACTGCTCGGCGCTCCAGATTTCTATTCTGTTTGCCATGCCAACCAGTATGGCGTCCCCTTCTATGCCGGCGTATTCTCTCAACTGGGCAGGGAGCAATATGCGGCCCTGCTTGTCCAGCTCGCAGTCGCTGGCGTTGGCGAACATCATACGCATGGCCGCCTGCGCTCTAACGTCGGTCACGGGCATTTTTCTGAATCTTTCCACAATTTCGCTCCACATGCTTACGGGCATACCATAAAGACACCTGCTGTTTCCCTTACCCATCATGTCCCGGGTAATAATAACGGTGTCTCCAAGATCGTCGCGCCACTTGGCTGGTATGAATACCCTGCCCTTGGCGTCCACGCTATGTGCGAAAGAATTCATCAGCACAGTGGAAGCCTCCAAACCCAATATCGGTATATAAAGATATTTAGGTATCATTATTATAGCAACCATATCACCACTTTGCAACACTTTTAACCACTTTTATGTTCTTTTAATGCTTTCACTGTGATTTTTTGGTATTTTTGATGCACTTGGCTGTTTGCCGCACGCAAACAGGCGGCTTTATCCCGGGGCAAGTAAAAAAAGCGGCGCAATGCCACTTTTTCGACAACCTGAAAAAAGCGGCGCAAGCCGCTTTTTAATCGTGGTTTTTATATCTCGCTTATGAATTTAGGAGCAAATCCTATATGATCTGCCGAGCAGAGGGTATATTCTATTCCCTCACGGGTTCCCTCAAAGGCGCTGCGACAGGATTTGCCGTGAAGATGTCCGTAAATCACCCGCTCCACATTATACCTTTCAAAAAGATGTGTAAAGGCGCTGGAATTTCGCTTTTCGTTGAATGGGGGATAGTGAAGCATGGCTATTATGCGTTCGCCCTCTCCTGCCCTTTCAAGGGACATTCCAAGGCGTATGACTTCCCTGTCGTATATCTTTTGGTCGGTATCCTCGTCAAAGCCTGCGCTGCCGGGGCATATCCACCCCCTTGAGCCGGCAATAATTGCGCCGCCGATATCAACGGCGTCGTTCTGCAGGGCATACATCCCCTCGGGAAGCATGGCGCGCACCTTTGAGAGAGAGGTCCACCAATAGTCGTGATTTCCGCGAAGCAGTATTTTTTTGCCGGGAAGGGCCGCGATAAAATCCAAATCAGCTTTGGCCTCGCCAAGCTGCATTGCCCAGCTTATATCCCCGGGGATAAGCACCACATCCTCATCCGCCACGGTTTTCCGCCAGGCTTCGCCTATGCGCGACGCATGATTATCCCATGCGGGACCAAATACATCCATTGGCTTATCCGAAGCATGGGAAAGATGCAGATCTCCTATTGCGAAAAGCTTCATTGGCGGTTTATGGGAATGAGGTTACTCCTCCTCCGCTTCCTCCTCGTCTTCCAGTTCGTCGGACATATCGTCATCGCCGCCAAGTTCCTTGTCGATCTCTTCAAGCTCCATCTCGGGGATATCGTCATCGTCCAGGGGGACTTCCAGCTCGTCAAGGTCATCCATGTCGTCCACAGATGCGGCGTTCAGCTCATCAGCACGCTTTTCGAGATTTTCCTGTCTTCTAACCTCCCGAAGGCACATGGCGCACAGCTCGCTGCCGCAAACGGCGGGATTTTCGCCGCACTCGGTGCAGATGGCTACGGAATCGTCAGCGTCAGGCTCGCCCTTCATGCTGCGCTTGCACACATTGCACACCTGCTCGTCATCCCGGATGTAATTGAGTTCACACTTGGGGCACTTTTTGAAACCCATATTATCCTCCAAAAACAGCCACGGTCAATGGCCGGTTTTTATACTTAACTATTATGCGTATCGTCCTGCTGTATGTCAATAGAGCCTTTGAGCATTTTCACATCTTCAACCACCTGACCTATGCGGTTAAGCATGGCATTCCTGCCCTCGCCGGTCTCGGAGGAATAAGGTATTGCGGCGGGAGGGGCTCCCAGCTGCTTTGCGGCGGCGTTTGCCGCCTGTGCCCGCTTACTTCTTGCCAGCTTGTCGGACTTGGTGGCGATAAGAGTATAAGGTATGTTGTAATAAATTATCCACTGAAGCATCAGCTTATCATCGGCGGTGGGCTCATGGCGAATGTCTATGAGCATGAAAATATGATCCACCCTGCCGCTGGAAAGATAGTCTTCCATAAGCCTGCCCCATTTTTCCTTTTCCGTTTTTGGGGCCTTTGCAAAGCCGTAGCCCGGAAGGTCCACAAGGTGGAAATCACGATTTATCATGAAAAAATTTATAAGGCGGGTCTTTCCCGGGCTCGCGGAAGTACGGGCCAGCTTTTTGTTGTTGCAGAGGGAGTTGATAAGGCTGGATTTGCCAACGTTGGATTTGCCAACTATCGCAATCTCCGCGCTTGTTTTTTTCGGGTATGCGCTGCCCAGGGCTACGCTTGTTTCAAATTCCGCCTGCTTGATGGCAAACTCCATACTTATATCCTTTCCATCTCTTTTGCATTATGCATTGTATCAGCCCCCGGTCCGTAAGGCAACACCATTTTTTCAAAAAAACCAATTCCTGTGGTTATATATTTCCCCCCGCAAAAAAGGAGCGGCCTGTTCCGCTCCTCTTTAATGGCTACTGCATGGGCACGCTGCCCGCTTTTTGATGGGATATGTGTATGTGGGCCGGCATAGCCTTTGGCATGGATGTGAGCGCCTGCTCCATTACCTCCATGGCATCGGATACGCAGGATATCCTCAGCGCGCGCTTTATCTCATCCGGAACTTCCTCAAGGTCCTTGCGGTTATCCTCAGGTATCAGCACGGCGGTCATACCCCCACGCACGGCTGCAAGAAGTTTCTCCCTGAGGCCGCCTATGGGCAGCACCCTTCCGCGAAGGGTTATTTCCCCTGTCATGGCAACGGTGCCCTTAACCGGTATTCCGGATAATGCGCTGGCAATGGCGGTGGCCATTGTTATGCCTGCGCTCGGTCCATCCTTTGGCACGGCGCCCTCTGGAACATGAAGGTGTATATCACGCTCCTTGAACAGCTTTTCATCTATGCCCAAAGTATCGGCGTTTGCGTGGACGAAGGTAAAGGCCGTCTTTGCGCTCTCCTTCATCACCTCGCCAAGTTTGCCGGTAAGCTGTATCTGTCCCGTGCCGGGCACGGCCTGTACCTCTATCTCCAGCGTATCTCCGCCGGCGCTGGTCCACGCAAGGCCGTTCACTACGCCCACGGCGTCCTTACGGGCCTTTGCAAGGTCCTGATATCTGGGCTGACCCAGGTATTCCTTCATGCGCTCGTTGGTAAGCCGCACCCGCTTAGCCTTGCCGTCGCCTATATCGCAGGCGGTTCTGCGGCATATGCCCGCAAGCACCCTCTCCAGATTGCGCACTCCGGATTCGGCAGTGTATCCCCTTATCAGCGCAGGGTACATTGAATCGGGTATGGTTAGCATGCTCTTTTTCAGGCCGTGCTTTTCAAGCTGTCTGGGCAGCAGATGCCGCTTGGCTATTTCCATCTTTTCGGTTTCAAGGTAGCCCTGAACCTCGATTATCTCCATCCTGTCAAGAAGGGGCGCAGGTATGGTGTTCTTATCGTTGGCGGTGGTCAGGAACATTACCTTGGAAAGGTCGTAAGGAGTCTCTATGAAATGATCCCGGAAGGCGAAATTCTGGGCGCTGTCCAATACCTCAAGCATGGCGGCGGCAGGATCGCCATGGTAATCGCCCGCAAGCTTGTCTATCTCGTCGAACAGTATAACGGGATTCATAGTGCCCGCCTGCCGCATTGCGGCGATAACCCTGCCCGGCATTGCGCCAATATAGGTGCGCCGATGTCCGCGAATTTCAGCCTCGTCCCGTATGCCACCCAAGCTCATGCGCACGAACTTTCTGCCAATGGCATCCGCAATAGACTTTACTATTGAGGTTTTGCCCACGCCTGGAGGGCCTACGAAGCATATGACCTGACCGTTCACCTTGCCCGTAAGCCTGGCAACGGCAAGATATTCGATTATGCGCTGCTTAACCTTTTCCATGCCGTAATGATCCGCCTCAAGTACGGCCCGGGCATGGTCAAGATCCAGACAGTCCTCACTGGTCTCCGTCCATGGAAGGTCCAGCATACATTCGATATAATTCCTTGCGGAGGGGGCTTCGTGGGAACCTGCGGGGAGATCGCCGTAGCGCTGTATCTCCCGCTCCAGCTTTTGCTTTATATCCTCAGGCATCACCTTGGCTTCAAGGCGCTTGCGGAAGCCATCGGACTCCGTCTCTGCAGTTTCGCCCAGCTCCTTGCGTATTGCCCTTATCTGCTCCCTCAAATAGTAATCCTTTTGGTTTTTATCCACCTGATACTTAACTTCGGTGGCTATGCGGCGGTCCGCCTTTAGTATTTCTATCTCTCCAACAAAGCATTTGAGCATTATCTTCATCCGCTCAACAGGATGGTTCTCCTCAAGTATCATCTGGCGCTGCTCGGGGCGTTTCAGCACGGCGTTTGCGGCAGCGTCGGCAAATTCCCCTATCATCAGCTTGGCCTCTATGGTAGCTATGGCGTCCGCGGTGAGCTTCGGGCTCAGGCGAGCGTATTCCGTAAGTTTTTTCATCACACGGCGGCGCAAGGCCTCCCCCTCGGCAGGGACGCATTCTTCATCCTCAAGGGTTTCTATATCTGCGGAAAAGCACTCTCCCTCATCGTATATTACCGAAGCTTTCGCCCGGCAAATGCCCTCGGCGAACACCCGGGCAGACTCTCCGGGCAAGGGCAATACCTGTCTCAAGGCGCAAAGCGTGCCTGTTTCAAGTATGTCTGCAGTATCTATCTCCGCTTTCTTTGCGTCCTTCTGGGCGCTTACGAATATGAGGCCTTCCTCGTCCATTGCCCTGTTCAGGGCGTTTATGCTTCTCTGCCTGCCCGCATCAAAATGGATCATTTCTCCCGGCAGCACCACAAGGCCCCTGAGGGCCACTGTGGGAATATCATTATATCTTTTTTCGTGGTTTATCATAACTGTTGCTTTCCTCGGTTATTTCTATGGTGATTATACTTATATCAACCGATTTTGACAACAGTATGTATGTGGTAAAAAAGTTTTGTACCTTTATGAAACTTTTCGGCGCCCCATTTATGCGGTGGTACAGAGGAAGGGCAGCACGCCGCCGGAAAGCTCCGTTTCCTCCGGTATATCAAAGGCTATGCGCATAACTTCGCTTATGTCGGATACGGGTATAACTTCCGCCCCTATCCCCTCAAAGCGCCGCTCATAATTTGCCGCGGGGATTATCACGGTATGTGCCCCCGCCTGTACAGCCGCCGTTATCTTTTCCCTTACGCCGCCAACAGGGCGCACCTCTCCGCTTACGGTTATCTCTCCCGTCATGGCGATGCCTGCGCCCATAGCCTTGCCGGATACGGCGCTCATCAGCGCCGTGGCAAGGGCAATGCCTGCGCTGGGCCCGTCAACGGGCATACCGCCCGGCACATTAAAGCGTATATCGTAAGCGCCGCAGTCAAAGCCAAAGCGGTTTTTAAAGGTGCTAAGCACATTCTCGGCAGATACGCTGGCGGTGCTGCGGCGGCTCAGCTTTCTTCCTCTCAGCTCTATCTCCTCGTGATCCACGGCGCTGCCTATGTCCAGCCTGCCCCGGCCATCCCTCGCCCTGTCAGCTACGCATTCCATCTCCATTATCATGCCGGTGCTGCCTGCGACCCCTATGCCCACGGCGACCCCGGGGCGCATATGCTCAGGCATCCTCTGCTCCGCCCGCCTTGCGCAGTTGCTTATCTCGGATACCCATTCCACGTCCGAAAGGGTTATTTTTTTCCGCCCGTCGGTATACACGGCGCCACCCGCCAGCTGAATCATGTTCACCGCATCTCGTCCTGAGCCGCAGCAGCAGGCGCACAGCTCCGCTGCCCCAGGCTCTATCTCATAGCCCAGCCGTTTCGCCGCGCCCTCCGCTATGCTTATCATACTCTGCTTTGAGAGGGGCTTGAAGAACAGCTCAACGCACCTTGAGCGCAGGGCGGGAGGCATCTCCTCGGGACTTCTTGTGGTGGCTCCGATAAGGCGAAAATCCGCCGGCATTCCGTTTTGGAAAATGTCGTGTATGTGCTGGGGGATGGAGGTATTCTCCCGGGAATAATACGCGCTGTCAAAAAACACCTTTCTGTCCTCCAGCACCTTAAGCAGCTTATTCAGCTGCACGGGATGAAGTTCCCCTATCTCATCTAAAAATAATATTCCGCAATGTGCCCGGCTTACCGCCCCCGGCTTTGGCTGGGGCACGCCCTGAGAGCCCAGCGGCCCTGCCCCCTGATATATTGGGTCATGGACAGAGCCCAGCAATGGGTCCGCAATGGAGCGCTCGTCAAAACGCACGCAGGTGGCGTCCACCTCCACAAAGCGGGAATCCTTATCAAAGGGGGAATCCCTGTGCCGCCGTGCCTCATCCAGCACAAGCCTTGCGGCGCAGGTCTTGCCGCAGCCCGGAGGGCCGTATATTATAACGTGCTGAGGATTCGGGCCGCACATGGCCGCCCTGAGGGCCCTTATGCCGTCCTCCTGGCCCACTATCTCGTTCATCCTGCAGGGCCTCGCCTTTTCGGAAAGGGGGGTGTTCAAGGTGCGCTTTCGCATATATTCAAGCTCCCGCATCTCCCTGCTTTCCGTGCGGGCGGCCCGCTTGCGCTCCGTCGGCTTGGGCATGACCTGTGCCTTTCTGTTCCTGTATATCACATAGCCGATAAGCCCGACCTGCAGCAGTATCCATATCCAAATAGCTCCGTTTTCCATCTGTTTCTTCCTCCGGTTGGTTTCATGGATAGTATGTGCAGAGTCCGGGCTGCGGAAGGGATTTTTACAGTGGAAACCTAAGGTAGATTTGTTCATATTTGCACTATATAATAAATTCATACAATTCAAAGAAATGGAGGGTGCCATGAAAAAGCGAATATTTATATTGTGGATTATAGCACTGCTGCTGGCTATGCCCGGCCTTGCCTTGGCCAATGCGGCGGAACCCCCCGGCCTTACCGTTATAGTAAACAACCCGCCGGATGATCTTACCCTCACCATGACCTTTTCCTCCGGAGACTCTGCGGCCCTCGTGCCGGAGCATCGATTCTGGGAGGGACAGTATAGATTCTTTTACCACACCATTCCAAACAGCAGAAATATGAAAGGCGCCGTAATGACAGCGGAATGGGAAGGACAACGGGCGGAATTTCCCATCCCCGATGAGTATTTCGGCTACGATGAACAGGTTACGCTGGACCTTGAGTCAGCCACGCTCACACAGGGACAAAAGCCCCTCCGCGCGCCGCTTTTAACCGCCATGCGCATCCTTCTCACCCTCATAATAGAAGGCGCGCTGCTGTATGCCTTCGGCTACAGGACAATGCGGAGCGTAAAGCTGTTTTTGCTGATAAATATCATCACCCAAACACTATTGAACCTGGTTTTTATAGGGGCGGACGGCTACTGGCAGATACTGTTTGTTATAATTGAAATCGGTATATTCGTTGTGGAATCCCTCGCATATAAGGATTTTATGGATGAGCACGGCAAAAAGCGGGCGGTGCTGTATGGCATCACGGCAAACCTTGCAAGCCTGCTGCTGGGCGGATGGATGATATCCTCCCTGCCGGTATAAACAAAAACGCAAATATAAAGGAGCGGATATTTCCGCTCCTTTGTGTTGTTTTTATTAAGTTTAGCCTTCCTTGGAGATTTCACGGCCCATGAGCACGCCCATTACGGAGGCCATCATAAGGCCACGGGTCCAGCCGCTGGAATCGCCCAGGCAGTGGAGGCCCTTTACGCTGGTGTTGAACCGGGTGTCCATCTTTACCCTGTTGCTGTAGAACTTAAGCTCGGGGGAATAGAGCAGGGTCTCGTATGAAGCGAAGCCGGGCACCACCTCGTCCATGGCCTTGATAAAATTGATTATGTTTATCATGGCACGGTAAGGCATTGCGGCGGTTATATCGCCTGCCACAACATCGGGCAGAGTGGGCTTAACGTTGGACTGGGCCAGTTCCTTCTGCCAGGTGCGCTTGCCATCCAGTATGTCGCCAAAGCGCTGAACCATAATGTGGCCCGCGCCAAGCATATTGGTAAGCTCGCCCACCTTCTGGGCATAAGCGATGGGCTGATTAAAAGGCTCGCTGAAGTTGTGGGATACCAGTATTGCAAGGTTGGTATTGTTGCTCTTCAGGTCCTTGTAGGAATGGCCGTTTACCACCGCCAGGTCGTTGTCATAGTTTTCCTGGCTTACAAAGCCGCCGGGATTCTGGCAGAATGTGCGAACCTTATTCTTATATGGCTGAGGATAGCCGATAAGCTTTGACTCGTACAGCACCTCGTTAACCCGCTCCATTATCTCGTTGCGGACCTCTACACGCACTCCGATATCAACTGTGCCAGGCTGATGTGCAATGTTATGCTCTATGCAAATCTTCTCCAGCCAGTCGGCGCCCCTGCGGCCGGTAGCAACCACGGTGCGCTTTGCCTCTATGGAGCAGGTCTCCTTGCCGTTGCTGAGATATACGCCGCGGCACTCGTCGCCTTCAAGGATGAGATTGGTGCATTCCCAGCCAAACATCATCTCAACGCCGTTATTGAGAAGATACTGCTCTATGGCATAATAAAGGTCCTGTGCCTTTTCCGTGCCGAGATGGCGAATGGGGCAATCCACAAGGCGCAGGCCGGCCTTTATGGCCCGCTTGCGTATGTCCTTTACCTCTTCGGTATTTCCCACGCCCTCAACCTCGGTGCTGGCACCAAACTCAAGGTATATCTTATCTGCGTATTCTATGGTTTCCTGCGCCACATCCGCACCGATAAGGTTGGGCAGTTCGCCGCCCACCTCGCAGTTCAGAGACAGCTTCCCATCGGAAAACGCGCCTGCGCCGGAAAAGCCGGTGGTAATATGGCAATAAGGCTTGCAGTTTACGCAATAGCCGGTCTTATCCTTTGGGCAATGGCGTTTTTCAACGGGCTGACCCTTTTCCACTATCATTATGCTTTGCTTGCTGCCTTTTCTCAGCATTTCAATGGCGGTAAATATGCCCGCCGGGCCTGCGCCGATTATTACTACGTCCTTTTTCATTTGCAATGCCTCCCGTGTCATCTATGCTTACATAAAATAAGCCGGCAAGGTTTTCCGTTCCCTGAGGCCTTGCCGGATGGTAACTTTGGTTATATGGCCCCGGTTATATTCATGCTGGGGTCGTTGATGGTCAGCACGCGTCCCCAAGCTCGGGGGGAGGCAGCTGGGCCGCATCCTTGCGGTATACGAATACCGGAGACGCCTTTTTCTCAATAACGTCCCTTGTTATGGTGCAGCTTTCTATATCCTGTCTGGAAGGAATGTCAAACATAATATCCAGCATAACGTCTTCCAGTATGGCCCTGAGACCACGGGCGCCGGTCTTGCGCTCGATGGCCATATCCGCCACCAGCTCCAGCGCATCCTGATCGAAGGAAATGTCCACGCCGTCCATCTCAAACAGCCGCTTATACTGGCGTACAAGGGCGTTACGCGGCTTAGTAAGTATGTCTATGAGAGCAGTCCTATCCAGCTGATGGAGCGTGACTATCACAGGCATACGGCCTACGAACTCCGGAATAAGGCCAAACTTCAGCAGATCCTCAGGCAGTATGCCCTTAAGTATCTCGCCAACGTCCTTTTCTATCTTGCTCTGCACCTCTGCACCGAAGCCCATTACGGACTTGCCGGTGCGCTTGGTGATTATATCCTCTATGCCGGCAAAAGCGCCGCCGCAGATAAAGAGGATATTCGTAGTGTCTATCTGAATGAACTCCTGATGGGGATGCTTGCGCCCGCCCTGAGGCGGAACGCTTGCAACGGTGCCTTCGAGAATTTTAAGCAGGGCCTGCTGAACGCCCTCGCCGGATACGTCCCGGGTTATGGAGGGGTTCTCGCTCTTGCGGGCAATCTTGTCTATCTCGTCGATGTACACTATACCCTTTTCCGCCCGCTCAACATCGTAATCCGCAGCCTGTATCAGCTTAAGCAGTATGTTTTCAACGTCCTCGCCAACATAGCCTGCCTCGGTAAGGGAGGTGGCGTCCGCCACGGCAAAGGGAACATTCAGTATCTTGGCGAGGGTCTGAGCCAGCATGGTTTTTCCGCTGCCGGTGGGCCCAAGCATAATTATGTTGCTCTTCTGCAGTTCAACGTCGTCCTTCTGCTTGCCGGCGTTGATGCGCTTATAGTGATTGTACACGGCAACAGCCAGCGCCCGCTTTGCGTGCTGCTGACCCACCACATACTGGTCCAAAGTGTCGGATATTTCCTGGGGCTTGGGGATATCTGTAAGGTCGATCTCGGCGGCGGAGAAATCCTCGTCGATTATCTCCTGACAGAGCTCGATGCACTCATTGCAAATATATACACCGGGGCCCGCAATAACCCGGTTCACCTCATCCTGTGATTTGCCGCAAAAGGAACACTTAACGGTGCCTCTTTCGTCGTTTTTTGCCATTAATTACCTCCTTGGGGGTATTATCTCATCAATTATGCCGTAGGCCTTTGCGGTCTCGGCGCTCATGTAATTATCTCTTTCGGTATCCGCCTGCACCTTTTCAATGGGCTGACCGGTGCGGGAAGAAAGTATCTCGTTTATCTTTTTCTTTATCTTGAGCAGCTGCTCGGCCTGAATGGCAACATCGGTAGCCTGGCCTCTTGCGCCGCCAAGAGGCTGATGTATCATTATCTCGCAATTGGGCAGGGCTCTGCGCTTGCCCCTGGCCCCTGCAGCCAGCAGAAATGCACCCATGCTTGCCGCCATGCCTATGCATATGGTGGAAACATCGCAGCGGATGTACTGCATGGTATCGTATATTGCCATGCCTGCGGTAACGGAACCGCCGGGGCTGTTTATATAGAGGCATATGTCCTTATCCGGATCATCGGCTTCCAGAAACAGCAGCTGGGCCACCACCAGATTGGCAGTATCGTCGTTTATCTCTCCGCCCAGGAAAATTATCCTGTCCTTAAGGAGGCGGGAGTATATGTCGTAAGAACGTTCGCCCTTGTTGGTCTGCTCTATTACCATCGGAATAAGGTTCATTTTTGATATCTCCTTTGTGGTATGACTATCCGAAAAACAGGCCGCCGCACCACGCTTATGATGCGGCGGCGCAAAAATGCGGTTTTACAGGCTTAGTCCCCTAAGGTTACTCAGCCTTGGGCTCCTCGGCCTTCTTTTTGGAAGCGGTCTTCTTCTTGGGAGCTTCTTC
>JAEDIC010000008.1 GCA_016292635.1 Clostridia bacterium
CCTGAAATTGCCTGAAAATACCCGAACCTGACACGCTGATTCGAACTCTCGAAATGCGTTAGCCCTCACGGGCTCGTGGGTTCGAATCCCACCGTCTCCGCCAATAATGATTCCCCCGCTATGCGGGGGGATCATTATTGTATATAGAAAACCACGCGACTGTCGCGTGGTTTTCTATATACAAAAAGACGGTGCGCCGGATGTAGCGCACCGCATGGGAAGTTATTCGTTTACATTAGAAAATCTGGCCGGGAAGCTTCAGCTTTTCCTTGTAAGGAAAGGCTTTGTCGAATTCTTCTGCCGCCGCCTCATCCACAAAGTAGCCCCGCGGGGTGGCGTATTCCCCGGTTATGCCGTCAAGGTAGCCGGGGATCAGCTCTTTGCAGAGGAAGAAGGACGCATCCTCGCCCTCCGGCAGCCCGTGATAGCGTATGCCGTATTCGGACGCATACTTGAATCCACTTTTACCGTAAAAGGCGATATTGCCTTCAAAACAGACCGCTCCGCATCCGAGTCCGGCGGCTTTTTCGAGAGAATAATCCAGCAGTATTTTGCCGTAACCCTGCCTTTTCAGCTCAGGGGCTATGCAGATAGGGCCCATTGTCATAATGGGTATATCCCGTCCGTTATCGGCCTTTATGGATGCCCTCATGAAGATGTTTTGACCGATAAGCTTGCCGTCCTTCTCCATAACAAAGTTGAGCTCTGGCACAAAGGCCACATCCTCTCTCAGCTGATTCAGAACGTAGTGCTCAAGACAGCCGGGACGGTATACGTTCCAGAATGCTTCTCTTACAAGGTGCTCTGTTTCACGGCGTTCTTCTTTTCTTTCCAAACGAATAGTATAGTCATTTTTATTCATTGTTTTTCTCCTCCTGATGATTGATGACCGCAATGCTGGGAGGCTTGTGCGAGATCGTATTTGCCCAAACCTCCCGGTTAGGCCACAATCTCCAAGGTGTTGTTCTTCTTCAAACAGCAAACTCCTTAAATGAATTGAATTATATGACCGGTCAGTATGCCGATTCATGTTCTTATTCTACTACCGCAGAATGCGGTTTTCAACCATACAGAAAAAAACTGTATAAGTTTTTGTGGCTTATCACAGGCCGTATGATAACCTGCCCCTCGAGGTTATAGGAAATAGCGATAAAACGCTTGTACCGGGGGAGGAGTATAAAGCTATAACCCGCAATATCGGCTATGGAGCGTATGCTCCGGATTCCGGATTTTTTATGGAATGAGGTACGGAGAGCCGGGCCTTTTGCAAAGCCGCATTGATGCAGAATATGGAGAACGTAGATCTGCTGCCATATAAATACGGTTGAGTATGCCAATAAGAAGGACACAAAATTCATATTGTTTTTCCATTTTATACGTTGCTATTCTCTGTAAAAAGGCATAATATGTATTCATTCCTGGATTGGGGTGAGGCATTATGCAGAGGACTCGGATTAAAGACAGAGCCCTTCCCGACTATACCAAAGGGGAAGAAATATTCAATATGGCGTCCCATATCGCGGGGGCGGTATTCGGCGTTTTTGCATTGGTTACCTGTGTGATAACGGCGGCATCCCACCGAAACGTATGGAGTATAGTCAGCGGAGCGATATATGGTTTTTCCATGATTGTACTTTATACCGTATCCAGCGTGTATCACGGGCTGACCGGAAGCACGGGCAAAAAGGTGATGCAGGTGATAGACCACTGCGTGATATACCTGCTTATCTGCGGAACATATACGCCCATTGTGCTTTGTGCGCTCAGGGAGTATTCCCCTGCGTTGGGATGGGGCATATTTGCCGCAGTGTGGGGAGTGGCGGCCCTTGGCGCAGTATTTACCGCCATCGATCTTAAAAAGTATTCCAAGCTTTCAATGGCGTGTTATATTGGAATAGGCTGGTGCATAATACTGGCAATAAAGCCGCTGCTGACGGTATTGCCCCGTGAGGCGTTTATGTGGCTTCTTGGGGGAGGCGTCGCCTATACGGTGGGCGCGGTGCTGTATGCTTTGGGAAGTAAACACAGATATATGCATTCGGTGTTCCATCTGTTCGTATTGGCGGGAAGCATAACGCACTATATCACCATAATCAAATATATACTGTAGCTTAAAAGCACCCTCCTGGGTGCTTTTAATGCGCATTTGATTTGCGGGCTATTCCATTTTTGGATAGTGAGCTCCTTTGCGTCAGTGGTTCTTATGTGAAATATTCGATGTTTTTTATCAAATGACAGGCCGTTTCACAAGGCGGTAAATATCTGATATAATCATCATAAAGAAATATGGCGATTATGACGACATAGCGAAGGGGGAAAGCGTATGCCGCTGCATATAGTAAGAAACGATATAACCAAAATGAAGGTGGATGCCATAGTAAACGCTGCCAACAGCACGCTGCTTGGGGGCGGCGGGGTGGATGGCTGCATACATCGGGCGGCAGGGCCCGAGCTTCTTGAGGAATGTAAAACCCTCGGCGGATGTCCTGCGGGAAGCGCAAAGATCACCGGGGCATATAAGCTGCCCTGCAAATACGTTATACATACCGTTGGCCCCCGCTGGATGGGCGGAAATCATGGGGAGAGGGAAAACCTGGCCTCCTGCTACGAAACCTCAATGCGCCTTGCAAAGGAGCACGGCTGCGAAACCATAGCTTTCCCGCTGATATCCTCTGGCATATTCGGCTATCCCAAGGATGAGGCCCTCAGGGTGGCAGTGGATACAATAAGCGGCTTTCTGCTCCGTAACGACATGACGGTATACATAACCATATTCGACAAAAATTCATACCGGATAAGCCAAAAGCTCTTTGCGGACATAGAGGAATATATCGACGACCTGTATGTGGATGAGCATTTGGATAATAATGCCGAACGGCAGAGGAGGGAGTTTCAGCGGGAGGAGGTATTCCGGCAGGGGAAGCGTTTGCAAAGCAATGGGGATATGTGTATGTGCGCCCCAAGCTGCTATGTGGAAACGGCAAAGCCGGATTCCCTGGATGAGGCCCTGAAGGAGATGGACGAAAGCTTTTCAGAAATGCTGCTGAGGAAGATAGACCTGTCCGGAATGACGGATGCGGAGTGCTACAAAAAGGCAAACATAGACCGCAAGCTTTTTTCCAAAATACGTTTGGATAAGCAATATAAGCCCAGCAAGCCCACGGCGCTGGCTTTTGCCATAGCCCTTGAGCTTAGCCTTGAGGAAACAAAGGAAATGCTGAGAAAGGCGGGCTTTGCCCTGTCCCGTTCAAATAAGTTTGATATAATAATACAGTACTTTATCGAGCATAAGAATTACGATGTATTCCAAATAAACGAGGCGCTGTTCGCGTTTGATCAAAACCTGCTCGGGGGATAAAATGTCGCTTTCCATGCGACCAATACAGCTTCGCATATTCGTACAATATGACTGTAAGGCAAAAGCCGGGCAGTCATATTTTATTTTAGGAGGATATTTAAATATGAAAAAGAACCTGACAGAAATAGTGTTTATACTGGACAAAAGCGGCTCCATGGCGGGTCTTGAGGCGGACACCATAGGCGGATTCAATTCCATGATAGAAAAGCAAAAAAAGGAGGAGGGAGAGGCCGTAATATCCACGGTATTGTTCAATGATATGTGCGAGGTGATACACGATAGGGTAAGCGTGAGGGATATAAAGCCTATGACGGAAGAGGAGTATTTCGTGGGGGGCAGCACGGCTCTTCTGGACGCCATAGGCGGGGCGATACACCATATTGGCAATGTTCATAAATATGCGAGGAACGAGGATGTGCCGGAGCATACACTGTTCGTTATAACCACAGACGGCATGGAAAACGCCAGCCGCAGCTATTCCGGCGAAAGGGTAAAGGAAATGATAGAGCGGCAGAAGAAAAAATACGGCTGGGAGTTCCTTTTCTTGGGGGCAAATATAGACGCCGTGGAGACGGCAGGGCGGTTTGGTATAGATGCGGACAGGGCGGTGAACTATCATGGGGACAGGGAGGGAACGGCGCTGAATTACCGGGTGCTGAATGAAGCCATATGCTCCGTAAGGTCCAGTCGGCCACTAACGGCAGAGTGGAAAAAGTCCATAGATGAGGATTTTGAAAAGCGCGGCAAGTGAGCAGCAATATAGAAAAGGCGGGGCTGGATTTCGGCCCCGTCCTTTTGTATGCATGATTTACGCTTTTTTGTGTATTCGGGGCAGAAGCTGCACTACGGCAATGTCCACAGCCACGCATATTATTTCTGCCCACGCAAGGGTACGGATGGAGGATACAGCCGCTGCGGCCTCGTTTGCGCCTGCGGCCATCTCCGCGGTAATGCGGTTTGTGAACATGGGTACGAACACCGCAACGCCAAAGGGGGCGGCAAGGTCACGGAACAGGCCATATGTGCCCGTACCTGCGCCGGCCTTTTCCGGCGGCAGTCCGGAGAGGGCTACCTTCATGAATATAGTGCCGTTTGCCCCAAGGCCAAAGCCCAGTATGCCGAGGGACAGGGCAAGGGTAAGCACAGAGGAACTTTCGGTAAACAGCAGCATTATGGCGCATCCGATGCCGGTGAGTAGCAGAGAACATGTGAGCACCGTCTTGGGCTCTTTTTTATCTGCCAACGGCCCAAGGAGCAAAGCTCCGAGGGACATTCCTATATACATTATGGATATGGAATAGCTGGATATTATGGTGTTCTCCGGCTGGGTATACATGAGGAATACGATTATATTTGTCATGTTGGCCTGCATGAGACCCTGGGTTAGGAAAAGGGCGACAACGGACAGCAGAAACGCTCTGCGGGCCATAAAGCTTCCCTGCAGTATGGGATTTTTCGCGCGCTTTTCTGCATATATCAGCCCGAAAAGAGAAACTATCGCCGCCGCCAACACAGAGATGAAGGGCGTGGAGCTCCAGCCGAAATTCTGACCAAAGGAAGGCACGCACAGCACAAGGCTGAAAAATACCAGCACCAGCGCCCCGCCAAGACTGTCAAAGCCGGAAAGCCCTTTTGGAGAGGCGGTATTGCGCTCCCGGAAGAAAAGGCAGGCCGCGAATATCACGGCGCAGATCCCCACGCATACCCACATCATTACCCGCCAGCCGTATGCGTTTATAATCAGGCCGCCCAGCGTAGGGCCGAATACCACCGATGCGCTGGATATGAGCATATACAGGGAAAACCCCTTGGCAACATCATCAGGGGGAAAGCCGGTTACGATATATGACATTACCACCGGGGCTATTGCGGCAGAGCCTGTGCCCACAACAAAGCGGGCAATGAGCATAAACAGCAATGACGGGGCGATTGCCGTAAGCAGGTTGCCCAATGTGTATATGGCGATGCCCAACAGCAGCGTCTTTCGCCTGCCTATGGCGTCGCCCAGCTTGCCCAGTACGGGGGCGAAGGCAGCGGTGGACATGGCTGTGGCAAGAGCCGTCCATGTGGTGTTGTTGTAGGGCAGGTCAAGGTCCTTAACAAAGGCAGGGCCAAGCACCGTGGAAAAGCCTCCCACTATGCCAACCAGGAATGCCGCCAGAGCATAGGGCAGGAAGCCTTTCATATGGGGTTTTCTCGTGGTTTTTTCCATTGGTGATACTCCTCCCGGTGTCCCTTTGAATAACGCTTCGGGACAAACATTCTCTTAGTCAGTATGCCCGAATTTATGGATTTGCCACGAGTCATTTTGATTGAATGGGGCATATATAAAAAAGAACACTACCGCATCCTTGCGATAATGTCCTTATTTTTAAACTATCTTCAATATACCCGTACTCTTACCCTTAGGCGTCCCTTCTTGGTCTCTCGTTCAATCCCCTCATAAGCAAACCTGCCCTTGCCCCGCACTGAAACAAGGGCGCCGGGGGCGAGGGAAGCGGAAGGGTTCTGGGTAAGGCGGCTGTTTATGAACACACGGCCCTGCTGTATTAGCTCCTTGCCGCCGTTGCGGGAAAGGAGGTATACGGCGGATATGATCGCATCCAGCCTTTCCGATGCTACCACCACGGAGGTTATGGGCGGGGGTTCAAGGAGGAATTCGGGCGGTTCTGACAGAGAGCATCGCACCGTTGTGCGCTTTACCTCGCCAAGGCCGTCAATAATATAAGAAGCGATGGAGTCGAGGCAGAACAGATATCCCACATTGTCCGCAATGAGTATATCGCCCATTACCTCCCGGCGAACGCCGAGACCCATCAACGCACCGAGGAAATCCCTGTGGTTTAGCTTATCCGCAAACTTTTGCGATGCGGGGGCGATTTTTATGCATACTACGGGGGAGATATAGGGACAGCCGCACATATCTTCGCTGCCGAATGCCGCAACCTTTCGCTCTCCGTCAGGATATCCGGCATGGAGGGAAAAGGGCGCGGCAAGGCGCAGGGCGCATAGGATATCCTGCTCCGCAAGGGTGAGGAATTCCGTATCCGTCCAGAAGCCCTGCCTGTCCGCGCGCTCCGCAAGCTCGCTTAGGCGGTTTATCAGCTGTTGTCTTTCAGCGTCTGCCATATGCTGTATGTCCCTCTGTTTTCTTTACGCATGGCTTCCATAAGCTCATTGAGCTCTCCGCAGGCTCTGTCCACCTCCTCACGGAAGGCCCGGGCGGGTACTCTGAGGGCGCCGCGGCCCAGCACGATAAGCTGCTCAAGTCCGTCCGACGTTGCCACCCGAACGAGACCGGTTTCTTTTTTCAGCTGTTCTGTTACCCGCTCGATGTATACATCGGCTATTTCCGCCTCTCGGGTGTATACGATGTATATGCCGCCGCTTTTTTCAACCTTTTCTTCGCCGCTGCTTACCTTATATGCATCGAATACCAGAATAAGGTTGCATTTTTTAAAGCCCTGATAGTTTACCAACAGCCTTATCAGGGTTTCGCGGGCAAGGGATATGCTTTCCCGTGCCATGGCTCTGAGGTCATCCCATGCGAAGATGATATTGTATCCATCCACAAGGAGATAGCTTTCCGCAGGGTCCATACGCTTGAGCATGGCGGCGGTGTCCATGGTCTGCTCCGGTCGTCTTCTCAGCAGAAATGTTCTGTCCTTTACAGGGCCGTAGGTGCGTTCATATATTGCCATAAGCTCCGCATCGGTATCGCCTGTTTTTTTTGAAGGAGCGGGCCGGGGGTCAGAGGCCTCCTGCCGCTCAAGGTGGGGGATAAGCTCATTCCACTTTACCACGAAGCCTGCCCCATGGCTGCAGAATACCGAATCGGGAGAATTTTCCGTATCTGTCTCTGGGTCGTAGCCAAGCCTTGCTATAACTTCCTCCGCATTATGGCAGGGGCGGTAACCGCCGGGAGAAAGGGAAAACCTTCCCAGTCCACGGGTGTATGCCGCAACCTCGCGGGCGTAGTCTCCCATTGCGGAAACGGGTGCGCTGCCTGTAAGCAGGGCAAAGCCGCCGGAAGAGGCGGGCGGGTCGGTTTCGCCCTCCATGCGGCGTATGTCGGTTATGGCTCTGCCAAGGTTTTCCTGCGGCAGTTCAAGGCGAAATTCGTAATATGGTTCCAGCAGCAGGGACTTTGCCTGCATAAGACCCTGACGAACGGCCCGGTATGTGGCCTGACGGAAGTCGCCGCCCTCGGTGTGCTTAAGGTGGGCCTTGCCGTTAAGGAGGGTTATGCGTATATCCGTTATGGGAGAGCAGGTGAGCACGCCACGGTGCTGTTTTTCCTGCAGGTGTGTAAGTATGAGCCGCTGCCAGTTTCTGTCCAATACATCCTCGCTGCAGGCGGTGTCGAATACAAGGCCGCTGCCACGGGGCAAAGGTTCCAGCAGCAGCTGAACATGGGCAAAGTGCTTCAGCGGTTCGTAATGGCCTATGCCCTCTACTGTATCAGCGATGGTTTCTTTATATAATATTGTGCCCTGTCCGAAGGAAACATCCAGTCCGAATCTATCCTTTATTATGGATTGCAACACCTCCCGCTGAACGTCTCCCATGAGCCGGGCCTGCATCTCCCTGCGCTGTTCGTCCCATAAAAGATGCAGCTGCGGATCTTCTTCCTGAAGTTTTTTCAGCTTTTGATAAGCATCCGGCAGGTTGGTATCAGCGGGGAACAGAAGGCGATAGGACAGCACAGGTTCAAGCGCGGAGGGGCTGTCATCCATTTCAAAGCCCAGTCCCTGCCCGGGATATGTGCGGCTGAGGCCGCATACGGCGCATATCATGCCGGATTCGGCGGTTTGCGCGGGGACGAATTTTGCCCCGGAGTATATCCGTATCTGGTCCGCCTTTTCTTCCCAAAGATTATCATTCCTGGTGGTGGCGGTGCGGTTGGTTATTACGTCTTTTACGGACAGGCTGCCGCCGGTTATCTTCATCCATGTGAGCCGGTTGCTGCCGTCGTAGGTTATCTTGAATACCCTTGCGCCAAAATCCTCAGGGTAGCTGCGGCAGCGGGTAAAGCGCTCTATGGCCCGCAGGAAAGCTTCAACACCGTCAAGCTTCAGGGCGGCGCCAAAGAATACCGGGAAGATATGGCGGGAGAGTATTCCCCCGGCAAGCTGGTCATCCGACAGGCTTCCATTCTCAAGAAAGGCTTCCATAAGGGATTCGGAACACATTGCGGCAGACTCATAAAGCTCTTCGGAATCGGTAAAGTCCACACAACCTTCGTGCAGCTGTTCCCGCAGGGTGAAGATCATCTCGGACTTGTCCGGCCCCGGCAGGTCGGTTTTGTTTACGAATATGAAAACCGGCACTCCGTGGCGCTCAAGAAGCTGCCAAAGGGTGCGGGTATGGGCCTGAATGCCGCCGCTTATTACAAGTATTGCATAATCCAGCACTTGAAGGGTTCGCTCGGTTTCGGCGGAAAAGTCAACGTGTCCCGGGGTATCCAGCAGGGTGATGCGGGTATTGCCAAGCTCCATTATTGCCTGCTTGGAAAATATGGTGATGCCTCGCTCCTTTTCAAGGCAGTGGGTATCCAAAAAGGCGCTTTGATGATCCACCCGTCCAAGGCTGCGCAAAGCCCCGGCGGTATATAACATACCCTCGGACAAAGTGGTCTTGCCGGCATCCACGTGGGCCAGCATGCCTATTGTGAGAAAATTTGTTGTGCAGACGCTACGATTCATGATACAATTATAGCATACATCATATCTTTGATAAATATGGTCGGATTTTCAATCCACCGGTCGCACATTGTTATATTTATAACAACAAATTAATAAAATAATAATATATTATCTAATATTTGCCTTGAAAAAGCATTCTTAATGTGTTATTGTATACACGGATACAAGAATGCGAGTACAAAATCATTAAAATATTTGGAGGGAAACAACAATGAAAAAACTGATCGCAATCCTCATGGTAATGGTCATGGCACTGTCCTTTGCGGCCTGTTCCGGCGGCGCACCTGGCGGCGCGTCCGATGTGCATCGTCTCGTAATGGTAACCGGCGGCGACGCAGGCACCTATTATGCATTCGGCGGCGTTATCGCAAACGTACTCACCGAGAGCATTGACAATGTTGAAGTTACCGCCACCACTTCCGGCGCTTCCGCTGCAAACGCCCGTTCCCTGAACAACAAGGAAGCCGACCTTGCGATTCTCCAGAATGACGTTCTCCAGTATGCCATCACCGGCACCGAGACCATGGCAGAAGACGGCGCTATGGAAAGCCTCTGCGCCATAGCTTCCCTGTATCCCGAAGCCGTTCAGCTGGTAGCTACCGCATCCAGCGGAATCACCAGCATTGCGGACCTTAAGGGCAAGAAGGTATGCGTTGGTGATCAGGGCTCCGGCTCCGAAGTAAACGCTCAGCAGGTTCTGGCTGCGGCCGGCCTCTCCTATGACGACTTTGACGTACAGTACCTGAGCTTCTCCGAGGCTTCCACCGCTATGCAGAACGGCACCGTTGACGCCGCATTCGCAACCTCCGCTCTGCCCAACAGCGCTATAACCGAGCTTGCAAACTACACCGATATCGTAGTTGTACCTATCGACGGTGAGATCGCCGATAACCTGATCGCTGCTCATCCTTTCTACGCAAAGACCACCATTGGCGAGGATGTATACGGCGTAGCCGCTGCCGATAGCGTAGCCATGATGGCTATCCTGGCCTGCACCACCGACCTTGACGAGGATGTTGTATACAACATCACCAAGACCATCTTTGAGAGCCAGGACGCTCTTGTTGCAGGCCATGCGCGCGGCAAAGACGTAACCCTCGAAACCGCATTTGACGGCGTAACCGTAGACTATCATCCCGGCGCAGTGAAGTACTTCACCGAGAAGGGTCTCATGTAATTGGCCCTGAGCTGAATGAGCCCCGCTAATAAAACAACAAAAACGAAAAAGGGGAGCAAGTTCCTTGCTCCCCTGCTAATCGTTATGTTGGCGTTAATTTCTTTAACGCCTGTATGTACCAGACTGACCCTTAGAGGATATGACAGCGGCAAACTGATGCTTGCCCTGCCCATAGAGCCTGAGGAGCGCTTTAAACTGCGCTTTACCCATTCCGTAAACCTTTCATACGTTACGGACGAAATAGAATGGACGGGAGAGCAGCTTATCACCCGTACCAGCCTTTTTACCTCGTTTGGCGCCGGTATGCCTGTAATTGCTGACGGCATAGGCACCGAGATGCATAATACCGACGAGGGCTTCCTCATAACCGGGATAGACGAGGTGCAGAAGGATGATTTTATTCCCATAATGCTGCAGGAGGTGCCGGATCATCATCTGCTTTACAGGGGTCGGGAGATCAGCCTGAGAGACGCCGCGAACGGCACGGCCTTTGTAAAGCTCAGCGTGGAAAGGGTAAGCCCTTTTTTCGCACTGATACAGGGCATTTCCCATAAATAAACATAACCGGAGAAACGATTATGAGCATTTTTAAGAAAAAAGACAAACCGGCTAAGAAGAATGAAATCAAGCTGAACGTGGATACCACGGGAATGACCGAAGAGGAGATAGCGGCCCTTGAGGCTGCGGCGGTGCTTGAAGAATATGACAGAGAGTCGGCATATAGAAACAAGCTGCCCAAATGGATCACTTCGCTGATCTCGGCGATACTGCTTGCATTTGCACTGTTTCAGATATACACCAGTATCTGGACAATACCCGCCCAGATGCTCCGCTCCATTCACCTTGCTTTTGCGCTGGCGCTGGTTTTTCTGCTTTATCCTGCGGGAAAACATATGCGCAAGGACAAGGTGGCGTGGTACGACTATGTGCTGACCATACTTGCCGCGGCGGTAGTACTGTATATTCCCTTCAATTACGAGTATATAATCAAGGCCGTAGGCAACTATACCATAATGGATATCACCATTGGTGTGGTTGGCATACTGCTGCTGTTTGAGGCCTGCCGCAGGGTGGTTGGAATGCCCATACTCATCATCGTATGCTGCTTCCTGCTGTATGCGCTGTTCGGCAACCTTATCCCCGGCTCCTTCGGACACAGGGGATACAGCGTGCGCCAAATAGTAAACCATATGTACTACACCATGAGCGGCGTGTTCGGAACGCCCCTTGGAGTGTCGTCAACCTTTATATTCCTGTTCATACTGTTCGGCGCCTTCCTTGAGAAGACCGGCGTAGGCAAGCTGTTTATTGACCTTGCCAACGCTATTGCGGGCAAGAGGATCGGCGGCCCCGCAAAGGTTGCGGTAATATCCTCCGCCCTGCAGGGCACCGTTTCCGGTTCTTCCGTTGCAAATACTGTAAGCACCGGATCCTTCACTATCCCCGCCATGAAGCGCCTTGGTTACAAGCCTGAGTTTGCGGGCGCAGTTGAGGCAGCGGCCTCAACTGGCGGTCAGCTCATGCCGCCCATAATGGGCGCGGCTGCTTTCCTTATGGCGGAAAGCACCGGCTTTACCTATGCCGAGGTGGTTAAATCCGCCATAATCCCCGCAGTACTATATTTCTCCGGCATACTGATAAGCGTCCATCACGAGGCGAGAAAGATAGGCCTTAAGGGCATGAACGACGAGGATATCCCAAAGGTTGGTCAGGTAATGAAGGAGCGGGGTCATCTGCTGCTGCCTCTGGCATTCATGATCTATATGCTGGCCGTAAAGGTAACCCCCACTTATGCTGCCCTGGGCGCCATCGTTACTTCTCTCATCGCCAGCAGCATAGGCTGGCTGGCCGTGGTACCTGTGGGCGCCATGGTGGTGGGTATGAACATAGGTCTGCATTTCACCCATTACGCCCTTGTGGCAATAGGCATATGGCTGGTCATCTGCATAATCCGTGGTCTCAAGTATAAGAATGCTTCCTCCGCTTACAAATGGATAGAAAACGCCCTGGGCTTTGATCCCTATGATATAATTGACGGCCTTAAGAGCGGCTCCAGAAACGTTCTTTCCGTAGCCATAGCCTGCGCTATGGCGGGTATGATCGTTGGTACCGTTACCCTTACCGGCCTTGGTCTGAAGTTTGCAACCGGCCTTGCAAGGCTTGCGGGCGACAGCATTTATCTGCTGCTGTTCTTCACCATGTTGTCCTCCATAGTGCTGGGCATGGGCGTTCCTACCACTGCAAACTATCTGATCACCTCCACCATCTGCGCTCCCGCCATCATTTCCATGGTGTGCCAGATGAGGGGCGTGCCTGTGACGGAGCCCACAATGGCCATCGTCATGAGCGCGCACCTGTTCGTGTTCTATTTCGGCATTGTGGCAGATATAACGCCGCCCGTTGCTTTGGCGGCAATGGCAGGATCGGCAATAGCCAAGGGAGACCCGTTTAAAACGGGAGTAAACGCCACGAGGATAGCCATAGGCGCGTTCATAGTGCCTTATATCTTCGTGCTGAATCCCGCAATGCTGATGATCGATACTACCATCTTTGCCATAGTACAGAACGTTGCTACCGCCCTTATAGGTATGTATGCCCTTTCCGGCGGCCTTGCCGGTTTCGTGCAGGATCACTGCAGGTGGTATGAGCGGCTGCTGCTCATGGGCGGCGGCATGGGCATGATAATCCCGGGCACCGCATCCGACGTAGTAGGTTTCATTATCGCGGCTGCCATCTACATCATTCAGAAGCGCCGCGCAAACGCCAGAAGCGCCATAGCCTAAAGCGCATCTGCGCCATATAGCCAAAAACATGAAATCCCCTGAAATTTCGGGGGATTTTTTTGTATTTTTTACTTAATATGGTTTGCCTTTGTGGGATAAATAATGTATAATAAATTGGTTTATAATGAATAAGAGAAAAGAAGGAGCATGAACATGCAAGGAAAAGTTTATTCAATGGAGCTCTCCGGCAAGACACTGACCATAGAGACCGGCAAATACTGCGAACAGGCCGGCGGCAGCGCATTCGTGCGCATGGGCGATGCCGTTGTTATGGTTAACGCCACCGTAGCCAAGGCCCCCCGTGACGGAGTGGATTTTCTCCCCCTGTCCATAGAATTCGAAGAAAAGATGTACGCAGTTGGCAAGATCCCCGGCGGATACATCAAGCGCGAAGGCCGTCCTTCCGAGAAGGCCATCCTGTCCTGCCGCCTTATCGACCGTCCCCTTCGTCCCCTTTTCCCGAAGGGCTTCTATAACGACATTCAGGTAATAGCCACCGTTCTTTCCAGCGAGCCTGACGTACAACCCGAGATCCTGGGCATGGTTGGCGCTTCCGCAGCCCTGGCCATGAGCGAAGCTCCGTTTATGGGTCCCATCGGCGCAGTTGCCGTTGGTATGGTAGACGGCAAATACATCATCAACCCCAATTTGGAGGAGCGGGCCAACAGCCGCCTGAACCTTACCGTAGCCGGTACCAAGGACGCGGTCATGATGGTTGAAGCGGGCGCAAACGAGCTGACCGAGAAGGAAATGCTGGACGCCATACTGCTGGCACACGAAGAGATAAAGAGGATCGTGGCTTTCATTGAGAACATTGCTTCCGAATGCGGCAAGCCCAAGATGGAAGTGAACATCTACAAGCCCGATGAAGAATTCACCGAGAAGGTGCGCGAGTACTCCCGCGAAAAGGTGGAGTGGCAGCTTGATACCTTTGACCGCAAGGTGCGCGAGGAGCGCAGCGAGCAGGTAAAGGCAGAGGTCATTGAGCACTTTGCCGAGGAATACCCCGAGTCCGCGTCCGATATCGACATGATACTCTACAACCTGACCAAGGAAATCGTCAGGGATAAGATAATCAACCGCAAGATCCGCCCTGACGGACGCGCACAGGATGAGATTCGCCCCATCTGGAGCGAGGTTGGCATACTGCCTCGGGTGCACGGCAGCGGCGTATTTACCCGTGGTCAGACTCAGGTTATGACCATAGCAACTCTTGCTCCCCTTTCTGAGGGACAGGATCTTGACGGTATTGACGAAGTTACCTTCAAACGCTATATGCATCAGTACAATATGCCTCCCTACAGCGTGGGCGAGGTACGCAGGGTAGGCAGCCCCGGCCGCCGCGAGATAGGCCACGGCGCCCTTGCGGAGCGTGCTCTGGTTCCCATGCTTCCCGATGAGTCAGAGTTCCCCTACGCAATGCGTCTGGTATCCGAGGTAGTAAGCTCCAACGGCTCCACCTCCCAGGCCTCCATCTGCGCCAGCACTCTGGCCCTTATGGATGCAGGCGTACCTCTGAAGAAGCCCGTAGCCGGCGTCGCCATGGGCCTTATAAAGGACGATTCCACCGGCAACATTGCCGTCCTTACCGACATACAGGGTCTTGAAGACTTCTTGGGCGATATGGACTTTAAGGTAGCCGGCACTAGGGAAGGCATCACTGCCATTCAGATGGATATAAAGATCAAGGGCATCGACGAGGAGATCCTCACCCGGGCTCTTGAGCAGGCACGCAGAGGCCGTCTATTCATACTGGACAAGATGGCGGAGACCATCGCCGCTCCCCGTGAGGAGATGTCTCCCTACGCTCCCCGCATCATGCAGTTCAGCATCCATCCCGATAAGATCCGCGAGGTCATCGGCTCCGGCGGTAAGACTATCAACGGCATCATCGCAGCAACCGGCGTTAAGATCGACCTTGAGGATGACGGCCGAGTATTTATCGCTTCTCCCGATGCTGAGGCTGCCGCCGCCGCAAAGCGCATGATAGACGATATCTGCCGCGACATAGAAGTTGGCGGCGTGTTCCTGGGCAAGGTAGTTAACATTCTTCCCATCGGCGCTCAGGTAGAGCTGAAGCCCGGCAAGAAGGGCCTTGTACATATCAGCCGCCTTGCCAACCACAGGGTAGAAAAGGTTGAGGACGAGGTTCAGATAGGTGACGAGATACTGGTTCGCGTAATCGCAGTCAAACCCGACGGCAAGATCGACCTGACCCGCAAGGAGCTGCTTCCCGACGCAAAGAAATAAACCAAAAACACAAACCAATGCATGCGGGCGGATATGTAACTCTATCCGCCCGCAGTGATTTATCGCCGTTCTTTTTGTGTACAGGCCCTCATATGCTGTAATAGTAAGGGGGTGCGCGTAACAATGAAGAAAAAAAGCTGCCTTGGCAGCATATTTACAAATATTTTCCTTGCGGTGCTGATAATTGGGCTGTATCATGCTACTCAGCCGGGCAGTGACGTGATACCCGCCTCAGCTCCCGCGTACAGGGGCAGCGGCGAAATGGCGGCGCTGCAGTTTACCGTCAGCTGGAACGCGGCGGCTCTGTCTGATATAATGGATATACTGAAGGATGCGGATACCGCTGCTACCTTTGCCGTAAGCGGTGAATGGGCGGAACAGAATCCGGATGCTCTCAGGCGCATGGCAGAAGAAGGCCATGAGATAGCCACCATGGGATATTATCCAAATATGGACGGCGGGCTGAGCTGGGTAAAAGAAGACCTTGAGCGGGCCATATCATCTATCGAGAGCGTATGCGGCGAAAGGCCAGCCCTTTACTATGTGGGGGACCGAAGCATCGCAGTATCCTCTATAGTCTCCAAGAAAATGAAACTTACGCAGGTATCCTGCACCATAGATCTGCTCACTGCAAAGGGCAGCGGGGCGGATATAATCTCCCGCCTGCCGGAGAAGCCCATAGAGGGCAGCATAATGCTTTTGCAGCCCACCGCCGCATGTGCTGAGGCTTTGCCGGGAATACTTGCGGCATTAGAACAGAAAGGATTAAAGGCCGTCTGCACGGGAGACGTGCTTGGCCTGAGAGATCAGCTTTGATAATACGAGAAACACTTCCAAACGGCATAAAGCTTGTTGCGCAGCAGATGAGTTCCTTCCGCTCGGTATCCATGGGTATATGGGCGGGGGCAGGCTCAGTGTACGAAACAGAAAAAGAGGCGGGAATATCCCACTTTATAGAGCACATGGTATTCAAGGGCACAGAAAGCCGCACCGCTGCGGATATCGCCTCAGAGATGGACGGCATAGGCGGCAGCCTGAATGCTTTCACCGCCAAGGAATGCACCTGCTTTTATGCGAAGGTGCTTGGCGAAAACATAGACCTCGCCGCAGATATTTTGAGCGACATGGTATGCTCTCCAAAGCTGGACAATGAAGACATGGGCCGGGAAAAGGGCGTGGTATGCGAGGAGATACTCATGCTGGAGGATGATCCGGAGGATCTGGCGCATGAGAATCTTTGCCGGGTCATATACGGCGATACGCCCCTTGCAAGCCCCATACTTGGTACGGAGGAGACCGTGCGCGCATTTACCCGTGAGGATATACTTCGCTATATGGACAAGCGGTATATACCTTCAAATATGGTGTTCTCCTGTGCGGGCAACTTTAATATTGATGAGCTTCGCAGCGTTCTTTCGGATAAATTCTGCCGCAGGGGCGGGGGAGACAAGCCCCCAATGCCAAAGAGCGCCATTATAGAGGGACGCAGCTTCCGTCCGGTTGAGAAAGATATAGAGCAGATGCATATCTGCCTTGGTTTTCCCGGCTTTGGCTCGGATGAAAAGGGCAGATTTCCCCTGCTGGTGCTGAATAACGCACTGGGCGGCAGCATGAGCTCCCGGCTTTTCCAGAAGATACGAGAGGAACACGGCATGGCATATTCCGTGTACTCCTATCCCACAAGCTATGCTGATACCGGGTATTTCACCCTGTATGCAGGTACGGGAGAAAAGCAGGCGGCCGCGGTTACCGAGCTTATGCTGGAGGAAATCGCCAATATCAGGAAGAACGGCATAACCGAGGCGGAATTCGCACGCAGCAAGCAGCAGCTCAAGGGCAGCTATATACTGGGCCTGGAAAGCACATCCTCCAGAAACAGCGCCATAGGCAAGGGCGAGCTTATGCGGGGCAGGGTGGATACCGATGAGGAACTTATAGGCCGCATTGAGGCCGTAAGTATGGATGACGTTATGGAGATAATTCCCATAGTGACGGATACCGGAAGAATGGCCTGCAGCGCCGTTGGCCGGGGCAGAAATATGGATAAAGTAGGCAAAGTATTCGAGCAGGCGTAAGCCGAAGGAGCATAAATGGCAAGAACCAGAAGATTAAGGGTAAGCGGAAGATTTTATGTAATACTGCTGGGCCTGGCGATACTTATCGGAGTCGTGGCGCTGCTGGTGCCTGCCCGGGGAAGCGGAACGCTGAGAGGGGGCACCATGGAAGCGGTTTTTACTCCCACAGTAGCGGTTATACGGGATGAAAGCTGCATACCGATAGAGCAGTTTGACATGGTGGATTACCTTGTA
Organism: Clostridia bacterium; assembly: GCA_016292635.1. Classification (GTDB taxonomy): domain Bacteria; phylum Bacillota; class Clostridia; order Christensenellales; family CAG-138; genus SFEL01. Next base: position 17,583 of record JAEDIC010000008.1, read on the forward strand.
AACGAGGGGACAACGGTAAACGCCGAAATGCCTGTTGCCACAGTATATAAATGGGGCTATACGGATGAAATGGCCCAGTCTCTCGTGACCATACAGCAAAAGATATATGAAAAGCAGCTGAGCATACTGGACGGTATAGAGTCCACGGAGCTTGCCGCTGTAAATGCCGAGATAGCCGAGCTTCGCGGCAGAATAAAGGACTGCGTGAACGGCGCAAACGACAGCGATCTGCTTTCCCTCGAAAGGGATATGGAAGCACTGCTTTCCCAGCGGGCAACAATACTTAAAAACTTCGTTCAGCCGGATGTGGATCTGAATTCACTCTATACCGAGGAAGCCACAAAGCTTGCCCAGCTTTCGGAATATACCAGCACCGTAAGCGCTAAGATGACAGGGATGGTCAGCTTTTATTTCGATGGATATGAGCAGATACTCTCCGCCGAAAAGCTGGATATGGTAAATGCGGACGTACTGGAAATGGTGATAGACGGGAATACCGGAAGCAGCACCGCGTCCAGCGGAGATATGTTGTATCGGCTTGTTAATCCCAATAAGTGGTATGTTGCGTTTCTTACTTCTGCTTCTGACGGTCTGCGTCTGCAGGCGGGGCAGAGCTACCACGTTACCTTTGACGGCATACACGGCAAAACCAGCGTGGGTACGGCGCTTGCGCCCGTTGTGTATGACGGGGGAGTGGTGAACATTCTGCAGTTTGATGAAGAAATAGGCGATCTGCTCAGCGTGAGGACGGTTGATGCACATATATCCGCCACCATGACCGGCTTTGAGGCACCCATTGAGGCAGTAAAGGTAAAGGACGGAGTATGCACTATTTCCACCGACGGCGGGGATACCGCGGTAAACGTGGTTGCCGCAGGGGAGAATACTCTGCTCATCACGGGCGATGCCCTGTACGACGGACTGAGGTATAAAAAGTAGCATTAATTGGGGGGACAGCCATGAGCATAGTGGAAAACTACAGCCGTGTAATGGAAAATATAGCGCAATCCTGCGCAAAGGCCGGGAGAAGGCCGGATGAGGTAAAACTCATTGCCGTTACCAAGTATGTGGATACTGAGCGCATTGCCGAGGCCGTGGCCGCCGGGGCGAGAAGCGTTGGGGAAAACCGGGTGCAGGAGTTTCGGGACAAGCAGGAGTTTTTCAAAAACCATGGGCTGGATGTTCATTTAATTGGACAATTACAGACAAATAAGGTAAAATATATTATTGGAAGTGACGCTCTTATCCAGTCTCTGGACAGGATAGAGCTTGCAAAGGAGATAAGCCGTATAGCTTCAGCAAGGGATGTTATACAAAACGCCCTTGTTGAGGTAAATATCGGCGGCGAGGCCCAAAAGGGCGGCATTGCCCCGGAAGGGCTGATGCCATTTCTTGAGATAGTTTCCGCTTTGCCCAATATACGCATTAAGGGGCTTATGTGCGTTCCTCCGGCTGTGGGACAGGAGGGCGCAAGGGTCTATTTTGCGGCTATGCGGCGGCTTTTTGAGGATATCCGCAGTATGGATATACCAAACGTGGATATGCTGGAGCTGTCCATGGGCATGAGCGGGGATTATAGATCCGCCATACTGGAAGGCGCTACTATGGTTCGAGTGGGAACGGCTATATTCGGCGCACGTCCGGTGGCGGTGGCAGGGGCGTAGACAGATATAGACCCCGCCTTAAAATGATTGTTTTTCTCCAAGCGCCAATTAAAAAACAGAATTTTTAATTGAAACGGAGGAAACACAGAATGGCAGGATTGCTCAACAAGCTTATGGATTTCATCGGCATTGAGGATGCTGAAATGGACGACGTTTACGAAGAGGACTACTTTGCGGACGATCGTACCGTAGCCGAGGACAACGTACTGAACCTGGGCAACAGGGGCAGGAAAAAGTCCGCTGCCGCAGGCAGCAGCAATGTGGTCAGCCTTCCCACGGCCGCCCCTATGAAGATGATGGTCTATCGTCCCGTCAGCTATGAGGACACCCAGAACATCATCGACAACCTGAAGAGCCGCAAGCCCGTGATCGTAAACATGGAGGAACTTGAGATCGACTGCGCTCAGCGCATACTGGATTTCATGGCCGGCGCGATCTACGCTCTGGACGGCACTATTTACAAAATCTCCCGCGGTATCTTTGTCGTAGCTCCCACCAACTATGACGTGATCGGCAACGACGGCTACACCGATGTTGACGTGATCTGATATCTATCCGCAAAGGAGCAATATGCGGGGCGTCCTTTCGCCCCGCATAAATTTCATACTGACGGAGCGTAAGTTACCATGAAGATAAGCGATATAGCAAACCGAAAATTCAGCCGGGCTTTTCAGGGCTATAATATCAGCGAGGTGGATGCCTTCCTTGATGATATTGCCCGGGAGATGGAGCGCCGAGAGCAGGATATGAAGCTGCTGGAACTGCGCAATGAGATGCTGATAGAGCGCCTTGCCGCAATCGGCGTTTCACTTGGTATGGAAAAAAGCGAATAAGCTGTGACAATAAACCAAAGACCGGGCAACCTCCCCGGTTTTTTTGTATGCTATTTTTTCCTGCTGCGATCCATACTAACGGCATATGCAAAAAAACAGGGAGGCATTTATGCTGCCAAACAGGACGTATAACGGATTGACTGACAGGGCCTGCAGAACGGATGAACTTAAGGAAGAAGCAAGGCTTAGGGCGGAGCTTTCGGTGAAGGGGAGAAGGCGCTGTTCGCTGCAGCTGGGAGCGGACAGACGTTTGCTCATCGCCGCATACAAAAAGGCAAGGGAAACACAGGCATCCGGGGCGCTGGAGGCTCTTCAGCGGGATTTTCACATAGTTGAACAGGCGCTGCTCGGTCTTGATGAGGAGGAGCAGAGGCGGCTTCCCGTGCTCATCCATGGCAGCCATGCGGGCCTACCAAGGGTGTATGACATAGCCGCGTGCATCGTGGGAGGTCGTGACGGCAGGGTGGACGAGGGGGCGATCAGCCGCTTCCTTGATGCGTATCAAAGCGTTGCTCCTCTTACAATGGCGGAGACAGGCGCTCTCAGGGATATGCTGAATGCGGCGCTGATAAAGCTGCTCAGCGTGGAATGCGGCAGGGCGATGGACAGTCTGAAGGCGGAGGAGGCCGCCGGTGCGGCGGTGGATCAGCTTATGAAGCAGCGTACCAAAGACAGGCGGCGGTCCATACTGGAAAAGTTGGATTTGGGGGAAAATCCCGCTCTTGTGGAGCGGCTGTATACCTTGCTGTCCGAGCGGGATATGGGCGATGCGATTGATGGGCTTACGGAAAGGCTGTATCTGGAGGATCAGGATATTGAGGAGCTTTGCGCTCGGGCAAGGAGCGAAAGGGCTCGGGGAACCCAAAGGACGGAAAACGCAATACACAGCCTTAGGATAATAAACTCCATGGACTGGGAAACCGCATTTGAGCAATACAGCTATACCCATCGGGAACTGAGCAAAGACGATACCTATATGCGGATGGACGCCCGCAGCCGGGGGTATTACAGAGCCTGTGTGGAGCGGCTTTCCGCACGGCTTGGCGGGGCGGAAACTGTGATAGCCCGTCAGGCGGTGCAGCTTGCCTCGGCCAAAGAGGGCAATGAGGGGGAAGCGGGCTGGTATCTTTTCCTGGATGGCAGGGAGCAGCTGTATGCCGCCCTTCGCCCGGATAAACGATTCAAAAGACCGGCGGAGGGCAAGACCCTACGGGCATTTGTGACAATAGAGGTTATATTTGCGCTGCTGCTCATATGGCTGGCCGCAACGGACGGCATAGCGCCGCTGGTGCTGGCCCTGCTGCCCGCATGGAGCATAGCGGGGCTTTTTACCGTGCGGCTTTTTATGAGCAGGGCCCCTGTGCGCTATATACCGAGGCTTAAGGAAACTGAGCTGAGTTCTGAACGCACCCTTGTGGTGATACCTGCGCTGATAACCGATGAAAAGGCTCTGCGCACAGTAATGTCTCAGATAGAGAGGCATATGCTTTCCACCAGGCTGGACAGCTGCTTTTATGCTGTCCTTGGGGATTTTCCGGACGCGGAGGAGCCGAGGCTAAAGGGTGAGAAGGAGCTATTGAAGCTGGCAGAGAGCCTTACCGCCCGTTTAAACGCAAAATATCCATTCCAAATTCCCCGCTTTTACTATCTGCACAGGCATCGCGAGCTTAACAGGGCGGACGGCATATACATGGGCAGGGAGCGCAAACGGGGAGCGGTATGCGATTTAGTTACGCTTATTTCAGAGGGCAATCGGACGCCCTTCTGCACCATTACCCATGCCCTGCCGGAGAGTATACGGTATTGCCTTACTCTGGACGGGGATACCGTTTTGCCGCCCGGAGCGGGTGCGGCGCTTATAGGCTGCATGGAGCATCCCCTGAATAAACCCGAGGTGATAAACGGGACGGTAAGGAAGGGATACGGTCTCATCTCTCCACATATGGCATCTTCGCCGAGGGGGGCCGCAAAAAGCCCCTTTGCCAGGCTTGTTTCCGGCGAGCCGGGCATAGATGGTTACTTTCCCACGGCTGTGGAGTTTTATCAGGATGTGTTCGGTTCGGGCCTTTTCGGGGGGAAGGGTATATTTGACGTGGCGGCATTCAGGGATACCGTTATGGAGTGGATACCCGACAACACCGTGCTGAGCCACGATATGCTAGAAGGATGCTTTCTCCATTGCGGTTATGCGGGAGACATCACCCTCTTTGACAGCGAGCCATCCACGTTTATAGCATGGTGGAAGCGGCAGCATAGGTGGATGCGGGGAGACTGGCAGCTGCTGCCTTTTTTGCGTGACAGCGTAAGGGATGCCAAGGGGGTAAGGCGGGAAAACCCCCTTACCATGCTTGCACGAAGGAAAATACTGGATAACCTGCGCCGCTCAATGCTGCCATGGGGACTTATGTATACTGCTCTGCTGATACCATATACGGGCTTCGGGTGGCATTTTCTCCTTGCGCTGCTGGCATTGTGGGATGGATTTGGTTTTGACCTGCTGACGCTGCCTTATCGTATGCTGACCGCAAGAAACGCCGACCCGGCCGGTATGATAAGGGATCTTCAGCGTCCCGCCAAGAGGGCGCTGCTGGATATAGTTACGCTGCCTTATGCCGCAAATCGATGCAGCAGTGCGAGAAACCGCAGCCTGTACAGGATATTTGTATCCCATACCAAAATGCTGGAATGGCAGACTGCCGCTCAAGTATCCGGCAGGCCGGAGGGCATAAACGGCTACTACGGCGCACTGTACTTCAACCCGGCTGTGGGCATAATCATGGCGGCGGGAGCAATACTGGGCAAGACGCCGCTGTTTGCCTCCACATTGGCGGTGCTGTGGATAGGTATGCCGCTGCTCATATGGGCGCTGGACGCTCCGTATCCCAAGTACACAGCATCTGAGGATGAGCGGGAGACTCTGCTGACTATAGCCCGGGGCACTTGGGAGTTTTTTCAAAGCTTCTGCAAGGAAAGCAGCAATTATCTGCCGCCTGATAACTTTCAGCAGCATCCCCATCGCCGCCCCGCGCTGAACACATCCCCAACCAACATAGGCATGGCTGTCATGGCGGCGCTGTCCGCAATGGAGCTTGGCATTATTGACAGGGCGGAAGCCGCAATGCGCATAGAACGGACCGCGGAGACCATTGAGCGCATGGAAAAATGGCACGGACATCTTTATAACTGGTATCGTACGGATACCCTTGCCGTGCTGCCTCCAAGGTATGTTTCCACGGTGGACAGCGGCAACCTTGCAGCTTCATTGCTTACAGCGGGTCAGGCCATGGAGGAGGCGGGAGAAACCTTGCTTTCCAAGCGGCTTTTTGCCCTTGCCCGAGGCATGGATTTTACTCAGCTGTATGACGGGGGGCGAAAGCTTTTCCACATCGGTTACGATGGGGACAGATGCGAACTGTCCTCATCGTGGTATGACCTGCTGGCCTCGGAAGCCCGGCTTACCAGCCTTGTGGCCATCGCCATGGGACAGGTGGATCATACGCACTGGTTCAGCCTTGGCAGACTTATGGCGCCGGTATGCGGCAGAAGTCTCGTATCATGGAGCGGCACAATGTTTGAATACCTTATGCCGCTTATATTCACGGGGGCGGTACCGGGCACGCTGATACATGAAAGCTGCGACAGTGCCATACGGGCTCAGAAAAAATACTCAGGCGGGCAACTGTGGGGCATATCAGAATCCGGTTATTATGCCTTTGACAGAAATATGTATTATCAATACCGTGCCTTTGGCATACAGCGGCTCAGCCTTATGGGTCTGCGGGAAGAGCGGGTCATATCACCTTATTCCACCCTGCTCGCGCTGCCCCTTGCCCCACGGGCGGCAATGGAAAACCTTGGTCAGCTCACCTCTCTTGGTATGCTGGGCCTGTATGGAATGTATGAGGCGGTGGACTATACCGAAAGCCGTGTACCCGAAGGCAGAAAATATGCCATGGTAAAAAGCTATATGGCACACCATCAGGGAATGGGTATATGTTCTATTGCAAACGCTTTGCTGGACGGCGTGCTTAGCGAATACTTCTGGCGGGTGCCGGAGCTTGGGGCGGTGCGGATACTCAGCGAGGAGCGTATACCATCATACGGCATTGCTGTAAAAAACCTGCATTCTTCCGAGGGGAGGGTCAGAAAAGCCAAAACACACAGAGAATACAAACCGCGCCGCAGCATGGGGACGCTGGAAGTGCCGGAAGGCCAGCTCCTTTCAAACGGCAGCTATACCCTGTTTATCACGGATAACGGACTGGGATTTTCAAAGAAGGGGAATGTGATGCTTACCCGCTGGAGGCCGGATCACCTAAGGGGAGACGGGGGCATACATATACTCATTCGCTGCGACGGCGAAACATTTGACGCTGCAAAGGACGCGGAGGCCGCGTTTTTGCCCTCCAAGGCGGAGTTTTTTCGCAGGGCGGGGGATATTGCCGCCAAGCTTGAGATTTGCGTATCCGCAAGGCAGGATGGTGAGATGCGCAGGCTCACCATTACAAATCACGGCGATGATGCAAAAACAGTATCGGTGGGCAGTTTTTTTGAGCCGTGTCTTTGTTCGTGGGCGGAGGATGCGGCCCACCCCGGCTTTAACAGGCTTACCATAGACGCAAGGCTGTGCCGGGATATGCTGATATTTGAAAAGCGCCCTAAATGGGGCGAGCAGGGAGAATATCTATACACAAAGCTCATATCCCCGGCGGATGTAGCTTACCTTTCGGACAGGCTAAAGGCACAGGGCAGGGCAAAAACTCTGGAGCAGGCCATGGCTCAGCCTGTGCGGGAGGAGGAGGTTTCATCTCCCGTGCTGCCATATGCCGCTGCCCGTACGGAGTTCGTCCTTGAGCCGGGGGAAGGGCAGGAGCTTTGGCTGCTTATGGGGCACGCAGAAAGCGCCGACAGGGCGGCTGAGGACTGCGAGGAGATGGAAAACGACCTTGGGGAGTGCTTTGCCCTTGCCGATGCCCAGACAGACGGTATGCTTGCCATGACGGGAACGGAGCGGGGCAAGGCGGAGCTGTTTGAGCGGATAGCCGCCCGGCTGTTGCTCGCATTGCCCCAAAAGGACGGAGGCGGACAGGGCGGCGGCCTTGGGACGCTGTGGAAGCACGGCATATCCGGCGACAGGCCGGTGGTGCTGATAAAGGTCAGCCGGGTAACCGGGCTTAGGCTGCTTAAGTCCCTGGGCGAGTTCGCAGGCTATATGGAGCAGCGGCTGTGTCCCGTGGATGTGGCGGCTGTGGGCGATTACCCTGCGGAATACCGAAATGAGCTTAGGGAGAGGATGGAGGCCATGGAGGGCATACGCCTTATCCACGGCTACGATTTGGCGGAGGGTGAATATGAGGCCCTGCGTTCTGCAGCCCATCTTGAGGTAGATCCTGCCGTAAGCCTTAACAGGCAGTTTGCGCCAAAGCCCGTCAAAGACGGGGAATACCGCAATTACAGCGAAGAAAACCACCCGCCTCTCAATATAGAGAAGCCGGAGCTTGAAATGGATAACGGCTGGGGCGGTTTTGGCAGTGGCGGTGAGTATGTGATAACCCTTGAACCGGGAAGAAGCACCCCCATGCCATGGAGCAACGTGATAGCCAACGACTGTTTTGGCGCCATAATTACCGAGAGGGGCGGCGGATATACATGGCATGAGAACAGCCGGGAAAACAAGCTGACCCCATGGTATGATTCCCCTGTGGATGACCCTCAGGGGGAATTCATACTGCTGACGGATACGGAAAGCGGGGAGACATTCTCGCCCTTTGCAGGGGCGCTGCAAAGGGGAAGGGTAATTGTGGAGCACGGCTACGGATACAGCCGCTTTACCACGGGGGACTGCGCTTTAAACACTCGGCTTACTGTGTTCGTCCACCGGGATAAGCCCGTAAAGTACAGCCATATCACAATAAAGAACCCGGGCGAGGGCAGGCGCACCCTCAGCATAATGTACGGGGTGGAATGGTGCCTTGGGGATATATCCCGTCCGGAGGCGGTATATACCCACGTGGAAAGCGGCTGCATATTTGCCCGAAACTGCCGCAGGGAGCGGCAGGAGCATGAGGCCTATATCGCATCCTCGGCTCAATGCGAGGCCTGTTCGGACAGAAATGCTATACTGCGGGCGGGCTGGGATGCAGAGGAACTGCCAAACACTCATGGAACGGGCCGGGCTGCGTCAGCACTGCGCACGGTTATTCATATTGAGCCGGGGGAGGAGAAGGATATAGTATTCTTCCTTGGGGAGGACACACAAGAGGGAGCGGCGGTGGCCATGGAGACGGATGTTCGTGAGGAGCTGAACCGTGTAAAGGAACTTTGGCGGCAGCGGCTGGACGGAATAACGATACGCACGCCAAACCCCGCCATGGACAGGATGATGAACGGGCGGCTGCTGTATCAGGTTTGGGCTGCAAGGCTGCTGGGCCGGTGCGGATACTATCAAAGCGGCGGGGCGTATGGATTCCGCGATCAGCTTCAGGATGTGATGTCGTTGCTGCATCATGAGCCGGAAAGGTCAAGACAGCATATACTTCTTTGCGCATCAAAGCAGTTTAAGGATGGAGATGTGCTTCACTGGTGGCACAGCCCCAGCCGTGGTGTGCGTACCCGTATAGCGGATGACAGGCTGTTTCTGCCATACGTTGCGGAGGAATACGTGGAGGTCACCGGGGACGCGTCAATACTCAGAGAAATGGTATCCTATCTGGCCCACAGGCCCATCCCCGAAGGATATCGGGATCTGTATGATGAGATGCGGGACAGCAGGGAAAAGGAAAGCCTGTATATGCATTGCGTAAGGGCGGTTGACAGCGTGCATACGGGCTATCACGGTCTGCCCATTATGGGAGGCGGAGACTGGAACGACGGTATGGATATGGTCGGAGCGAACGGCGGAGAAAGCGTATGGCTGGGCTGGTTTATGATTGATGTGCTGGAGCGGATGGAGCGCATGGCAAACAGGATGAACAGAAAAGCCGATGCAAGGCGCTTTGTATTCCGCCGGGAAAGGCTAAAAGCCAATCTGGAGCGTGCATGGGACGGAGCGTGGTATCGCAGGGCATATTATGGGGACGGAACGCCTCTCGGTTCACGGGAAAACTCCATGTGCGAAATAGACTGCATATCTCAGGCCTGGGCTGCCGTAGCGGGCGGAGAAAGGGCAAATGAGGCCATGGATTCCTTGCTCACCATGCTTTATGATGAGCAGGAGGGCATAGTAAAGCTGCTGACACCGCCCTTCCAGCCTTCGGAGCAGTCTCCGGGATACATCCAGGCATATATCCCCGGCGTAAGGGAAAACGGAGGGCAGTATACCCACGGGGCTGTGTGGGCTGTGAAGGGCCTTTGTAAACTTGGCAGGGGAGATGAGGCCCTAAGGCTGTTTGATGCCCTCAATCCCATAAACCATACCCTGACCCATGCACAGGTCACAAAATACAAAACAGAGCCTTACGCCGTGGCGGGGGACGTATATTCGGGGCTGAACGCCGGGCGGGGCGGCTGGACATGGTATACCGGCGCTGCGGGCTGGATGTACAATGTATGCCTTGAGGATATGCTGGGGATAAGGCGGCGGGGAAACGTGCTGGAGATAGCGCCAACTGTGCCCTTTGAGAGCTTTTCCGTGGAATACCGCTGGGGCAATAGCCGGTATATACTGAACCTTCGGGGCAAAAGCCGGGGGAGAGTGGTATTGTCAGATGATGGCCTTACCCATGAAATCACCATGGAGCCTCTGGGGGATTGAATTATGCCCCGTCATGCTGTAAAGTTAAGATATGGAGAAGAAAAACGACAATTTCATGCCTGTTTCACGGGCGGACATGGAGCGGCAGGGCATTGACCGGCTGGATTTTGTGTATATAATCGGGGATGCCTATATAGACCATCCCAGCTTTGGCCCTGCAATTATCAGCCGTGTGCTGCAAAGCAAAGGGTACACCGTGGGCATAATATCCCAACCGGACTGGCACAGCCCGGATGACTTCAGGCGGCTTGGAAAACCAAGGCTGGGCTTCCTCATAAGCTCTGGCAATATAGACTCCATGGTTAACCACTATACCGTCGCCAAAAAGCGCCGCACCACCGATGCCTATACTCCCGGCGGAGAGATGGGCAAGCGGCCTGACAGGGCGGTTATCGTATACGCCAACAGAGCCCGTGAGGCATACAAGGGCGTGCCGATACTGATAGGCGGCATTGAAGCCAGCCTTCGCCGCTTTGCCCATTACGATTACTGGGATGACAGGGTGCGCCGCAGCATACTTTGGGACAGCGGTGCGGACCTTCTCATGTACGGCATGGGGGAGCGGGTCATAGCCGAGGTCGCGGAGGCGCTGGACGGCGGTCTGCCGGTTGAGCAGATAACCTATATTCCCGGCACCTGCTGCCGGGTAAAGGATCTGGATCACATATACGACTATAAGCTCATTCCCGGCTATGATGAAGTATCTACGGACAAAAAAGCCTATTGCAAGGCGTTTATGGCCCAGTATCGGGAGCAGGATGCCATAAGGGGCAAGCGGCTGGTTCAGCCCCATGGGGATGGATACCTTGTTGTAAATCCTCCCGCGGCACCATTGAGCGAAGCGGAGATGGACGAGGTATACGGCCTGCCTTATACCAGAATGCCCCATCCCTCATACAAAAAGCATATACCCGCAATGGATGAGATAGAGTTCTCAATCACCTCCTGCCGGGGCTGCTTCGGAGCCTGCTCCTTCTGCGCCCTTACCTTCCATCAGGGGCGGGTGATACAGACCCGAAGCCACAGCTCCATAATAAGCGAGGCAAAGCTTCTTATCTCCCATCCCGGCTTTAAGGGATACATACACGACGTGGGCGGCCCCACGGCAAATTTCCGCCAGCCCGCCTGCTCCGGGCAGCTTAAGCACGGCGTATGCCCGGACAGACAGTGCCTCGGATACAAGCCCTGCCCCAATATACAGGTGAACCACAGGGACTATATAAAGCTTCTCAGGGAGCTTAGGGAACTGCCCGGAATAAAAAAGGTATTTGTTCGCTCTGGTATACGCTATGACTATGCCATGTACGATAAGTCCGACGCATTTCTGAGGGAACTTGTGGAGCATCATATAAGCGGCAGGCTTAAGGTTGCCCCGGAGCATGTGGACGACAGGGTACTTAAGCTTATGGGCAAACCCTCAAGGGAGCTGTATGACAGATTTACCCAAAAATACGCAAGCCTAAACCGGTGCTTGGGCAAGGACCAGTATCTGGTGCCATATCTTATGAGCTCCCATCCCGGCAGCGACCTTAGCTGCGCCGTGGAGCTTGCGGAATATATTCACAAAACAGGCCAGCGCCCCGAGCAGGTACAGGATTTTTATCCCACCCCCGGCACGCTGTCTACCTGTATGTATCACACGGGCTTCGACCCACGCACAATGGAAAAGGTGTATGTGCCCAAGGACAGGCAGGAAAAGGAAATGCAGCGGGCGCTGATGCAGTATTTCATGCCCCAATACAGGGAGAAGGCACGTCAGGCACTCATAAAGGCAAACCGGGAGGACCTTATTGGCACGGGTAAAAACTGCCTGGTGCCGCCCCGGAGGGAAGAACGACCCACTCAAAATGGCAAGTCAAAGGCCAAAAAACCACGCGGGGAAAAGAAAGGCATACCGCGGAAAAAACATGTAAAATAATAAAATGAGCCGAAATTTTCGGCCCATTTTAGGTTGTCGAAAAAGTGGCATTATGCCACTTTTTCGAGGTTTACATGGCTCCCTTGTGCCTGCGGCACGGCCAGGGATCCATGAAAAGAAACCCTTGCTGCGCAAGGCTTTTGCGGATTTGCCGCACATGTCGCCAAATCCGATTGAAGCCTTTGGGGGCTGCGGCCCCCAAACCCCCAAGGGGTTTTTTGACAGTCAGAAATGAGCCGAAATTTTCGGCTCATTTTTATTTTTATCATCTTTTGGGCAGATTAAAAAGAAAAAGGGGAAAACCATGACAAAGAAAAGAATATTATGGCTGGCGCTGGCCATAGGGCTGATAGCCGCCATAGGTGCGTCGCTGCTGTTTCATAAGGACATTGAGAACAAAACCCATAACGGGGCCATGTTCGTAATGAGGGAAAATTATCAGATATCCTGATCCTCGTCCTCCGGGGTGCGTATGCCGGCAACGGCCTCCACGGGCAGGGAGAACATTACGGTGCGGGCGGGGGATTTTACTCCCGCCTTTTGCATAATGGAGTTCATTATGGCTGTGCGCCTGTCAGTTGGGGCAACTATGTATACCATGTCCTTTTCATCGGCAATGGATACGCCGAAGAACTTTGCCCGCTCTTCGCCCAGCGTGCCCTTGGCGTGTACTATTGTGCCGCCGGTGGCGCCCGCATCGCAGGCCGCGTCCATAACTATATCCGTATGACCGTGCTCGGTAATTGCTATTATAAGGGAATGCTTGCTTTCTTTCACTTTCTTTACCTCTTCTCCCATGATGATGTCCTCGGTGCAGAGTGCCCGCAGGGCGGATGCCCCGCCGATACATTCAAGATTGACGAAAAACGCTATGCCGCTGTTTGGCGCATCTATGCGCATCTCGGTGCGAAGATGTCTCAGTATGTGGCCTATGCGGGAGGAAGGTACAACGCAGGAGAGCATTTGCTTGTCCTTTGCCTCAAGGCCCAGCATATCCAGCAGCTTTTTGCGGGCAGAGCCCTCGCATAGGGTGCTGTATACCATACAGGCGCCGTTGTGCCGGAAAAAGTGGATATACTCCTCCGAAAGATCCCGCCTTATTACGGCTATGGCCATGCTGTATCCGTTCATTCCTCTCCTCCTTCGAATACGATGATGATCTCTTCCCCGGTCTCAATATCCTCAGCTTGTTCTATGGGCTGAACAGCTTTGGCTGCCTGCTTTGCCTTGTGCTTATAAACAAGGCCCAGTACCTGTATGGTGATAAGGGGTATCATGGCAACCATGGCTACCACGCCGAAAGCGTCCTGCGCAACGTTTCCTCCCACCGCAACGCATAAGCCCATGGCGAGGGGCAGCAGGAATGTGGCGGCCATAGGGCCGGAGGCTACTCCGCCGGAGTCAAAGGCGATAGCGGTGAACATTGGGGGCACAAAGAAGCTGAGTATCAGCGCCGCGGCGTAACCCGGACCAAGTATCCACATTATGGGCAATCCGGTTAGCACCCTTGTCATGGCAAGGCCAACGGATATTGCCACGCCTATGGAAAGGCTAAGGCTCATGGCTTTCTGGGGTATGGCGCCTTCCGTCATATCCGCAACCTGCTTGTTCAGCACATGAACGGCGGGCTCAGCGGCTACTATAAAGTAGCCCAGCAGCATGCCTATGGGTACGATTATCCACCTGTAAGGCAGTATGCCTATCAGCTCCCCAAGGTAATTGCCCACCGGCATAAAGCCGACGTTTGCCCCGGTAAGGAACAGCACGAGGCCGAGGTATGTATAAAGTATGCCAACCAGCGCGCGAACGAGCTCATTGCCCCGCATACGGGACTTGGGCAGCTGGAATACGGCGAATATGCCTGCTATTGGCAGGAATGCCATAGCTACTTCCTTAAAATAATGAGGAAACGCGTCGGCGTACAGCTTCCACAGCTCCATTGAGTTGCTTATTTCAGGCACTACAAAGGGGGAGTATGCTCCGCCTTCGGTGCGATAAAGGAGACCCAGCAGCAGCACTGCGATAACGGGGCCAACCGAACAGAGGGCTATAAGGCCAAAGCTGTCCTCTCCGGCGCGTCTGTCGCTTCTAACGGAGGACACGCCAACGCCCAGGGCCATTATAAAGGGTACTGTCATAGGGCCTGTGGTAACGCCGCCCGAATCAAAGGCTGTGGAAAGATAATCCCTTGGCACGAAGAAGGACAGTATGAACAGCGCTCCATAAAAACCAACCAGCAGCCAGCGCAGGGAAATATTGAGGAATATTCTCAGCATGGCAAGCACAAGGAACAGGCCGACGCCCAGCGCAACGGACCATATTATAACGGGGTTGGGAATATTTGGCACCTGCTGGGCAAGCACCATGAGATCCGGCTCGGATACGGTTATAAAAATGCCCACCGCAAAGCTGACTATGAGGATCAGCCAAAGCTTTCTTGAGCGGGACATCACCGAGCCTATGTGCTCGCCTATGCGGCTCATGGCCATATCCGCGCCCAGAGAGAAAAGCCCCATGCCAACTATCAGGGAGCAGGCTCCCAGCACAAATGCCAGCATAACGCTGCTGGGGACCGGCGCCACAAAAAAGCATAGCAGAAATATGACCGCCGTGACAGGCAGCACGGATTTTAGTGACTCCGCCAGCTTTTCCGGCAGAACCGTACGAAGTATGGATCTCACCTTAAGAAAAACACACCCTTCCGATATGTACTGATATAATCTTAACTTATTTGTACCTTCCGCACAACACCGAAGGAAAAAGTTCATCTTTTTTAACGAAATAAAAACACACATTGACGGCAATGTAACCAACGCCTGCATAAATGCCGCCCCCCTGCGCAAAATATACCGAGAATACAAAAGCTGTTAAAAAGGGGGCATGTAATATTGAGCAAGGCAAAGGAACGGGCAACACTGCCTGAAATGGAGCTTATACCCCGTGAGGAACGGGATCAGGAGGAGATAAGATACAGAGGATATACGGAAAAGGTATACAACAGGGAGGTGAGCGTCTGTGGCAAATAAAAAGCAGAAAACGCCGGAACAGCAACGGTATCAGCAGCGGGTAAACGAAAAAATGCCACGCAGCAAAACATTCAGCCAATGCATACGGGCATTCATATCCGGAGGCATCATCTGCTGCATAGGCCAGCTGGTGCGGGATGCAGGCGAAAATCTGCTGATGCTGGATGAGGAAGGCGTGGCGGCTTTCACCGCCATAGTGATGGTATTCCTTGGCGCAAGCCTCACCGGCCTCGGCGTATACGACAATATTGGCACATGGGCCGGAGCGGGCAGTATTGTACCCATTACCGGTTTTGCCAATTCTATAGTGTCTCCTGCGATGGAATTTAAGCGGGAGGGATTCGTTACGGGTACCGCGGCGAAAATGTTCACCATTGCCGGGCCTGTGCTGGTATACGGCGTAGGCAGCTCCGTAATAGTTGGGCTGATATATGCCCTGTTCAGAATGTAAAAGGGGGAAAATAATATGGAATCCCTTATGCAGAGCGGAAAACGCATGGGCAGGCAGACGTTGATATTCTCCAATCCGGGTGCTGTCATAAGCTCCGGGGCAATAGTTGGACCTATGGAGGGCAGAGGGCCCCTCAGAGAGTGTTTTGACAAGGTATTGATGGACGATACATGGGGAGAGGACAGCTGGGAAAAGGCGGAGCGCAAGATGTTCGAGCAGGCGGTGCGCACCGCCATGGACAAGGTGGAGCTTAAGCAGGGGGACGTGGACTGTTTGCTGGGCGGCGATCTGCTGAATCAGATAATATCCGCAAACTTTGCCGCCCGTGAGCTTAAGCTGCCTTTTCTGGGGCTTTATGGGGCTTGCTCCACAATGGCGGAATCATTGCTGATAGGCGGGATGCTGCTTGATGGAGGCTATGCAAACTGCGTGGCCTGCATCGCAACAAGCCATTTTTCCACGGCGGAGCGGCAGTATCGCAACCCTCTGGAAATGGGGGGGCAGACCACCCCCACGGCCCAGCGCACGGTTACCGGAGCGGGGTGCAGCATTGCCGCCAACGCGAATTTTTCCGGCAGCAGGATATACCGCAATGTGTTCATTACCGCCGGAACTATCGGAAAAGTAATAGACCTAGGCATAACCGATGCAAACAATATGGGCGCCGCCATGGCTCCCGCTGCGGCGGATACATTGGCCGCGCATCTCAGCGACACCGGACGTGGCGTGATGGATTACGATCTGGTGGTTACGGGAGATCTGGGCAGATTCGGCAGCGAGATGTTCATAGACCTTTGCCGGGATAGCGGGATAGACCTGATCGGCAGGCATATGGACTGCGGCAACGTGATTTTTTCCAGGGACCAAAAGGTGGATTGCGGCGGCAGCGGCTGCGGCTGCAGCGCCGTGGTGCTTAATGCGCATCTGCTTGAGCGGATAGAAAAGGGCGAGCTTCGCCGCATATTCTTCATGGCTACAGGGGCGCTGATGAGCCCCACCAGCAGCATGCAGAGCGAAAGCATACCGGGCATAGCCCACGGAGTAGTGCTGGAAAGGAAGTAAGTATGGATTATTTTTGGGCATTCGTTGTGGGCGGAGGTATATGCGTTATAGGTCAGCTGCTGATGAGCCTGACACGGCTTACCCCGGCCCGCATACTGGTAACGTTTGTTACAGCGGGGGTGGTGCTGTCCGCGCTTAACCTGTATGAGCCGCTGGTGGAGCTTGCGGGGGCGGGGGCTACCGTTCCCCTTACCGGATTTGGCTATTCCCTTGGCAAGGGGGCAATAGAGGCGGTAATGGAAAAGGGCGTGATAGGAGCCTTTACCGGCGGCATAACCGCCACGGCGGGTGGCGTAGCGGCGGCGATAGTATTTGGCTATATTTTTGCGCTTATTTTTAACCCAAAGACCAAGATGTAGGCAGATGTGAGAAAGCTGCCTATGGGAAAAACCCCCTGGGGGTTCGGGGGCGGAGGCTTCAATTGGATTTGGCGACCAGTGGGGCAAATCCGCAAAAGCCTTGCGCGGCAAGGGTTTCTTTACATGGCTCCCTGGCCGTGCCGCAAGCGCAAGGGAGCCATGTAACCCTTGAAAAAGTGGCCTAATGCCACTTTTTCAACATATAAAAAGTCCGGCTCAAGCCGGACTTTTTATATGTTGTAAGGTTCTATTGTGTGGTTGTTCCGGTGGTGGGATCCACCGTGGGCGTTGCAAGGGAGAGGTTGCCGTCATCATCGGCTACCAGCTGATACTGGGAATTCAGAGGCTCTCCCGCATAGCCGGGCCATACATAGTAGCGGGTGGGATGCATCTTGTAGGTGGTAAGGCCTATGGACTTGGTCTCAACTTCTTTGCCGGCCAGCTTATAGGTCTTGAAGGATTCGTAAACATAGCCGGTAACGGCGTCGTTCTTTATCATCCAGTAGGGGGAATACAGCGAGCTCTTTACTTCGTATTCAGGCGCACCGGGCACGAGAGTTTCAATCAGCTTTGAGCTGAGCTCTATCTCGTCGAATGTATCCGGGAAAGCTTCGCCGTATATATCGCAATGGACATAATAGTTTTTGGTGTCTATCCAGGTGAAAACATAGAGGGGGGATTCGGTATTGTTTTTCCACTGGAAGTCTATATCGCCGGTAACGGTGTTTATGGTGGCGTCAAGGCCGTCGGGATAGCCGCTGGGGGTGGAGTGGGGGCGGCGATAAACAACCTCATAGTCGCCATACAGCACCGCCATGTATGTGGTGGTGGCTATCTGGCATACGCCGCCGCCGGGCTGGTCTTCATGGGCTGCGCCGCCGGATATTACTGCTGAAGCAGGCTTCCAGTTGAGCGCCAGCGTACGGTCGCCCAGTATGCCGTTGGCGGAGAATACTTCGCCGGGCTGAAGGGTGGTGCCGTATACCATGCCGCAGGCCTTTTCAAGATTGAAGCAGCGGTTTTCGTTGCGGCGCTTGCTGCGGTAGCTTGTGGAGGCGGAGCCGCGAAGCACGAGGGATTCCTTCAGCGTCTCAATGGTGATATCGGACTGTATGGGCGCCATCTGTACTTCGATATCGCCAAAATCCAGCGCTTCGCAGCGCTGTTGAACGGTTTCCATAAGGCCGGGGATATCCACGCCGTAGCCATCCACAGCCTCAACGAAATCAAAGAATACATCCCGCACATCGGTTATCGCGATTGCCTCCTCGCCCAGCTTGGCTTCCTTGGCGGCCTCGCCTACAAGGCCAAGGTTGCGGGTGTCGGGAACCTTGGTGTTTTCTTTTATTTTTGGAATGCGCACCGTAAAGGTGGCGGGGGTGGGCTCTATGGTAACGGCGTCCGCGAAGGTATGTATGAAGGCTTCAATGCCGGTGGGTTCAACAGAGTATTCTATGGTAAATTCCCGGCCGTTCTCTTTAATATCCCGAAGCTGCTCCCGAATGTCGGTATATTCGCCATCCCGAACCAGGCCCATGGCTTCCTCCAGAACCTGCTCGGTGGTATAGGTGATAGTAAAGTAGGAGGAATCGGCGGCGTAGCTTTGACCGTTGCAGGTGAAATTAAGATGGACGCCGGCGGCTATGTCCTTTTCGACAGAGTCCTTAAGGGCGGTCCGAGCCGCATCCATGGTCATGCCAGAAATATCCACGCCGTTTACGGAAATGCCTTCATGGAAGGTGGTGCCGTTTATTATGGATTCACGCTGCTGCTCTCTGTATATGACAAAGTAATACAGAGTTCCTAACACTGCCACCAGAGCAGCGAGCACTATGAGCAAGGTTTTCAGAGCCTTGCCTGAGGATTGCTTTTTCTTTTTTCTCGAGGTTTTTTCTTTGGTGTTAGCTTCCATTATCTTTCCGCTTTCTCTTTGTTTTTTGATGAAAAATGCGGCGGCACGGGTACCCTTGGGCACATCGCCTATGCCCATATATTATATGTGATTTAAGGGATAAGGTAAAGCGTTTGTTGCCCTTTTGGATGCTGTGAATTTGTTAATTTTCTTAGTTTGAGGTATATGTTGCATAATGGTATTCCAAATGTTAAAATACTAAGTTGTGGTATGAATGGCAAAAAAGGGAGGAAAATACTGAAATGAGAGAGAATAGCGTAAAAGCATTGGTCTTATATGGAATGTTTATCGCTGTGATATTCTTGCTTGGCCTTACTCCGCTGGGCTATATTTATTTGCCCATGGCAGCCATAACCACAGTGCATATCCCCGTAATAGTGGGCGGATACAGCCTGGGCAAAAAGGGCGGCGCCGTGCTGGGCTTTTTCTTTGGCCTTACCAGCTTTATTCGCTGCTTTACCACCCCTGATGCCACCGCCGCAGTCGTACTTGGCACTGCTACCGGATTTGGCGTATATAACCTGCTGCTCGTCGTGGCGGTGCTGTTTTTGCCCCGTGTGCTCACCGGCTTGTTTTCTGCCATCGTATATCAGCTTATAGGGGGCACCGGCAAGCGGCAGATAGCCGCAATGGGCGTAAGCGCTTTTGTGGGCAGCATGACCAATACAGTGTTTTATCTCGGCGGGTTGTATCTGCTCGCATTTGAGCAGACTGCTGATATAATGGGCGTTGCGGGCAGCGCTCTGCTTACCGCGCTCCTCGGCATAGTTGCAGGCAACGGCATAATCGAGGCGATAGCCGCCGTGATAATCTGCACCGCTGTGGGCAAGGCCATAAGCGCCTATACCGGAAGGAACAAAAACGAAGTAACGGAGAAATAATCCCATGCTGATGGTAATGGACATAGGCAATACCAATATTAAGACCGGCCTTTTCGTGGACGGCAAGCTTAAAAACTCATGGAGGCTGCAAACCAACCATCTGCGTACATCCGATGAGTACGGCACCATGATGGAGAACTTCTTTCGCCATCTGAATATACCCACCTCCGCTGTGGACGGCATAATAATGTCCTCGGTAATACCCTCCATAAACTATACTATGGAGCACATGTGCGAGCTGTACTTTCATAACCACAGGGTAATGGTGGTAAACAGCGACATGAAGCTGGGGCTGAATATAAAGTACGACCTGCCCTCTCAGCTTGGGTCAGACCGTATATGCAACGCCGTGGAGGCGTATCATCGTTATGGAGGCCCTTGTGTCGTTGTGGATTTCGGCACGGCAACAAACTTTGCCGTTATATCCGCCGAAGGGGACTTTCTGGGCGGCCTTATCTGTCCCGGAATAATGGTATCCGCGGACGCCCTTGTGGAGCGTGCGGCAATGCTGCATAAGGTGGAGTATGTAAAGCCCGAAAAGGTTATCGGCACCAATACAAAAGAAGGAATACAGTCCGGCGTTATCCGGGGATATGTGGGCCAGGTGGATTATATCCTCCAGCAGATAGAAAAGGAGCTGGGGGCAAAGCCCACCGTGGTGGCCACGGGCGGCATGTCCGGCATGATAGCCAGCGAGACAAAGCGGATAGACATAGTGAACCACACCCTTACTCTGGAGGGCCTTGCCCGCATATACGAAATGAACAGGTGATTCAGCCACTTATATAATCAACAATATAACTGATGCTCAGCAGTAACTGCATAGCGAACAGCACATAGCACACATTGCGCCGGCGGACATCCTTCCGGCGCTTAAATATTTCCGCTCCAATAAGGGGCACAAGGGGTATTGCCCCGGCGTAAAGCAGCAGCAGTATGGTCACGGTATGTTCCTCCAGCCAAATGATAAATATACATGAAAGATAACATGGAGGCCATTTAAAGACGATAGTGGGAAAGTGGAAAAGGGGGAATAATATAGTGCAGAAGGTGGAGGTGCTGTGCTATAATAAATGATACATATGGCGCAGCTGAATTATGGATCAATCTATCATTTAAGGAGATAAATCAATGGTAACCCACATCGTATGTCATAAGTATACCGACAGGGAAGAAGCAAAGAAGATAGCTCCCATGCTCAAGGCATTGGTGGGCAAGGTGCCCGGCCTTCTCAGCATGGAAGCGGGAGCGGATTTTGTCGGCAGCGCAAGGAGCTTTGACCTGGCGCTCATAGCCAAGTTTGAGACTCGTGAGGATCTGGCGGTGTATGCGGACCATCCGGAGCATGTAAAGGTAAAGGAATACATCCACACCGTGCTTGAAAAGGGCATATCCGTGGATTTTGAGGACTGATAAAGCAATAATATGGGCGAGTTCAAAGTAGTATCCCCATTCCAGCCTCAGGGCGATCAGCCTGAGGCTATTGCCGCGCTGAGCGAAGGCGTAAAGGCGGGGGAAAAAGTGCAGGTGCTGCTGGGGGTTACCGGCAGCGGAAAGACCTTCACCATGGCAAAGGTGATAGAACAGGTGCAGAAACCCACCCTCGTGATTGCCCACAACAAAACTTTGGCGGCCCAGCTCTGCGGCGAACTCAGGGAATTTTTTCCGAACAGCGCTGTGGAGTATTTCGTAAGCTATTACGATTACTATCAGCCCGAGGCCTATATCGCCGCGTCGGATACATATATAGAGAAAGTCGCTACGGTAAATGACGAGATAGACAAGCTGCGCCACAGCGCTACCTGTGCGCTGAATGAGCGCAACGATGTTATAATAGTTGCCTCGGTAAGCTGCATATATGCCCTTGGCGATCCTGCGGAATACCTTAAGCTGTCCATTTCACTGAGAAAGGGGATGACCATAGACCGGGATGAGGTCATGCGGCGCTTAGTGGATATACAGTATCAGCGCAATGAGTATGATTTCGTGCGCGGCACTTTCCGGGCAAGGGGCGACGTGCTGGAGATATTCCCCTCAAACTGGTCCGACAAGGCCCTGAGGGTGGAGTTTTTCGGGGATGAGATAGATCGCATAAGCGAGGTAAACTGCCTTACCGGAGAAATACTGCTGGACAGGGCACACGTTGCCGTATTCCCCGCATCCCACTATGCCACCGGGCGGGATAAGCTTATACAGGCCCTTCAGGAGATAGAAAAGGACCTTTATAAGCGGGTGGATGAGCTTAAGGCGCAGGGGAAACTGCTGGAGGCCCAGCGTCTTGAGCAGCGCACCCAGTACGATATGGAGATGATGCGGGAGATAGGCTACTGCCAGGGCATAGAGAACTATTCCAGGTATTTTGACGGGCGAAAGCCGGGACAGCCCCCCTATACCCTCATTGACTATTTCCCCAAAGATTTCCTCATGATAATAGACGAGTCCCACGTTACGCTTCCCCAGGTGCGGGGTATGTACAGCGGGGATCTGTCCAGAAAGAAGGAACTGGTGGAATACGGCTTCCGCATACCCAGCGCATATGATAACCGGCCTTTGAAGTTTGATGAATTCAAAGAGCGGATACATCAGCTCATCTGTGTATCCGCCACGCCAGGCGACTACGAACTGGGCCTTGCGGAGCGTGTTGCGGAGCAGGTGATACGCCCCACCGGCCTTGTGGATCCCGAAATAGACATCCGTCCCGTGGACGGGCAGGTGGACGACCTGCTGGGCGAAATACGAAAGACTGTCGAAAAGGGCTGTCGTGTGCTGGTGACCACCCTTACAAAGCGCATGGCGGAGATGCTTACGGAGTATCTGGACGGCATGGGCGTAAGGGTGCGGTATATGCATTCCGAAATAGAGACCATCGAGCGCATGGAGATAATAAGGGATCTGCGCCTTGGAGAGTTTGACGTGCTGGTGGGCATAAACCTTTTGCGGGAGGGTCTCGACCTGCCTGAAGTTGGCCTTGTTGCAATACTGGATGCGGACAAGGAGGGATTCCTGCGTTCCGCAACTTCACTTATACAGACCATCGGCCGCGCCGCAAGAAATGCGGAAGGCCGCGTAATAATGTATGCGGATGAGATTACTCCTTCCATGAAGTCTGCCATGGATGAGACTGCAAGAAGGCGCGAAAAACAGAAAGCATACAATATCGCCCACAACATAACTCCAAAGAGCATAACCAAGGCGGTGCATGACATAATCGAAATAAGCGGGCGGCCCAGGGAAATGGCGGAGGAAAATCTGGAGGCCCAGATAGACCTCCTCAGAGAACAGATGAGAGCGGCTGCGGCGGAACTGGATTTCGAGACCGCCGCAAAGCTGAGGGACAGGCTGTTTGACCTTACCGGGGAGAACAAGCCCCAGAAGGCTGCGCCGGGAACCCCCGGCAGCAGGCGAAACGCAAGAGGAAGAACGAGAAAATAGCATGAATGAACAACTTATCATCAAGGGAGCAAGGGAACATAACCTTAAGGATATAGACATAACCCTGCCCCGAAACAAACTTATAGTATTCACGGGCCTTAGCGGCAGCGGAAAGTCGTCTCTGGCCTTTGATACCATATACGCAGAAGGACAGCGGCGGTATGTGGAATCCCTTTCCTCATACGCAAGGCTGTTCCTTGGTCAGATGGACAAGCCGGATGTGGACTACATAGAGGGTCTTTCTCCCGCAATAAGCATAGACCAAAAGAGCACATCCAACAACCCGCGCTCCACCGTGGGCACGGTAACAGAGATACACGACTATTTCAGGCTGCTGTACGCCCGCACGGGACACCCGCACTGCCCAAAGTGCGGCCTGCCCATTGAACGGCAGAGCATAGATGTGGTAGTGGACAGGATAATGTCCATTGGGGAAGGGCGCGTACAGGTCATCGCTCCCGCAGTGCGGGCCAAAAAGGGCGAGCACGCAAAGCTTCTTGAGCAGATACGCAAGGATGGCTATGTACGTGTAAGAGTGGATGGCGAGGTATATGATATAAACGATGTGCCTCCGCTGAACAAGCAGAAAAAACACACCATAGATGTGGTGGTGGACAGGCTTAAGATAAAGCCCGGCATAGAGAGCAGGCTGGCGGAATCCATGGAGACGGCCTTCGCATTCGGCGACGGTCTTGCAAAGGTGGATGTTATAGGCGGGGAAGAGCTTATCTTTTCCGAAAAATACTCCTGTCCGGACTGCGGCATAAGCATAGAAGAGCTCACCCCCCGTATGTTCTCGTTCAACAACCCATACGGCGCCTGCCCCTGCTGCGGCGGATTGGGTTCACTGATGAAGGTGGACCCGGATCTTGTTGTGCCGGATAAATCGCTGTCCCTTGCAGAGGGGGCAATATGCGTAAGCGGCTGGCAGAGCGGGCCAAACGGCGGCGGCATGGCGGATATGTACTTCGGAGCCATTGCCAACCACTATGGGTTTTCTCTGGATGTGCCATATGAGCAGCTGCCTGAAAAGGCGAAGCATGTGCTCATGTACGGCACAGGAGAGGAAAAGCTTGAGGTAAAATATCAGCGTGAATTTGGCAGCGGCATATTCAAGACATCCTTCGAGGGGGTCATAACCAACCTTGAGCGGCGGTATCGCGATACCCAGTCCGAGGGCATGAAGCAGACTATCGAGGGCTATATGTCCAACATACCCTGCCCGGGCTGCGGCGGAAAGCGTCTTAAGCCCGAGAGCCTTGCCGTAACCGTTGGAGGGAAATCCATCGCCCAGGTAAGCGATATGACGGTATCCGAAGCGGGCGAGTTTATAAACGGCCTGAAGCTTACGGAAAATGAGACCATAATCGCAGAACGCATAGTAAAAGAGATAAGCGCGAGGCTGGGATTCCTTAAAAACGTTGGTCTGGATTACCTTACCCTGTCCAGAGGCGCCTGCACTCTGTCCGGCGGCGAGGCCCAGCGCATACGCCTTGCTACCCAGATAGGCAGCGGCCTTATGGGAGTGCTGTACATACTGGACGAGCCCAGCATAGGCCTGCATCAGCGGGATAATGCAAGGCTGCTGGACACGTTAAAAGGTATGCGGGATATGGGCAACACCCTCATCGTTGTGGAACACGATGAGGAGACCATGCTCAGCGCGGATTATCTTGTGGATATAGGTCCCGGGGCAGGGGAGCACGGGGGAAGGATAGTTGCCGAAGGAACTCCCACAGAAATAATGGCCTCCGAGGATTCAATAACAGGCCAGTTCCTGTCCGGGCGCAGGTTCATTCCCGTGCCGGAGCGGCGCAGGGATAATGGCGGCAGATGGCTTCGGGTAAAGAACGCCCGGGTAAACAACCTTAAGAATATCGATGTGGATATTCCCCTTGGGGTATTTACCTGCGTAACAGGCGTATCCGGCAGCGGCAAGAGCAGCATAGTAAACGAAGTAATAAAAAAGACGCTGCTCCACGACCTGAACCGGGCAAAGCACTGCCCAAAGGACGTATGCGATTCCATAGAGGGCGTGGAACTGCTGGATAAGATAATCGATATAGACCAGTCCCCCATAGGCCGCACCCCCAGAAGCAACCCCGCCACATATACCGGCCTTTTCGATATGATAAGGGATATATTTGCCATGACTCCGGACGCCAGGGTGAGGGGCTATAACAACGGCCGCTTCAGCTTCAATGTAAAGGGCGGGCGCTGCGAGGCCTGCCGGGGCGACGGTATGCTCAAGATAGAGATGCATTTTCTGCCGGATGTATATGTTCCCTGCGAGGTGTGCAAGGGCAAGCGATACAACCGGGAAACCCTTGAGGTAAAATACAAGGGCAAGAGCATAGCGGATGTGCTGGATATGACGGTCGAGGAGGCGCTGGAGTTTTTCCATCCCATCGAGAAGATAAGGCGCAAGCTGCAGACTCTGCAGGATGTGGGCCTTGGCTACATAAAGCTCGGCCAGCCTTCCACTACCCTTTCCGGCGGCGAAACCCAGCGGGTAAAGCTTGCAACCGAGCTTTCCAGGCGGGATACGGGCAATACTCTGTATGTGCTGGATGAGCCTACAACGGGATTGCACATGGCGGACGTGGAGCGGCTGCTGGACATACTGAAGCGCCTTGCGGACGGCGGCAGCACCGTAGTGGTAATTGAGCACAATTTGGATGTGATAAAGTGTGCCGACCATATAATCGACATGGGCCCCGAAGGGGGAGCAGGAGGCGGTATGGTTATTGCGGCGGGCACTCCGGAGCAAGTTGCGGCGGTTTCGGGCAGCTACACGGGAAAATACCTTGCCCCAATACTTAAACGGGACAGGGAAAGAAGTGATAAAAATAAATCATGATCGTTCAGGATGTGTCAAATCTCTTGAAAAAAATCCATGATGAGCGTATAATCATTAATGGGTAATGATGGGCAAAAATGCCCGGTACATATAACGCTTGGAGGGAAAAATGGAAGTTCGCAGGGTTTCAGAGGCGGTTATAAGGCGTATGCCAAAGTATTACAGGCAGCTTCAGGTGCTGCAGGCTCAGGGCGTAGAGCGTATTTCCTCCGGCAAGCTTGCCCAGATGATGCGGCTGAACGCATCTCAGGTGCGGCAGGATTTTAATTGCTTTGGCGGCTTTGGTCAGCAGGGCTACGGCTACAACGTTAATACCCTTCTTAATGAGATCAAGGGCATACTGGCGCTTAACCAGACCCATGTGGCCATAGTGGCTGGTGCGGGCAATATCGGCCGCGCACTTGCCAGCTTTGACAATTTTGAACAGCAGGGCTTCAGCATTACCGCCCTTTTCGATATTAACGAAGAGCTGGTGGGCACCCAGGTAAACGGCAAGCCGGTGCTGAACATAAGCGAAATGGAAGAATATGTAAAGCAGAACAACGTTACCGTGGGTATAATTGCCGCCCGCAGGAGCGCGGCCCAGGAACTTGCGGACCGCATGGTGCAGGCGGGCATAAAAGGCATATGGAACTTCGCCCCAATCGACGTTACAGCGTCCGTACCTGTGGAGAATATTCACATGACCGACAGCCTCATCTGCCTCACATACAAAATGTTCCACAATGTGGGATAGGACCAGCAATAAAAGAAAAAACAAGCTTGCAAAGCACAAAAAAAGCAGCCGCATATGAGATTGCGTCTGCTTTTTGTTTTGCCTTAATTTATAAATTACGGATTAGTCCGCAGCGCAGCGATTCTGCCATTTGGGATATATGCCCACGTTTTTCAGCATATCGCACAGCCTGGGAATGGACATTCCTATGACGGTAAAGTAACAGCCTTCAACTCTTTTTACCAGCACAGCGCCCAGGCCCTGTACGCCGTAGGAGCCTGCCTTGTCCATGGGGTCGCCGGTGTCTATGTAGTCCCAGATAAGGTCGTCGGACAGTTCTTCAAAGGTTACATGGGTGGCTTCGTGGCAAATCTGGGTGGAATCGTCGGTAAGCACAGCTATGCCTGTGTATACCGTATGGGTGCGGCCGGAAAGCTTGCGGAGTATCCTGTAGGCGTCATCCCGGTCTTTGGGCTTTCCAATTATCTCGTTATCCAGCCATACCACCGTATCCGAGCCCACAACGCAGCTGCCGGGATGCTTTTTCTTTACTGCGGCGGCCTTTCTGAGAGCCAGAAGCTCCACAAATTCGCCCGGCTCTGTAAAGGCTACATTTTCATCGGCGTCGCTGGGGATACAGGTGTATTCCAGGCCTATCAGCCGAAAAAGCTCCCTGCGCCGCTGGGACTGGGAGGCGAGAATAAGCTCCATAAAGCACCTCTGTCTATAAAAATCACAAATAGAATACCACAGAGCGGATTGGGAAACAATCCCCGCCTGTATAACACAAACAATATATGGAAATACTTTCCCCATAACAGATTCGGAGGTATCCATACAGTGTTTGGAATGAAAATATTGCGGGATGTGTTTTGCGAGGGCGTGGCTTTGGACCTTGGCACGGTGAATACCCTTGCCGCCATACGGGGCAAGGGCATAGTGCTGAGAGAACCCAGCGCCGTGGCGGTGTCCACCGGTGAGGATAGGGAAATAATCGAGATAGGCAGCAAGGCCATGCTTATGCTGGGACGCACCCCCGGGCAGCTTACGGTATGCTATCCCATGAGGGATGGGGTAATATCCGACATGGAACTGGCGGAGGCAATGATACGCTTCTGCATACGGGAAGCCCTGGGACGCAAGGCAGGGCCAATGGGCATACGTCTTGCGCTGTGCCTGCCCCTTTGCGTAAGCGATATCGAGCGGAGGGCGCTGATGGAGGCGGCGAAAAACGCGGGAGCACGGGAGATAATAGTGCTGAATGAGGCGCTGGCAGCCGCAATAGGCGCGGGGATTCCCGTAACAGAGCCAATAGGCCATATGGTGGTTGACATGGGCGGCGGCACCACGGATGCGGCGGTGGTAACATTGGGAGGCATTGCGGCACATAAATCCGTGCGCACGGGCGGAACCCATCTTGACAAAGCCATAGTTGAATATATCGGCAGGGAATACCGCCTGAGCATAGGCGAGCGAACTGCGGAGCAGGTGAAGATGAACATAGGCAGCGCGCTGCTGGGCGGAGAGGATCATATGCAGATTCGGGGACGCAATATGGAGACGGGAATTCCGGAAAGCATAATAGTGGGCCGTGGAGAGATAAGCTACGCCATAAAGAATGAGGTGCGGGATATGGTGAACGCCATAAAGGAAACGCTGGCCCAAACACCTCCGGAGCTTGCCGGGGATATATACGACACCGGCATTACCCTTACCGGCGGCGGGGCGAACCTTGACGGAATAGCGGAGCTTGTTGGCAGGGAGACCGGCATGGCTGTGCGGGTAGCGGAGGACCCTGAAAACTGCGTGGTAAAGGGGGCGCTTATGGCGCTGGATATGGGCGAAGAGGCCGGAATATACCATGAGGCGGTGAGCGCATAGCGGCATATTTTCGCATAAAATGACCAAATGGGTAAACATAATGTAACGATTTGCCGCCACGCCTTGCGCATGGCGGTACTTGCATTTATAATAATTATCGGGATTTCATGGCGTTGCGGCGCCTTGCCCACGGGAACCGACTTTGCAAAGGAGACGCTCAATGGGAGGCTTTTTTCAGAGCAAGGGTTTTATAATTCTGCTCGTGGTTATTGCGGTGCTGGCCATTCTGGCTGCCGTCACATATGACGACAGGGCAGAGGTGACTTTTATTGAGGATGTCGTAAATACCGTTGTTGCCCCCATACAGTCCTTCTCGGTAAAGGCGTCAAACTCCATAATAGCCTTTTTTGAGAGGGTGTTCAGCTCCACGGATCTTGACAAGGAAAACGAGCAGCTAAAGGTGCGGCTTGCCCAGTATGAAATAATCGAAAGCGAGCTCAATACACTTCGTGAAGAAAATGAGAGGCTGAAGGAGCTGCTCAATTATACCGAGGTAACTGAAACATACAAATACATCACCGCTACAGTAATAGGCAAGAGTCAGGGAGTATGGTTCAGCGAGTTTACCGTAAACGCCGGGCGAAACGACGGCGTTACGGAAAACCAGGCAGTGGTGAACGCTGACGGCCTGGTTGGCAGGGTAAGCAGCGTAAGCGCCAATACCTGCAAGGTAACTTCCATAATAGACAGCACATCCGACGTAAGCGTAATGGTGGAACGTACCCGCGATTATGGCTTTGCCCGGGGCATACTCAATACCGATGACGACGAAAAGCTGGAGCTTTATTATCTGCCCAGCGGCTACGACCTTGTGCCCGGCGACAATATACTCACCAGCGGCATCGGCGGCATATTCCCCAAAGGTATCGCCGTGGGTACCGTAACCGAGGTTTCCCGCGCAAACGAGGATACCGAGGACAGAAACGCCATCATACAGCCCGCCGTGGATTTCCTCCGCCTTGAAGAGGTTATGATAGTAAACGTGGCTGAAGAGGAGGAGGAATAATGCATCGGCTGTATGTTGCCCTAACTCTGATATTTGCCATATTTATGGATTCCGTCATATTTGCCCGCTTCAATATACTGGGCGTGGTGCCGGATTTCGTGCTGGTAGTAACGGTATGCGTGGGCATACTGATGGGCGCAACGGAGGCGGCGGCTGTGGGATGCCTGACAGGCCTTGCAATAGACGTGCTTTTCGGCAAGGCGGTGGGTGTAAACGCCATGGCATATATGCTTGCCGGATTGGTGGGCGGAATATTTTACAAAAAGTATTTTGCGGATAATATGCTGATACCGGTGGCCACGGTGGCGGTATGCGCTTTTTTTAAGG
The DNA here is from genome assembly GCA_016292635.1 of Clostridia bacterium. Classification (GTDB taxonomy): domain Bacteria; phylum Bacillota; class Clostridia; order Christensenellales; family CAG-138; genus SFEL01. The sequence goes on from JAEDIC010000008.1 coordinate 47,663, forward strand.
AAAACTTTATGGCGCTGATGACCGGTCTTATAGGCGGGTCATTCAATTATTTCGAAATGCTGGCAACTTACATAGTGCCCTCGGCCCTCATGTCTGCGGCGCTGTGTTTGCCGGTGCATTTGTTCCTGAAGCCCAGGGTGCTGCGCTCTTCGAAGAAGCGCTATGACCGCAGCGCCGGAGGAGTTAAATGAAAAGTACTTCATCCAGATTTATAATACTTATAATTGTTTTGGCGCTCCTTATGGGTGCGCTTATTTATCAGCTTTATCAGGTTACCATGGTGGAAGGCGCCGAGTATGCCGTGGACGCCACGAACCGCCGCACCAGCACCATAGACATAAAGGGAACCCGAGGCAGAATACTTGACCGCAACGGCGTTGTGCTGGCATACAGCAAAAACAGTTACAATGTAGAATTCCTTCGGGATGCCGACAACCGAACAAACTACGACTCCGCCGTATATACCGAGTCCCTTATAAAGGCAATAGAAATAATAGAGGCAGGCGGCGGCGAGACCATAGACACATCCTACATCCGCAAGGACGAGGAGGGTAATTTCTATTATGACTGGGGCGTGGAAAGCCAGGCCGCAATAGTTGCCCGCTACAAGAATTTCTGCGAGGCCATGGGCTTCTATATAGAATACGATGATACCATAAAGGACAAGTCCAAATGGGATACCAGCGAATGGCCTACAGCGGAGGAAGCCTATAACGACCTCAGGGCATATTGGTTTATCCCGGAAGAGCTGGGCTTTGAGGAGGCAAATAAGGTTATCTCCATACGACAGGAAGTTCTGCTGAACAACTATCGCGCCTATGAGCCTATCACCATAGCTTACGATGTGGGCATGGAGGTGGTGGCGGAGATAAAGCTCAGAGCGGATGAGCTTACCGGCCTTCAGACCTCTCAAAGCACAATAAGGGTATATCCCAGAGGCACAACAGCCGCCCATGTGGTTGGATACCTTGGCAAGACGGTTACCCCGGAGCTTAAAAAGCAATACGGCTATTCCTATGAAGACTATATAGGCATATCCGGCATAGAGGCAACCATGGAGCAGTATCTTACCGGCTCTACAAACGTGCATCAGGGCAAGCGGGAGCTGGAGGTAAACAAAAACGGCAGCACCATAAGGGAACTGTCCTATACCCCTGCGTCCGACGGCGACGATGTTATGCTTACGCTGGATATAGAGTTGCAGGCGGTGGTAGAGCAGGCTCTTACGGACCTTATAGCAGCCATAAACGAAAAGGAAGTTGCCCAGATTGAGGAGAAATACGCCGCATACGAGGAAAAGACCAACGGCAAGGTGGATGGCATAGAGACCGCTAAGACCGGCGCAGCGGTGGTAATGGATGTGAACACGGGACAGGTGCTGGCTATGGCGTCCTATCCTTCCTTCGACCCCAACTGGTTCATAGAAGGCCTTAGCGATGAACAGGCTGAGGAACTTTTCCAGAGCGAATGGGCGGCGGATACCACTCCGACGCGAAACAAGGCCATATCCACCAAGCTGGCCCCAGGCTCCATATTTAAAATGGTAACCGGCATTGCAGGCGCAGCCGAGGGCGTACTGAACATAAATGAACAGATAAGCTGCGACTGGGAGTATATCATACGGTATACAGATGACGACGGCGACCTGGTAGAGGTAACCTCCAATGCCCCTAAGTGCCATCTTACCTCGCGATCAAAGATAGGTAAGCACGCCAACCAGACCCTTGCGGACGCGGTGAAAAACTCCTGCAACTATTACTTCTGCGAGGTGGCGAACCGTGTCGGTATCGATAAGCTGAACGAATGGGCCGGCAAAATGGGCCTTACCAGCAAAACTGGCATAGAGCTTACCGGAGAGGCAGAGGGTATAGTTGGCGGCCAAAGCATACTTTTTGACAATAGCCTTATGGGCGAGGACGGTACGCTGGATATATACAATCAAAAGACCAGCCTGCCCGGACTTATATACCGCAAGCTGAAGGAAGAACTGATGCGCTTTATCGAAATGCGTAACATGGAGGTGGATGACGCTGCCATAGAAAGCTGTGCGAAGAGACTCATGGAGCTTCAGGATGGCTCCATAACCGGCGAGGGCGCCCAGATACGACGTATAATCAGCGATGAGCTGGGCATCCCGGAAGGTATAACCCAGGAGCGAGACGACTGGATAAACGCCATAACTTCTCTGCTAAACGAGATACAGTGGAAGCCTACTCAGACCATCCGCGCAGGATTCGGACAGGGCACCACCCTTGTTACTCCTATAGCCGTTGCCCGGTATGTAAGCGCAATTGCCAACGAAGGCACGGTATACGACGCCCATATTGTGGACCGTGTGCTGGATGAGGACGGAAACATTGTAAAGGTGGTTAAGCCCAGCGTATTCAACCAGATAGATATACCCGATGAGATATGGGACTCCATAAAGACGGGCATGAAGGGCGTTGTATCCCCTGAGGACGGCGGTACTGCGGCGCAGGCCTTTACGGATGAGGCGTTCATTGAAAAATACCTTGAGACTGAGTCCTTTGCCGGCAAGACGGGAACGGCGCAGGTAGGCGCGCGAGCCACCAATATAGATATAGAAAATACTTCCTGGTTCGTGTGCTTTGCACCTCGTGAGGAGCCCGAGATAGCCATAGTGGTATGCGTGCCCTACGGCCTGTCCGGTTCGTCCAGCGCTCCGGCAATTGAGGATATACTTTCCTACTATTTCGCCCAGAGCGAAAACGCCGCTCCGGAAAACCTTGTGGCGATAAACGGAGTAACCGAATAAACGGCAAAACCAAACTGAACGGTCAAAGCATTTGCAGAATGATAAATCCTGACGGGATATATTCCCCAAAAACAAAAGGACGGCGGTGCGCCGTCCTTTTTAACGTTAATCGTCATCATCTGTGCTACCCGAAAGGATTTGAAGCTTTGCGTCAAGGCGTCAGCCGTATCCGCGCTCAAGCGAAAACGGCTTTATTTATCAGCGGGCCGGGTTTTTTCGCTAATTCTGCCTATAGCCCCGATATCTCCTGTTTTTTGAGTGATAAACGGGAAATAACTATTATTTCTCTTCCTTTATGCCAAGCTCCCGGCAGATGATATGGGCGGCCTCGGTAACGGCGGCTTCCACTATCTCGGTGCAGTATGCCTTGCGCTCGGGTGAGTTGCGGTCTTCATAGCCGGCGATGAGCTTGCCGCAGCAGGTAGAGCCGAATTTGGATATCATGGCATCTCCGAATTCTTTGGTGAGCACATGGCAGTTGGTTATGGAAGGATCGCCGGGGGTGCGGCGGCCGAACAGGAAGCCTAGGCACATGGTTGCGCCGGCCACGGCGCCGCATATGCAGCCTACGCCGCCCAGTCCCCAGGGGAATCCGGTGCTCATGGCGATGGCGTCGTCGGATATATCCAGCTCAAAATCCTTGCGGAGGGCGTATATGACGGACTCGGAGCAGGCGAAGCCGTTGTGGAAAATGTGAACTGCGTCCTTGCGCAGCGTGTCAAGATTGATGGACTGTACCATTGCGGTTTGTTCCTCCTGATTGTGTGCTTTTTTTGTGTGGATGTATTGCTTTAGCTTTCCAGCCGTTCCTTAAGGTCGGTAAGACTTTTTTCCATTGACCGGAGGAAGGAGTACGCCGCGGCGCGCTCATCGGGCGTTAACTCCTCAAGCATGGTGGTGAAGAACATATCGTAATCTATACTGCACCAGCGGGCAAATTCTTCGCCTTTTTGGGTGAGGGTGAGACGTATGCAGCGGGTATCCTTTTTATCCCGGGTGCGTTTTATAAAGCCGCCGCTTTCAAGGCGGCGTATGGATACGCCGGCGGAGGCCTTGCCTATGCCGAGATGGGACGCAAGCTCGTTTTGGGTGGGGGCGCCAAGCTCCTTCAAGGCGAAGAGGACCTGAGGCTGTCCGGGGTATAGGTTATACTTGCTCAGCAGCAGCTGCATACAAAGGGCGCTTGTATGCTGAAGGGATAAAAAGGCGCTGCCAAAATCCCGGGTGATTTTTTCTCTTGTTACGGTCTCCATGGGATTCCTTTCGGGATTGGTTTCTGTATTTAGAATGATAGACCTATTAAAACCGTATGTCAACATTTCAATTTTATGTTGCGGAAGGAGTTGGAAAAGAATCCGCCGCGGTGGAAGCAGGATAGAAAAAAACAGATGACTTGGTGTTCTCAAAGTGTGCATTTTGTGGTAAACTACTTTGGTATTTGATGATGCGGGAGGCATTCTCTCCGGCAAAAAATAGGATTTGGAGAAATATAACTATGATGGAGCCCAAGATGATAATCCGCCGAATGGAAGAAGAGCTCAGGAGCGATTATCAAATCGAAATTGCCGAGGCAAATACTTATCAGCTGCATAAGGCGCTGTCCAATGCGGTAATGTACGCCATATCCGACAACTGGCGCAGGGCGCGGAGAAACCATGAGCACGTTCGCAGGGCATATTATCTTTCTGCGGAATACCTTATGGGCCGTATGGTGTTCAATAATCTGTACTGCCTTGGTCTGCTGGATGAGGTAAAGGAACTGCTCAGAGCAAGGGGATCCGACATAAATGCCCTCGAGGATATTGAGGACGCGGCCCTTGGCAACGGCGGCCTTGGCCGTCTTGCCGCCTGCTTCCTTGACAGCGCAGCCACCCATGACATTCCTCTGGATGGTTACGGTCTCCGCTATAAGTTCGGCCTGTTCAAGCAGAGCTTTAAAGACGGCTATCAGGTTGAAAAGGCAGACGACTGGCAGCGATACGGCGATCCCTGGAGCCGCCGTCGTGACGATAAGACCGTTGAGATAACCTTTGCGGATGAAAAGGTACTTGCCGTGCCTTACGATATGCCCATAATCGGCTACGGCACCGACAACATAGGCACTCTGCGCCTCTGGCAGAGCGAGCCCGTTGAGGAATTCGACTTTAATCTGTTCAACGATCAGGAATATGACCTTGCCGTTCGCCAGAAGAACAAGGTGGAGGATATCACCCGCGTGCTGTATCCCAACGACAGCACCTATGAGGGCAAGCTTCTCCGCTTCAAGCAGCAGTATTTCCTTTCCAGCGCCTCCATGCAGGATATTATCCGCCGCTATAAGAGGGTGAGGGGCAATGATATGTCCGGCTTTGCCGCCCATTGCGCCATTCAGCTGAACGATACCCATCCTACTGTATCCATTCCCGAGCTCATCAGGCTGCTGATGAAGGAAGGCATGGACTTTGACGCAGCCCTTAAGATCGCAAGGGCGACCTTCAGCTATACCAACCACACTATAATGAGCGAGGCTCTGGAAAAATGGAATTACGACCTGGTGGCAAGCGTAGCGCCTGAGATAACCGGCATTATCAGCCGCATAAACGATGTGCAGAACGCCGAGCTTCGGGAAAAGGGCGTATCTCAGGAGCAGATAGACCGTATGCAGATAGCCACCGGCGGTCAGATACACATGGCACGCCTGGCGGTATTCGCAGGCACCTATGTAAACGGCGTTGCGGAGATACATTCCGGCATACTCAAGAGCGACCTGTTTAAGGATTGGTATGCCGTATCCCCAGAAAAGTTCCAGAACAAGACCAACGGCATCACCCAGCGCCGTTGGCTGGGCCTGTGCAATGGCGAGCTTACCTCCTTCATCAAGGACCGTATCGGCGACGGTTTCCTTAGGGACCTGAGCCAGATCTCCAGGCTGAAGGACCATATGGATGACGACAGCGTGGCCGGCTTCAATGCCGTAAAGCATATTAAAAAGGCTCGGCTTTCTGACATAATACGGGAAAAGGAAGGGGTAAATATACCCTCATCTTTCGTGTTTGATATTCAGGTAAAGCGTCTCCATGAGTACAAGCGTCAGCTGCTCAACGCCCTGTCCATAATGGATATCTATTATTCCCTCAAGGACGGAAGCCTTACCGACTTTACCCCCACGGCCTTTATATTCGGTGCCAAGGCGGCCCCCGGATACCTCAGGGCAAAGAGCATTATCAAGTATATCAACGAGATTGCCAAGCTGATAAACTCCGATCCCGATATGCAGGATAAGCTCAGGGTGGTATTCGTACAGAACTACAATTGTTCCTATGCCGAGCATATTATTCCCGCTGCGGATATATCCGAGCAGATATCCCCGGCAGGCACAGAGGCCAGCGGCACCGGCAACATGAAGTTCATGCTGAACGGCACCGTAACCCTCGGCACCTACGACGGCGCAAACATAGAGATCGCCGAGGAGGCAGGGGAGGAAAACAACTACATATTCGGCGCGCGTGTTGAGGATATCAACCGCATAAAGGACAGCTACAATCCCCGAGAGATATACGAGAGGGAATACCGTGTAAAGCGTGCTCTGGATACCCTGATAAACGGTACGGCAAGCGATGGAGGCACCGGCAAGTTCCGGGAGCTTTACGACGCCATTCTCAACGGCACCAGCTGGCATAAGGCAGACCATTACTATCTGCTGCTGGACTTCCTGCCCTATGTTGAAGCTAAGCTCCGCGCAAACCGCGACTATCGTGACCGCATAGCTTTCGGCCGCAAGTGCCTTATGAACACCGCAAGCGCAGGAAAGTTCTCCAGCGACCGTACCATTGCGGAATATGCAAAGGAACTCTGGCATATCGAACCCACAACAAAGTGACATATTTATGACATTTGACGAAAAAGGGGCCTTCGGGTCCTTTTTTGTTGAATTTCACTTTAAAAGATGGGCTTGCTAATATATAATAATATATTGGAAATAACCTTTTACAAACTGAAAGGAAACTAATACAATGAGCAGCATCATCAACGTACTTGCCAGGGAACTTATGAACGACAGCTCTGTGAAGCAGATAGCCAAGGCTTCCGGCGTAAAGGCCAAAGAGGCGGAAAACGTTATCGGCAACGCTATACCTCTTCTGGTTCAGGCAATGTCCGACAACGCCGGCACAAAAGAGGGAGCGGAGTCTCTGTATGGCGCCCTTGGCGATCATAAATGCGACAAATCCGCCGCAGATCAGCTGAAGAACGCCGATACTGTGGACGGCGATAAGATCATAGGCAAGATATTGGGCGAAAACAAGCAGGGCGTTACCGATGCCCTGGCAAAGCAGGCAGGCATCACCCGGGGAAACACCGCCTCCATACTGGCGCTTCTTGCCCCCGTGCTGCTTTCTCTTATAGGGTCACAGACCAGCAATAACAACACTTCCTCCGGCGGACTGTCCTCACTGCTGTCCCTGTTCACAGATGACGATATCGGCCAGGATAACGGCACTACCAGCTCCAATTCCGGCATGGGTGATATCGGCACCGCTCTGCTCATGAGTGCCCTTATGGGCGGAAACAGCAGCTCCGGCTCCGGCAATCTGCTTTCTTCCATGCTGGGCGGAGGTAATAGCTCCTCCGGTTCCGGTTTGGGCGGCGCTTTGCTGTCCTCCATGCTGGGCGGCGGCGGCAACTCCGGCAGCTCCACCGGTCTGGACGGCGCCCTCCTTGGCGATAACAGCAGCAACAGCGACAACGGCGCGGATCTGCTGAGCGCTCTCCTCGGCGGCGGCAGCAGCAATAATAACAGCAGCGGCGGCAGCTTCCTGAGTTCCGTGCTGGGCGGTGGCGGCGGAAATCTGCTAACCTCTCTGCTGGTAGACAATATGTCGGATATGCGTTCTACCAGCGGCAAGAAGGCCGGCGCAAAGAAGAAGGTATCCGCCAAGGAGAAAGAAGCGGGCGCAAAACTGCTGGGTGCGGTGATGAAGAACTTCCTTAAGTAATTTGCGATATAGCTGTTCTTCGTTGATATGAATGAAGAAAGTTGATATAATTAATAAAGATGTGCCGCAAAGACACGAATTGAAGGGAGAAAATTGGATAATGGCAAAGAAGATCGAGCGTGAAATAGTCAAGGCGTCTTCTGCAAAAAAGGAGACCGAAAAGGAAAAGGCACCTGTTCGTGAAAAGAAGCAGGAAGTAGAAAAGGTAGAGCATAAGGGCGACAGGCCCAAGAGAGCTACCGGTCATCGTATTGCGGCTATCATTTTCTGGTTGTTGGCGATAGCGGCGGAAGTAGCCGTAATAATGCTGCTCAACGGCTATATGTATCTGCCCTATGACATTAAGACCCTCATCATAATCGGCCTTGTAGTCGATATGGTATTCGTAATTGTAGGCTCCCTGTTTTGGAAGAAGGCAAACCGCATCAATCCTCCTTCCGAGAAGAACAAGGTATGGTTCTTCCTTTGCAGCCAGATGGGCCTTATCGTAGCCATAATTGCCTTCGTTCCCCTTATCGTTATCCTGCTGAAGGATAAGAGCCTGGATAAGAAGACCAAGAAGATAGTATCCGTAATAGCCGCCATCGCTCTGGTGATCGCAGGCGCCGCTTCCGTGGACTATAACCCCGCTTCCGCTGAGGATCTGGCTGAGGCAAAGGTTGAGGCCGCAGAGATGGGTTACGGTGACGCGGTGTACTGGACTCAATACGGCCGCAGCTATCACCTTGATCAGGACTGCCACACTCTTGCCCGTTCCAAGGTGCTGTATGAAGGCACTATGGACGAAGCATTCGAAGCAAAGCGCAATGATCCCTGCGATTACTGCGCTGACGGCGGCGCCGTAAGGTCTGCCGCTGCCGGGGAATCCGGCGTGCTGGAAGAAGTGGTTGAAGAAGTTGTAGAGGACCTTGAAGTGGTAGAATAACCTTACAATAACGAAAAGGCTCTCCGTTTACGGGGAGCCTTTTTATCGAATGACTTTTCTGCTTTAGGAGTGCAGATATTTTACCATGTATACCTCGGTTTTATGCCGTCCGTCCTTCATTCGGGAGCCCCGCTCAAGGCGGCCCCACTGCTCGAAGCCAACACTTTTATAGAGGGCAATGCCTTTGTGGTTTTCTTCAAGGGCGGTAAGCTCTATCTGCTCATAGCCCATATCGAGGGCGCACTGTATGCAGGCTTCCGTAAGCAGCCGCCCAAGGCCCAGCCCCCAGAACTCCTTCAGTACTGCAATGCCGAATACCGCCCTGTGATGGAACTTTATCCTGCCGCTGTATGGGGCGAGGGAAGCGTTCGCGGCAAGTATTCCGTTTATAAATGCGGAAATCTGTACGCTGTTTGGGCTGGCCAGGATGCTTTCAAGAAAAGCGGATTCGTATTCCGGCGTTTCGGTTATCTCCTCCGAATAGCGGCCCACGCACTCGGTTTCTCCGGACATGGCTTTCATGTAGCGTATCATCTGCTCCGCATCATCGGGGCCGGGGCTTCGGAGGGAAGCGATATCGCCGTTTTTCAATGTAACTGTGCGTTCCGTGTAGTTCATATGGCGCTCCTATTCCTTAAACAGATTTTTTATGCTTTCGGATATATTGGCGAAAAATCCGCCGGAGGATGCTTTCTGCATTGCAGATATAAAGGTGGTTTCCCCATCCATGGCAATATGCAGCGTGCCCAGTTCGTCTGTGCGGAATACTTCAACGCCGCGGTTTTTGAGCTTGTTCAGGGTGCTTTGATGGGGGTGACCATAGTCGTTGCCGCTGCCTACGGATATCACCGCGTATTTGGGAGCGGCTGCGGTAAGGAACGCATCGGACAGGGAGGAAAGTGAGCCGTGATGGGGCACTTTCAGCACGGTGCAGCGGAATTTATCCGCAGTGTTTCTTGCAAGGGCGGTATACTCTGCCGAATATACGCCGCCCCCTTCCGCGTCCCCCGTGAACAGCATGGAGGTATCGCCGTATGACGCACGCATTATTACGCTGTAATCATTTATGCTTTCGTAGGCGATATCCTCAAAGGGAGAGAGTATTTCGATGATCACGTCCTCATCCCAATCTATGGTTGGGGTGCGTGTGGCTGAAATATAGTTTACCCGTATTGCGCTGCCGTTCAGGGCGGATATCATGTCATCATAATCTGAGGAAGGGCTGGATACATCCGGCATATAGAACGCTCCAACCTCGAAGGAACTGAGTATACCCCTCATTCCTCCGACGTGGTCGCTGTGGGGATGGGTTGCAACTACCGCGTCGAGTCGTTTTATCCTGAGGCTTTTCAGCACGGAGCGCACGGAATAGAGGGCGGTGCTTTCTCCCGCGTCTATCAGCATGGTTTTGCCATTTGGGGAGATGAGCAGAATGCTGTCGCCCTGGCCCACGTCTATAACGTATGCGTCAAGGGTGGGGCCATCTCCGCCGGGCTCCGCCGAAGGGGCGGGGGAGGCTGAAGCCGAAGGGGAGGAGACGGGGATATTCTGAGAGAATGCGGGCAGCTGGATGTCCCCAAAGAAATTGTCCGGCATGGCAAAAAGCACCGCCGATATGAATATAACGATGATGAGGGCAACGAGGACTTTTCTGAAGAAAGAGCCCCGCTGTTTTTTCTTTTTGCTTTCAGATCTGGCTACCTTTGCCGCCATGCTTTCCTCCTAATTTATTGCGCCGTATATATTATACCATATGGGTACAACATGATAAAAGGGAAATAGCCATTGACAATTTGCTGTGGGTCGGATAGAATGTCATGGTATTTTTTATCAATATTTGCAGTAGTATTGAATATGCTGCAAAGCGGAGGACTTATAATATGCAGAACTTTGAACGCATCTGCGAGCTGATGAACGAGATCGCAGGTGTACCCAGAGAAAAGGTTACTCCTGAATCCACCGTGGATCAGCTTAACCTTGACTCGCTGGATGTGACCGAGCTTATCCTCAGCATAGAGGACGAATTCGGCATACTGGTGGAGGACGACAGCGCAATACGCAGCGTTGGCGATCTGCTCCAAAGGCTTGATAAAACCGCATAGCGTACTAAAAAAGCGTTCCCGGAATCATCTGGGAATGCTTTTTATGTTGATTATGCTATATAACCAGTCCGCCGTTTACTCCCAGCACAGCGCCGGTTATAAAGGAGGACTTTTCTGAAGCGAGGAAAAGTATCGCCTCAGCCGCTTCCTCCGGAGTGCCTATGCGGCAGAGGGGAGTTTCGTCTTTGAGCTCCGCAATGTCATCGGGGGTGAGGTTATGGTTCATATCGGTATCTATCACCCCGGGCGCCACGCAGTTTACCCGTATGCCTGAAGGGCCAAGCTCCTTGGCAAGGGCCTTTGTAAGGCCTATGATCGCCGCCTTTGAGGCGGAATAGGCCACCTCGCAGCTGGCTCCGGTAACTCCCCATATGGAGGAAACGTTTACTATGGCGCCGGATTTTCTATATATCATTCCATCCAGCACTGCGCGGCAGCAATTATATGCCCCGTCAACATTTACGGCGAATGTGTGCCGCCAGATATGGGGAGATGTGTCCGTGAACATCATATCGCAGGATATGCCTGCATTGTTTACCAATGCGTCTATATGACCAAAGGCGTCCTCTGCCTTCCGCACCATGGCGGCGCAGGCATCGTGATTGGATATGTCGCACTGTATGGCTATGGCGGTACCCCCCGTGGCCTTTATTTCGCTTACAAGAGAAAGGGCCTCCGCTTGGGCCCGGTTATAATTGGCGGCTACCCACCAGCCCGCTTTTGCGAAGGCGAGGGCGGCGGCGCGGCCTATGCCCCGGGAAGCACCGGTTATCAGTACGGATGGCATAATTTTTACCTCCAGCAGTATTACTTTCATACTGGTATAACATTATCATATTTTTAGCCGCCGCGCCACGATATACGTTGATTATCCCATTCTCAAGTATTAAAATCATGGATAGGACGGTGAATTTATATGTTTGATATTCTCATAAAAAACGGAACGGTATACGATGGAAAGAACGCTCCCTTCCATGGCGACGTGGCTGTGTCCGGTGGAAAGATAGCCGCCGTGGGCAATATTCGCGCAGAGGCCAGGCAGACGATAGACGCCTCCGGGATGTGCGTTGCTCCCGGCTTTATAGACATACACCGCCATGGGGATATGGCGATATTCTCAGATGGCTTTGGCGCTGCCGAGCTTATGCAGGGTCTTACCTCCATAGTAAACGGAAACTGCGGTATGGGGCCTTCTCCGGCAAGGGCGGACGACCACGCGCTGGAACGGTATCTTAAACCGGTATTGGGAAAGAGGGCGCAGGGTGTGGATACCTCCTCGCTGGAAAGCTATCTTAAGGACCTTGAGAGGGCGGGAGCGCCACTTAATGTGGGTATGCTTGCGGGTTGCGGCACCATATGGGCAAATGTGCTTGGTTATGGCGGCAGGCGGCCGGAAAAAGCGGACGTCACGAAATTCCACTCCATGCTGGAGCGGGAGCTTTCGGCGGGCGCTTTGGGGGTATCTTTGGGCCTTGGCTATGCGCCTGAATGCTTTTTGACGACAAATGATCTTATAGAGGGACTTGCGCCACTGAGAAACGGCGATATACCAATAACCTTCCATATGCGTCAGGAGGGAGACGGAGTATGCGCCGCAATAGAGGAGGTTATCGCCGTATCAAAAGCGCTTAACGCTCCTGTGCACATAAGCCACCTTAAAGCCATGGGCAAGCGCAACTGGAATAAGCGCATACCCGAAGGGCTGGATATTATAAAGAAAGCCGCAGATGAGGGAGTGGATATAACCTTTGACGCTTATCCCTATACCGCCGGCTCAACCCAGCTTATGCACCTGCTGCCGCCGGATTTTATTGAAGGGGGAACGGACAGGACGGTTTCCAGGCTGAAGGACCGGGAGCTAAGACGGGAACTTGATGAGCGCATAAAAAACGGAGGGGATTTTGACAACATCGCCGGCATGGTGGGCTGGGATAATATTCTTATATCCGTAGTGAATACAGAGGCAAACAGGCCCTTTGAGGGAATGACGCTTGTGCGGGCGGCAGAGCTTCGCAACGAAACGCCGCTGGATTGTCTTTGTGATATTCTCATAGAGGAAAACTGCGCCGTTACCATGATAGACTTTATTACCTGCGATGAGGATATAGTAAGGATACTCAATACCCCCGGAGCAAGCGTCATATCGGATTCCATATACCCTATGGGCGGCAGGCCGCACCCCCGGCTTTGCGGCAGCTTCCCGAGGGTAATCCAGCGATATGTAAACGAGCAGGGCAGCATGACCCTTCAAAGGGCGATAGAAATAATGACGTCAGCCCCCGCAGCCGCCCTCAGGCTGAAGGAAAAGGGAAGCATTGCCGTGGGCATGGATGGGGATATAACGGTATTCGATTCAAAGAAAATTCGGGAAAACGGCAGCTATGCAGAGCCGGATAAGCTTGCTTCAGGCATGGAATATGTGTTGCTGGGCGGCAGGGCTAAGATATGGAAAGGGCGCATCGCGGGGGATGTAAAGGGCGCTGTTATACGCCGATAAGCGGGCAGAAAAACGCTGCTGAAAAAAATTGCGAAAAGCTAAAAATTTTTTAGATTAGTGATTGAAAAGTCAACGCCGCTGTTATATAATTGTCAATAGAAAACGGCATTGAGCCTGATTGACACGTAAAACCGCATCTTAGTTATTTCAATTTTCAACAAAAAGAAAGGAATAAACCATGGATTACGAAGCCATCAAAAAAGCGGCACAAGCTTACATCCCCGACATGACCAAATTCCTCAGGGACCTTATTGCCATCCCCAGCGAAAGCTGCGACGAAGAGGGCGTAGTTAGGCGTACCATCGAGGAAATGAACAAGCTGGGCTTTGACAAGGCCGAGATTGACCCCCTGGGCAACGCCCTTGGCTGGATGGGCGACGGCGAAAAGATCATCGCTTTCGACGGTCATATCGATACCGTTGGCATCGGCAACATCGCCAACTGGGAACACGACCCCTACGAGGGCTACGAGACCGATGAGATCATCTACGGTCGCGGCGGCTCCGACCAGGAAGGCGGCGTGGTATCCGCAGTTTATGGCGCAAAGATAATGAAGGACCTTGGCCTCATTCCCGATGGCTACAAGATCCTGGTAGTTGCTTCCGTACAGGAAGAGGACTGCGACGGTATGTGCTGGCAGTATATCTACAACGAGGACAAGATTGTTCCCGAATTCGTAGTATCCACCGAGCCTACCGACGGCGGCATCTATCGCGGTCATCGCGGACGTATGGAGATCCGCGTTGACGTTAAGGGCGTATCCTGCCACGGTTCCGCTCCCGAGCGCGGCGACAACGCTATTTACAAGATGGCGGACATCCTTCAGGAAGTTCGTGCCCTTAACGAGAACGACGCCGAGGAAGGCACCGAGATCAAGGGCCTCGTAAAGATGCTGGACGCCAAGTACAATCCCGAACACTGGGAAGATGCACGCTTCCTGGGCCGCGGCACCATTGCTGCCTCTCAGATATTCTATACCTCTCCTTCCCGCTGCGCCGTTGCGGACTCCTGTGCCGTGTCTCTTGACCGCCGCATGACCGCCGGTGAAACCTGGGATTCCTGCCTTGAGGAGATACGCAACCTGCCCGCCTGCAAGAAGTACGGCGACGATGTAAAGGTCTCCATGTATATGTACGACCGTCCCGCATGGACAGGCCTGGTATACGAGACCGAGTGCTATTTCCCCACCTGGATCAACAAGGAGACCGCCGCTCACGTTCAGGCTCTGGCAGATGCCCACAAGGCTCTCTTTGGCGAAGAGCGCATAGGCGCACCCTCCTCCATGGATAAGCGTCATCGCCCCCTGATCGACAAGTGGACCTTCTCCACCAACGGCGTTTCCATCCAGGGACGTTACGGCATCCCCTGCGTAGGCTTCGGCCCTGGCGCAGAGAGCCAGGCTCATGCCCCCAACGAGATCACCTGGAAGCAGGATCTTGCCACCTGCGCAGCGCTGTATGCGCTTGTTCCCTCCATGTACAAGGCTGAGAACAAGACCGATGACGTTTGCCAGTTCCGTGCCGGCAAGACTAACAACGACATCCGCTGATTTAAATTTAAAAATATTTGGAGGAAAAATATGAGCAACGTTAAGCAGTTTACCGATAAGCTGGATAAGCTGAATTTTGAAAATATGTATGAAGGCGACTTCTTCCTTACCTGGGAGAAGAGCCGTGAAGAGCTAGAAGCTGTATTCACCGTAGCCGACGCCCTGCGTCATCTGCGTGAGAACAACATCTCCACCAAGATATTCGACAGCGGCCTTGGCATCAGCCTTTTCCGCGATAATTCCACCCGCACCCGTTTCTCATTTGCCTCCGCATGCAACCTGCTGGGCCTTGAGGTACAGGATCTGGACGAGGGCAAGAGCCAGATAGCCCACGGCGAGACCGTTCGCGAAACTGCCAACATGATCGCCTTCATGGCTGACGTTATCGGTATTCGTGACGATATGTACATCGGCAAGGGCAATACCTATATGCACAACGTGGTTGACGCCGTTACCGATGGTCACAAGGCCGGCGTTCTGGAGCAGAAGCCCACTCTGGTTAACCTCCAGTGCGACATCGACCATCCCACTCAGGCTATGGCAGACGCTCTGCATCTTATCAACCTCTACGGCGGCGTGGAGAACCTTAAGGGCAAGAAGATAGCCATGACCTGGGCATACTCCCCCAGCTACGGCAAGCCCCTGTCCGTACCCCAGGGCATCATTGGCCTGATGACCCGTCTGGGCATGGATGTTACTCTCGCCTATCCCGAGGGATACGAAGTAATGGACGAAGTTGTGGAAGTTGCCAAGAAGAACGCTGCCGAGCAGGGCGGTAAGTTCGAGATCACCAACTCCATGGCTGAAGCCTTCAAGGATGCCGACGTTGTATATCCCAAGAGCTGGGCTCCCTTCAAGGCCATGGAAGAGCGTACCGAGCTTTACGGCAAGGGCGACATGGACGGAATAAAGGCTCTGGAGAAGAGGTTGCTTGCCCAGAACGCCGAGCACAAGGATTGGGAGTGCACCGAAGAGATGATGGCTCTCACCAAGGACGGCAAGGCCATGTATATGCACTGCCTGCCCGCCGACATCACCGATGTTTCCTGCAAGGAAGGCGAAGTAGCCGCTTCCGTATTCGATCGTTATCGCGATCCTCTCTACAAGGAAGCTTCCTACAAGCCCTACATCATCGCTGCCATGATATTCCTGGCCAAGGTAAAGGATCCTTCTGCAAAGCTCAAGGAGCTTGAGGAGAACGCCAAGAAGCGCCAGAACATCGACTAATTAAGTTAAAAACACATAGCGCCGGGGAGGAAAACTTCCCCGGTGTTTTTATGTTTTTCACCCTATTGTTTCGCTTCGCATACTTTTGGGAATAATAAGCCCCAAAAAAGGAGCGTGATACAGTGATAAACCGAAACAGAACATATCAGGCCGCTTTGCTTGGACTGGCGCTGCTGATGCTTGGCATAGGCGCAGGATACAGCATAGGAAAGGAGCAGCCGCCTGAGGAGGCCATAGAGGTGCGGGAACTTGCGGCGGAAATGCCGGCCCCCGTAACGGCGGAGGAGAGCTTTGCCATAACAACGGTGAACATATTCAGCTGCGGCCACATACTGGAGCGGCAGGAGGGGGAGACGGTTAACACATCCCATGCGGAGCAGGCCATGGAGCGCTACGGCGGATATAACTTTGAACTTAAGGATGGGGTTATGGCCCTGTATCGGGAGTATGATTATTGCTGCCCGGAGCATTACTATACGGGCGGCAGCGGGGATGCCGTGGCAGTATATCGAACAGACAGCGAGACACTTGAAAAAACCGAGGTATGCACGCTGGATATTGCCGCCGACCACGCAGCCTTTGCCGAGATGAAGCAGGGCATGGTATTCAACGGGCTGGAGGAGGTCAATCTGTACATGGAAGGGATAGATGAATAGTTGTTAAAATCTGCCGCACATGGTACAATATATACAATATGATGTATCATGGGGTGGCAGATTTTGGTTATATTGGGAATTGACCCGGGATACGCCATACTGGGCTACGGGGTAATAGAGTCCGACGGACGCTCCCTTAAGGTAATAGACTACGGAGTGGTGGAGACAAAGGCTTCCGAGCAGTTCCCCCACAGGCTGAACAGACTGTATACCGGCACAAGGGCGCTGCTTGAAGCTTATAAGCCGGACTGTGCGGTATTTGAGGAGCTGTTCTTTGCCCGAAATGTAACCACCGCAATACAGGTTGGCGCAGGGCGGGGCGTGGCAATGCTGGCCGCTGAGCAGAGCGGCATACCCCTTTATGAATACACCCCCATGCAGATAAAGCTTGCTGTGACCGGCAACGGTCATGCGGATAAGGCCCAGATGCAGCAAATGGTAAGACTGCTGCTGAATTTGCGAAGCATTCCAAGGCCGGACGATGCGGCAGATGCATTGGGAGCCGCCATATGCCACGCAAATACTTCGGAGGCCGCCCGACCCCAGTTCAGCATAAAGTGATCGCGGAGCAGATATGTACGCATATATTCGAGGAACAGTAGACGAAAAGGCCCTGGATAGGGTAGTGATAGACGCGGGAGGAGTGGGCTACGAGCTGATATGCTCAGACTCCACCCTGCGCCAGCTTTCGGTTGGCGCAAGCGCAAAGCTGCTTACGCACTTTAACGTAAGTCAGGACGGCACCGTTACCCTGTACGGATTTGCCTCGGAGGACGAGCGGGCAATGTTCAGGAGGCTTATTGCTGTGAACCGTGTGGGCCCAAAGCTTGCCCTGGGCATACTGGGCAAGCTTACCCCTTCGGATATAGCAATGGCGATAGTAACCCAAAACGCCGCAGCATTCGATCGCATTCCCGGCCTTGGCAAAAAGACGGCGGCAAGGCTGCTGTTGGAGCTTAAGGAAAAGGTAACCGAGGATACCATGAGCGCGGCTGCTGCGCCTCAGGCTGCGGAAGGCGGCGTGGATATGCGTACCGAGGCCATAGCGGCCCTTGTGGCGCTGGGCTATGACGGCGTAAGCGCAGGGAGGGCTGTAAGCGCCGTTGGCGAGTGCGCCCGGGTTGAGGATATGATAACCAAGGCGCTTAGAGAGATAGGCAAAAGGAGCGGCTTTTGATGGACGACAGACTCATCACCTCATCCATGACCGGAGAGGATGAACAAATAGAATACAGCCTGCGCCCACGCTATCTTAATGAATACATAGGCCAGCACAACGTGAAGGAGCATATGCGCATATACATTCAGGCCGCCAAGCACAGAGGCGAGCCGCTGGATCATGCGCTGTTTTACGGCCCTCCCGGCCTTGGCAAAACCACATTGGCAGCCATAGTTGCAAACGAGATGGGGGGAAACCTCCGAGTAACCTCCGGCCCCGCAATTTCCCATGCGGGAGACCTTGCCGCAATACTTACAAACCTTGCTCCCGGCGATGTGCTGTTTATAGACGAGATACACCGGCTCAATGCAAGCGTTGAAGAGGTGCTGTATCCCGCCATGGAAGATTATTCCATAGACATAATAATCGGCAAGGGGCCTTCCGCCCATTCCATACGAATTGACCTGCCCAAGTTTACCCTGATAGGGGCCACAACCCGCATGGGCCTGCTTACTTCCCCGCTGAGGGACAGGTTCGGCATAAAGGAACAGCTTGAACTGTATGATTTGGATTCCCTGAGGGAGATAATAGAGCGCAGTGCGGATATACTGAATATCGGCATAGAGCCCGAGGGGGCAATTGAGATAGCCTCCCGCTCAAGGGGAACGCCACGCATAGTAAACAGGCTGCTGAAGCGTGTGCGGGATTATGCTCAGGTTAAGGGCAATGGCGTTATAGACCTTGAGACCGCACGGGCGGGTCTGAATATGCTTGCAATAGACGAGGTGGGCCTTGATGCGGTGGACAGGCGTATGCTTACCACCATGATAGAAAAGTTTTCCGGACGGCCTGTGGGGCTGGATACCATAGCAGCCGCCACGGGAGACGATGCCACCACCATAGAGGATGTATACGAGCCGTATCTTATTCAGCTGGGCTTTATTGCCCGTACCCCCAGAGGGCGCATTGTGCTGCCCCGGGGCTATGCGCATATGGGCTATACCCCTCCAGTGGATAGCGCTCAGCAGAAGATGGAAATATAGCAAACACTCATATAAGCAAAATACGGAGGTACGCAGCAATGTTCGGCAAAAAAGAGCTTCAGGAAGCACTGGAACGCAAGGAACAGGAAATAAAGGAACTCAGCGGCAGAATAGCGGAATATCAGAGCCGCAACGATGCGGTGGTAGCCGCCCTTACCGACGCCAAGGCCGCGGCAAACCGCATACTGGGTGCGGCAGAGGTAAAACGGGATGAGATAATCGCCAGGGCAAACCAGGAAAAGGAAGCAATTGAAGCGGAGCGTGACGGCATTCTGGACGCCGCAAAAGCCGAAGCCGCGGCCATAATTAAGGCTGCGGAAGATAAGGCAAAGCTTGCGGAGGAGCGGGCGGAGTTCTTCATGAATTATTTGCGGGATTCCGCAGAAGCTGTGCGCCGCCAGGCAGCGGGATACGAATCCTTCCTCAGGGATTATGAAGAAGCCGGCGTAGGCTCGGCCCCCCCAATGAATGTTGTGGAAACTCCCGAGGAATACCGCAATCCCGCAGAACTTATGCGCAGCATATACTCCATACAGGGACGGGATATACCCCAGGCGGTAAAGGAACAGGAAGAAGCTGCGTCTGAGCCTGAAAATGCCGAACCTCAGGATGAGGAAGACCGTATCTGGACTATCGACCAGGTGGCGGAAGAGACGGAGGAAACATCTCCGGAGAGCGCCTTTGTAGAGAAGGAACTCAACGACATACTCAATGATATACTGAAGCTGGATTGACATAAATCTGCTCAAATGTTATAATCATTTAAATTTTGATATTAGGTTTTTGCGGAAAACCCGCTTTGCATGGCTGATGAATAGAGAGGCTGCCTCAGGGGCTGAAAGGGCGGCTGCGTCAAGGCGAAGGGACCCCGTTCCGTATTCCGCAGGGAGGAAATGCCCTGCCGCAGGAGAGCGTTAAAGCCAAAGCGAGAACCAATTAAGGTGGTACCGCGGTATAATGCCGCCCTTATATCAGGGCGGTTTTTCTATAGCAAAAAATATCTATACGATAAAAATATCGGAGGAACCTATGGCAAAGAAAGAAAATCAGTTCGTACAGGAGATCACCCCCAGGGATGTGGACTTCGCAAAGTGGTATACGGATATCGTGCTCAAGAATGATATGTGCGATTATTCCGATGTTCGCGGATGCATGGTAATCAAGCCCTACGGCTACGCCATCTGGGAGCTGATGCAGAGCGAGATGGACCGGCGTTTCAAGGATACCGGCCATCAGAACGCCTATTTTCCCCTTCTCATACCCGAAAGTATGCTGATGAAGGAAGCGGAGCACGTTGAAGGTTTTGCCCCCGAGGTGGCATGGGTAACCCAGGGCGGCAGCGAGGTGCTTCAGGAGCGGTTGGCAATACGCCCCACCAGCGAAACCATAATCGGTACCATGTATTCCAAGTGGATACAGTCATATCGTGACCTGCCTGTGCTGATGAACCAGTGGTGCAACGTTATGCGTTGGGAGAAGAGCACCCGTCCTTTCCTCCGCACCAGCGAATTCCTCTGGCAGGAAGGCCATACCGCACACGAGACCCACGAGGATGCGCAGGAAGAAACCATACGTATGCTGAACGTATACTATGACTTCATGGTAAACGTACTGGCTATCCCTGTGGTTCGCGGACGCAAGAGCGAAAGCGAGCGTTTTGCAGGCGCGGAGGCCACCTATACCCTGGAAGCCCTCATGCATGACGGCAAGGCCCTCCAGATGGGCACCTCCCACAACCTGTCCGATCACTTTGCCCGCAGCTATGAGATCAAATATCTTAGCCGCGAGGGCAAGCAGGAATACTGTTATACCACCTCCTGGGGCACTTCCACCCGAATGATCGGCGGCATGATAATGGTTCACGGCGACGACCGCGGCCTTAAGCTGCCCCCCAAAATAGCTCCCATTCAGGTTGTAATACTGCCCATCGCCATGCATAAGGAAGGCGTTCTGGATAAGGCAAACGAGCTGTTTGACCAGTGCAAGGCCGCAGGCCTGCGGGTAAAGGTGGACGACAGCGAGCAGAGCGCCGGCTGGAAGTTCAATCAGTGGGAAATGAAGGGCGTGCCCATTCGAATTGAGGTTGGCCCCCGTGATATAGAGAACGGCGTTGTTGTGGCTGTTCGCCGCGATACCCTCGAGAAGGTCATCTTGCCCATGGAAGGTCTTGCGGAGAGCCTCAAGGATATGCTCAAGGATATTCACGACAACATGTACAATGCGGCTCTGGAGCACAGGCTTGCACATACCACCACGGCCGAAAACTTCGGCCAGTTCATGGACGGCGTGAAGAAGGGCTTTGTAAGGGCTCCCTGGTGCAGCGACGGAGACTGCGAGATAGAGATTAAGTGCATTACCGGCGCGTCCACCCGCTGCAAGCCCATGGAGGAGGATACCAACGTGGAAGGCTGCAAGTGCATACTCTGCGGCAAGCCAGCCAAGACCCTTATGTACTTCGGCAGAGCATACTAATATCTTAATACTGTATATACCCATACCTGCTTTGTCGGGGGGTCGGGCATTGCGCCCGGCTTCCCGACACCTGTTTTTTGGAAAATGTATTCTCCTTTACAAATAAAGGGGAGAGGTGTATCATATATACGAACAAATGTTCGATATGGCGCGGAAAGAAGCGGAATATGATACTGCATGTGGATCTGAACTCATTTTACGCAAGCTGCGCCGTAAGGGACAGCGGAGGACTGTATACCAACGATATGTGCCTTGCGGTGGCGGGGGACCCAAACAGGCGGCATGGTATAATACTTGCCGCCACATACCCGGCGAAGAAATTCGGCATAAGGGCGGGTATGCCTCTATGGCAGGCCATGGGGCGCTGTCCGGAATTGGTGGTCGTGCCGCCGGACTATCGGGGATATATGGACACATCGGATAAATTTATGTCCGTAATATGCCGGTATTCACCTCTCGTAATACGCTTCGGCATAGACGAGGCGTATCTGGATTACGGCGGCTGTGAGCGTATATTCGGCCCGCCCATGGAGGCTGCGGACAGGATACGCAGGGATGTCTGCGGCGAGATAGGGCTTACCGTATCCGTGGGCGTGGGAGAAAACATGATACGGGCAAAAATGGGCTCGGACCATAAAAAACCGGATGCCGTTACCCGCCTTGACGACAGGGCGTGGAAGGAGCTTATATGGCCAAAGCCTGTGGAGGAGCTTATGTACATAGGCCGGGCTACGGGAAACAGGCTGCGTGGTTTGGGAATATCCACCATTGGGGCGCTGGCGGGCACATCTCCCCAGCTGCTCAGGGCGGTGTTTGGCGTTGTGGGGCAGGATATGTGGCTGCACGCAAACGGCATGGACGACAGGCGCATAACCGGAATAGCAGAGCCTCAGAAGGGCATAAGCCACTCCATGACGCTGCCGGACGACCTGAAGGATAAAAATGAGATATGCCGCGCTCTGCTGTATCAGACGGAGCGGGTGGCAGGCAGGCTCAGGGAGACGGGAAAGCGGGCGCGGGTGGTGGGCGTTCACGCAAGGTATTCAGACCTTTCCGGAGAAGGACGACAGACCACTCTGAACTGTCCTTCGGATATAACGGCGGAGCTGTATCACGAGGCAAGGATGCTTATGCTGGGCATGCTTAAGGACAAGCCTGTGCGGCAGGTGGGTATGCGGGTATCCGGCCTTACGGAGGAGCCTGAGCAGCTTTCCCTGTTTGACGGGCGGGAGCGGGATAAGCAGCACGCCGTGGACAGGGCGGTGGACAGCATACGCAGATGCTATGGAAGCCATGCTGTAATGCGGGCGGGCACAATGCGCTTTGAATACGACCCAAAGGAGGACTTTACGCCATTTTCCAGAGCATAGGCGGGGATATTGCCCGCCTTTGTAAGGGCGAGGCCCATATTGTTTACATTGGCGGTCTTTATTAAAGGCGAAGTTTGGAGTATAATACAAATACTGCCCCAGTGTGGCATTTGGGGCAAAAATAGATTCTATTCAACTTCGGAGGACAAAAGATATGACTAATCCCAACAGGGTCGCATTTACTCTGTTTGGCAGAGATGTATATTGGTACGGCATACTGATGGCACTGGGCATACTTATTGCCGTTTGGCTCACCCTTAAAGAGGGCAAGCGCAAGAGGCTCACAGAGGACAACATACTGGATATGTGCCTTGTTGTGATACCCTGCGGCGTTGTGGGCGCAAGGCTGTATTACGTTATATTCGAATGGGCCAGCTATGCTGCCAACCCCATACGTATACTGTACATATGGGAAGGCGGTCTTGCCATATACGGCGCAGTGATAGGCGGCCTTCTGGGTATGCTCGTATACTCAAGGATAAAAAAAATACGCTTCCTTAAGCTGGCGGACTGTATAGCGCCGGGTCTGGTACTTGCCCAGTCCATAGGTCGCTGGGGCAATTTCTTTAACCAGGAGGCATATGGCCTGCCCATAAACAACGGGGCTCTCATGTGGTTCCCAATGGCGGTGCGCATAGACGGGATACACTATTTCAACGGCGAGCTCTGCTCCAATCCCTATCACCTTGCCACATTCTTTTATGAGTCTATGTGGTGCCTGATAGTTTTCATCATACTTTGGAGCTGCCGCAAAAAGTTTAAGCATGACGGCGACGCCATACTTACCTATGCGGCGCTGTATGGCTTTGAGCGTATGTTCGTTGAGCGCCTCAGGGGCGACAGTCTGTATCTCATAAAGCCCACAGACAGCTTCCCCGAAGGCATAAGGATATCCGAGATGCTGAGCCTTATCGTAGTGGTGTGCGTGTTGGCGTTCTTTATCATCCGCCGTATACGGGAAAAGAAACTGAACGCCATTATTTGGCCCTCTCCGGAGGTTTTCCCAGAGGAGGAAACGACCGAAGGCTGCGAAGAAACCTGCGAGATTGCCTCTGACGATGCCGGAACGGCATGTGAGCAGGCCGAAGAGACTGCGGAAGAGACTGCCGAAGAGCGGGACGACGCACAGTAACGGTAAACGACAGAGCGATCGCCCTAAAAAGGGCGGTATATGGGGGTATGCATTATGCGCAATCTTACTATGATGACGGACCTGTATCAGCTTACTATGATGTATGGCTATTACAAGCACGGCATGACTGAGGACGAGGCGGTGTTTGACCTGTTCTTCCGCACCAGCCGCCCAAACAGCGAATATACCGTGGCGGCGGGCCTGCAGACGGCGATAGAATACATACAGGATATTCATTTCAGCGAAGATGATATAGCCTATCTTCGTACGCTTAACCTTTTTGATGAGGAATTTCTCGGCGTGCTTAAAGAGCTTCGCTTTACAGGCGATATATACGCCGTGCCTGAAGGAACGCTGGTATTCCCACAGGAACCCCTTGTGCGGGTAAAGGCCCCCATGATGGAGGCGCAGCTCATTGAGACCACTCTGCTCAATATAATCAACCATCAGACTCTTATCGCAACAAAGGCCAGCCGCGTGGTATATGCGGCGGGGGAGGGAGCGGTGCTGGAATTCGGTTTGCGCCGGGCACAGGGCCCCGATGCGGGAACATACGGCGCCAGGGCAGCCATCATCGGCGGATGCGACTCCACCAGCAACGTGCTGGCGGGTCAGTGGTATGATGTTGGAGTAAAGGGCACCCATGCCCACAGTTGGGTAATGTGCTTCCCGGATGAGATAACCGCCTTCAGAGCATACGCGGATATATTCCCGGATTCCTGTCTGCTGCTGGTGGATACCTATGATACCCTGAAATCCGGTGTGCCAAACGCCATAAAGGTATTCGATGAGCTGAAGGCCAAGGGATACACTCCCGTAGGTATACGCCTTGACAGCGGCGACCTTGCGTACCTTTCCAAGGAAGCCCGCAGGATGCTGGACGAGGCGGGCCATACCGAGGCCAAGATATTTGCTTCAAGCGACCTTGATGAATATGTTATCCGGGAGCTTAAGGCACAGGGCGCCAGGATAGACGTTTGGGGCGTAGGCACCAAGATGATAACCTCCTATGACTGGCCTGCTCTGGGCGGAGTATACAAGCTTGCAGCCACCATACGGGACGGAGTGATGACCCCCAAAATAAAGCTCAGCGAAAATATCGTAAAGCTGACCAACCCGGGCTATAAGAAGATATTCCGTCTGTATGGCAAGCATAACGGCATGGCTTTGGCGGATATAATTGCCATGGATTACGAGACAATTGACGAAACAAAACCCCTTAAGCTGTATCATCCCATACAGACCTACAAGACAACCACATTGAAGGACTTTACCGTGCGGGAGCTGCTGGTGCCTGTTTTTGTGGGCGGAGAGCTTGTTTATCAGTCTCCCGATGTACATGAAATACGGGAATACAACCGTAAGGAACTGGCTACTTTCTGGGAGGAATACAAACGCATACTGAATCCCCATACCTACAAGGTGGATATCTCTGATGAACTGTACAACCTTAAGCAGAAGCTCATACATGAGAACAGGAGCGAAGATGAAGAGTAAAGTCCTATTGACGCTGACCCTTATGTGTGTGTGCCTTGTGGGCTGCGAGAATACCGCTTCGGTGATAGACCCTGCGGTGACCATGCCGCCTGAGCCCATCGCAACCCCTGAGCTAACGCCGGAACCCACTCCCGAGGCGGAGCAGGTGAAGCTGGATATGGCGGACCTTACCAGAGCCTATGACGAGCTTGGGGTGCTTATATCCACGGCGGATCACTTTGAGCAGTATATAACCTTCCGCAATATACAGGTTTACGAGCAGAATGAGGATACCTTCATGGACGCCATTGCTGTGAACGAATATCCGGATACGCTGGTATGTGCCGTGAATATCATCTTCCTGGATGAGGATGAGACGGTAATAGCGGAAAGCCATGTGCATACAAGAGACGGACAATACGTTCTTCGGCTGCAGCCGGGGGACAATACCATATTTGCAACCATAGATACGGACATGGCCCTTACCGATAAGGAATTTATGCTGGAATTCAGCGATGGCCTGGACGTGCTGCCGGAATAATATCAAAGCAAACACAAAGGCGCCGTATATACGGCGCTTCTGCATGTAAAAAAACCTTGGGGGTTCGGGGGGCGCGGCCCCCGAAGGCTTCAATCGGATTTGGCGACATGCGCGGCAAATCCGCAAAACCCTTGCGCAGCAAGGGTTTCTTTGCATGGCTCCCTGGCCGTGATGTAGGCACACGGGAGTCATGCAATCCTCGAAATAGCGGCGCAATGCCACTTTTTCGACAGCCTGAAGCGCCGCATATACGGCGTTTTTATGACTTAATTGGTTAATTATCCTATATCCCGCAGCATGGAGGCATATGCGTCGGACAGTTCCAGCAAGGCGTGTTTCATTGCCGCGGAAAAATCCGCCGAGGATGGGTAGCTGCCCTCGGTAA
This sequence comes from Clostridia bacterium, assembly GCA_016292635.1. Classification (GTDB taxonomy): domain Bacteria; phylum Bacillota; class Clostridia; order Christensenellales; family CAG-138; genus SFEL01. The sequence continues at coordinate 73,946 of JAEDIC010000008.1, forward strand.
GGGCAGAAAGGGAAACCGCACAGCTGTCGCAGCATTTTGAAATTGCGGAGAGTGCGGGGGAAGTATCGGCATATTGATAAAGGCTTTTGCAGGATGAGGTAAGCTCAGACTGTATCTCTTTTACCATTGCCGCGCCCTCAGATGGGCTCATGGCCTTTTCATCAAACTCTATACAGGCGGCACAGAGGGCGGTCTGGGCGTCGTACAGAGCATAGAAGCCATCCTTAAGGCCATCCATGTCCGATTTGCCCGCCGTTATGCTGAAGGTGACTCCGGGGCTGGATAAGTCGTATACTGTGCAGTCCGACCCTTCGCTTACAAGGCGTTCCTTTACAGCCCTTGCCTCCGCCTCAGTGCCGTAGCCTGAGGCCAGCACACGGTACATATCCCCATCGTCGTATACATACCCTCCCGCACCCCGGGCCTTAAGGCTGTCCGAAAGGGATTTGGCGTTTTCCTCGGAGGAAAATGCGCCCATCTGCAGGGCAAAGCAGCTTATGGCAGGCAGCTCAATGTTTTGATTTACCGAGGTCGGTCCGCCGCCAAGGCTTACGGCTACCGAATCATCGCCGGAGGAAATCTCCTGCTCCAGGTTATCCATGCTGTCCAAGCTGAACATGGGCAGTTCCGAAAGGGCGCTGAAGGCGGGGCCCATAACTTCTTCCGCGAGCCACTTGCCTGCGGCGGATGCGGTGAAAAGGTATATGACCAGGCCTATCATTATAAGGGCACCAAGGGCCCTGCCTGCGCCGGATGATTTTCTGCGATTGCGTTTTCGCCGTCTTGCGTATTCCATGGCAAAATCTCCTTAGTGGTATGTTATATGATATTCAGGCCGGGGGTTGTACAGAACAGGCTGGCGGAAGGATAGGACGGAGGATGATATAATTATAAAAATTGAGCGCAAGTGAGGTGACGGCGTGAAGGATAAAAAAAGGCGACAGCCGCGGCTGTGGGCATGGTTATTTTGATGCTTGCGGTATGGATAGCCTATAATGACGAAGATCTGGGACTTGCCACATACCAGGTGGAGGTCAGCGGGCTGCCCGCGGCCTTCTACGGGCAGCGCATAGTGCAGCTGTCGGACCTGCACAACGCCGTGCTTTGCGGGAATAATGAAAAACTGTATGAAATCGTGAACGGGGCAATGCCGGATATGGTATTCATTACAGGTGATATGCCGGATTCCCGCAGAACCGATGTCGATGCCGCTATTGCTGTGGCGGCAAAAATGGTAACAGCATTTTTCCATTCCGGGTAAACAGCGACCCGGAAGTGGTATTGGCAATACTTCAATGCGAATAAGCATACCGCCGCATTCAGCATAAAAACAAGGCACGGATACCATTCCGTGCCTTTTAAAAAACTTATGCGAGCAAGCCGTAAGCCGAGTTCTGTCCGGGACTTTCGTCCTTGGGTGACCATCTATCTAGGCCTGTCGTTGCCGGCAGGCTCATGCGATTATCAAGAGCGTGACGGGCCGCCATTAAATGCTCTCATTCCAATCTTGCACCGGGTGGGGTTTACAGGGCGGACAAGTCGCCAGGCCGCCGGTGAGCTCTTACCTCGCCTTTCCATCCTTACCGCAAAAAATGCGGCGGTATATTTCTGTTGCACTTTCCCTGGAGTCGCCTCCGCCGGACGTTATCCGGCACCCTGCCCT
>JAEDIC010000023.1 GCA_016292635.1 Clostridia bacterium
GGCTGAACCTGTCTGCATTTTGCCTGCGTCGATAAGAAGTCGTCCTTCAGCTCAGCAATTACGTTGGAGCGGTAAAACAGCGAATTGTTCTCAAAATGCAGGAACAGGCTGCGGTAATCAAGATTGACCGTACCTATAGTGCCTACCACGTCGTCCGACACAAAACTCTTTGCGTGGACAAATCCCGGAGTGTATTCGTAGATTTTGATCCCTTCTTTCAGGAGGGCCGGATAAAAGCTGCGAGACATTCTGAAGATAAGCTTCTTGTCCGGAATTCCCGGCATGATTATGCGAACGTCAACGCCGCGATGGGCTGCGCGCGCCATAGCGTCCAGCAATTCGTCTCCGGGCATAAGGTACGGCGTAAAGAACCACGCGTAGTCTGTGCTCTGTGAGAGCAGGTCGATATAGAGCTGATTACTGGAGGCCTCCCGGTTCAAAGGAGAGTCATAATAGCTCAGTATATAGCCATTTTCAGCTTCAGGCGCGGGCAGCCGAGGCTCCTTCAGCTCCGGTTCAGGCAGATCGTTTTGCAGTGAGAAAGCGTTCCAGAATGTCAGGAACATATGAGTAAAGCTCTGTGCCGGCTCTCCGGCAACGCGAAAGCCGGTATCCTTCCAATGTCCGTATGGCTGCTCTATGTTGGCATAGCGGTCCGCCAGGTTCACGCCGCCGCTGTATGCGGTTTCGCCGTCTATTATAAGCATTTTTCTATGGTCGCGGTAATTGACCGTACCCTTCACAGCAATGAGGGGATTAAAGGGCACGCATTTTATGCCCTTTGAGCGAAGCTGCCGCACATTGTCCATATTGAATGTGGAAATGCTGCCGAGGTCATCGTACATTACCCGGACGTCCAGGCCCTGAGCTGCCTTGTCTTCCAGAACCGCAGCCATCGAATCCCACAATTTGCCCGGCTCTATTATGAAATACTCAAGATATATAAAACTGCGCGCCCGTTTCATATCCTCGAGCATATCCGGCATCATATCGTCTCCAAGAGTGTAGTAGCGCACCTGCTCCGCCCTCGTCAGGGGATAGCCTGTCTTTTTTTCCAGCCATCGGAGCGTCTGTTCCATTCTTCGTCCCCCGTCAAATGGTACTGCGCCAATGCAAAGCGGTTTTGGCGTTCCTGCCTCTTTTACTTTTTCAAGCCTCTTCCCCAGCGGTTTCGCCGTCCGCTTATTCCCAAAGAACAGATAGAGCAGCGCGCCGGGCAGCGGAAATGTCAGTATTACCAGCAGCCATAGTATCTTATAGGTTCTTTCCTCTCGCTTTATGATTATATACAGCACAAAGAAGAACGCCGCTACAGACAGGGCCAGCGTAATTAGGGCCGTATACGGGACCAGCCACTTTATCAGAAGCAGCAGCCATAGTACCTGCAGTGCAGCTGCGGGAATCACTGTCATGATGCGGCGTACTATCTTTTTCACTGCTTATACCTCCTGCTTATTCGCATAGCTCTCCCACAAAATGCTGCAATTTTTCCATACGGCCGTCGAGTTCAGCGCTCATCCTGGCGCACTCGAAAAGCTCCTGATCCACATGGTCGGATTCCTGTAAGCCTTTTTTATATCGTATCTTATGTTCAAGACTCGCCCACCAGTCCATCGATATTGTCCTAAACTGCAGCTCCACCTTCATCAGCCTCTTGTGATCGTGCAGAAATATGGGAATTTCGACTATAAGGTGAAGACTGCGGTAGCCGTTGGGCTTTGGGTTGGCGATATAGTCCTTGCGCTCCACAAGCCTTATATCGTCCTGCTTCAGAAATGCTTCTTCAAGCTGGTATATGTCAGACGGAAATGCACAAATTACCCTTACTCCCGCAATGTCGCTGAGGTTCTGTTCGATGCTATCCACTGTAACAGGATGGTTCTTGCGATGCAGCTTTTCTAAAATGCTCTCCGGCGATTTAAGCCGCGTCTTGATGGTTTCTATCGGATTGCGGTCGTATTGCAGAGACAGCTCCTCGTTGAGCACGTTGAACTTGGTTTCCACTTCCATCATCGCGCAGCGGTAGTAACTCATCAATTCACGATAGGGCAGTGCGTAATTTTGCATTAGGGTTTTGATTTCGTTTTTTTGCAGCTTCACACCTGGAAGCCCCTCCTGACTCTTGTGATCTGCATTGCTTTTCTGTGGCATATCGCTTCTCCTGTATGTGCGGTAATTTATGGTTGGTTTTCATATTAAGTATACCGCAATATTATGGCAAAAGCTATCAATATTCGGTTCAGGCTCACAGGCCTGATTTTTTATCTGACGACTGCCTGCAGGTTAATGACAACCTGCTCCAATGAGAGTTTTGCGTAACCAGGATACTAAAACAGGAGGCTCCATCCTGAGCCTCCTGCATCACATCCGTGATTAAACCAATCCCGGCAAAATACGCCGCCTAAACTTTTTGCAGCACGCCAAGCAAAACATACCTTGCAGTGTCAAATTCATACGAACAGGTGGACAGCGTGATGAGCCTGTCCTCATCGTTTAACGCCAAATCCGAAAGGAAAGTGCTCCTTGCCCGCGCTGTTTCCGCAAGCGCGTCCCGCTCCGCCCGCGTTTGCAGCAGTGAAAAAGCCTCCGCATCCGCAGCTGTGATATATCCGGCAAATAATTCAATCCGGTATGCGCCTTCCGGCGTGAACAGCCACCAAACCGGATGGGCTTCATAATAGGCCTGCTCATGATAATCGGACAGCGTGCCGAACATAGAGCCGTTTTTCATGTTGTGGCCGTAAATGATGGTATTCCAATCAGAAAAATCCGCTGCGTTCCGGAAGTCCGCAAAAAGGCTTCCGGCGGAATTCTCGCTGCCGTCGGCCAGCCGGTACAGGTAATACGCATTGTCCGTGCTTTGCAAAACCGGGTAATTTATCACAGTATCCTCGCAGTACAGCCATGCGATAATATCCGGGTTTTCCTTTTGCAGCGCCTCAAAATCAACAACGAGCGGCGGCGTTGGCGCCTCAGCAGGCGGCGCGGCCTGGGGAGCCTCCGTGCAGGCGGCTACGGCCTTATCCACAAGCGCGTCAACTGCCCGTTCGCTGCTTTTTGCCTGTTTAAAATATGCATATAGCTTGTGGCCTGAAAACAGCAGAACCACAGCCGACAGCACGATCCCGCCCCAGCGGAGCCATTGCCATCTGTTTTTTTTCATGGCTTATCCTTGGGAAGCGAGTGCGGAAGCTTGCTCCACAGACTGCTCCTGACCCTCGGCGTTCTCCGTCGTGGGCGCTGCAATGGGCTCCTCCGTAGGCGTAGGTTCAGGGGATACGCTGGTCTCCGGTGCAGGCTCCGTTGTGGGCGCTGCCGTGGGCGTGGGATCCTCCGTGGGCGTAGGTTCAGGGGATACGGTGGCCTCCGGCGTAGACGTAGGTTCAGGGGATACGGTGGCCTCCGGCGTAGGCGTAGGTTCAGGGGATACGGTGGCCTCCGGTGTAGGTGTAGGTGTAGGCTCACCTATCTTGTCGCCGTTATGGATTATTTCCTCACCATCCGTCGCTTCATATCCGCCGGAGAAGCCGTCTATCTTCATGACCACCGGGTATTCCATGCCGGTCGTATAGCATATAAAGCTAAGCGGATCGCTGAATACTTCGGTTCTGTACTGACTGCTGCCTATGGTTATTACGCAGTAGCCCTCAGTTTGGGCGTTTTCGTCAACGGGCCATTGGAGAGTCACACGATAGCCCTTATCTGGCTCCAGGGTCCATTTAGTGGGCTGCTCTGTTTCTTCCTCGGCCTCCGTTGATTCGACCTCCGCCGCCAGCAGCAGGCTAACAGCGGGCATATCGGTCACGGTAACATTTACCTTCTTACTAAAATTGCTCTTCGCCTTTATATCCTCCACACCGCACGTTGCGGAATCCGTAAACCAGGCCCAGCTTGCTCCCACAAAGAATGTGCAGCAAATCACAACGCATATGACTGGCGGCACCAGAATGCGCAGGAGATCACTGTCAATTGCAGATTTACGGTGTGCTCCGTTTCCATTGCTTTGAAATAATCGTTTCAAGCTACTCAACCTCCGTTTGGCGAGATCACTCTTGATGAGCAATCAAAAGGTACGGAATTTACATCTGTGCCCTTTGATTGCCCCTCCCGCCCGGAGGCGGGAGAGACAGATGTATTCATTAATCACCAACAGATTATTATTTTAGCTTAAACCCCATTCTGCGCCATTATAGGTAAAAGTTCCTCCGTTGATGGTAAGCTGATCATTAATGCTTCCGTCTGTGGCATACGCCATACCATAGGTATTTCCGCTCTTTTCAAACGTACCGCCATTAACAGTTATCGTTCCTTCCGCCATATAGAACATATAGAAGGACTTGTCTCCAGTGAGCTTATATGTTCCGCTGTTAATGATAATGTTACCTCCGTCAGCAGCAAAAACACCGTTAGCTTTCCCTGTATAGTTACAGTCGTCAATAGTCATCGTACCTGCACTGTTCGCAAATACATAAGCGAAACCGCCGTTCAGATAGTTGTCGCAACAGGTAAGAGTAGAATTTTTAATAGTTGCCGTTCCAAAGTTGCGGATTGCGTTGCCTCTGCTCTGAGGACTGCCGAGCGTGGAATTCTCTACTGTCAATGTGCCGTAGTTCGTAATCGCATGACGTCCCTGCGCCTCTGCATCCGTTGAATAGACGGTGGAACCACTTACAGTTAGCGTACCGTAGTTAGCGACAGTAGTTCCGGCGTTCTTTCCGACAAAATCGACATTGTTAATTGCAACCTCGGCGTCTTTTTCGATTGTGATCTTGACAGCTCCGTCACTATTTAAAGCATTATCAAGATCATCTTGATTTTTAACAGATACAGAATAAACTGCGTTAGCATCATAGGTGTTGTTAAAGCTGTCATACTCCTCGGTGTGCTGGGTCGCCAGCACGGTGATGGCAACGCTGTCCAGCTTCAGTCCCTGGTACTCGTTGCCGGCATCTTCCTGCATGTGGCCAACGATGGTAAGCAGTTTGCTGGAAGAACCATCAGATCCACTGGGTGCAAGGGGAGTGCCAGGATGGGGGTTTCCATCGGTGGCTTCGGACTGCGCAAAGTATTCTGCCAGAGTTTTCGCATCGCCCAGAGCAGGCATTTCTTCTACCTCGCCCTCGATTACATAGAAATCGATAACGTTCAGAAGGCTTACATTGCTTTCCCCATTACTAGCGTTCTTGGTGATGCCCTCCGCAATCTCGACCTTGTACTTAAGCCACAGGTTACCTTTGTTCACGATCTTGATGGCGGGCAGCGCATAGGTTGCGCCCGGTTCCCAGAGGATTTCTTCGCTTCCCTCAGCCTTTTTGAAGCTGAGCGTCTGTCCTTCGGCGGTGACCCAGTTGCCGCTTGCGTCTTTCATTTCAAGCGCGATATCCAGCGTACCGGCCTGAATTGTGTTTACCGCGGTGCTTGCGCTGTCGGTGAACCACGCGAAGGTGGTGCCCACCAGCATGACCATGCACAGCAGCATGGCAAGCACGCTAAGCAGCAGAGTCCGTTTTGTCGCCTTTGATTTTTTCATTGTTTCCTTTTCCTTCTTTCTTTTTTATTTTGCAAGGATTCCGCAAAACGTTTATTGTTTCACCGCTCCCGGGAACGTCTTGCGTAAACAGGGGGGCGGGGCCAAACTAAATTCTCTTTTCTTACATCGGACTGCCTGTCCGCTTATTAATGGCCTTCGTCCAGCGGCCCCTCCGGCGGCAAGCCCATTTCGGCGCGCATTCTCCGAAGCTCCTGTATCATGCGCTGGGCTTCGGCGCGCTCGGCCTGCACCTGCTCCCGCTCAAGCCTGAGCTCGCGCTGCTGCTGGCGCTTATACTTTTTATACAGCCGCACCGCGCTTATGCCCTGCATAACTATCAGCAGCAGGAACGGAAGCAAAATGCAGCAGATGTATCCGGGCGTTGTCCTGAGGAAGGCAAAGAAACTGCCAACGCCGGCCAGCTTCCCTTCATATTTGCCCTGCACATACTCATAGGCAACGGGTATCTCGTCATCAATATCGGTGGTGGTGCCGTATGTTATAAATGCGGGCTCGCCGTCTGCGGTGGTGGTTACCGATCTGATCTTATGGGTAACGGTTTCGCCGAAGTTGGAAGCGGCAGTGGAGCGATAGGCGATGATATCTCCCGCTTTCAGCGTTGCAGGGTCAACTTCCTTTATGAAGATCAGGTCTCCGGCTTTAAAATCCGTTGCACTCATGGAGTCTGAGCGGACGATAAAGGCTTTATGCCCAAACAGATCTCGGTCGTTGCGGTCAAAGGTCGTCACCGATACTATGGTAAACACCATCATGGCAACGGAGGCAGCCACCAGCAGCCAAACGAAAACGGATTTTATAATGCTGCAGGCGCGCTGCAGCGGCGTTGCCTTTTTTGATGACCTGTGCGATTTTTTGGATGATTTCTTTTTGGTTTCTGTTTCCATCGGGTTTATTCGAACTCCTTACCGTCGTTATTCTTGGTCTGCACCGCAAGCGCGCTGAGCTCAAAGCTCACATTATCGCTTTGCGCTGTGTTTTTCGCATCCTCAGGGAAGTGAAAAATTATGGTCATATCCCTGTGCTCGCCTACCTTAAGCTCGTCCTCCGCAACGGGGACATTATGGCGGTTCAGCTTGGAAAGCTTGCCCTGCAGCAGTACTTTGCCGTCTCCGTCTGCGTTCTTTATCGTCACGTCCAGTACATCGCCCAAATCTCCTTTAACATTGGAGAAATAAAGCTTATAATACACCGCCCATGTGCCTTTGTTCTCGATATAGAAGCTCTTTTTTACCGTCATTCCCGGCTCAAAGAGAAATTCATCGGCCTCTATCACCGGCTCGCCGCCGTTCAGGTCGATATCTATTTCGCCCGTTTCGAACACATTGTTATCCACCCGCAGCATGGCATATGCAAGCGCAAAGGCGGTTACGCAGAGGCAGAGAAAAAGCACAACCAGCGTAGCAATGCTGATGTTCAGCTTTTTAGGTTCATTCATCATACTTTTCCTTCCTTTTGCGTTTTTTGAACAGGAGGAGAAGCAGCAGCGCCAATGCCGTTATAAACATAACTCCATACAACAGCAGGGGCGTATTATCGCCTGCCAGGGGGAAATCGCTGATGTTTTTGAAAACCGGCGTCCCTTCATACTGTCTATCGTTTTTTTCATAGCGGACAGATGCGATATAGCTGCCGTTGTGCGCCGTCACTGTGACAATCGCTTTGTATTCCGAGCCATCGTACTTGATGTGGCTGCTTGTGCCGGCCTGCTCCGTGACGTAGAAGAGATACTCGCCCGCCGAATGAAAGCCGAGGGAATCGAATTCCACCCATCCTCTGTTATTGTTTTGCGTTTGCAGAAGATTCCCATGCCCATCCCTGAGCAGGAAGGTATAGCTGTGCCCGCGGGGATGCTTGCCGTTCAGGGTTTTTTCCGCACCCAGCTTTACAAACACCGGCGCCGGGTTTTCGGGGTCCGGGCCGGGTCCCGGCTCTTCTTCCTCCAGGTACCACCAGCGGAAGTCCGCAATAAGTTTTTGCCGCATGTACCGCTTTCCGTCCGGATCCAGCTCTGTAATATTGCCGACGCTGGTATCAAGGTAAACCGTTATGGAATACTTCAACTCGTTTTCCCCTGCGGCCATCACATGATCCAGTGAAGCCGGCATATCGCGCATCAGGCCATCGTAAAGTTCGATGCCTTTATCAGGGAGCGTAACTTTCACCTTTAGAACTTCGGCCAGAATTTCATAACCGCTGCGGATATCGGCATGGTAATGAAGCGTAATCGCATTCACATGGGAAATCTTCACGGTGTATTCATTGGTTACGGAATCGCCGGGGAACATATTAGATACGCTGAAGGGCGTTCCTTCCACCGTGTCGCTGCCCTTCAATTTTATGGACGCATCGTCTGCATATGCAGCCGACGGCATACAGAAGCAGAGCAGCGCTGCCAGAGCAAACGCTGCCATTTGTATGCCGGTTCGTTTTTTACCATTTCCCATTCGCTCATCACCCCAGACTTATAAAAACTTACCGCTATTTATATGCGACCGAGCTCACTTTGCCGAAAGGCTTTCTGTATTTAAACGGATAGCGGCCCTTTAATTCATAATATTTTTGATAAAACTGTTCCGGCGAAACGGGCTTTGAATAATATCCCCGAACCGTCCGGCAACCGATAGAAACCGGATATCGGCATTGCTCCGCTGTTTCTACACCCTAAGAGACCGGCTCGATACGGAGTTTGTTCAGCGAATGAATGATATTCGGCAGAATGGCTTTGTTGCTGCTGCGCAAAGATTACTCCTCCCAGTCTGCAAAAACGGCAATAAGAGTTAAGGAATACTCGCATTGGAGGAACTCGCAAAATCTGATATACTGCGAAAAACGAAAAAGATCGCAAAATATATCTTTACGCATATAGTTTAATTACTTTGTTGAAGCATGTCAATAAAATACAGCACAATTTGACATATTTTGCATATATAATGGTAGCTTCATGTTACGGAGGATTTTTCATTCCTCTGTTGCGCGGGAAAATGCTGTTGCCGTGCCGAATAATAAGCCGTCAAATAGGCCGTCAGCTCTGAAAGGAAGAAGGCATGGTGCGGCGGAAAGTAGAAATCAGTTATGAATCAGTAGGCCAAACTATGATAGGTTATATAAAAAAACCGTTCGCCTATACAAAACCAATAATAATCGATATGTAAGGTGGAGAAAACATGAGTAAATTTAGAGGTATTTATGAAATCATCAAAAGGTTAAAAGGGCTGGTTGAAGAGTGCTCCCAAAATGAGATGCAGGAAAAGCTTGTTGCCAATCAGGAAGGCTTCTTCAACAGGCCGGGCCGGATACCGGCCTTTTTATATTAATTATGTATGCTATTCCTGAACGAGGACTTCGGTTAGTGTTTCCAAAGGTATGCTGCTCATACCTCCGAAGCACTGCATCATGTGTCCGGTCAGAAGGGTGAAGAACAGCTCTGCCCTGTCGCCGAGTATTCGGGCGTTGCGTGACTGCATACGCAATGCGCCAAGCTCCAGCATAAGCCTCCATTGCTGACGCTGCTCCGCCATCATCTCCCTGATGGGGGTGTCTTCCGTGGCACATTCGGCGCAGAGCACGGTATACAGCCTTGCGTTGTGCTCATCCTCCATAAAGCGGGCAAGCAGCCTGTTTATTGCGGGGCCAAGGGGCTCGTCCCTTGTGAGCTCGTCCAGCCAGGTGAGCAGTATGTCGCTTATATGGTCAAGGCAGCCCTGGGCAATGGTGACGATAAGCTCGTCCTTGGTGGGATAGTAATAATAAAGTGTGCCCTTGCTTAGCCTCGCCTCGGCGGCTATATCTCCAAGGCTGGTGCCGTGCACTCCCCGGCGAGTAAAAAGGGACCCGGCGGTGGAAAGTATAGCTTCCCTTACGCTTGTAAATTCTCCGTGCTTTCTCGCCATGCTGCCCTCCAAAGCTGATGGATGTAAATTCGGCCTTTTGCCCGAATTCCCTGCTGGTATTATACAATAGCCCGGCCCGCTCCACAAGGGAAAAGCCGTGGGGAGGGATAAGGGAAAATGAGGAAAAGGCATAAAAAAACAAAAAAGACCCTGCGTAAGGGCCTTCTTTGATAAAGCCTGTATGGGCTTTAGTTCATGCTGTAGCGCTTCTTGAAGCGATCCACGCGTCCGCCGGTGTCCACCAGCTTCTGACGGCCGGTGTAGAACGGATGGCACTTGGAGCAGATTTCGACCTTGAGCTCGCCCTTAATGGAACCGCTCTTGAAAGTCTCGCCGCAAGCGCAGCGAACGATGCTCTCACCGTATGTGGGATGGATATCCTTCTTCATTTTGTCCTCCTTTTTTGCTGGGCGCAGGGCGATTAGCCGCCCTCCTGCTGCATACGGGCAAATATTGCCCCTGAGTACAAGACTCGAACGGAGTAATTATATCCTATACTCCGTTCGTAATCAAGGCTTTTTTAAATATATTCGGCTATTTTATGAAGCTTTTGCCGGCGGTGAAGCCGTCCTTTTCGTACGCGTTGCTCCAGTTGCGAAGCTTGGCTACGAATTCTTCGTTTGTGTCGGTCTTCTCAAGCATGGCAATAAGCTGCTCGGTAACTTCGGTATTGCCGCTGCCAAGGAGCCTGCGCATATTGGATACCGCCTCCCGCTCTTCCGGGGTAAGCAGCAGCTCTTCCCGGCGGGTGCCGCTCTTGTAAATGTCGATGGCTGGGAATATACGCTTTTCGGAGAGCTTGCGGTCAAGGTGAATCTCCATGTTGCCGGTGCCCTTGAATTCCTCGTAAACTATGTCGTCCATGCGGCTGCCGGTCTCTATGAGGGCGGTGGCGATTATGGTAAGGCTGCCGCCGTTTTCGATGTTGCGGGCGGCGCCAAAGAACCGCTTGGGCTTATGGAGAGCTCCGGGATCCATACCGCCGGAAAGGGTTTTGCCGGTGGCGGGAATGGTAACGTTATATGCGCGGGTAAGGCGGGTGATGGAGTCGATAAGCACCACAACGTCCTTGCCCTGCTCAACAAGGCGCATTGCCCTTTCCTGAGCCATTTCCGCTACCCGGGTGTGGTGCTCCGGAAGTTCGTCAAATGTGGAATAAAGCACTTCGCCCTTTATACTGCGCTGCATATCCGTAACCTCTTCCGGGCGCTCGTCTATAAGCAATACTATAAGGGTAACGTCGGGATAGTTATTGGTTATGCCGTTTGCAATATTCTTAAGTAAAGTGGTCTTGCCGCTCTTGGGTTGGCTTACGATAAGGCCGCGCTGGCCCTTGCCTATGGGAGCGATAAGGTCAACCAGGCGGATAGCTAGGTTTTGATCCCGGCAGTCGCTGTCGCTTTCACATTCGAGGGTAAACCGTTCGTTGGGGTAGATGGGCACAAGTTCCTCAAAGGGCTTGCGCTTTATGGCTTCTTCCGGGTCAACGCCGTTTATTGCGGTAATGTACAGCAGGGCAAGGAAACGCTCTCCTTCCTTGCTGGGGCGGGTCTTGCCGGTTACAAGGTCGCCTGTGCGCAGGGAAAAGCGGCGTATCTGGGCGATGGAAACATATATATCGTGGTTTCCGGGCAGATAATTTTCGCTGCGGAGGAAACCGTAGCCATCGGGCAGAACTTCCAGCACACCTTCGCAGTCGCCGCATTCGCCCCCTTCAAGGAGACCGGGTACGGCGGGATTGCTGGTGCCGTATTCTTTGTTGTAGTAGCCTTCGGCCCTGTCGGGACGGCGATATGCTTCATCGCTTTGCTGATCGTAGGGCTGATAGCTCTGCTGGGCATAGTCCTTGTTGTAGGATTGATAGCCCTGTTGGTAATTCTGCTGATATCCCTGCTGGGAATAATCACGGTTGTAGGCCTGATAGCCCTGCTGGTAGCCCTGCTGGGAATAGTCCCGGGCGTGGTTGTTTTGATAGCGGTTCTGGGCATAGCCGTACTGGCGTTGCTGATACCCCTGCTGCTGATAGGGCTTGCGGTAGTTGCCGGGCTGATAGCCCATGGGACGGTTCTGCGCCTGATAGGAGGGCACATATTGGTTCCTGGGCTGGGCCATGGTTTCCTGTGCGGCTTCGGTGACTATACCGTCGGCAACCGGTTCCGCGGGAGCGGACATGGCGGATATTTCGGGCTCCGGGGAAACTTTTGCCGCGGGGGCTTCTGCCGTAAAGACATCTTTTGCGGCAGCGCCAGGGGCGGCGCCTCCGTTCATGATAATATCCACAAGCTCATTCTTGCGGTATTTGGTAAGGGACTTTACGCCCTGAAGTTTGGCGATCTCCCTGAGGTCATTCAGACTTTTTTCCTGAAGCATTTCTCTTGTCACAGGTCAAAGAACTCCTTTCGATGGGTCTTGTATTATAAATTTAAAATTTATCGCATTGGATTTACATTACCATAAGTGTACAAAGGCACATGAACATAGTATGCCCAGGGACTGGCAAAACAAAACAGAATAATAATTATGTTTTTGTTGGTTTGGGTGATATCAGCAGGTCTTGATAGAGAAAAGAGCCCATGGAGTGGCTTTGGTCTATACAAAATCGAGAAACCATAATTATTTATACTAATAGTATCCTCAAAGATACCTGCTGTCAAGGGAGAAAAAAGTAGAATTACGCAATACTTCACAAATGGCTATTCCAGTAATTTTCAATGGTTATACGGCATAAAATTCTACGAAAGACAGGCAAAAGGAAGGTGTGTATAAATGCAGGATCAAAGGTTGCTGGAGGGTGGACGCATACGCAGCCACTCGGTGCATATGGATGACAGGCGGCTTATGAGCGTATCCGGCGTTAAGGATGTGGACAGCTTTAACGAGCAGTTTGTTCAGCTGCTTACAGAGGCGGGGGAGCTTCGCATAGAGGGGGCGGATCTGCATATAACAAAGCTTAATCTGGATGAGGGACAGGTGATGCTGGAGGGAGAGATAACTGCCCTTGAATATTCCGATGGGGAAGAGCGCGGCTCATTCTTTGGGCGGATGTTCAGATGATACCATTTGAACCGGGACATCTTGGGGAGGTAGCGTCGGCCGCCGCCGCGCTTTATTGCGGCATACTCATAGGGGCGCTTTACGATATATTCAGGCTGATACGGCTTCCTTTTCATAATCCCTGGATAACAGGGATTATCGACCTTGTGTATTATGCCGCCGCAGCCTGCCTTGCAGCCGCCGCAATGCTGTATATAAACTGCGGCACATTCAGGCTGTACATATACCTTGTTATGGGGGCGGGCATATTTCTTTACCGGCGTTTTCCCGGCAGGCTGGTAGCCGCGGGCACGGAAAAATTTACAAAAAAACAGTTGCGCCGCAAAGTATGATGGATTACGATATAATCGTATATATACACACAGGAGCGGCCAATGGCTAATAAGAACCGTAAAAAGAATAAACGACGCAGGACGGCCGCTATGATAGGCGTCCTTGCTGTGGTGCTCGTAGCGGTGGTACTGTACTCTCAGGAAATGAAGCTGCGTGCCATATACTCCGAGCAGCAGAAGCTTCAGGAAGTCATCGCCGGGCAGGAAGAAGAAATGGACAGGCTGGAGTACATGATAGAATACACCGGAAGCGAATCCTACCTTATCCAGTACGCCCGGGAAAAGCTGGGCTATATTCGCTCGGACGAAATAAAGTTTGATGTGGAATGATATTAGCATATTGAGGCCGCCGGAAATACCTTCGGGCGGCATTTATTTTTAGGAGGATAGCCATGGAAAACAATGCAAAGTGGCTGGAGTGGGCGGTGGAGCTCCAGAGTCTGGCCCAGGCGGGACTTTATTACGGCAAGGACGTATTTGATATACAGCGATTTGAGCGGGTGCGTGAGATAGCGGCGGAAATGATAAAAACAGGTTCGGAGCTGCCAATGGAAAAGGTAAAGGATCTTTTCTGCTGCGAAAGCGGTTATCAGACCCCCAAGCTTGACTGTCGGGGCGCTGTGTTCAGCCATGATAAAATACTGCTGGTTCAGGAAAGCAACGGCCTATGGGCGCTGCCCGGAGGATGGGTGGATGTGTATTCCTCCATAAAAGAGGGTGTGGAAAAGGAAGTGAAGGAGGAGGCGGGCCTCACAGTTGAAGCGGAAACCGTCATCGCCATACAGGACAGAAAAAAGCACAACAACCCGCCCTATGCATACGGCATAACCAAGGTGTTCCTGCTATGCAGGACCTTTGGGGGCGAGTTTGTGACGAACGAGGAAACGTTGGCGTCGGGATACTTTGCCATGGATGAGCTGCCGCCCCTGTCTGATGACAAGACCACCAAAGAGCAGATAAAGCTGTGCTTTGACGCGAACGGGGCGAAGGAATGGAAGACGGTATTTGATTAAACGGTATAAAAACAAAATATACCTCTGAACGGCGGGGCTTGTTGTATGGCTTACAGCAGCCCAAATGCCAGTATCGCCTCCAGCGCTCCGCCGCCTATTGCCCGGGCCTTATCGGACACGGTGAAGCAGTGCTCTTTTTCACAGCGGGGGTCAACATCGGCGCATTTCATGCCTTTGGGGGTACGGAACCCCTCGGGCAGAAGCCCCCGCAGTGTTCCGGGTATGGCTGCTATCACGTTTTCACCGCCAACAGTGGCCACGGTTTCTCCGGCGGTAACGGCGTCGCCTATCTGCTTTACGCAGTGAAAAATGCCTGCGGCGGGGGCGTGCATTACCCTTTCTGCGCCGCAACCCGCTATCATGCCGGGAATGCCCGTATTGGGTATGGGACTTTGGCCCTGTTCGTAGTATACACGGCCCAGGTGGTGTCCCCGCTTTGTTTCTATAGCGGCGTGGCAGTCAATGCCTACGGTAAAGCCGGGGCCCACGCCCAGCACCAGCTTTGCGTCATTTATGGAGGTACCCGTGTTGCGCTTGGCGATTATGGCGTCTATCACCACGTCGGGAGCGAGTTTGAGTGCTTCTTTGCCTGATGGGTCTATAAGCACGGGGATGTTCCCTTCGCTGAGTATGCGTTGCGCCTGCCGGGCGTTTTCGGCCCTTACGGCGGTCATGCCTTCCACCGCGGCTTTGCCGTGGTATATGGCCTCGGAAAAGGCGGCGGTACGGCGTATGGCGGATGGAGCGGATATATCCGTCATGGCTACCTGAATGCGGGCGAGGCGCAGCCGTTGGGCGATGCCTGTCGCCAGGTCCCCGGCCCCTTTTATTACTGCAAGCATATTTACTCCTGAATAATAAATGATAGTAAATGTTATTATGTGAGATTATAGCACTCCTGATTTTGCCCGTCAAACGGGGATGGGTACACGGGTTTTTAACCTTTGGATATGATTTTATAATATAAAACTATGGCGGATAATGACCGTTGGTGGTATGATAATATATGAAAATCTATTCGTATTTCAAATCGGGAGGTAAGTATATATGGCACTTTTCGACAAGCTTAATACCATTGCCAAAAATGTTGGCGAAAAGACCGGCGACGCGATTGAAATTACCAAGCTGAATGCTAAAATATCAGGTGAAAAATCTTCCATAACGGAGCTGTATAAGCAGCTGGGCGAAAAGATTTACGAAAAATACGCAGAGGGCGCTTTCCAGGACGGCGACCTTGCCGAGCTGTTTTTGGCGGTGGATGCACACAAGGCCAATATAGCCAACGCCGAGGGCAGGATAGAAGCCATCAAGGCGGAAAACGAAGCCAGGGCCAGGACAGCCCGGGAGGCTGAGGCGGCGCCTGCCGCTACCGCGGGAGCAGTATGTCCTTCCTGCGGCGCTGCCGTTGCGGAGGGCGTTAAGTTCTGTAATCAGTGCGGCACCAAGATAGATGCTTCCGCCCCCGTTGTTGAAGCAAAAAAGTTCTGCACCAGCTGTGGCGCGGAGGCCGTATCCGGAGTAAAATTCTGTAGCCAGTGCGGTTCAAAGATAGAATGAACAGACGCGGCCGGGAGTATACCCGGCCGGGTTTTTGATATTAAGGAGGAGAAGTCATGCTGAATGCCAAAATAACCGACGCTTACATCGCCATCCTCAGGGAAGAACTTCAGCTGGCTACCGGCTGCACCGAGCCCATAGCCATTGCTTACTGCGCCGCCAGGCTCAGGGATATACTGGGCGCTGCGCCTGAGCGTATCGATGCCGAGGTAAGCGGCAATATACTTAAAAACGTAAAGAGCGTGGTGGTGCCCAATACCGGCGGCCTTAAGGGTATAAACGCCGCCATCGCCGCAGGCATAGTTGCGGGAGAGACCGACAGAGTATTGCAGGTCATTTCCTCCGTTCCCGTGGAAAAGCACGCCGCCATAAAGAGCTATGCTCAAAACACCCCTATAGATATAAGCTGCCCGGATACTCCCCGTATGCTGGATATCCGCCTTACGGGCTATGCCGGGAAAGATAAGGCGATAGTACACATCGCGAACAACCATTCCAATATAATTTACGAGGAAAAGAACGGCGAGGTATTCCTTGAAAAGCCCCTCGTGGCCTCTGCGGAGGACAACCTTCAGGATAAGAGCGTGCTGAATGTTGCGGATATAGTGGAATTTGCCAATACGGTGGATGTAAGCCGTGTATCCGAAATTCTGGACAGGCAGATAAACTGCAATTCCGCCATTGCCGAGGAGGGCCTTAAGGGGGACTGGGGCGCAAATATAGGCAGCGTTCTGCTCAAAGACTTTGGCGGGGATATAAAGACCGAGGCCAAGGCATATGCCGCCGCCGGTTCCGACGCCCGTATGAGCGGCTGCGAAATGCCGGTTACCATAGTTTCCGGCTCAGGCAATCAGGGCATAGCCGCCTCCATGCCGGTAATACGCTATGCAAAGCACATGGGCGCAGGCGATGAGCAGCTTTACCGGGCGCTGCTGGTATCCGACCTTATCACCATACATCAAAAGACCGGCATAGGCAGATTGTCCGCTTACTGCGGAGCAATAAGCGCGGGCTGCGGCGCAGGCGCAGGCATAGCCTATCTGCATGGCGCCGACGCCAAGGTGATAGCAGAAACCGTGGTTAATTCCGTTGCGGTGCTTTCCGGCACCATATGCGACGGAGCAAAGCCCTCCTGTGCCGCCAAGATAGCCAGCGCCGTTGAGGCGGGAATAATGGGCTACCATATGTGCCTGAACCACCAGAAGTTCAACGGTGGCGACGGCATAGTTGAGGAAACCGTTGAGGATACCATAGTAAACGTGGGCCGCCTTGCCAAGCAGGGTATGCGCCAGACCGACAAAATCATACTGGATATAATGACGGGAAAGTAATTTTCCCCGGAGATACCTATGAATAACGTTACCAAAAAGGATATGAGTCTTAAAAGGGCAAACCTTTTTTACAGATTGCTGCGGCCTGTCGTGAGCGTACCCGTTGCCCTTTGGATGAGATGCAGCTGCGAAAAGCTGCCGGAGATGGAGGAAAATTATCTCTTCATCTCCAATCATAACACCGACGTGGATATGATACTGGCGGCGTACAGCAGCCCGCGGCCCATGCGCTTTGTGGGCAGCGAGCATGTTTTCCAGAAGGGATGGCCGTCACGGCTGCTGATGTGGGCCCTGTCCCCAATAGTGCGCCAAAAGGGCTGCCTTGCTTCCTCCACAGTAATGAACATCACCCGCGCCCTGAGAAAGGGCGAGAATATCTGCATATTCGCCGAGGGAAACCGCTCGTACGACGGCAGGACGGGCTATATAATCCCTTCCACCGGAAAGCTTGCCAAGGCGGGCGGCGCGGCTCTCGTTACATACCGTCTGGAAAACGGCTACCTTACATCCCCCCGCTGGAGCTATTCCCTGAGGCGGGGCGGTATGCGGGGCAAAGTGGTTAATATATACACCAAAGCGCAGCTGGCGGAAATGACCGCCGAGCAGATATATGAAGCCATTTGCCGGGATATATACGAGGATGCTTACGATGCGCAGGAATTGGCCCCTAAGCCCTTCAGGGGCAAAAAACTGGCGGAAGGACTTGAGCATACCCTTTATTGCTGCCCAGAGTGCGGAGAGATAGGCGGCCTTTACACAAAGGACGACAAGCTGTTCTGCAAATGCGGCATGGAGGCCCTGTATGACCAATACGGCCTGCTGAACGGCACAAAGTTCAGCCGCGTATCCCACTGGAACGACTGGCAGAAGCAGAAGCTTGGGGAATACCTTGACGGAGGCCGTGAGATACGGGACGATAACGTAAGCCTGTACAGGATAACCCCGGACCACCGCACGGAAGTGGTATGCAGCGGCGAAATGGTTCTTTCCGACGGCAGGCTGACCTTCGGGGAATATTCCTTTCCGCTGGATGAACTGGATGGCGTTGCCCTGTGCGGCAGGGCAAAGGCGGTGCTGATGTACGCCGGTACCCATTACGAATTCCGCAGCGAAAAGCGCCTTTGCTCCCTTAAATACATACATGCCTATGAACACATTACGGGTAAACGGGTAATATAGATAAAAAAAGTAAAAGGGCCGAAAAACGACCCTTTCACATTTCTGCGGCATTAAAGGAGCGCACCTCAGTAGGTGCGCTCCTGCATTTTAAGTTACTCGCCCTTATTTTTATTCTTGAGCATTATGCCGTACAGGAAGGCAAAGCCTCCAAAGTAGAATACCAGCGTAAGTATCATGAATATCCAGGTGCTTACTGACATATTGGCTTACCTCCTTTTAGTCCTTCTTGGTAATGGGGCCGGCGGCTACCTTGCGGTTGAACCAGTTGTTTAGGCAGATGCCGATGAGTGCCACCAGGCCAAACTGGAATACCACTGTACCAAGGTTCTCTGTCTCGGTGATCTTCCACCATGCGTCGGGATACCAACTGATGGACTGAATGCCCCACCATACCAGCATAATGATAACAAAGATGGGAACCAGCTTCATGGAGAAGTTGTAATACCAGCGGGGCAGCTCGTAGTCGCAGCCTTCGGCATTGATGTAGGTGGTACGAATTTTTTCGGTGCCGTTCTTAAGCATTACATAGCCGTACATGAGGCCGGTGACCAGCAGCGCAAGGCCCCACACCCAGTCCTGATTCTGCAGGAACTTGATGGTGAAGCAGGAGATGAGACCGAATGCGTAGCAGAAGCCGCAGATGGCGGCAACGGCGTGCTTGCGCTTCATGCCCATATCAACAAGGTTGCATACGCCAACCTCCAGCATGTTGAACAGGGAGGTTACCGCAGCCATGGCCAGGGTGATGAAGAACAGACAGGAGAGTATCCAGCCGCCGCTGAAGGTGCTGAACAGCTGATAGAGGTAGATGAAGGTTATACCGAAGTTGCCCTGACCGCAGGCCTCGTAGGCTGCGTCGGGAGAGGGGGAGAGGGCAAAGATGGCGGGGATCACCAGGAAACCGGCGATGACGGCGCCCAGGTTGTCGCCCATGCCCATCATCATGCAGTTATTGGGGATGTCTTCCTTCTGGCTGGTGTATACGGAGTATACGGTTACCATGCCCCAGCCTGCGCCGGTGGACCATGCGGCTTGAGTAAAGGCCTGCAGCCATGTGTTGGGGTCCAGCAGATCGGCGAAGTCAACATGGAGGTAGTATTCGATACCTGCGGCAGCGCCGGGCAGGCAGCAGGCGTATACGGCCATGCCGATCAGTACCAGGAAGATGAGAGGTATAAGAACTTTGCAGACCTTTTCGATACCGCCCGAAACGCCCTTATACAGAACCACGAAGCCTATGCCCATGCTGAGGGTATGGCCAAGGATAACTACCAGCTTGTTGTCAAGGAAGGCATTCCAGATGCCTTCAGCTTCAGCCACGGTAAGGTTAGTGGGGCGCTGAATGATAGAGGAGATGCCGTAGCGGAAGCAGTAGCCGTTCAGTACGGAATAGTAGGAGGCTATGCCGAGGCAGGTCATGATTACAAAGAAGCCCATCCAGGTGGTCTTCTTGCCGCCCATGTCGCGGAAGGCGCCCAGATTGCCCAGGCGGCTGGTTTTGCCCATTACCATTTCATTGATAAGCAGGGGCACCGCGAAGATAAGCATTGCCACGGTCCATGCGATGATGAAGGAACCGCCGCCGTTTGCCGCGCATACGCGGGGGAAACGCCAAACGTTGCCCGTGCCTATGCACATGCCCAGACAGGCCAACAGGTAGCCGATTCTGCTGCTCCATTGCTGCTTTGTTTCAGTATGAGTGCTCATAGATCAACCTTCTTTCATAAAAGTATTGTATGAAAAAACACAGATAAAAATATTTTCAGGCACAAAGCGCCGGCATGACACAAACAATGGCGCAAAATACGCAAAACGCCAATGCAGGCTGGTAACTGCATTTAAGGTGAATAGGTTGTTGCCCGCAAAAAAACACTAAAACAGTGAATAAAGAAGAGAAATACAAAATGCGAACCACAGCTGAAATTTACATAATCGAAGCTATCAATTATATTGATTGATAATTTATATTCAATTTATATTCATTATAGTCTGATAAATATGCTGATTCAACCCCTCCTTTCCATTTGCAACATGGTGATTTCTTCTTGTATCCATGAAGAAAATTCATGGAAGAAAATTGAAAAGCAAACAACACAAATGAATAAAAGCGTTGAAAAGTGACAAAAATGAAGAAATGTCATTGTGTCAGGTCAAATTTGTTGCGCCGAAACAATGCCGGAGATACTATCAAAGGGCACCGCAAAACTCGGACATATTAAAAAACACTGTAAAACTAAGACGTATTAATCACATTTCAAATAATAAAAATATTGATCCGCTGAGGGGGGGGGAACTACATTCGGTGTATGAAAAATGCGGCAAATCCGCTGAGAACTGTTGGTATGCACCCAAAGTACAAAGGCAATGCGTATATTTTGCTTATGCCGGAAAGAACTCAGGCGGAGCCCGAAACGATATGACGTATAATATATCAATAGAGCCGTATCCGATGGTGATGAAGCGGTACCGGGTATCAAGAGCGGCGGTGGAGCGCTGTGTGCGCTTTGCCGTACAGCGCACATGGTAAACAGGCAATACCGCGACGTTTTCGGAGCTTTTCGGAGCCTATGAAACGGGATGCGTACCTACCGCAAGCGAATTCACAGCGGTAATGACGGAGTGCATTATCTGCCAAAGGGCAAGAGAATAACGCGTCAGCTCTCTGCGGATATGGCAACGGCTGCCTTGGGATGGTATAATTAAGAAAAAATCACCGCAAAGGAGAAACCACATGGTCATAATCGAAATGGAAGGCGGCGGAATCATTAAGCTGGAGCTGGATTCAGCAGCCGCACCCAATACCGTAAAGAACTTTAAGTATCTTGCGGATAAGGGCTTTTACAACGGCCTTATCTTCCACAGGGTCATTCCCGGCTTCATGATACAGGGCGGCTGCCCTGAGGGCACCGGCATGGGCGGCCCCGGATACCATATCAAGGGTGAATTTGCCATGAACGGCGTAAATAACCCCATCCCCCATAAGCGGGGCGTAATATCCATGGCCCGGGCCATGCATCCGGACAGCGCCGGTTCTCAGTTCTTTATCATGCACGCCGATGCTCCTCATCTGGATGGGCAGTACGCAGCCTTCGGCAGGGTGGTTGAGGGAATGGATATAGTGGATGAGATAGCTTCCGTGCCCACCGACTTTCGTGACAGGCCCCAGATGGATATGCGCATAAAGTCTATTACCCTTGTGGACGAAACCGCGGAAGAGCCGGAGAAGGTGTAGCCATGGAGCAGAGGACCGCAGAGGAACGCATAGGGGAGCTTAGGGCAGAGATAGACCGCATAGACGCGGAGCTTGTCGCCCTCTTTGAAAGGCGCATGGATACCGCCCGCGCCATTGGATGCATAAAGCGGGAAAACAACATGGGCATAAAGAACGAATACCGGGAGATGGAAGTAAAGGCCAACTGCCGGGCAAACTGCAAAAACAACAGTTATCTTACCTATGCGGAATCCATGATGAAATGCATTATGGGCGCCTGCCGGGGCATACAGAACGCCGACGCGCCGGAATACGATGATCCATGGAAATACAAATACCTTGAGCTGGATCCTTCAAAGTTCCTGTAATTCCAAGGCATGATATGCCTTGTTTCGGGGAAAACTCCCGTTATGAGCAGGAGCGGAAAAAACTTATATACCGTATTGAAAACGCTCCTGGGCGAAAGGCCCGGGAGCGCTTTGTCAAATGAGCCAAGGGAACTCTATCGTGAGTATCTTGAGGCGAATTCGCCAACCCCGGAGATATTGGCACAGCAGAGGCAGGCCGCAGTGAACGGCCTACCAATATTCGCCGTTGCCATAGTTGGCGAAGGGGCAAAGCAGGAGGATATAAAGCGAACAAAGGATTCCCTTGCCGCCCAGACCTATTCCCGCTGGGAATTTACGGAGAACCCGAAGGCGGGTGAATGGCAGTTTATCATGTATATGTGGCCGGGGGATACCCTTGCCCCGCACGCTCTGTATGAGTATGCCATGGCGGCGGAGGGGCACGACCTTCTTTATTGCGACGAGGATATGCTGGGCGCCGAAGGCAGGGAGAGGCCTGCGTTTAAAACCGCACCGGATATGATAACCGAGCTTTCCTACGATATGTTACGCAGCGGTGTGGCGGTGAGTCGGGCGCTGCATACCGCCGTGGGCGGAATGATTGGAGAGTCTGCGGACGACAGATACGGCTATAACCTGCGCTGCCTTAAAAACGCCGCGTCGCCCCATCACATACCCAAGGTGCTGTATACCTGCGGGGAATACAGAGAAGTGACTCCCGCGGCACGCTGTCATGTGGAAAAGGCGGCGGACAGGGACTGCTATGTTATGCCGGGGGAATGGCGGGGGAGCTTCAGGGTGGACGCGGTGGTTAAAAAGCCGGGAGTAGCTGTGATAATAAACAACCGGGACAGCTATCAGCCGTTGCTTAGGCTGCTTATGAGCATAGATGGGGCGGCGGAGCAGAAGGCGACCATATATATTGCGGACCGGGGCAGCACAGACAGCCGCACCCTGAGGTATTACGATATTCTAAAGCGCAATGGCGCCGCAAAGGTGTATTATGGGGGCGATTCGGGCATACCCGCCCTGTTTAACGCCGCGGCGGCGGAAGCGGATGCGGATGTGGCGGTGTTTATGGAAAGCACCGTGGAGATATTGAGCCACAACTGGATAGGGGAACTGCTTTCTCAGGCCATGCGAAGCGGCGTTGGGGCCGCCGGACCAAAGTTGCTGTCATCGGACGGGCGGCTGCTGCACTGCGGCACGGTAATAGGCATGCATGGCTGGCGGGGATCACCCTATCAGGGCAGCGAGGACGACAGGGGGGATGAACGCAAGCGCACATTCACCAACACTACCCGTAGGGTGTCCGCGCTTTCCGCCGCCTGCATGATGGTGCGCATGGAGACATTTTTCAACGTGGGCTGCTTTGACGAAAGCTTTTGCTTTACAGGCTTTGATACGGAATTCTGCCTGCGCATGGCGGGGCGAGGATATGCAAGCGTGTATGCCCCAAGGGCGCTGGTAAAATCATATGTGCCCATCGCTTCCATACAGGACGCTGAGGAGCAGGATATTCAGCGCTGCTATGATGCAATGCGTGACACCCTGGCGAAGGGAGATCCTTACTATAATATAAATTACGACTATGGCGCTTCAAAGCCAATAGTGGCGGTGAATCCGGCGCCGCCGATAATGCTGAATCCCATATACACAAAGAAATAGCGGCAAAACGCCCTCCTGCCTTAAACGGCAGGAGGGCGAATTGTTTCTTGTTATAAGAAAACCTTAAATGTACTAATTGAATTCCCCGCCCGGTCGCAGAATGCGACGCTGCCGGCGTTATGCTCAAACACAAAAACAAAAGGCTTTTCGCTGTCTATGGATGCCACCTGCAGCAGATTTCCGCTATCTAGTTCAAGGCGTGAGGCCCCCGTCTGATTCATGGAGATGAAGGCCCTCTCATTATATCCTTCAACGGTATACTCGGTTATGAGCTTTTCGTTCCCCTGAATATCCCTGCCGCCCGGGGTCTGTCCTCCGGGATATGCGCGCGCCGGTTTCCATTTCGTATTTGCCTATGCCGATGCTGCTGAAGGACGACAGCAAAAGGACGATAAGCAGCACAGCCCTCGCCCGGCAAAGCGGTTTATTCATTCCATATCACCTTCGGCGGAATAACGATGTTTAAATGCATTATATAACAGGCGAAAGAATCGGCATAGTATTATGCTACAGCTCTATCCGTACATCCGCGCCCGCCCCGTCTGCCTGGTCGTGGGTCACCATTATAAGCAGGGCGTTTTGGGTGTGTTTGCGTATCACATTGAGGACATGGCTTCGGGTTTCTCCATCCAGGCCTTTTAGGGGTTCATCCATTATGTACGCATCGGCGTCAGCGGCGAGGGCACGGGCTATGGATACCCGTCTGCTCATGCCGCCGGAAAGCTCCCTTGGCTTTTTATGGAGGGAATCCTCAAGGCCCAGTTCAGTGAGGAGTGCCGAGGCTTTTTCTTCTGATGAGGCGATGGCGGCATTTTGCAGGGCGGTGGCCCATGGCAGCAGCCTGTCCTCCTGAAATACCATGCTTATATGGGGAACGGTTCGCACAGCGCCGCTGTCGGGCTCCGTCAGCCCGGCGATGATATGCAGCAATGTGGTTTTGCCTATGCCGGAGCGCCCGGTAATGGCACAGAAGCCGGTATGCGGCAGTTCAATGGAGAAATTCTCAAGAACGGTTTTGCCGTCGAAGGCTTTTGTAATGTTGTCAAGGCGTATCATGAAACCTCCTGACCAGCCGCACAAGCAGCTTTTCCAGTATCATGCTGATAATGACTATCACCGCCGTCCATGCGAAAAGGTCTGCGCTTTCAAGGTATATCTTGGCATTGTACAGCTCTGCCCCTATACCTGATGCTGGGGAGACCATCACCTCTGCCGCTATTCCCGCCTTCCATGCAAGGCCCATTCCGGTTTTTGCGGCGGCAAGGAGAAAGGGGAATACCGAGGGAAGGTATATTTTGCGCAGGGTTTTCGCGGGGCTGAGGCGGAATACCTTTGCCATTTCAAGAAGCTTTGTGTCGGTGGAGTTTATGCCCTCGTATACATTTGACCAAACCACCGGCAGTACCATCAGGAATGAGGTTATGGCGGGTATGCGTTCCTTTGAAAGAAACACGAACAGCAGTATTATGAAGGAGGCCACCGGGGTGGCCCTGATGACCCTTGCCGCAGGGGAAAGCAGGGCATCCAGCGGTTTTGAGCGGGCGGTGATTGCGCCGAGGACAAAGCCAATGAGCAGGGCGCAAAGATACCCCGCCATTATCCTGAAAAGGGATGAGCCAATATGCCGCCAGAACTCCCCCTCCATAACAAGCTTAGCAAGCCGGGAAAACACCTCAAGAGGTGCGGGCAGGAGCACCTCTTTGCCGATGATATTGTGTATAAGCTGCCATATGGCCAGCCATGCGGCGGCTACGGCGGCGGTTTTTGCGGCTGATTTTACCCCATGTAATACATATCCTCGCCGGGAAGTGCGCCGCCTACGGATTGGGGATTCGCGGCGTGCAGCACGATAAGCATTCCGCTCACCATGGCCTGCATATCCTCTCCCGTTACGCATACGATGTTGCAGTTGGGTATTGCCTTTTCGGCAAGCTGGGCGGAGCCCATTATGCCGTAGCTTTCAATGAGGGCGGCGGTATTTTGGGGATTCTCCACAGCGTATGCGGCGGATTCGGCATAATCTTTAAGGAAGGCCTCGACTGCCTTGGGGTGGGCATCGGCAAAATCCTTTCGCACTACCAAACAGCCCTGTACCAGCTCCGCGTCGGATACTTTGCCCCATTCTTCGGTGATATCCAGAGCTATGCGTGCCCCTTCTGCCTTGCTGAGGGCGGTAGTGACGAAGGGTTCGGGAACTATGATAACATCCACATTGCCTGCTGCCATCTGGGTAACTGCTTCGGCGTGCTCCGCAACGTATTCCATTTCCACCTGACCAGCAAGGCCGTTCTGCTCAATAAGGTAATTTACAATGTATTCGGGAGTGCTGCCCTGTCCTGCGGCAAGTATCTTTTTGCCTGCAAGATCGGCAAAACTTTGGATGGAATCCCCTTTTTCAACAACGTACAGCACGCCAAGGGTGTTTACCGCAGCGGTAAGCACCTGCCCCTCGGTTTTATTGTACAGCACGGAGGCAAGGTTTACCGGCACGGCGGCGATCTGTATTTCCCCGGAAATGAGGCCGCCGGACACCTGATCCGGGCTGCCGGCAAAGGCGATGGACAGGGGATAATCCAGCTCGCCTTCAAGAGCGCGGAAATTAAGCTGAGCGATGCCTATGCCGGTGGGGCCGTTCATGACGGCGGCGCAGATGGGGGTATTATCCGCCTTGGCGCAGGCCGTGAAGGTCAAAAGCAGAAGAACTATGGAGAATATCAGTATTTTTTTCATTAACCTGTTTTCCTTTCGGCTGATGTGTTTTATAGCTGTCAAAGCTTTTTAAGTATCAGTATCCTTCGTCCCTTGCGCTCTATTGTTCCCTCCTCTTCCATGGCGTCCAGCGTGCGGTAAAGGGAGGCCCTGCCAACGCCCAGATACTCCGCAAATTCCGTAAGGCTGCATGGAAGGGTAACGGCGAGCGCGCTGTCCTCAGGCTTAGCGTTTTCTTCAAGATATAGGGTGAGGCGGCTGGCGGCGGTATATCCTGCGAGGGAGGTTATCTTATTATTGAGAAACACCACCCGGCTTACGAGAAATTCGGTCATATTCAGCGCAAATTTCCCGCCATTGGTTATGACGGCGGCAAGGGCTTCACGGGATATATGCAGCGCCCTGCATCCATCCGGGGCAATGAGGCGGCTCATGCTTTTGCCCTGGGACAGGGCGGAGGCGGCGTTTATGGCCTCCGTGGGCAGCGCCTCCCGCATAAGCAGGCTGCGCCCGTCGGATACGGGCTTTTCTATAAGTACCCTGTTGCTAAGCAGTATCAGCATGCCGTCGCCCGGAAGCTCTGCACCCGGATCGAAATCCATAACGGCGCAGCCCTCCTGCCCCAGCAAAGCTTTAAGCTCTTCTGGCTCAATGCCGGAAAACAGGGGGCAGCGGGAAAGGATATGAAGTTCGTCCATGGTCAGATACGATGTCATAGGGACTCCGCGGTTTCATAATTGTCTCACTTGAGACAATTATGATGATACAACAGCAAGGAAAATATGTCAATATACGGAGCAAATACCGAATTCATGCAAACAAAATGTAAACAGGCACTTGGCGGAGGGGGGCGGACGCTTTTATTTTGAGGATAATATGATATAATATGAAAAAAGCTTAATATACTGGGGAAAAAGGAGCATTTATAAATGGAGATGAACTACGTTTGGAAGGACAGAAAGCGCATAATCTTCGGCCTGCCCTGGACCTTCACCCGCTATTATCTTACTGGTGAAAAGCTCATAATCGACACGGGTTTCTTCAGCCGCAGGGAGGAGGAGATCCGCCTTTACCGCATACTTGATATAACCCTTAAGCGCCCGCTTAATCAGCGCCTTTGGGGCCTTGGCACCGTGCATCTCTGCACTGCCGACAAGACCACCCCGGAGGTGGATGTTCGCCGGGTAAAGAACTCCCGCGAGTTCAAGGAGCTGCTCAGCGACCTGGTGGAGAAAGAACGCACCGAAAAGCGCATTGCCGGCCGTGAGTATATGTCCACAGATGACGGCGGCTTTGACATGATGGATGATGACATGATGTAGCATAAAAGGCTCCTGATGGAGCCTCAGAGTGTCAAAAAAGTGGCTAAACGCCACTTTTTTGAGTTTTACGGGTTTTGCCTCTCGCATTCGCTCCCGGGCGGCAAAACCCGCAAAGTACGAAAACCTCTGGGTTTTCATCCGTTCTGACGCACATGTCGTCAGAGCCGGATTGAACATAAGGGGCTGCGGCCCCTTATCA
>JAEDIC010000024.1 GCA_016292635.1 Clostridia bacterium
ATTAGGGCTATGCCCGAAACTGAAATACCCCCCGCTATGCGGGGGGATCATTATTATGTTTGGTTTTTTATGTTTGGTTTATTTGCCCGTTTTAATTACATCTCTTCAACGAACGCGGTCTCTTCAAGGTTTGCAAGTTCTCTCAGCATATCGCCGTGATCATACTCACCCTTTGATTTAAGGGTAACGCTGAATGCTATTGCGCCAGATGTATACGCCCCCTCTGCATCCATATGAAGATTTGAATACTCTATGCTGTTATTGTGTACAAAATCGAAAAATACGCTTATAGGCACGCCTTTTTTAAACGCCACATAGGCATCCAGCTGCTTTGTGTTGCGGCGCAGCATATCGTCAAGATTATGCAGAGCAGTAAGTATAACAAATATGCACACCGCACCGATCAACGCCACCTCATACAGGCCAATACCCGCCGCAAGGCCAACACATGCGCTCGCCCACAGGCCTGCCGCCGTGGTAAGTCCCCTTATCTGATTGCGGGCGGTAACGATTATGCTGCCCGCCCCAAGGAAGCCTATGCCGCTTACCACCTGGGCACCCATACGCACGGGATCTCCCGTGCCGTATGCCTGATAGATATACTGATTAGTCACCATAACTATACAGGAGCCCATGCATACCAGCATATATGTTCTAAGGCCCGCAGCTCTGTTTTTCATTCCCCGCTCAAGGCCTATAACTCCGCCAAGAAATACGGCAAGCAGTATCCTCAGCACTATTGACGCCAAGGTAAGTTCTCTCATCTGGAGCATAACTACACCTCCCCCTTTTTTACATAATATCAGAATATTATATTAAAAAAAAGGCGGAATTATATCCGCCTTGCGCCTGCGCTGTCGCTGGTCCATTTATATATGTTTTCTGTTATATCGCTTTGGTCCGCTGAATCAAATACCGTAAAATGCAGTCCATTGCCATCGCAGCGGAGCACGCTGGTCAGCCCATCTCCCCGAATAACGGTGGATTCCCACACATCCCCCTCGGTAACGATATCAACGGAATATCCGCTGCCGTCTATTTCAGAGTATTCGAGGTGTTCCTTTTGCAGAGTACCCCTAAGTGAATTGCCTGCCGCAAACTGAAAATTCAGGGTATACGCTTCTTCCGGCTCTATGGATTCATCAGGTATGGCGGTAAGTATGGGTGTTTCCGCCGGCATAAGCGGCGTAAGCTCCATTTCCTCCCCTTCTCCCTCGTCCGCAGCGGTTTTCCGCTCGTCTATTCCGGGAGAGATGGTGCCGCTGCCGTCAGCCCCACCGAATACCAAAGACGAGAATGTGCCTTCGCTGTCCGTGGACAGCAGCCATCCGAAAGTTATCTTCCCCTCGGATACCATAAGCCCATGTTCCGCAAGGTATATAAGGGTATCTGCTGCTTCTTTGGTGGCCTCGCCTTCAAGACGGCTTTGGAACAGCTCTTCCATTGCGCCGCATGCGGCATAGTATTCTGAGTAAAACTCCAAAACGGGGTTCTTTGCCATTTCAGGCTCCGGAGTGATCTCAGGTTCATCTACAACCGGCTCAAGGCCGGCAGGTGCATCATTATCATCATCGGGGGCTCCCATAAACCACACACATCCGCACAGGGAGAAAAGCATCGCAGCGGTCATAAGGAGTATAAAAAGCTTTTTCATCCTTCGCTCTCCTCCGCACAGAATGCGGCAATGCCGCAGAATATTCCCTCGGCACAGCTGCTCTGATATGAATCCCTGCTCAGAAGCCCGTCCTCATTGGGATTTGAAAGGTATCCCATCTCTATGGTAACCACAGGGCTGTATGACCAATTGAAGCCCGTCTGGGTAGAGGTATAACTCACTCCCTTACAGGCCGCGCCCGTTGCGGCGCAGAACTCGGTAAGCACCTGCTTGCCAAGGGCCTCGCTCCTGTCGTGTATTTCCATATCGGAACCGGGGGCAATTATAAGGGCGCCGTTTGTGCGCTGACAACGGGAGCTGTTGCAGTGTATCCTTACCCAAAAGTCCACATCCTCACGGTTCATCATAGCCGCACGTTCAATGTTGGATATATTTACATCGTTTGTGCTGCGAGTCATTATTACCTCGGCACCGGCGGCGCGTAAAAGGCTCTCAAGCTTTAAGGACACCTCAAGGTTTATATCGTATTCCTCCGTGCCTGAGCGTACGCCTACTGCGCCTGGGCTCATGCGGTCCTTAGTTATCTTCTCATTATCGGGATATACCTGCTCTTGAGCGGTATCCGCTGTAAGCTGGTGCCCCGGGTCTATGCCTATGGTAAATCCAACCATGGAGTAAGCGTAAGGATCAAACTCCGCATTCACATCGCCCATGGCCTGATCGAACCGGCTTTCCGCCCGCTTTGCCAGTATATCCTCAGGATTAAAATCATACGGTGCGGCAAAAGCAGCGCCGCATTGTAGCAGCGCCGCAAATACCGTCATAGTCAGGATGATTTTTTTGACAAAAGCCGTCATGGTTCCTCGCCTGGGTTCAAAAGTTTACGAGTATATTCTACCACTATCCGGCGAAATATGTAACCATCCCTCCGTTGAACAAATTGTTAATTATACCTGTTTTCGCCTTAAAATTAAGAAAGCTTGCGGAAAACCAGCCTGTCTCCTTCCACGTCTGCCACCACTCTGTCTCCAAGGCGTATACGGCCTGCCAGCAGCTCCTCGCTCAGGTTATCCTCAACCTGATGCTGTATGGCCCTGCGAAGGGGCCTTGCCCCGTATACCGGGTCAAAACCATCCTGTGACAGATGTTCCTCCGCCTCCGGCGTTACGGTAAGAGTTATACCGCGCTCTCCAAGGCGCTCGGATACTCCCTTGAGCATAAGGCGCACTATCTCCCGTGTCTGCTCTCGCTCCAGCTGATGGAAGATGATTATCTCGTCCACCCTGTTGATAAACTCAGGGGAGAATGTTTTTTTCAGTTCCGCCATCATGCTCTCACGCATACGCTCATAGGTAAGGGCAGGATTCTCCGCGCCAAAGCCCACGGCATTGCGCTTGCCAACGCTGGATGCGCCCACGTTTGAGGTCATGATGATTATGGTGTTGCGGAAATCCACCACCCTGCCCTTGGCATCGGCCAGGCGTCCGTCCTCCAGCACCTGAAGCAGTATGTTGAAAACATCGGGATGGGCCTTTTCTATCTCATCCAGCAGCACCACGGTATAAGGCTTTCTGCGCACACGCTCTGTAAGCTGTCCTCCGTCCTCATAGCCAATATAGCCCGGCGGTGAACCCATAAGCTTGCTTACGCTGTGCGGCTCCATGTATTCCGACATATCCAGCCGAACCATGGCGTCTTCCCTGTCAAACATAGCCTCGGCAAGCGCCTTGGAAAGCTCGGTTTTTCCTACGCCTGTGGGCCCCAGAAAAAGGTATGAGCCAATTGGGCGGCGGGGGTCTTTAAGCCCTGCCCTGGCCCTGCGTATTGCGCGGGACACGGCGGACACCGCCTCATCCTGCCCCACCACCCGGCTATGGAGTGCGTCCTCCAAAGTAAGCAGTTTTTTACTTTCGTCCTCTGTAAGACGTTTAACTGGTATGCCCGTCCATGCGTTAACCACCTCGGCTATATCGTTTTCCGTAACGGTGCTTTCTGTGCTGTCCCGGCTGCGCTCCCAGTCTGCTTTGCGGGCGGTCATTTCCTCACGAAGGGTCCGTTCCTCGTCCCTTATGGCGGCGGCGCGTTCAAAGTTTTGATTGTTTACCGCCTCTTCCTTTTCCTTGAGGAGCTCAGTCAGCTTATCCTCCAGCGCCCGCATATCCGGCGGTGACACATATGCCGCAAGGCGCACGCGGCTGGCCGCCTCGTCCATCAGGTCTATGGCCTTATCCGGCAGAAATCTGTCTGAAATATACCTGTCCGAAAGCTCCACAGCGGCACGAATTGCTCCGTCCGTAATTGTGGCCTTGTGATGTGCTTCGTAACGGTCCCTAAGGCCAAAGAGTATCTCCACCGCCTCATCACGGCTGGGCTCGCCAACGGATACCGGCTGGAAGCGGCGCTCCAGCGCTCCATCCTTTTCTATGTATTTGCGGTATTCGTCAGGGGTGGTTGCGCCCACTACCTGTATCAAGCCACGGGCAAGAGCGGGCTTCATTATATTGGAAGCGTCTATGCTGC
Source organism: Clostridia bacterium (assembly GCA_016292635.1). Classification (GTDB taxonomy): domain Bacteria; phylum Bacillota; class Clostridia; order Christensenellales; family CAG-138; genus SFEL01. The sequence goes on from JAEDIC010000024.1 coordinate 4,136, forward strand.
CCTCTGATGCGCCCGCGCCGACTATAGTATGAAGCTCGTCTATAAACAGTATGGTATTCTTATTCTCAATAAGCTCATCTATGGCGGACTTTATCCTCGCCTCAAATTCGCCCCGATATTTTGTGCCGGCAAGCATTCCGCCCATTTCAAGGGTGACTACCCGCTTATTTTTAAGAAGCTCGGGAATATTCCCTCCCGCTATGCGCTGGGCAAGGCCCTCTATTATGGCGCTTTTGCCAACGCCCGGATCCCCTATGAGTACGGGATTATTCTTTGTGCGGCGGGAAAGTATCTGTATCACCCGCTGTATCTCCTGCTCCCTGCCTATTACGGGATCCAGCTCGCCGTTTCTTGCAAGGCGGGTAATGTCCTTTCCGTATTGATCCAGCACAGGGGTATTGGAGGGCTGTTCATTTGCGCCCTTTTCGGATTTGCGGGTTGTGCCGGACAGCATCTGATTCAGCAGCGTAAAATCCACTCCAAGGTCCGCAAGAATGCGCACCGCCACGCAGTCCCTCTCCCTGAGTATGGCAAGAAGTATATGCTCAGTGCCGATGTAGCTGTTTTTTAATGACTTGGCTTCATATAGGCTAAGCTCAAGTATTTTTTTTGTTCGGGGGGTATAGCCAAAGCTGTCGGTAAAGTGATAATCGCCATGGCCCACCAGCTCTTCCGCTCGGCGGGATACCTCCGCGGCAGATATGCCAAACTGGGCAAGGGCACGGGAAGCAGCCCCCTCCTCCTCCCGAATGAGGCCCAGCAGCAAATGCTCGCTGCCCACATAATTATGGCCCATATCCTTGGCGCTTTCCTGAGCCAGGGCGAGAGCACGGCGCGCCCCCTCGGTAAACCTTTCGATGAAGTCCATCAAACGACCTCCGTATATTGCTGATTATATTTTAATGCAAACGTCTTATATAAGCAACGAAAAACGACTCCCATTCACAATGGGAGCCGCGAAACATCGGTTGCCTTGAAAGGGAACTCGTTTCTCACTTGCAAGTATATTATAACCCGCCCTTACAGGGATTTCATCACAAAAGTATTACAAACCCATCAATTGTTGATTAAGTTTTAATTTAATATTTGAATAACTTATATGTATTCGTGGGTTCTATTCATTTATTGACACCGTGATATACAGTTTATCATCCATAAGCCTCACTGTATGCTGAAAACCGTCGGCCGTCATATCCCTGTCCTTGCCGTCCTCGCCGGTTTGGCTCACAAGGGACAGCATGGAAGTAATATCTCCGTAATCTACCTCTCCCATTATATCCAGCCCACTTACAAGGGCGGTAATAGCATCCTTAAGCCAATTCCCTTCCAGCTCGTACGCAGTTATGCGCTGTTCGTAAAGGGATATTTCCACGGGTGTTGGGTTATTTGGCAGGGGCTCGGGCTCAGGTGCGGCAGGCACTGTAAGGGTGAATGCGCATACGCCGCCGTTTCTCAATGACAGCACCAGCTTCCCTTCGGGAAGGTCCTTTCGTGTCAATATATACGCCTTCGCGGAAGCGCCTGTCTTATCCCCTTCTGCTATTTCCGCGGCAAGGCCGTATTCCTCCGCTCTATCGAAGAAGACATCCGCGGAAGGATATGCCCGCTGCTTTTCCTCTATAGGCACAGGGGTTGCAGAAGAATCCGAAGCGGCGATGATCTCATCGCTGCCACGGCTGCCCAGCAGATAAAGCCCAATGCAGCACAGCACCATTGCGCCGCTGAAAATAATGCCGGCCTTTCCCTTGCCGAATTTTTCCCTGTCCTGCTTTGCCATTATTTATTGCTCTCCAAATGCCGCTTTAAGCGTAGTTTCTATATCTTCGGCTTCCTTTCTCCCTGCCTTCTTAAGGGCGGAAGTGAAATATTCCGGCACATCCGCCCTGAATATCATCCGCTCACCTGTGGCGGGATGAGTAAGCTCAAGGCGGGCGGCATGAAGAGCCTGTCCCTCAAGGCCAAGCTTCGGCTTTGCTGAGCCGTAAACCGTATCCCCCGCGACGGGGTGCTTTATATAGGCCATGTGTACCCTTATCTGATGGGTGCGCCCCGTTTCCAGGCGGGCTTCTATTAGAGTATATACCCCGTATCTTTCCAACACCCGCCAGTGTGTTACGGCCTCCCTGCCGTCTTTAACCACCGCCATGCGCTTTCTGTCTACGGGGTGACGGCCTATTGGGGCGTCCACCGTTCCTGAGTCTTCTTTTATGTTGCCGTCCACTATGGCGATATAGGTACGGCGGGCAGAATGCTCCTTAAGCTGGGCCGCAAGGGATGCATGGGCCATGTCGTTTTTTGCCACCACTATAAGGCCGGAGGTAAGCTTGTCTATCCGGTGAACTATGCCGGGGCGCAGCTCTCCGCCTATGCCGGAAAGGTCGCTCAGGTGGTACATCAATGCGTTTACCAGCGTTCCGCCGGGATTGCCCGGGGCGGGATGCACCACCATGCCCTTGGGCTTGTTTATTACAGCTATATGGCTGTCCTCATAAACTATGTTAATTGGTATATTCTCGGGGATAATATCCACCTCCGCCGCGGGGCGAAGCAGAACCGTTACCTCGTCATTTACCCTAAGCTTTTGATTGGCCTTGGCTATCGTGCCGTTGAGAAGCACATCTCCCTCGGCTATCATGCGCTGAGCGGCAGAGCGGGTCATATCCCCAGCCCGAGCGCAAAAAACATCCAGCCGTTCTCCGGCTGTATTCGCCATAAGGGTATTGTATTCCGGCAGGTCAAAGCCCGCGTCCTGGGTCATTACCGTTCTTCCTCCGCATCCGGCTTTTTATCGTCGGCGATGTACTTTTTACCCTTAAAAAACAAAACATCCAGTATCATCAATCCGCAGCCTATGCATACCGCCATATCCGCCACATTGAACACGGGGAAGTTTATGGCCGCAACGTATATCATATCCCGAACATAGCCCAAGGCCACCCTGTCGATAAGGTTGCCAACGGCGCCGGACAGCAGCAGGCATATGGAAAAACGCATGAGAAAATGCATGGACCTGCGCTCTTTTATGAGAAACCAAACAAGGCCTATTACGGCAATGCCGGTTATCACCAGAAAAAACCACTTGCCGCCCTGCATCATGCCGAAAGCTGCGCCCCGGTTTTCCACATAAGTGAAGTGAAGAACGCCTTCCCAAATCTTTATATCGCCGTTTGCCGCAAGGTCTGTAACGGCCTTTACCTTGGTTATCTGGTCTATTATAAGCACTGCTATTCCTGTTAAAACGCAAATCAGCATACAGTTTATCCCCTTAGTGTCCTGTGGTGTTTATATTATCGCCGTCGGTGAACATATACCACTTGTCCACGCTTCTCATTATATCCGGTTCACGCACATCCGTCATTCCCTTTATATCCGCAGAGTAAACTATGCTATTCAGCCGGAAATAAAGAGGAATAAAGGGCAGCTTTTCTGCGAAAGCAAGCTGGAAAGCCGAGGCCGCGTCCCGATATGCCGCCTCATCTCCTGCGCTCATCATGGAGCCGGCAAGCACGTCCAGCTCATAGTCGTAATAATTACCGTAATTTGCGCTGCCGTTGCTTGACATCACTTCGGTAAGGTTGGAATCCCGTCCCAGATTGAGTCCGATAAGGGCAATATCATATTCGCCGTTTTTAAGCATTTCCATATACTCGCCCTCGGTCTGTCCAACGGTATATGCCGCGGTTACCACTTCAACATTTATGCCAAGCTCGCCCAGCTGCTCCGCAATTGCTGCGGCGGCGTTCTTTCTCGCGCTGTCAGTTGAATCATTTGCCAGAAGCATCAGGTTGAGCTCTGTAAGGGCCATTCCGCCCTTTTCCAGTCTGCCGTCGTCATCCACATCGGTCCAGCCCGCATCAGAGAGAAGGGCAAGCGCCTTGGATGCGTTATAGTCATATAGCTTTGACGCGGAATCGTATATCCACGAGTCCGGCGCAACCGGCACATCACAGGACTGGGCACGGTTCATGTATATATTTGAAATTATCTTGCTGCGGTCCAGCCCATAGGCTATGGCCTGCCGCACCCGCACGTCACTCAGGGCGCTTGATGTGCTGTTTACCAGCATTATCTCCACCGATTGGGTCATAACATCCTGCACGATTGTGATGCCCTCCTGCCTGTACTTACCCACGGTGGTTGAAGATGTGGGCACCATGTCCAGCTGGCCTGCGCTGTATGAAGCAAGGGCAACGTCGTTGCTGTCACGCTCAATAAACAGGAAGCTGTCTATATATGGCCGCTGTTTCCACCATGCCTCATTGGCTCTGAGCAGTATGCCGCTGTCGCGATAGCCGTCATATACATACGGCCCTGTGCCAACCGGCTTTGCGGTGGCCTCGCCGCTTAGCATAACCGGAAAAGTAAGGGCATAAAGGGAGGCATATCCCCCGTTCTTCATGGTCACCTTGATATTCTGGTTGTCCACCGCCTCGATAGTGTCTATTGTGTTTACGCAGTACGCATAGTAAGAATCCTCACCGATGGTCTTGAGCCGCTCGAATGTAAGAATAATATCCCTCGATGTAAGGCTTATATCATGTCCGTGCCATGTTACCCATTCCCTGATCTTTATGTTCCAGGTTTTGCCCCCGTCCTCCGTGAACCAGTTTTCCGCAAGCTCTGCGGTAAGCTTTCCGTCCGCGCTTATGCTTACAAGGCTTTCGTATATCATGGAGAAGAAATTCAGCATCTCCTCGGTATTCACCTTAAGTGGGTCGGTAATGTCCGCATTGGTAGGGATATACATCTTTACCTCGCCGCCCGTTATTGGTTGAGGCTCCGGGGTGGATACGGGCACGGCTATCTCCGTCTCTCCCTCCCCGGCAGTCTCGCTTTTGCCGCAGCCCGAAAAGACCGTAAGCACCGCCAGCATCAGCGCCATCAGCCTAAGAAAGCTCTTTTTTGTAAAGCGTGAGGTATTTCTCATATGCCCTCTGCACCTTCTCAATGTATCTTTCGGTTTCCGGAAAGGGTATCTCTGTAAGCGTGCCATTCTCGGAGATTCTTTCATCTTCCAGCCATTTCTGCACGTTGCCCGGCCCGGCATTATACGCCGCCAGCACCAATGTCATATTCCCGTGGAATCTATCCGTAAGGTAATCTATATACCAGCAGCCCATGCGAACATTCACTTCCGGCTCAAAGAGACGCTCCTCGGTGAAATCATCCATCTCAAGTTTTTCCGCTATCCATGCCCCGGTATCCGGCATTATCTGCATAAGCCCCACGGCCCCAACGGGAGACACGGCATCTTTATTATTGGAGCTTTCGCAGTGTATCACCGCCGCCGCAAGGTAGGGATCAACGCCGTATTCCGCCGCCATTTCCGTCACGATATCCGGATACAGAAGGCGGTATGTTCGCCTTTGCGCCACGCCGCTAAGAAAATACGCGGCGGCGCAAAGCAGTATAAGCAGCGCCAGCGACAATGTAACAGCCCGTATTATCTTTTTATTGTTCCTGCGTTTTCTTTTCTTTTTTTCCATATTTCCTTTCAGCATACAGATCGCTTACTATGGCCTTAAGCTCATCCATATTGCCGCCGTTGTTTATTATTATATCTGCATATTTTGCCTTTTCCCCATCCGGCATCTGGGCGGCTATCCTCCGCTCAGCCTGCCGGCGGTCAAGGCCGTCCCTAAGAGCTATGCGGCGTATGCGCTCCTCCAGGGGAGCAGTCACCAGCCAAACCTCATCTGCCATATCCTGCCAGCCGCTCTCAATAAGCAGCGGCACATCCATGATTACTATGGCATCGGGATATTCAGACTCTATCCTCCCGGCTCGATTCAGCATCTCTGACTTTATGATGGGATGCAGTATGCCGTTCAGTCGCCCACGCCTGGCGTCATCCGAAAACACTTCCGCCCCAAGGGCAGCCCGGTCCAGCGTGCCGTCCGCTTTCAGAATTTTCTCGCCAAACTCACGAACTATGCCCTCAAGCCCGGCACTGCCCGGCTCAACCATCTCCCGTGAGATGGCATCTGCGTCAAGTATCCATGCGCCGAGAGAAGCCAATATTTCGGATACTGAGGATTTTCCTGCGGCAATGCCGCCAGTAAGCCCTATACGCATATTCTATGCACCTACTTCGTATCAAACCAGCTGTGTCCGCTGTTTACTTCGACAGTAAGGGGCACCTTCAGCTCCATTACCTTCTCCATGCAGTCCTTAAGCAGTATCTTTACCTGCTCCACCTCGTCCTCGGGGGTGTCTATTATAAGTTCATCGTGTATCTGCAGCACAAGCTTTGCCTTGAGGTCCTTTTCCTCGATTGCCCTGTGAACCCGCACCATTGCCACTTTGATTATATCCGCAGCGGTGCCCTGTATGGGCATATTCATGGCTACCCGCTCCCCAAAGCTGCGGGTATTATAATTGGATGAGCTTATCTCGGGCAGTTCCCGCCTGCGACCCATAAGGGTGCTGACATAGCCGTTGGCCTTGCCTTTTTCAACGCTTGTGTGCATATAGTTCTGCACGCCGGGATAACGCTCAAGGTATTTTTTAATGAATTCACCCGCCTCTTTGCGGGAAACGCCTATATTCCTGGCAAGACCGAAATCGCTTATGCCGTACACTATGCCGAAGTTTACCGCCTTTGCGGCGCTTCGCTGTTCCCTTGTAACGGCGGATACCGGTACGCCGAAAACCTCAGCCGCCGTGGAGGTATGCACATCCGTCCCGGAATTGAATGCGGATATAAGCCCTTCGTCGCCGCTCATATGGGCCAGCAGCCTAAGCTCAATCTGAGAATAATCCGCCCCCACCAGCTGATGGTCGGGGCTCGCTGTGAATGCACGGCGTATCTCACGGCCCAGCTCTGTGCGCACCGGGATATTCTGCAGGTTCGGCTCTGTAGAAGATATACGGCCGGTGGCAGTAACATTCTGATTAAACCGGGTATGCACCCTGCCCTCCCTGGTAAGGGCCGCAAGGCTGTCAAGGAAGGTGCTCTTAAGCTTGGAGAGGAAGCGGTATTCTATCACCAGCGGCACTATCTCGTGCTTATCCTCCAGCGCTTCCAATACCTCGGAATCTGTAGAATAGCCGGACTTGGTCTTTTTCTGGGGGGGCAGGCCCAGTTTTTCAAACAGTATTGCGCCCAGCTGTTTTGTGGAAAGTATATTGAATGTTTCTCCCGCAAGGGCGAAAATGCTCTGTTCAATCTCGGCGATGCGCAGGGCGAATTTCCCGGAAAGGTCGGACAGCATATCCTTATCCACCGCAATGCCTTCCCGCTCCATATCAAACAGCACCCGGGTAAGAGGCAGTTCCACTTCATTATATAGGTCGATCATGCCCTTTTCCCGCATCTCCCCTTCCATTGCGGGTGCAAGGGCAATAAGCGCGCTGGGGCCTTCGGGTATGCCCCGCTCTGAGCAGAGTGTCTTAAGGGAATCTGCGGGATGTATTGCATGAAGAAGATAATCCGCTATCATGGCATCAAACACGCCGCCTTTAAGCCGTATGCCAAAGTTCCCAAGAAAATGACGCATTGCCTTAGAATCAAACAGCAGCTTTTTTACCCCTTCCCTTTCAAGGAGCGGCTTAAGCGACTCAAGTACTTCCTCTGCGGAAAGCCCCGCATCAAACAGCGTAGCGCCCAGGGATATCTCATATTGCTCATCACTATCCACAGCAACGCCCATGCGCTCCCCGGCAACTATGGCAATAGTATCCGCGCCGGCGATCTTTGCCATAAGGGCGTCAAGGCCCTCCCTGTCGGATACCTCGATGGTCTTTATCTTCACCTCAGCCATCCGGGGTATGGCGGCGCCGCCCTTTGGCAGGCGTTGAATAAGGCTGCGCAGCTCCCATGTGTTCATGGTGGGTATGGCACCCGCCATGGCAGAAGGATCAAAGGCGCAGTCATCAAGGCTTATGCTTACCGGGGCCTCGGTGTTTATTGTGCCCAGGGCATAGCTCATGCGAGCGGAGTCGGTGTTGTCCAGCAGTTTCTGCCGCAATGCGCCCTTTTCGCTTTCTGCGTTTGCAAGGGTATTCTCAAGGGTGCCGTATTTTTCAAGAAGCTTCAGGGCGGTCTTTTCCCCAACTCCGGGAATGCCGGGCAGGTTGTCCGAGCTGTCTCCCATAAGGCCCTTAAGATCCACCATACGCTCCGGCTCAATGCCGTATTGCTCCTTGAGAACGGCCCTGTCGTATTCCACCGTTTCACTTATGCCCTTCTTGGTCAAAAGTACATGGGTGTGCTCGTTTATAAGCTGCAGGGCGTCACGGTCTCCCGTGACCAGCAGCGCATCCATGCCCGCGGCGTTTGCCCTGCGGGAGAATGTGCCGAGTATATCGTCCGCCTCATATCGCTCACATTCGCATACTGTTATACCCATTTCACCGAGGAGCTTTTTCAGCATGGGGAACTGGGCGCGAAGGTCGTCAGGGGTGGGCTTTCTGCCCTCCTTATAGCCGTCATACTGCTCATGGCGGAATGTTGGGCCATGCATATCAAAGGCCACCAGCATATGGCTTGGCTCATAGGAAAGCAGCTTCAGCAGCATGCTGATGAAGCCGTATACCGCCCCCGTAGGGGTGCCGTCCCGGGCGGTCATGGAAGGCAGGGCGTAATACGCCCTGTGCATAAGGCTGTTTCCGTCTATGGCAATGAGCTTGCTCACTCTCATGATACCTCGCACAAAAAACTCTCTTTATAAAATAACACAGGGAGCGCCCTTTTACAATCGGCGCTCCGTAAACATACCGTAAACCCCGCTATTGCACTATGCCGTGCACCATGGGCGCAGCCGCGGGCTTGTCCTTGCCCAGCTTTATTGCCCCCTTGAGCGCAGCTATCGCCCCATCCAGCCTGCTGCCATCATTCACATACATGGTGGCTATGGGTTCACCTGCCGCCACATATTCTCCCATACGCTTATGCATAACGAGGCCCACCGCCGGGTCTATAACGTCAGTCTTTTCAGCCCTGCCCGCACCCAGCATCTGGGCGGCGTTGCCTATATCCGCCGCATACATGGCGGAGATATAGCCCTCCCCATCCAAGGTGACCGGAACCTTTTGCTTTACCTTGCAAAGGCATTCGGGATCTGCTATAACCGCCCCCGCATCCTCCGCGCCAAGAGCAGTAAGCATATCCTGAAGCTTCTTCAGCCCCCGGCCTTCCTTCAGCGCATCGGTAAGCTGCGCCTCAGCATCCCCGTCGTCTGCCGCGAGTCCGGCAAGCTTGAGCATATTGGAAGCAAGCAGCATACATACCTGATACAGGGGGTCGCTCTCGCTTACCCTGCCGGACAGCACATCTATCGCTTCCTTCACCTCAAGGCCGTTGCCTATTGCCATGCCAAGAGGCTGATCCATATCCGTTATTATGGCCACAGTCCTGCGGCCAAGGCTGTTGCCTATCCTTACCATGGTTTCGGAAAGCCTTCTTGCATCCTCCACCGTCTGCATGAATGCGCCTGAGCCTGTTTTAACGTCCAGCACTATGGCATCCGTGCCCGCAGCCAGCTTTTTGCTCATTATGCTGGAGGCGATGAGAGGAATGCTCTCCACCGTGCCTGTAACATCCCGCAAAGCGTACATAAGCTTATCCGCAGGCACAAGGTTACCGCTCTGGCCTATTACACAAAGGCCGTTTTTGCGTACTATGTCCTTAAATTCCTCTATTTCCTTTTCCACGCAAACCCCTGGCACCGCCTCAAGCTTATCCAGCGTGCCGCCGGTATGGCCAAGACCCCGCCCGCTCATCTTGGCGACCGTGCCGCCGCAGGCCGCCACAAGGGGCGCTATGACCAGCGTAGTGGTATCGCCAACACCGCCGGTAGAATGCTTATCCACCTTTACGCCGGGCAGATCGCTAAGGTCCACCACATCGCCTGAGTTCATCATATCAAATGTGAGGCGGCTGACCTCGTCCTCCTCCATGCCCTGCCAGCATACCGCCATCATCCATGCGGACATCTGGTAATCCGGTATGCTGCCATTTACATATCCGGATATGATGAAATCTATCTCTGCATGGGTATGGGCTTCTCCGCGGCGCTTTTTGGCTATAAGGTCGACCATTCTCATATGCGTACCTCCACAGGACAGAATTTCTCTTTGTTTGCTTATATTCTATCATCAATCTCCGCCCATTACAACGCAATGCTTACCACACCCTTACGCCCTCAATATGCAGATACCGAGCAGCATAAAAATCATAGCTGTGCAGAGGCCGCATAAAGGCATCGTTGGTATGGGCCGCAACGTATATTGTGGGGTATGTGCCCACCACAAGAAGGGTATGATACCATGTGCCGTCCTGCCGCCCAAGCTGAATAACATCACCCGGCTGCATCTCATCAGGGTCTGTTTCTATGGCAAAGGGACCCACACCTTCATTATTTATAAGAAAGGCATACAGCTCATCCACACCTGCCCAGGAGGGAGAACGGTCATAGCTGCTCCTGTAATACCAGTCGGGGTAATTCATTATTCCGCTGCCCGCATAAAGGCATTGGGAGACAAAGCTGGTGCAGTCACCGCCCAGCCCGCTGAAATCATAGTAAGCGGGATTGCGGGAAAATGCCCATGTTTCTGCGTAGCTTACCGCCGCAGCCCGGTCGTATTCGACAATTCTCATGCAGCATAATATGCATGGGACGCCATGGCGGTGCACCCATAAAAAACGCCCTTGAAATTCACTTCGCCATGGGGTATAATATATTGCGTTATCGGGGATGTAGCCCAGCTGGTCAGAGCGCATCGCTCACATCGATGAGGTCGTGGGTTCGAGCCCCTCCATCCCCACCATAACCGGACACCAGTTTTGATACAATTGTATCGCAGTTGGTGTCCGGTTTCTTTTTGCAAAAGTCCCAGTTTTTCTATACTTTTTAACGATAACAGGCTCAACGGTAATTCTGAATCGTTCACCGTTGAGCCTTTTTCGTTTTGCCCCACGATACCTTTTAACGAAAAGTCGAAGGGTGTGCGTCTTGAGCCAAGGGGGATAAAGTACATGAGTATGAAGCATCCGGAGGCGTTCCGCGAGGGCATCTCCTCTGCCGGTTGACTGATTTCTCCGACGTCTGCAGACTAATTTGCGCATAACTCTTAACACTACCCGCCCATATTTTTGTTCCGCCGACCGACATGATGACCTTTTCTGCGGACGGTGCAAAATGGAAAAAGAACCGGAAGGTGTGTAACCGTCAAATCTAACTGTGTATAAACGCCCATGGGATAATGGCGATGTGCGCACCCTTTCTCCTATTCCACGGAGAATTCAAAGGCCCTGCGTTTTCCGGATCTCCGTTCAAACAGATGCTGCCTTTTCGGAGAAACGATTGCCATTTGTTCCATCCGGATATACGTAGTAGTATTCGCTGTACCAGAAGCGGGGCGCATTCAGGTCATATATAAGGAAATAATCCACTGTTTCATCAAATCAAGCATTCCATCCACAGAATGCCCCAGTGCCTGATTTTCCTGTAAGATCAGATACCGCACCCGGCCCATGGGGTGCAGGGTCAGAGATTCTTCCGTACCCTCAAACTGATACAGGTAGGAGTTGTTCATAATAGGACTGAACACAGTCCGGTTCGTAGAGATAGTCCGCAATCCGATTGAGCGCCAACAGCGAAATCACGGCAAACAGTAATATCCCTTTATTCATACGATACATCTTCCTCCCGCAGTGCGTGCCTCAACATATTTTCCCTTGCTTTTTTCTATCCAATCGGTAACGGTCACGGATCTTGTGATACCACACCGCACAAACCGCCGAGAGCGCCAAAGTTACCACATTGAACAGAAACGCCCCATTCCGTGGAAGTACTTCTACTCCAACAATGTACATAACAAAGAGTGTCCACTCAATAATCACCCATTGCATTACATAGATAGCTGTCACATTTGAACTGAGCATGTTGACAAACGATACAACCGGACGGAATTTTATCACCGACGAAAGGGAATAGCAGATTGGAAGCATGATGAGTACCGCAATCAGATAAAATGCATGATGTATAAGATTGGGGGAGTAATAAGCATCCGACATAAACACAGATACAATATCCACATTTGCAACAAGGAGACTGCACATCGTCAAGGCGCCATATCCAATCCCAATCATGAACATATATGTATACAACCGCTTTTTATCCATTGTTCTCTGCAGCAAATATCCAAAGCAATAACCCAACATAGGATAAATAAACCACTGCATGACAGGGAAGCAGGAATACTCAAAAGTATAGAAGAACAAACCCAGCACATAGCGAAGTGCAGACTCGCTGAAATCTGTAAAGCAAGCCAAAAGGTCGCCTGCTATTTGCAAAACCAGGGTGAAGGCCAGCATGATAGGAATGGATGCTTTACATTTTTTCAGTAGGGCCATCAAGAGAAAGCTCAATCCGGCTAACTGCAAAATATCTAAAAGCAGCAATGAGTCGGTAAAGGATAAACACCATTCAATACCCATTTCTCTTAAAATCACATAAGGCAGAGTATCACGGACAATGTTCAAAGCATATGCCATGATAAGCAAACCAACGCCACGCTTTGCCATCAATGCAGGCGTGTCCTTTCGGCTATATACCATGGATATGCCCATAAGAAACATAAATACAGGTGCCGCAGGAGGACCGCCAAGGTAGCCGACAACAACAGCTATGGTGCCTTCTACGTCAAAAATACCTCCGTCCAAAAACACATGAACAAGAATCATAAAAATAACCGCAAAAGCTCTTGCCCAATCCAGCTCATGCTCTCTACCCGTCCTGATAACGGTATTTGAAATAAGCTTGTTTTCCATTTTAGTCTCCGTTATTGAGATGTGCTGACGCTGTCCGAATAGCAAAATCAGTTCCAAATTTACCGTTTGCTTTTGTGTTTTATTATACAATGAGAAGTGGGCCGTTACAACAAAAACCATGCTGTCAGAGTTATTGCCGTATTCATATGAAAAAAATATCCTCGCATCGATCCGATGGAGGAATTTATCCAAGCGGCCATAGAGGTTTCTGAACTGTATGAATGAGACACAAAAATCAAACGTCATGTGGATCACATCAGCGTAGACTACTCCTTTAATTGCTGTGGCGGAATGCGTGACACAAACCGGGTGTTCGGGATGGTAGACCAGTTTTCCTTCTTCAAAGACATCTTCGGTTGGGACATTACTGTATCAATCGATTTCTATACTCACGCCGTAGTTCGGAACGGCAGGGTTGTTGTACCGAAAACAAGCGTTGCACAATTTAACGAAAGGCACACCTTTTAACGATTTATCCAAGGAGTGTGCATTTCGTATTATAACAGGTCTTTACTTTCAATCATAAAAACCACCCTTTGGGTGGTTTTAGATTGTCGAAAAAGTGGCATTATGCCACTTTTTCGAGGTTTACATGGCTCCCTTGTGCCTGCGGCACGGCCAGGGATCCATGAAAAGAAACCCTTGCTACGCAAGGCTTTTGCGAATTTGCCGCGCATGTCGCCAAATCCGATTGAAGCCTCCGGGGGCCCCAAATCCCCAAGGGTTTTTTGACAGTCAGAAACCACCCTTTGGGTGGTTTTTTGTTTTAAAATATGTTGTTAAACTTCCCAGCTGTTCAAATAGGCTTTCTGCTCCGGGGTAAGCACGTCTATCTCCATGCCGCAGCCCGCAAGCTTAAGGCGGGATACCTCGTCGTCTATCTCCTGAGGCACGTCGTATACCTTCCTGTCAAAGTTTCTGCCGTTCTTTGCCATGTATTCAAGGGACAGAGCCTGAATGGCAAAGCTGGTGTCCATTATTTCGGCGGGATGTCCGTTGCCCGAGGCGAGGTTTACAAGCCTGCCCTCCGCAAGGAGGTTCAGCGTGCGTCCGTCCGGCAGCTCATAGCCCATTATATCCTTGCGGCGCTTATATACCTTTACTGCCATGGTCTCAAGCTCCTCGGCATTTACCTCCACATTGAAGTGACCCGCATTGGACAGGAATGCGTTGTCCTTCATAACCTCGAAATGCCTGCGGGTTATAACGTCACGGCAGCCGGTGGTGGTAACGAATATATCTCCCTCCGGGGCGGCCTTGTCCATAGTCATTACACGGCATCCGTCCATTGAGGCCTCAAGAGCCTTTATGGGGTCTATCTCGGTAACTATAACATTGGCGCCCATACCCTTTGCCCGCATGGCAACGCCCCGACCGCAGTAGCCATAGCCCGCAACGACGACGGTACGGCCCGCAACCAGCAGGTTTGTTGTGTGCATTATGCCGTCCCATACGGACTGGCCTGTGCCATACTTATTATCATAATAGTGCTTGCACTTGGCGTCGTTTACGTTCATCATGGGGAAAGGCAGCACACCGGCCTTTTCCCTGGCCCTAAGACGGTGTATGCCGGTTGTGGTCTCCTCCGCCCCGCCTATGACCCTATCCGCAAGGTCCTTGCGCTTGTTTGACAGCAGTTCCATAAGGTCGCCGCCGTCGTCAATTATAAGATCCGGATGGCAGGAAAGGGCGGCCTCCAGCAGCCGCTCATATTCCTCGGCATCCACGCCGTATTTTGCGTATGTATTTACCCCAAGGGAAGCAAGGCCCGCCGCCGCATCGTCCTGCGTGGACAACGGGTTGCAGCCGGTGGCGTGCACTTCAGCGCCGCCTGCCGCAAGGCACAGAGCCAGGTATGCGGTCTTGGGCTCCATATGTATGGATAGGGTTATCTTAAGTCCCTTAAAGGGCTGCTCCTTTTCAAAGCGTGCCTTTATAGCTGACAGGGCGGGCATAAAATCCTGCACCCATTCTATTTTCATGCGGCCGTATTCCGCCATGTTCATATCCTTGACGATACTCATCAGAAAAATCTCCTTTTTTCGCTGTAATCAGGCAAGTATTATTCTATCAGCGGCAAAAGCGGGTGTCAATGCGCTTTGCTTTGGGACGTTGTGCTGATATAATATGGTCATAAAATATATTGGGGGATAATGGCATGAAGACATTGCTTAAAAACTGCGATATACTTGCCACAACCGATTCCGGCTTTCATGTGCTGCACAGCGGCTTCTGCGGCATAGAGGATGATAAGATATGCTACCTTGGGGAAACCGAGCCTGCCGAAAAGTATGATTATGTAAAGAACTTGACGGGCAAAGTGCTTTTTCCCGGCCTTATAAACACCCATTGCCACTCCGCCATGACCCTGCTCCGTGGCATTGGCAGCGACCTGCCCCTGCAAGAATGGCTGTATGACCATATGTTCCCCACCGAGGATAAGCTGCGGGCCGAGGACATTAAGGCGGGCAGTCAGCTTGCCATAATGGAAATGCTGTCCACCGGCACGGTAAGCTTTTCGGATATGTATTACTTCTGCGAGAATACCGCAGAAGCTGTGCTTGAATCCGGCATAAAGGCCAACATATGCCGAGCTATTTCCGCCTTTGATCCAAACGAGGCATATGAGGACAGCTATCGGGTAAAGGAGGCCCTTGATCTATACAAAAACTACCACAACGCAGGCAACGGACGTCTCAAGATAGACTTTTCCCTCCATGCGGAATACACCTGCCTTGAGCATATCGTGCAGGCGCACAGCGAAAAATGCTGCGATATGGGCGCCATAATGCACATTCACCTTTCCGAGACAAAATCCGAGCATGAAAACTGTATTGCCAAATACGGAAAAACCCCCGCAGAATGGTTTCGTGACCTTGGCGCATTCCAAGGCCCCTGCCTCGCCGCCCATTGCGTATGGTGCAGCGATGAAGACCTTGACATTCTCCGGGAATACAACGTTTCTCCCATACACAACCCAACCAGCAATATGAAGCTGGGCAGCGGCTTTGCCCCCATATGCAAAATGCGGCAGCGCGGCCTTACCATAGGCATAGGCACAGACGGCGCCGCCAGCAACAACAATCTGAACCTTTTGGAGGAAATGCACATCGCCTCTATAATACACAACGGCTACCGTCAGGACCCGGTTATAATGAAGCCCGCCGAGGTGCTCTCCATGGCCACCGTAAACGGCGCAAAGATACAGGGACGGCCTGATTGCGGCGGCATAGCGGTTGGCAACAAGGCAGATATTATCGCCCTTGATTTTGACGCCCCCCATCTTCTGCCCGCCTTTGATCCCCTAACAATGCTGTGCTACAGCGCACAGGGCAGCGACGTGGTCATGACGATGGTGGATGGAAAAATACTGTATGAAAACGGCGAATTCCTCACCATAGACAAGGAAAGGGTATTCGTTGAAGTAAGAAAGTCCATGGAGCATCTGTATAACTAAAGGCTGCGCAATATAAAAAGGGCGATATTGAAGGCATCAAGCCATCCGTATCGCCCTTTTATAATGCTTTGTCAGCGCACTCTCCGCTCGCCCCTTGCCGCGGAACGCAGCCCTATCTCGGTGCCTCGCTTCATGCGCACATAGTTTTCTTTGTGCTTATATAGTATTACTGCCGTAGCCAAAAGCAGAATGATTGCCAGCAGCAGGTTTCGCTGCTCCCATCCCAGATAGCCTGGCACCAGCAGCACCGTGGCTGTGGTCCCCACCACAATGTAATCAGTAATTATGGTAACCATCAGCACCATGACCATCACAGCCAGAGCAAATTTCCAGTTCAGCGCCAGAGTCATGCCTATATAAGCGGCAAACCCCTTGCCGCCCCTGAATCTCATGGGCGCGGGGAAAATATGTCCCATTACGGCGGCAACGCCCGCTACGGCGCCGATATTCTTCACGTCCGGATAAATCAGCTCAGCCAGAACAACGGCTATCGCGGCCTTTCCTATATCATGCAGCGCCACAAGCACGCCGGCGCGCCATCCCAATAGCAGAGTAGCGTTTGATGCGCCCAGATTGCCGCTGCCGCCTAATCGCAGATCCACACCTTTAAGCCGTGAGAGATACAGCGCCATATTGGAACAGCCCAGCGCGTAAGCCGCCGTGGCCGTCCATAAATAAGGCAGGATAATCGTTTGGATCGCCTCCTTTTGTTATATTTATTTAAGTATTTTAACATATTCTCAGGCAAAATGGAACCCGCCCAATGCATGGCCCTTTACCGAGTCCCTTCCGCCGCCCTGTCCCTCAGCTTTTTCATTATGCGGCTCTCCAGCCTGGATACCTGCACCTGAGAAATGCCCATGGAGGCTGCGATCTCGCTTTGAGTCTTGTCCCGAAAGTAGCGGAGCATTATTATCTTTCGTTCACGGGGTTCAAGTATGCTCATAAGCTGCTGCAGCAGCACCCTGTCCAACGCCTCATCGTCCCCGTTGGCGCAGCCTGTCAGCTTGTCCATAACAAGCGCGTCCCCATCCTCGCCATAAACCGGCTCGTATATGGATATATGAGGCCTGGACGCGTCCATCGCGAGGGAAATCTCCTCCGGATCCTCCCCCATATATTCGGCAAGCTCCCGTATACCCGGATCCCGGCCCAGCTTTGAGGAAAGCTCGCTCTGGGCTGTTGTGACCCTGCCAGCCAGCTCCTTAAGGGAGCGGCTTACCTTTATCATGCCGTCGTCCCTGAGATATCGCTTAATTTCGCCGGCTATCATGGGCACAGCATAGGTGGAAAACCGTACATTGTAAGATGAATCAAAGTTCTTTACCGCCTTGATAAGCCCCATGCTGCCTATCTGATACAGGTCCTCATACTCCACTCCCCGGTTTACATATTTCTTTACAATGGAGCGCACCAGCGCCATATTGCAGCGCACAAGCTCCTCCATGGCCTCGCCGTCCCCCGCCCGGGCAAGGGGGATAAGCTCCATTGTCCTCTGATATGACAGGCGGGGCGTATCACTCATCGTCCCTCACCGGCCTTATCGCCTTTGTCATGGTGACCTTTGTTCCCCTGCCCGGTTCGGATTCCACCGTAAGGCTATCCATGAATGCTTCCATTACCGAAAAGCCCATGCCGGAACGCTCTGTGCCCGGCATAGTGGTATAAAATGGCTGCATGGCAAGAGCAACATTTTCCATGCCCCGGCCTTCATCCCAAACCGTCACCTCAAATATGTCCCCGCGGATACTGCAGGCCATATGCACGGTCTTTGAGGGATCATTACCATAACCATGTACTACGGCGTTTGTCACCGCCTCGCTCACCGCCGTGCGTATATCCGAAAGCTCTTCTATTGTGGGATTAAGCTGGGTTATAAATGCCGCGGCAGCGGCCCGTGCGAAGGATTCATTCTGCGATATGCTGTCAAAGCTCAGTTCCATGTGATTTTCAAACATATTTACCCCCATTATCTTTTTTCTACCAGCCCCAATACGCCGGCCATCCTTAGTATCTTTTCGGCATTTCCCTTAAGACCGCTTAAATACAGTCTTCCGTCCCGCTCACGCATCCTTTTATACCGCCCCAGCACTATTCCTATGCCCGAGCTGTCCATAAAAGTTACTCCGCTCATATCCAGCGTAAGCTCCCGCACAGAACCGTCCAGCATGCCGTCTAGAGTTTCCCGTATTTCCGCCGCATTGTGGTGATCCAGCTCGCCTGTTAGCATCACGGTAAGCGAGCTGCCTTTTCTTTTGTTTGCAAGCTGCATAAATACCTCCATGTAATATGTGGGCATCCTTTTTGCCCGTCTTTACCCTATTCGCCGCGCAAAAATCGCATCCTGCATATTATTCCCACGAGTTTTGGCGAATATTCACAAGTTTTGTAAACTGCTCCAAAAACTAAAAAAGCAGGAAGATAGCTTCCCGCTTTTGCGTTGATTATATATTTAGCTCATCAGCTTTACGCCGGAGCTTGTGCCGAGGCGTGTAGCGCCGTGGGCTATCATGTTTTCCGCATCCTCCACAGAGCGCACGCCGCCCGCAGCCTTTACTCCCATATTGGGACCCACCGTTTCCCGCATAAGGGCAACATCCCGGGGAGTTGCTCCTGCTGTGGAGAAGCCTGTGCTGGTCTTAACGAAATCCGCTCCCGCCCGCTTTGCCGCCAGGCAGGCCTCCCGCTTTTCCTCATCCGTAAGCAGGCAGGTCTCAATTATCACCTTCAATATGGCGCCGGGATGGCACTCATCAACAACGGCCTTTATATCCCGCTCAACAAGCGCCCAATCCCCATCCTTTGCGGCGCCTATATTTATTACCATGTCAACTTCATTTGCGCCATTTTCCACGGACAGCTTTGCCTCGTATGCCTTGGCCTCGGTAAGGCACGCGCCAAGGGGAAACCCCACAACGCAGCACACTTTAACGTCTGTGCCCGCAAGCTCCTTTGCCGCAAGGGACACATGGCAGGAATTTACACATACGCTGGCAAAATCGTATTCCCTGGCCTCGGCGCAAAGCTTCTTTATCTGCTCTATGGTGGCGTCTGCCTTAAGCAGGGTATGGTCTATATATTTGTTCAGCTTCATATTTATATTCCTTTCCAAGATTATATCTTTTTTAATTATAGCATATTTTTCCGTCAAGTCACCGATTATATGAAAAAGGGGCTTTGCTTTTGCGGAGGTAATAATGACGGAGTTTCGCATACCCACAAGAATAGTATACGGGCAGGGCTCAGCGGCTCTTCTTGCCAGCATCGGCGGTCAGCGGCTGCTTTTGGTGTATGATAATTCCGGCGTGGCGGATATGGCAATGGAACAGCTGTCCCTTTCCCCTATTACCGTGCGACGGTTTAAAGCGGATAATCGCTATACCTGTGAAGCTGAAGTAATGGAAGGAGCAAAAGCTCTTATGGAATTCAAGCCGGATTGGATACTGGCGGCGGGCGGTCATGGGGCAATGGACCTTGCCAAGCTCATGCGCATATTTTATCAGCGGCCGGAGCTTTCCATGGATGACGTTCTCAACGGAAGCGCGGCGGATATTGAAATATCCAAAACCCGGCTCATTACCCTTCCCCTGCTCAATACCAACGGCGGAGAGGCGGCCTGCACCGCACACCTTGCGGACATTGTCATGGGCTATGAAAGCGAGGTGCGCTGTTTTGGCCTTATACCTGATATTGCCATCATAGACCCTGGTACGCTGATTTATTCAAGTGAAAGGGATGAAGCGCAGTCCGTTCTTTCCACCCTTGTGCTGGCTATAGAAGCCTCTCTGGATGAAAGTACCGCAAGCTTTGTTCGCCCCATGGCGTTGGAAGCGATGCGCATAATATTCCAAAACGTGCTGGCTCATTTCTCCGCCCCATCGCAACGTCATCCGCTGCTGTATGCCCAATGCCTTGCAGGCATAGCCTGCAGCAACTCTTCCGCCGGCCTTTCCAGTACCCTTGCCCGGGCAACCGCCCTTACATTCGGCACGGTATCCTTCGGCGAGCTTGCGGCGGTTTATCTACCCTCTGTAATAAGGCTGGATAAGGAGCAGAGCAGATATCTGCAAGCCGCCGAAGCAATGGGGCTTAACGACGGCGCATCCCTTGCATCTGTCGTGGAGGAATATGCGGATATGCTGGGACTGCCACTTAGCCTTAAAGAGATGGGCGCAGCACGGAATGCGTTTTTAAAAAAGCTCAGCAAGATAGCCCACCGGGTACTGTCCACCGCCTCGACAGGCGTACTGCCCGAAAAGGAGCCGCAAAAAATCATTGAACAGATATTGAGAAGTGCCTATTCTCCGCAGGAACAACAAAGCACCCCCTAATGCAGCTATTTTCCTACATCAGGGGGCTTTTTGTCTATTGTCCGTTTTTTCTGGCCCTGTTCACTAAAGAGTGCTTTTATGATCTTCTACATATTTTCCCGGGCGTAATGAAATATGTACTGCTGCAATATTCCGCTGTTTGGCCCGAGCTCTGCTATTTTCTGCTCCATGGCTTTTTTGCCGGGCTCCTCACCGCCAAAATACATAAGCCGCATGGCCCGTTTCATCCATACGTCAAGAGGGAAAGCATCCGCATGGCCCAGGGAGAAAAGCAGTATACAATCCGCCACCTTCGGACCCACGCCGGGAAATCTCAGCAGTTCCTTTCTGGCCTCCGCCGTGGTCATTTCCCTAAGGGGCTCAAGGTCGTATCCCGCAGCTACCATGGCGGCGGTGTTCCTGATATAGGGCGCACGGTAGCCCGAACCTATATCCGTAAGCTGCTTTTCAGTAAGGGCCGCAATGGCCTCGGGCGTTGGGAAGGTATAGTAGGGTCTTTCCCCCTCTACCCTGTCCCCCGCCAATACGCAAAGCCTGTCTATTATGCCGGTTATACGCTTTATGTTGTTGTTTGCGGATATTATGAAGGATATCAGCGTTTCAAATGAATCCTGATTGAATATATGTATTCCGCTGGCATAACCCAAACAGGGGCGCAGCACGCTATCCTCCGCCACCTGATCCTCAATTGCCTGATAATCACGGCACAAATCAAAATAATTGAGCCAAAATCCTATGTCGCTGTCCTTGCCGGGGGTAATGGTCAGCGTTTCCCCCAGCTGGGTTACAAGCACGCCTCGGCCCCCTGCCACGCCAAACCAGCCGTCGCCCTCCCTCTGCCAGCGGAAGGCCTGTCCGCAGTTTGAGGAGCGAGCCATATCAAAGCACCTGACATCGGATATTACTATGGAATTTTCTTTTATCTCTGTGCGCATGATGCATTCCTTTTAAATTATGATTTATCACATTATACAACAAGCCCGCTCCTTTTGGAACGGGCTTATCATTTCAATGAATGAACTGATTAGTTGGCGGCTTCTTCCGCGTAAACGCTGACTTCCTTACGGCCGAGATGCTTGGTCTCGAAACGGACGATACCGTCTACCTTTGCAAAGAGAGTGTCATCCTTGCCCAGGCCTACGTTGGTGCCGGGATGGAAGTGGGTACCGCGCTGGCGAACCAAAATGTTGCCGGCGAGGACGAACTGACCATCAGCGCGCTTGGGGCCGAGACGCTTGGATTCGCTGTCACGACCGTTGCGGGTGGAGCCTACGCCCTTCTTATGAGCAAAGAGCTGCAGGTTGATGTTCATCATCGTGTTACACCTTCCTTTCTGAAATATTGATGTAATCACCATAGGTAGCGGCGATGGAGCGGAGCCCCATAGCCATTGTGTCCAGAATGATACTTGCTTTTTCGAAGTCAATGTCTGTTATATCGGCAGGAAGTATGAGATACATATTTCCGTCGGATATATCCAGCCCTGCGTTTATGCCCAGCAGCTCGATTATGCCCATGGCGGCGGTTTGAGTGATGGCGGAAACTCCGCTGCATACTATATCGCTGCCCTCTTCGGCATATCCGGTATGGCCTGCTGCCTCAAAGCCCACAAGGCCCTGTTCGCCTCGAAAAAGAGTTACGGTTGTCATGATTTAGCCGATAGCCTCGATCTTGACCTTGGTGTAAGGCTGACGATGGCCCTGCTTCTTGCGGATGTTCTTCTTGGGCTTGTAGTGGAATACCACGACCTTCTTGCCCTTACCATGCTCGACTACGGTGCCCTTGGCTACAACGCCCTCTACTACGGGCTTGCCAACTACGACCTCATCGCCGCAAAGCATCAATACTTCGAAAGCAACTTCAGCACCAACTTCGGCGTCCAGCTTTTCAACGAGGATCTCGTCACCAGCTTCTACCTTGTACTGCTTGCCACCGGTACGGATGATAGCGTACACGTCCTGTACCTCCTTCTTTAAATCTCGCCCATAT
>JAEDIC010000009.1 GCA_016292635.1 Clostridia bacterium
TTAGGGCTATGCCCGAAACTGAAATACCCCCCGCTATGCGGGGGGATCATTATTGTGTTCAGAAGTCGGTTAACTATAGGGATTAGTTGCAACCACAGCCGCAGTTATTGCCGCAGCCGCATCCGTTGTCATAGCCATAGGTGCTGTTGTTGCCGCAGCCGCAGATGAGCAGCAGTATGATGATCCACCAGATGTTGTCGCAGCAGTTGTCGCCGTTGTTGTTCCAGCCGATGCCGTTATTGCCGCAGCCACAGATGAGCAGCAGGATGATGATCCACCAGCAGTTATTTCCATTACAGTTGTTCCACATGATTTTTTATGCCTCCTTAATTAATAAGCGCGATGCGCTTTTCTACGATATAGTACGCAAAAATCATCTTATATGTGCATTTGAAATACCCCTTGGCTTGTCATGGTTTGCCCTTGAAGAAAATGCGGCGGCATGGTATTATTAGCAGAATGAGTTTTATATTCCTCGTAAGGGAAAAGGAGAATATCTAAATGGCAGAATTCAGCATGGACAAGATCGTGGCCCTTTGCAACAACCGAGGCTTTATTTTTCCTGGCTCTGATATTTACGGCGGCCTTGCCAACACCTGGGATTACGGTCCCCTTGGCGTAGAGTTCAAGAACAACGTAAAGAAGGCCTGGTGGCGTAAGTTCGTTCAGGAAAGCCCATATAATGTAGGCATGGACTGCGCCATACTCATGAACCCCGAAACATGGGTGGCTTCCGGTCATGTGGTCAATTTCAACGACCCCCTTATGGATTGCAAAGCCTGCAAGGCCCGCTTCCGTGCGGATAAGCTGATAGAAGACTACGCTGCGGAAAAGGGCCTTACCAACGTTCATCCCGATGGCTGGAGCCATGAGGAGATGGCTGCATATATTGCCGAGCAGGGCATAAAGTGCCCCGAGTGCGGCAAGAGCGACTTTACCGGCATCCGCAAGTTCAACATGATGTTTAAGACCTACCAGGGCGTAAACGAGGACACCGCCAATGAGATCTATCTCCGTCCCGAAACCGCCCAGGGCATATTCGTAAACTTCAAGAACGTTCAGCGCACCACCCGCAAAAAGCTGCCCTTTGGCATCGCCCAGGTAGGCAAGTCCTTCCGAAATGAGATCACTCCCGGCAACTTTACCTTCCGCACCCGTGAGTTTGAGCAGATGGAGCTGGAATTCTTCTGCGCCCCCGGCACCGAGCTTGAATGGTATGCCTATTGGAAGGAATTCTGCCACAAGTTCCTGCTGTCCCTCGGTATGAAGGATGAGCACATCCGCCTTCGGGAGCATTCCCAGGAGGAGCTGTCCCATTATTCAAACGGCACCACCGACTTTGAGTATCTGTTCCCCTTTGGCTGGGGCGAGCTTTGGGGTGTTGCGAGCCGCACCAATTTTGACCTTAAGGCCCATCAGGAGCACTCCGGAAAGTCCATGGAATACATGGACCCCTTTACCAACGAGAAGTTCATACCTTACTGCATAGAGCCCTCTCTGGGCGCCGACCGTGTGGCATTGGCCTTCCTCTGCGACGCATACGACGAGGAGACCCTTGAAAACGGCGACAGCCGCAACGTACTGCGCCTGCATCCCGCCCTTGCTCCCTTCAAGGCTGCCGTGCTGCCCCTCCAGAAGAACAAGCTGGGCGACAAGGCCCGTGAAGTTTACGAGATGCTGGCAAAGCGCTTTATGGTGGACTATGACGAGACCGGCGCCATCGGTAAGCGCTATCGCCGTGAGGACGAGATCGGCACTCCTCTTTGCATCACCGTTGACTTTGATACCCTGGAGGATGAGACCGTCACCGTACGGGATCGCGATACCATGGAGCAGATCCGTCTGCCCATCGCAGAGCTTGTCAACTATATCCAGGAAAAGACCGATTTCTAAACATAACAGCATAATAACAGCTCCCGTCACATCTCGATGGGAGCTTTAACATTGACAGAGTCCGCCCGGGAAAAAGCACTGTCCTGCATCGCCCGGCATATATATTCCCCTCGAATAAAA
The DNA here is from genome assembly GCA_016292635.1 of Clostridia bacterium. GTDB lineage: Bacteria > Bacillota > Clostridia > Christensenellales > CAG-138 > SFEL01. The sequence goes on from JAEDIC010000009.1 coordinate 2,014, forward strand.
ACGCATAAGCAAAAGCGGGCCAAAGGCTTTTCTGACTGTCGAAAAAAACCTTTGGCCCGCTTTTATGCTATGCTTCGGTTTGTATCAATACAAGCTTTTCCGCCCTGCTCAGGCGCTTTATTTCCGCCTCCCGGCGCATTGCTTCGCCCTTGGTTTCAAAGCACTCGGTGTATACGAGCCGCACCGGAAGATGGGCCCGCGTATATTTGCCGCCCTTGCCGCTGTTGTGAACTGCTTCCCGGCGGATGGGGTCATCCGTATAGCCCGCATACAGAGAGCCGTCACCGCAGCGGAGTATGTATGTGTAGTACATCAGTAGCCCAGTTCTTCATCCACCAACAGAAGGTGCATTTCGCTAATAAGGCCGGGCTTTGCTTCTATTATGGTGGTAACGTTGCATATGCGCTGGGGAGAATAGCAGTTTACGCATTTGCCGGTCTTTGCGCAGGGAATGGTGCGATTAAGGCGCTGAGCGTTCTTTGGACAGACAACAGTCTTTATCCTGTCCAGAGCTTTATCAACGGTTTCGGTGAATTTGTTTTTGCCGATTATAAGCAGAACTTTTTTAGGCCCGTATATCATGGAGGCCACTCTGTTTGCGTTGCCGTCGATATTGACAAGCTTGCCTGCTCGGGTTATGGCGTTGGTGGAGCATATATACCACTCGGAGGAGGCGGCTTTGTGAAATACGGAGGGCAGTTCAGCGGCGGTATGCTCCCAATGGAAATACACTTCGCATCCCTGTGCACGGAGGGCGTCGGGCAGCCCGAGGGACTGTACGGTAATGGAACCGCCGCAGCCGACGGTTGCGGAGCCTATAAGGGAAAGGGCAATATCCTTTGCCTCGGCGGCGTTTTTGGCGGAATGTACGGTGTAGTTACGGTTTTTAAGCTCGGATACGAACTGAGCGTAGTTTTCGCAGAACATGGACAGCACCTCGCATATTGCAGATTTGTTTCAATTCTACCCCATAATCCCCATGCTTGCAATTTGTTTCTGTATAAAGTATTATTCTAAGATGAACACAAAACTGACCTCGGAGGAAAAAAGATGGCATACAGCCGTGAGCTGATAAGAAATTTTTGTATAATCGCCCACATTGACCACGGCAAATCCACCCTTGCAGATCGCATGATGGAGCTTACGGATACGGTGGCAATGCGGGATATGGAAGCGCAGATGCTGGATACCATGGACATAGAGCGGGAGCGGGGCATAACCATAAAGGCCACCGCCGTTCGTATGTTTTATACTCATACAGACGGTCAGAAATATATGCTGAACCTTATCGATACTCCGGGTCATGTGGACTTTACCTATGAGGTTTCCAGAAGCCTTGCCGCCTGCGAAGGGGCGGTGCTGGTTGTGGATGCAACCCAGGGCATAGAAGCCCAGACTCTTGCCAATGTATACCTCGCGCTGGATAACGACCTTGAGATAGTTCCCGTGGTGAATAAGATAGACCTGCCCAGCGCACAGCCTGATTTTGTTATAAAGGAGATAGAGGATGTTATCGGCCTGCCCGCCGAGGACGCTCCCCTTATTTCCGCAAAGAACGGCATAAATATAGATCAGGTGCTGGCAAAGATAGTGGAAACCGTGCCCCCTCCATTCGGGGATACCGACGCCCCCCTGCAGGCACTGATATTCGACAGCATATATGATAACTACAAGGGCGCGCTGAGCTACGTTCGGGTAAAATCCGGCACCGTAAAGCCCGGAATGCGCATACGCTACATGGCCACAGGCCGTGAGTTTGATGTTACCGAAGTGGGTGTGTTTACGCCATCTCTTGTGCCGACTGATTCTCTCAGCGCAGGCGAGGTAGGGTATATTTCCGCGTCAATAAAGAGCGTTGCGGATACTAAGGTGGGCGACACTATAACCGACGCAAACAACCCGGCAAAAGAGGCGCTGCCTGGCTATAAGCAGGCCAATCCCATGGTATTCTGCGGCATATATCCCGCAGACGGTGCGGATTATGAGAGCCTTAGAGACGCGCTGGATAAGCTGGTGCTCAATGACGCGTCCCTTTCCTATGAGCCAGAGACGTCCATGGCGCTGGGGTTTGGTTTCCGATGCGGCTTCCTTGGACTACTGCATATGGAGATAATACAGGAGCGCCTGGAGCGTGAGTTCGACCTTGATCTGGTCACAACCAGCCCCAGCGTCATATATAAGGTAAAGCGCACCGACGGCGAGGAGATTTGGATAGACAACCCCAGCAATCTGCCTCCTGTTACCGAAATTGAATACATGGAAGAGCCCATGGTGGAGGCGCATATAATGACCCCATCAGAATATGTGGGCACAATAATGGAGCTGTGTCAGGAGAAGCGTGGCATATTCCGGGATATGACCTACATCGAGGAGACCCGTGTAAACATAAAATACGAGCTGCCCCTTAATGAGATAATCTACGACTTTTTCGACCAGCTTAAGTCCAGAAGCCGCGGCTATGCTTCTTTCGACTATGAGCTGAAGGAGTATGTAAAATCCGACCTTGTTAAGCTGGATTTCCTTCTGAATGGGGATATGTGCGACGCTCTTTCCACCATCGTCCATAGGGATAAGGCATACGGCAAGGGTAGGGCTGTGGCGGAAAAGCTTCAGGAGGTTATACCCCGTCAGCAATTTGAGATACCTATTCAGGCGGCTATCGGCGGCAAGATAATAGCCCGGGAGACAGTCCGTGCCGTCCGCAAGGACGTGCTTGCCAAGTGTTACGGCGGCGATATTACCCGAAAGAAGAAGCTCCTTGAGAAACAGAAGGAGGGCAAGAAGCGCATGCGCCAGATCGGTACCGTGTCTCTGCCCAGCGATGCCTTTATGAGCGTACTGCGTATAAACTGATATGGCGGGAATATATCTGCACGTCCCTTTCTGCATAAAAAAGTGCGACTACTGCGACTTTGTGTCCTTTCCGAGCATGGAGAAGGCAGAGGAATATTTTTGCGCCCTCCGGCGGGAGATAGAGCTCGTCCGGGAGGAGAACAGGGACAGAAAATTCAATACCGTTTTTTTTGGAGGCGGCACGCCATCTGCGCTGCCTCCATATTATATTGGGCAAATAACTGAGCTCATTGGAAGGTGCTTTGATATAAGCGTTGATGAGGCCACGATAGAGTGCAACCCCGGCACGGTGGATATTGAAAAACTGACAGCATATCGAAAGGCCGGGTTCAACAGGATTTCCATAGGCGTTCAGAGCTTTGATGACGGATTGCTCAGAGGCATAGGCCGCATACATACCGCCAAAGAGACGGAAGAAGCGGTGCGTCTTGCCAGAAAGGCAGGCTTTGATAATATTAATGTGGACCTGATGTATGGCCTGCCGGGACAGACGGGAGAAATGTACATCCAATCCATAGAGCGGGCGGCCCGATTGGACGTTGAGCATATCTCCGCATATTCCCTTATATTGGAGGAAGGCACACGGCTGTACGATAGGGTACAGCAGGGAGAAACAGCACTGCCCGATGACGACACCGTGTATGATATGCACCGGATTGGCATGGAAAAGCTCATGTCACTCGGATACCGCCGCTATGAGATAAGCAACTACGCAAAGCCCGGCTTCGAGTGCAAGCACAATCTGAATTATTGGAATGTTGGCGAGTATCTTGGGCTGGGGCTCAATGCCAGCTCTGCCTTGAAAAAAGACGGAAAGCTTTTGCGCTTCGCCAACAGCCCGGTAATGTCGGAATACATCGCCGATATAAACAACGGCGTTTTGCCCCGTAGGGATATTGAGGAGATATCCACACAAGAGGAAATGTTTGAATGGGCCATGCTGGGCCTGCGCAAAATAGAAGGGGTGGACAGAGCCGCCTTTTACGGGCGCTTTGGCGTGGATTTTGAAACTGGTTTTGATAAAGCAGTAAATAGGCTTAAAGCCATGGGTTGGCTGGAGACAGACGAGCGGCATATACGCCTTACCCGCAGGGGACTGGATATGCAGAACTCCGCTCTTATGGAGTTTATGGAAGGGGAATAACATTTTTATCAATATGATTTTTCCGTTTTGTCACAATGTAGGCCGCCACCCCGCTTGAAAGAATATTGGGGTGGTGTTATTATATAAGCGGTGGTTAGCACTCGATGAAGATGAGTGCTAACAAACAGAAAGGGGGAAACGGGATGGAACTGGATATGCGCAAGATGCGCATACTGCAAGCCATAATAGACGACTATATACTTACCGCAGCGCCCGTAGGCTCCCGGACAGTGTCCAAGAATCCCGATATATCCCTTTCCTCGGCCACCATACGAAACGTTATGTCAGACCTTGAGGATATGGGATACCTTGAACAGCCGCACACCTCCGCAGGACGCATACCATCTGAAAAGGCATACAGGCTGTATGTAAACAACATAATGCAGCGGGCGATGCTGACTCCTGGCGAGCAGAGGTTCATACAGGACTGCTACTCAAACACTATTAATAAGGTGGACGATATAGTCCGCCAGACGGCATGGGTGCTGTCCAACATGACCCAATACACATCGCTGGTGCTTGCTCCCCAGATGAACGCGGCGCGGCTGAGGCACATACAGCTTGTGCCGGTAACGGAGGGCAGGGCGTTGATGGTAATAGTTACCGACGCTGGTATCACGAGGGACTATATAATAGACGTACCAAAGGATATCACCTACGAACAGCTTGAAAGAATATCCCGCATACTTACCGGGCATCTCAAAAACAAGCGGCTGGACAAAGTGAACGCAGAGGATATCCCGGAGCTTTTCAGCGAGATGGAGGCCCACAGGCAGTTTCTTGACGGGGCGCTGAGCCTTATGAGCAGCAACGCGGGCAGCGGAACAAAGCTTGAGCTTTCCGGCGCCACAAATATGCTGAACTATCCGGAATACAGCGATATGGAAAAAGCCCGCAGCTTCCTCAGCGTTATCGAATCAAAAGATATGCTGACACAGCTGCTTACCGAGGCTACAAAGGTTGAGTTTTCCATAACCATAGGCAATGAAAACGCCTCGGAGGAGCTTAAGGACTGCAGCATAGTTACCGCAACATATAAGGTGGGCGGCAATCCGCTGGGTTCGCTGGGCGTGATAGGCCCCACAAGGATGAACTACTCCAGAGTGCTTGCAGTGCTTAAGCATTTGGGAGGCAGTCTCGGGAATATACTGACAAATATGTTTGAAGAGGAGCGACAGTAAAATTGGCTAAGGAACCCGAAAACAAAAAGGCGGCCGAAACAGCGGAGCAGCCTGAGCAGGAAACCCCAAAAGCGGAGACCGTGACCCTCACAGAGGAAGAATTCAATCAGGTGAAGGAACACATAGAAAAGCTGGAAGCTGAGCGGGACGAAATGAAACTGCTGGCTCAGCGCGTACAGGCGGACTTTGATAACTTTCGCAGGCGCAATGCTTCCATACACGCCGACAGCACTGATGAAGGCGCCCGCAATGTTATAAAAGAACTGCTGCCTGTGCTGGATAATTTCGACAGAGCCCTTGGCAATTCCGCCGCCGTGGATGCCGCATGGCTGGCCGGTATACAGCTGGTACACAAGCAGCTGATGGAGACCCTCGCAAAGCTTGGCATGGAGGAAATAGATGCCTCCGGCAAGTTTGACCCGGAGCTGCACAATGCGGTTGTGCAGGACGAGACGGAGGATGCCGAGTCCGGCACCATAACCGAGGTTTTCCAGAAGGGATACAAAGTTAAAAATCGCATAATACGCCATAGCATGGTGAAGGTTGCGAAATAATATAAATAGACAAGCAATTAGGAGGAAATAGATCATGGCAAAAATCATAGGCATCGACCTTGGCACCACCAATTCCTGCGTAGCCGTTCTTGAGGGCGGCGAACCCACCGTTATCACCAATTCAGAAGGCGCGCGCACCACTCCTTCCGTGGTTGCATTTAAGGATAACGAGCGCATAGTCGGCAGCGCTGCAAAGCGCCAGGCCATCACCAATCCCGACCGCACCATCAGTTCCATTAAGCGTGAGATGGGCTCCGCATACAAGAAGAACATCGATGGCAAGGACTACACTCCCCAGGAGATCTCCGCAATGATCCTTCAGAAGCTCAAGGCGGACGCAGAGGCATATCTTGGCGAGAAGGTATCCCAGGCGGTCATTACCGTACCCGCATACTTCAGCGACAGCCAGCGCCAGGCTACCAAGGACGCAGGCCGCATTGCGGGCCTTGAGGTTCTGCGCATAATCAACGAGCCTACCGCTGCAGCCCTTGCCTACGGCATGGATAAGGAAAGCAACCAGAAGATACTGGTATACGACCTTGGCGGCGGCACCTTCGATGTATCCATCATGGAGATCGGCGACGGCGTATTCGAAGTGCTTGCCACCAACGGCAACAACCGTCTGGGCGGCGACGACTTTGACCAGAGGATAATGGATTACATCGTGGCTGAGTTCAAGAAGGAGCAGGGCATCGACCTGTCCAAGGACCGCATGGCTCTCCAGCGCCTGAAGGAAGCCGCGGAAAAGGCCAAAATAGAGCTGTCCAGCATGGTGCAGACCAACATCAATCTGCCTTTCATCACCGCCGACAGCACCGGCCCCAAGCACCTTGACATGACCCTGACCCGGGCCAAGTTCAACGACATGACTGCGGACCTTATCGACAAGACCAAGGACTGCATACACATAGCCATGAAGGATGCCGGTCTTACCAATGCCCAGATCGACAAGGTAATTCTGGTAGGCGGTTCTACCCGTATTCCCGCCGTGCAGGATGCCGTTAAGAATATCACCGGCAAGGAGCCCTTCAAGGGCATCAACCCCGATGAGTGCGTTGCCATGGGCGCTGCTATTCAGGCAGGCGTACTGGGCGGCGAAGTTAACGACATACTGCTCCTTGACGTAACCCCTCTGTCCCTTGGCATCGAGACCGTGGGCGGCGTGTTTACCCGTCTTATCGACAGGAACACCACCATCCCCACCAAGAAGAGCCAGATATTCTCCACCGCCGCAGACGGTCAGACCAGCGTTGAGGTACACGTACTTCAGGGCGAGCGTGAGTTTGCCCAGTATAACAAGACCCTTGGCCGCTTCCAGCTGGCAGGCATCGCTCCCGCTCCCCGCGGCGTGCCGCAGATAGAGGTCAGCTTTGATATCGACGCGAACGGCATAGTTCACGTTTCCGCAAAAGACCTTGGCACAGGCAATGAGCAGAACGTTACCATTACGGCTTCCACCAACCTTACCGAGGACGAGATCAACAAGGCGGTGCGAGAGGCAGAGCAGTATGCCAACGAAGACAAGAACCGTAAGGAAGAAGTGGAGATCCGCAACCACGCCGACAGCATGGTATACTCCACCGAGAAGACCCTCAAGGAGCTGGGCGACAAGATCGACGCCGCCGACAAGAGCCGCATCGAGTCCGAGATAGAGAGCGTTAAGCAGGCCCTGAACGGCACTGATTCCGCCGCAATTAAGGCTGCCAGCGAAAAGCTCACCGAGGTATCCTACGAGGTATTCGGCAAGATATACCAGCAGGCCTCTCAGCAGGGCGGCGCGGGCTTTGACCCCGGCGCTCAGCAGGACAACGCAGGTCCCGCCCATGACGACAACGTTGTGGACGCCGAATACGAAGTGGTAGATGACAAATAAAGGGTAAATCTAAAAACCATAAACCTATGCGGGGCCAAAGCGTACGCTTTGGCTCTTGCGGGGTTCATGAGGAAAAAAGGAGCGTTGGGGAATTTGGCAAAGGCAGATTATTACGAAATACTGGGAATAAACAAAGACGCATCTGAAAGCGATATAAAGAGCGCCTTTAGAAAGGCTGCAAAGCGGTATCACCCGGATCTGCATCCCGGCGACGCTGAGGCGGAAAAGAAATTCAAGGAGATAAACGAGGCCTACGAGATACTCTCCGACCCCCAGAAAAAGGCTCAGTACGATCAGTTTGGTCATGCGGCCTTTGATCCTACTCAGGCGGGCGGATTCCACGGGAGCGGATTTGGCGGCTTTGAGGATATATTCTCTGCTTTTACCGGGGGCGGCTTCGGCGGTTTTGGCGGCTCCGCCCGGCGCAACGGTCCCGTTGCGGGCAACGATCTTCGGTATAACCTGACCATTACCTTTGAGGAAGCGGCCTTTGGCACCAAGAAAGAGATACTTGTGCCGAGGGAAGAAAACTGCGCCTCCTGCGGCGGCACGGGCGCCAAGGCGGGAACTCAGCCCGCTACCTGCTCGGTATGTGGCGGCAGCGGTCAGGTGCGCTCTCAGCAGAATACCATGTTCGGCGCGTTTTCCACCGTTCGCCCCTGCGATGCCTGCGGCGGCACCGGCAAGGTCATAAAGGACCCATGCCCGGACTGCAAGGGCAGAGGAAGGGTAAACCGCTCAAAGCGCATATCGGTATCCATTCCTGCCGGCATAGACAATGGTCAGATGCTTACCATGCGTGGCGAGGGTGAGGCCGGCTTGAGGGGCGGTCCTGCGGGCGATCTTTATATCAGCATAAACGTAAAGCCCCATAAGCTTTTTACCCGCAACGGCTACGATCTGTATCTCAATATGGACGTACCCATGACGGTTGCGGCTCTGGGCGGTGAAATACAGGTGCCCACGCTGGTGGGAACGGTGAAATACAACATACCTCAGGGAACTCAGCCCGGAACCACCTTCCGCCTGAGGGAGCAGGGCATAACAAAGCTCAATTCCACACAGAAGGGCGATCTGCTGGTAAAGGCGAACGTGGTGATACCCAAAAAGCTTACCGAAGAACAGCGGGAGCTGGTAAAAAAGCTCGCCGAGTCAATGGGAGAAAAGCATACCGAAGCGAAGGTGGGCAAAAAGACCATATTCGACCGGGTGAAGGATAAATTGAATTAAGAAAAATGATTTATAAATAAGGAGCGCGTTGCGCTCCTTTCAGTCTGTCAAAAAACCCCGGGGTTGATAAGGGGCCGCAGCCCCTTATGTTCAATCCGGCTCTGACGACATGTGCGTCAGAACGGATGAAAACCCAGAGGTTTTCGTACTTTGCGGGTTTTGCCGCCCGGGAGCGAATGGGAGAGGCAAAACCCGCAAAACTCAAAAAAGTGGCGATCAGCCACTTTTTTGACACTCTGTAAGAAGCGCGTTGCGCTCCTTTATCTATGTTGCCCAAAAGGGAAAAATGAAGTATATTATAACCTAGAATAATATGCGCGAGGAAGTTTTCCCATGAAATGGATGGAAGTTACCGTATTTACAACCGAGCAGGGTCTGGACGCTGTGTGCGCCCGTCTTGATATGCTGGGCATAAATCAGGTCATGATAGAGCAGGGCAGGGACAGCATAGAGGAGTTTCTCCGCAACACCGCCAGATACTGGGACTATGCGGACATGGACGCCCTTGTGGCCTCTGAGGAGCCCTGCGTAAAGGCTTATATTGCGGACGTGGCTGACAACAGGGCCACGGTAAAGGCCATTGAGGAATCCTTTGATGAGCTCAAACGCATGGATGTAGGCATTGACCTTGGCAGCCTTAATATAGTTGTGCGGCTCACTGACGACGAGGACTGGGAAAACAACTGGAAGATATACTACAAGCCCCTTGAAATAGGCGAAAGGCTGCTTATTCGCCCTTCATGGGAACAGGCGAAGGATACCGGGCGCACCGTGTTATCCCTTGATCCGGGTATGGCCTTTGGCACGGGCTCCCACCATACCACCCGTATGTGCCTTGAATTTCTGGAAAAAACTGTAAAAGACGGGGACGACATGATAGACCTTGGCTGCGGTAGCGGCATATTGTCCATAGGCGCGCTGTTGCTGGGAGCAAAGCAGGCGCTGGCTGTGGATATCGACCCCATTGCCGAAAAGATAGCCTATGAGAACGCCGCTATGAACGATATATACAACGACAGATATACCGTTCTTATAGGGGATGTGCTTTCCGATACCGCCTTGCAGGATAGGCTGTGCGAAAAGCAATATGACGTTGTGGCGGCAAATATAGTTGCCTCCGTTATCATAGAGCTTACCAAAATGGTGCCCCGCATAATAAAGCCGGAGGGCGTATACATAATGAGCGGTATAATAGGCGACCGGCTGGATGAAGTCCTTGCAGCCCTTGATGAAAATGGCTTTGAGGTGCTGGAAGTGCGTGAGGGCGATGACTGGCGCGCGGTAATGGCCCGTCCCAAGAGGTAGCATAATGAACAGGTTCTTTGTAAAGAAGGAGGATATATCGGATAATACCGCCATTATAACCGGGGAGGACGTAAAGCACATATCCCGCGTGCTGCGCATGGCTCCCGGGGATAAGGTGATGATTTGCGATGGGGTTGGGTATCAATACCTTGCGGAGATCGCGGAAATCTCAAAGGATGATGTGCGTTTGAGTATACTTTCCGCAGAACGCTGCGCATCTGAGCCGCCCCAGCGGATAACCCTATATCAGGGCCTTCCCAAAGGAGATAAGATGGAGCTTATCGTGCAGAAATGCGTGGAGCTTGGCATAAGCGAGATAGTGCCTGCTGCGGCGGAGCGTTCCGTGGTAAAGGTAAAGCCCGGCGAGTTTGGCAGCAAGCGCACCCGGTATCAAAGGGTAGCATATGAGGCCGCAAAGCAGTGCGGGCGGGGAATAATACCCGAAATAGCCGAGCTCACCACATTCAAGGCTGCGGATTTTTCACGGCATGACCTAATAATAATCGCTTACGAGGACGAGAAGAGCAAAACGCTGAAATCCTTGCTGAAAGACAATCTCTCCGCAAAGGATATAGCCGTGGTGATAGGCCCGGAGGGAGGCCTTGAGCGTTGTGAAGTAGATACGCTTATCCAAAAAGGCGGAACCGCCGTTACCCTTGGCCCAAGGATACTGAGGACCGAGACCGCAGGTATGGCCGCATTGGCAATGATACTATACGAAATTGAGGACTGATGAATGAAGGCTGCCTTTTATACGCTGGGCTGCAAGGTAAATCAATACGACACACAGGCCATGCGTGAGCTTTTCGAGGCGTCGGGATATCAGACCGTGGACTTTGAAGAGACCGCCGATGTTTATGTTGTCAATACCTGCACCGTTACCGCAACGGGGGATAAAAAATCCCGCCAGATAATATCCCGCGCCCATGGGAGAAACCCCGATGCAAAGATAGTTGTGGCGGGCTGCTATTCTCAGCGGGCGCCGGAAGAGGTGCTTGCTCTGCCCGGAGTGAGCCTTGTGATAGGCTCAAAGGACAGAAACAGGGTGGTGGAGCTCGTTGAGGCATTAAGCAGGGATAAGATAAACGCCGTGGGTTCTCTTAAAGATGAGATGGGATTTGAGGAGCTTATCGCTACCCGGGAAGGCCTTACCCGGGCTCACCTTAAGATACAGGAAGGATGCGACAGATACTGCACCTATTGCATAATACCCTATGCCAGGGGGCCGCTGCGCTCCCGCAGCCTTGAGAATATAAGGAAAAATCTGCTGCTGCTTGAGCAAAACGGATATGCGGAGGTGGTGCTGACAGGCATACACCTTATGTCCTACGGCAAGGATATGGCAGATGAAGCTACACTCCTTGACGCCATCGCTCAGGCGGATGACATAGAGGGTATAAAGCGGATTAGGCTTGGCTCCCTGGAGCCTCAGCTGCTTACGGATGAATTTGTGCAGAGCCTGCGGGATAATCCTAAAATCTGCCGCCAGTTCCATCTTTCCATGCAGAGCGGCAGCGATGGCGTATTAAAGCGCATGAATCGCCGTTATGATACGGCGGTGTATGCAAAGTGCGTTGATATGCTGAGAGATGCAATGCCCGGCTGCGCCATAACCACCGACGTTATAGCGGGCTTTCCCGGGGAGACGGAGGCGGAGCACAACGAAACTATGGAGTTTGTTCGCCGTATAGGCTTTGCCCGGATGCACGTTTTCCCCTATTCAAGGAGGGCGGGTACTGTTGCATACTCCATGCCGAACCAGGTGCCAAGCAGCGAAAAATCCCGCCGCGCTGCAGAGCTTATCGCCCTTGGCACAGAGCTTGAGGGAGAGTACCTTGCGGGTTATGTAGGCGAAAAGTGCGACGTGCTGTTGGAAGAGCGGGAAAACGGCCTTATGAGCGGATACACCGACACCTATGCAAGGGTAAGCGTACGGGGTGCGGATGATATCATGGCAGGCCGCATTGTGAAAGTAAAGATAACAGAGGCCGCGGATGGTCGGCTGACAGGAGATTTGCTTTAACTTAAAATATAAATTAATAGAGGAGGACACAAAATGGATAAGTGCATTTTCTGCATGATAGCCAATGGTGAAATACCCACCAACAAGGTCTATGAGGATGATAGGGTGATAGCCTTTTACGATCTGGAGCCCCAGGCCCCCGTTCATGTGCTTATAGTTCCCAAGAAGCACTATGAAAGCATACTGGCAGTACCTGCCGAGGAAAGCTGCGTTGTGGGTCATATGTTCCAGGTTGCGTCCAAGCTTGCTCATGAGCTTGGCATAGCCGAAAAGGGCTTCCGGCTGGTGATAAACACCGGCAAGGAGGGCGGACAGTCCGTGCCTCATCTCCATCTGCACATGACCGGCGGCAGGGAGCATGGCTGGCCCGCAGGCTAAATATATTAAGAAAAACAGATAAATATTGTTGTTGACTTGAACAAAGGCATCAAGTATAATAACTTTGTTTGGATTTCTATGCTCGCACAACGGCATGATGTGCTATGTTGCATCAGAGGGGAGGGAAATTGATGGAAATTCGCGTAGGTGAAAACGAGTCCCTGGAAAGTGCTCTTAAGCGGTTTAAGCGCAAGACTGCCCGCAGCGGTATCTTGGCAGAAGTACGTCGTCGTGAACACTATGAAAAGCCCAGCGTAAAGCGCAAGAAGAAGGCGGAAGCCGCCAGAAAGCGCAAGTATTAATTTCAAAAAACATTTGCTCGGGAGCTTTACCTTCCCGGCATTCCGATAAGCAATCGTGCTGAGGGCAAAGAATATCAAACATAACAAGCGACATAAAGGCCGGATTTATCCGGCCTTTTAGTTTGCCTGCGTGTAAAGCGTGTTTCCCTTCAATATGAGCTAATGCGCTGTTTTTCAGCATATTATGATGATGAGGTGAACAGTATGGCATATTTGAATTTTGGAGATATACGGCGCAAGGAGGTAATAAATATGCGGGATGGTTCCCGATTGGGCTGCATATGCGATCTTGAGGTGGAACAATGTTCCGGCGTAATACGCTCAATTGTGGTGCCGGGTCCGCCGCGGTTTTTCGGTATGCTGCGCAGCGATGAGGAGCTGGTGATACCATATAGCCGCATCAGCATGATAGGGGATGACGTGATACTGGTGGACGTGGTGCTTAAGTAATTTTCAAATGCATATGGCAAAAATGCGATATGTATGGTATTATGCTGATAAGCGATACTATATTTAGGGAGGATTCCCCATGAAATGCCGCTATTGTCTCAGCACCGAAAGCAAGGTAGTTGATTCACGCCCAACCGATGACGGTACCTCCATCCGCAGGCGCAGGGAGTGCACGAACTGCGGAAAGCGCTTTACCACCTATGAAAAAATCGAAGAGATCCCCATAATGGTGGTTAAAAAAGACGGCACCAGGGAGGCTTTCAACAGCGAGAAGATACTTTCCGGCGTTCGCAAGGCCTGCGAAAAGCGCCCCGTTTCCGCCGGCGATATGGATGAACTGGTGGACGGCGTAGTCCGCGAGGTGTTCAATTCCTTGGAGCAGGAAATACATACCGACGAGATCGGAGAGCTTGTTATGATGCGGCTGAAGGATCTGGACGAGGTGGCGTATGTGCGCTTTGCCTCTGTATATCGCCAGTTCAAGGACATAAACACATTCATGAATGAGCTTAAGCTGCTTTTGGGAGAGCAACAATAAATGAACGCAATTTCCGATAAACAGGCCGCGCTGATAAAGCACGGCTTTATTTACAAAAAAACATCCACCGGAACAGGGCTTTACTGCGCCGCCGCCTTGGATGGGCAGACGGGCGTTTCCCATGGCTTTTCCACCCGTGAAGGAGGAATAACCACAGACCCGCCATACGCTTCGCTGAACCTAAGCTGGAGCCGCTGCGGCTCGGAAGATGAGGTCATAGCCAATTTTCGAATATTCGCCGAGGGTGCAGGCGTAAATTACGACGACATGGCCGTGGTGAATCACGAGCACGGCAATGTGGTGCTCAGGCTTGCGAAGGAGCACCGGGGCAGAGGATTTTCCTTTGAACCGCTGCCCTTCTGCGACGGCATAATCACAAACGAACCATCAGTTACCCTTGTAACCTCCCATGCGGACTGCGGCGCGTATTTCTTTTATGATCCGGTACATAGAGCCATAGGCATGGCCCACGCAGGCTGGAAGGGCACGTTACTTCGCATAGGTGCTGTTATGGCGGAGCGGATGCGGGAAGAATACGGCACAGATCCCGCCGATATTATCGCCTCAACGGGACCCTGCATATGTAAGGATTGCTTCGAGGTGGACCGGGATCTTGGGGAGAAATTTGCGGCAGAGTTCTCTCAGGAGGGCATTACCCGGCCCGGCAGACCCGGCAAGGCATATGTGGATCTCGAGCTTGCGGCAGCGGTGCAGTTCATCGAGGCGGGCATAAGACCGGAAAATATTACCCTTATGTCCGCCTGTACATATGAGGATAAGGATATGTTCTTTTCTCATCGCCGCGATAAGGGCGTTACGGGGTCAATGGCAGCCTTTATAAAGCTTGTTTAACATAAATTACTTGCTTTTGATCTCCTCTTTTTTTGCCAGACTAAGGCGAGAAAAGGGGAGTTTTTTATGCCTGAATACATCGTCATTATAATATGCCTTTACATACTTGCCGCTGTTGGAATGCTTAAGGGCCCATGCGAAGCGGCGGGGATGAGTCTTTTCAAAGGGTGTTATGCGCTGCTTGCGGCGGCGGCGCTGTCAATATTTCAGCTGCATATAGGTGTCGAGATAAGCATAAATCTTGGCGCCGCAATACTCATGGTTTTGCCGGCTGCGCTCATGGCAAAAGGGGGCAGCAGTTCTGCGGGGGCAGGGGCTGTGGTGCTGATATCCCTCATTGCGGCGCTGCTGAAGCGAAGCGGAGCGCTGTACGGGGCGGATAACGGATTGCTGCTGGGCCTTATGGCGGGAATGTCCGCAATGCTGCTTTGGAATGCGCCTGCCTGCGCCGCCTGTGCCGCCGGAGGTATCCCCGTACTTGCCGCGGTAGCGGATTCCTTCATTTCGCTGATATTTACAGGATATGCAACCATTGAGATAGGACATGATACCATAGCCGCCCAGCTTATCGCCCTAAGCATATCCGTGGGGATAATCTGGATACGCGACCTTGCGGGAAACAGGATACCCACGGAGTAAGAACAATATATGACATCCTTCGACCGCCGGAGCACCCGGCGGTTTGTGTTATAAAAATAAATCCCGTCATAGTTATATACAGTAACGGAGGGGACAAGACATGGAGCGAAGCTGGCTTAATGTTTTGCCGGAAAGGCTGAAGGGGCCGGTTGTGGCAGCTGTGGACGATACGGTGGAAGAAATACGCATCGCCGTGGGAAAGCCGATACTGCTGACCGGGAAAAACCGACGGGTATTGGAGCATATCGCCGCCATGGCGGACTGCGAAATGCTGATGGAGCTTATATGCGGTCATTCGGTATTCGCCCATGAGTCGGAGCTGAGGGAGTGTTATGTTACCCTTGAGGACGGTTCCAGGGTAGGCCTTGCCGGGAAGATAACGGATGCGGGTATGACAATGCCCCATAGTTTTAATATAAGGCTTGCCCGGCAGATTATGGGGGCGGCAGATGACTTTATGGACTATATATGCGGAAACGAGCTTTGCAGTGCGCTGCTGCTGTCCGAACCCGGAGCAGGCAAGACCACTTTGCTCAGGGATGGGGCAAGACAGCTGTCAAATAAGGGTTATCGGGTGGCCATAGCGGATGAGCGGGGAGAGATAGCCGCCGCAGTGAATGGAATACCGGCGCTGGATGTGGGTCGGGCGGACGTTATGGGGGGCTGTCGCAAGGCAAAGGCCATGGCCCTGCTGATGAGGGGAATGTCGCCTGAAATCATAATAACCGATGAGATAGCCACGGAGGAGGATGCGGAAGCGGTACTTGATGCATCCGGCTGCGGCGTAAAGGTCATAGCCAGCGCCCATGGGGGCGGAAGCGGCATATTGCGGCGCAAAAGCATACGCCGGATAGTAAAGGAAGGGGCGTTTGACAGGATACTTCTGCTGAAAAAGCAGGGAAGCAGCAGAAGAATAACCGATATCACCGGGGAGGTAATATGCGGATATTTGGTGGAATAGCGGCGCTGACAATATGCGTGCTTTTTGGTTGGAGCAAGGCGGCGGCAATACGCTTGAGAGAGGAGACTATGCGCTGCTTTTCTTTGGATATGAAAGCATTGGCCGCCGAGATGGAATACTGCCCCCGGGAGATAGGAAACATGATACGCAGGCTGTATGGCGGCAAGCTGGGGAGATTCTGGCAAAGCTTTGGAGAAGCCATACCATGTGCCGAAAGCGTGGAACAGGCATGGCGGCAAACTGCGGTGGAATATGGCGGCTTTGGAGTGCTGAGCCGTGATGAGATGGAAACGCTGCTACAGGCGGGGAGCTCTATCGGGCGGTACAGCGCGGAGGAAGGGGTAAAGGCGCTGAAGCATTGGAGCGGAGAAGCCCAAAGGCGGGCGGAGGAACTGCACAAACAAAGCCTGAGCAAGGGTGCGGTATACCAGAAGCTGGGACTGCTGGGCGGCCTTGCCGCAATGCTGCTGATAGTATAGGAGGGCGATTATGGATATTGAACTGGTGCTGAGGATAGCCGGAATAGGCATACTGGTAGCCATAATCTGCCAGCTTTTAAAGCAGACCGGGCGGGACGATATCGCCATGCTTGCCGCCCTTGCGGCGCTGGTGCTGGCCCTAAGCATGGTGGTTGGGGAAATAGGCGAGCTGCTTGATCAGGTCAAGCGGATATTCGGGCTGTACTGATGGCTGCTGAGGGATTCAGGCTGGCGGCGGTGGCGATAATTGCCCTCTGCGCCGTATTAATACTGAAAAGCTATCGTCCTGAGCTTGCCATGCAGGTAAGCGTTGCGGCGGGCATAGCGGTATTGATATATGGATTGAGACTGGCCGGAAGCATAGTGGATGCGGCGAACGGTATGCTCAATAAATACGGCCTTGACCCTGCGGGGATAAAGGCCGTGACCAAGGTAATAGGAATAGCTTACATTGCCCAGTTTTCCGCAGATACCTGCAGGGATTGCGGAGAAAGCTCGCTTGCGGGCAAGGTGGAGCTTACGGGGCGGCTGATGATGATTACTGCGGCGATACCGCTGGTAGTGTCCACAGTTGAGGCAATAGGAGGGCTTATGAGACCATGAAGCGGGCGCTGCTGATAGGGGTGATGATATTGCTGCTGCCGGGGCTTGCGATGGCGGCGGATGAGATAACCGTGCCTACCGTGGAATACGACATAAGCCAATGGGAGCAGCTGTGGCAGGAACTGCCGGGGGAGATAAAAGGGCTGTTCGGTGGCCTTTCGCCGGGGAAGCTTATTGAAAACTATCGGCAGGGAAAAGAAGGCTTGTTTGATTTTGACGCCCTTATAAGCGCCTTTAAAAGCAGTATCCTGGATGAGCTTCGGGGAATGGGAGCGCTGCTTGGGATAGTGTTAGCGATTGGACTTACGGATATGATAATAGGCGGCAGGGAAGGCGTTGGAGAGATGCTTGCGTTCTGCATGATGGGGCTTTGCGTGTCCTTTGTAACAACGGCGGTATATGAACAGTTCACCAGGGCGAAAGAAACGGTGGAAGGCATATCCCGTGTTACGGAGATAACATCCCCTGTAATGATGACGCTGGTAGCCGCCTGCGGCTCAGCGGGTACAGCCGCATCACAGCCCGCGACGATACTTCTCTGCAACGCCATAACAAACGGCTTTAAGGGGCTGCTTATGCCCCTTATACCCATAATGTGCGGCTTTACCGCCGCCGCCGGAATTACGGGGCAGGGTCAGCTTAAATCAATTGCAGGGCTGATAAAAAGTCTGCTTAAATGGATCATGGGATTGGCCTTTACGTTTTTTCTGGGCTCGGTAAGCATACGGGGCCTGAATGCTTCAGGTTTGGACAGGGCGGGTATAAAGGCAATAAAGTACGCGTTTGACAAGTCTGTTCCGGTGGTGGGCAGCATGATATCCGGCACATATGACAGCCTGCTTGCCGGGGCGGTGGTGCTGAAAAATGCCGCCGGAACGGCGGCTGTGCTGCTGCTGATATTAAACATAATGACGCCGGCTCTGGCCATGCTGTCAACAATATTTGCCCTTAGGATAATGGCTGTATTATCCTCATTGCTTGCCGATGGACGCGTAGCCGGGATACTTGAGGGAGCAGCGGACAGCTGTACATATATGTTTGCGGTAATGGTTACTGTTGCGCTGATGAATCTTATAACCATATCAGCATCGCTGATAGCCTCGGGGGTGTAAGGGATGGAGATGATATACGGCGTATCCATAAAAATAACGGCGCTTTTTTCTGCATCCTGCATATTAAAGCTGCTGCTGCCGGGGGGCGCCATGAAGCGAGGCGCCGCAAAGGCTGTGGACATAGTTACGCTGCTTTCTCTCATAAGAATAATATCGGGAGCGATGGTCAATGGCTGAGGAAAAGGGTAAAAAGCTGATAGAAGGCCTCATAGTAAAGATGAAGAGCAGCAAAAAGCTGGAGCTGGGGGTATACGGCGGATTGGCGCTGCTGTGTCTGCTGCTGTGCTTTGGGGGCGGTGAGGATAAGGGGGAGGAGCCGGCCGTGCAGTTGACCTCTGCCGTATCCGATGTGGACCGGCTGGAGCAGCGGCTGATGGATACCCTGAGCTGCGTAAGGGGCGCGGGCAAGGTTAAGGTTATG
Source organism: Clostridia bacterium (assembly GCA_016292635.1). GTDB lineage: Bacteria > Bacillota > Clostridia > Christensenellales > CAG-138 > SFEL01. Next base: position 20,912 of record JAEDIC010000009.1, read on the forward strand.
ATAACCTACGACACCGGCTCCGAGATAGTGCCCGCCATGAATATGGACGTTACTTCCAGCGTAAGCGTATCCGGGGAAAACCAGACCCGCACGGAATCCTCCTCTCCGGTAACAACCTATCAAAACGGCGAAAACGAGGCCATAGTCCTTATGGAAAAGGAGCCCACAATAAGGGGGGTCATAGTGGTGGCTCAGGGTGCGGCGGATATATCCGTTAAGCTCAAGCTTCAGGCGGCGGTGCAGGCGGTATTGGGCGTGGACGCGCAAAAGGTGGAGGTGCTGGAGATGGGAATAGAAGGAATGGAGGAGTAAAAAGACATGAAGTTTATCAAAAAGTATCTTGTTCTTATGGTGGTGGCGGTGCTGTTTGTTGGAGCTTTTGTATTGAACCTGATAGCGAACGGTGACGGCGGCGAAAAAAACAATATGGGGATCGAGGAGACAATGGCGGAAACGCCTGTGGAGGAAGCGGTATCCGGCGACTATTTTGAGACCTTCCGGCAGGACAGGGAGGAGGTACGCAAACTAGAAATGCAGTATCTTGACGAGGTGATAGCCACATCTGCTACGGATCAGGAGACCCTTGCAGAAGCACAGGAACAAAAGCTTGTTCTGGTTGAGAATATGGAAAAGGAATTTACCATAGAGAGCATGATAAAAGCAAAGGGGTTTGAGGATGCGGCGGTAACCTTTCATTCCGGCACGGTGAACGTGGTTGTAAAGGGTGAACTGAATGACGAACAGGTGGCACAGATACTGGATATAGTGCAGGATGAAACGGGAGAGCCTGCGAAGAATATCAAAGTAATGGCCGGAGAATGATAATAATGACTAAAATGCAAATAAATCAGTATGCGCTATGCATAAAAGCTAAAATCTGGTATAATAACATCAGAAAAGTATAAGGAGGCATATGTCATGGCAACTGAAGAGAGCATTTCCATGAAAACTGTGGATATACAGGGCGGCAAGATCACCTTTGCTCCCGACGTGATAGCTACCATCGCCAGCCTTGCTGCCAATGAGGTAGAGGGCGTAGAGGGTATGAGCGGCACCATGGTGGAAGGCATAACCGGTATACTCAACAAGAAAAATATCACCAAGGGCATCAAGGTGGAAATAAACGAAGACGTGGCCCTCATAGATATCAATGTTATACTGAAGTATGGCTATAAGATACATGAGATATCCTCTGCACTCCAGAAGAATATCAAAACCACCATCGAAAACATGACCGGCCTTAAGGTGGCTGCGGTAAACGTATTTGTTCAGTCCATTGCCTTTGAAAAGGCGGAAAAGACTGAGGTTAAGCCCGCCAAGGTTGAGACCGAAGAAGAATAATCCACACAAAACTACATACACAAGAAAGGTGTCATACCCATGAAACCAAGGATAATAGACAGGCTGCTTCTCATATTGCTGATGCTTGTGCTGCTGGCGCTGGGGCTTGGCCTGCTGGCGATCTCTCTGGGATTTGTTCCCATGAATATCGTTACGGAGATAGTTTCCTTACCCTACCAGAGCTCCGCCAACGGCTGGATAACCGCAGGCATAGGCTTCGTGCTGGTGCTGTGGGCCATAAGGATGATAATCGGCTTTAACAGGCGTGCCAGGAAGACCGGCCCCGCCACCGCCGTGGTGGCTAAGACTGAGTTCGGCACATCAACCATCACCCTTGCCGCCATCGATGAGATGGTAAAGCGGCACTGTGCATCAAACGAAAACGTGCGCAAACAGGAAAGCGTGATATCCGTTAAGGACAACAAGCTGATGATAAACCTCAAGCTTAACCTTGCAGAGGAGGCCAATGTGCCCGAAACCACCGCCGCCCTCCGTGAGAGTCTTACCGCGTATATTCAAAACCTTACCGGCATAACCGTAGGGGATATCAGCATGATGGTATCCACATTGCCGGAGCAGGCGTAATTTTGCTTTTTACTGGGAGCGAACCAAAATGGAAGAACTTAAGGCATTGTTTAAACAATACAAATGGCGCGTTATAGGCGTGGCGGCGGGCATCGTGCTTGCCTTGCTGCTCTTTACCATAGGGTTCTGGCGCACGCTGCTGCTGGTTGCGCTGGTTGCGCTGTGCTACATCATCGGCCGCCATCTGGATAACGGCGGCAAAGAAGAACTGGACAAGGCCATCGGCAGATTGTTCGGCAAAAAATAACGCCAAGAGGTTACAAAATGAGCAGAAAGACCGCGCGCGAGGTCGCCATGAAGCTTGCCTTTGCCAAGCTTTTTGACGGCGAAGAGACTTATCATGATGTGCTGGACAAGTCCGGCATCGAGGAAGCGCCCACCGAGGAAGATATTTGCTATTCCGAGGAGGTTCTCAGGGGAATAGAGGAGCACGAGGCGGATATAGACGCCCTTATTGACGAGCTAGCCATAGGCTGGCGCATAGAGCGTATGCCCAAGGTGGATCTTTCGGTGCTTCGTGTAGCCATATATGAAATGGTATACAGAGATGACATTCCCCACGGGGTATCCATAAACGAGGCCGTAGAGCTTGCCAAGCAGTTTGGCGGCGAGCGTTCCTCCGCATATATTAACGGCATGCTGGGTACTCTTGCCAAGCGGCTGGAAGGCGAGGCGGCCGAGTAGTTTCCGTCTTTTTTGCGCGGGGCATAAATATTGCGGTATGCTAAGCATCGTCTTCGGTGTTGCGGGACGATGCTTTGTGATGAATAGAGATAAATTATCAAAGGGCAGAGGATAATGGGAAAGATAATTGACGGAAGAGCGGTTGCGGCAGAGGCTTGTCTTGGCATTAAAGCCCGTGTACAGGCCATTGCAGAGAAGGGCGTAACACCCAAGCTTGCCGTGGTGCTGGTTGGCGATAATCCCGCTTCCAGGGCATACGTTGGCATGAAGGAAAAGAAGGCCGCTGAGCTTGGCATAGCCACGGCCGGTTATAAGCTGTCTGCGGAAATCTCCGAAGATGAGCTTATCGCTCTTGTGAAAGAGCTGAACGGGGATGCGTCCATTCACGGCATACTTGTGCAGCTTCCTCTGCCAAAGCATATATCCGAGGAGCGGGTGCTGATGAATATTTCCCCCGCCAAGGACGTGGACGGGCTGCACCCTGTGAACGCCGGAATGCTGATGACGGGCCGGAAAGGCTTTGTTCCCTGCACACCAAAGGGATGTGTAAAGCTGGTTGAAAGCACGGGCGTGGATATTGCCGGCAAAAACTGCGTAGTGCTGGGCAGAAGCAATATCGTTGGCAAGCCCGCCGCCATACTGATGCTCGCAAAGAACGCCACCGTTACCATGTGCCATTCCCGCACGGAAAACCTTGGCGATATCACCAGGGGCGCGGATATACTTATTTCCGCCGTCGGCGTGCCAAACCTGATTACAGCGGATATGATAAAGCCGGGCGCTGTGGTAATAGACGTTGCCCAGTGCAGGGTAAACGATGCATGGCGGGGCGATGTGGACTTTGAGGGAGCACTGGAAGTTGCGGGTCATATAACTCCGGTGCCGGGAGGCGTAGGCCCTATGACCATTGCCATGCTTATGGAAAACACAGTGGAGGCGGCGGAAAAGACACTTGATTGATAACGGCTGCAGGCTCACGGTATCCCAGCTAAATGAATATGTAAACGGCCTGCTCAAAAGTGACAGCCTTTTGAGCCATGTTTGCGTGTGCGGCGAGATAAGCGGCTTTAAGCGACATTCTTCCGGCCACCTGTATTTTTCAATAAAGGACGAAGGCGCATTGGTGCGCTGCGTGATGTTTCGGCAGAACGCATTTTCTCTGGACTTTTCTCCGGAGGACGGGCAGTCTGTATTGATATACGGAAGCGTGTCCATATACGTTAAGGATGGGCAGTATCAGCTGTATGTTACCGCCATGGAGCGGCAGGGCGAAGGCGAGCTTTATCGCCGTTTTATGCTTATGAAGACACGCCTTGAGGCAAAGGGCTACTTTGCGCCGGAGCGCAAAAAGCAGATACCGTCCCTCCCTAAATGCGTCGGCGTGATAACATCTCCTACCGGCGCGGCAATACAGGATATAATAAACATAATACGCAGGCGTTTTCCCGCCATGAATATACTGCTGTATCCCGTGCGGGTGCAGGGAGAAGGGGCGGCGGCGGAGATAGCCGGGGCTATAGCTGCCATGAATCGTATAAACAAAGCGGATGTGCTTATCATTGGCAGAGGCGGCGGCAGCATGGAGGATCTTTGGCCATTTAATGAGGAAATAGTTGCAAAGGCCATATACCAAAGCGATATTCCCATAATAAGCGCCGTGGGCCACGAAACGGATTTTTCCATAGCGGATTTTACCGCCGACCTTAGGGCGCCCACCCCGTCTGCGGCGGCGGAGCTGTGCGTACCGGAGTATGCAAGGCTTTATGGGGACATAATGGCGGCGCAGAATTACATAGCCGAGTGCTGTCATAACGGACTTAACAGCCTAAAGCGGCAGCTGTTAGGCATAAAGGATTCTGCGGCCTTTTCCATGACCCGCCACAGGGTGGAGCTGATGAAACGCACCATCATGGCAGAGCGGGACAGCATGAACGCCAATATACGCTCTGAGATAGTAAACGCCGTACACTCCGTTGAAAAGCAGCAGTCCAGACTGAACGCGCTTTCGCCCGAGGCAGTGCTGGAGCGGGGATACGGCATGGTGCAGCAGGAAGGCAAATTTATCGGCGGCATAGATGAGCTTAATGAAAATGACAAAGCGCTGCTTATAATGAAGGGCGGCAGGGCTAATATTACCATAGACAGCATAGTTAGAGGATAAAGCGCATGGCAAAGAAGGAATTAACATTTGAACAGGCCAAGGAAAAGCTGGACGGCATAGTGGAAAAGCTTTCTTCCGGCAATCTGCCCATAGATCAGATGGTAAAGCTGTATGAGGAGGGGGCGGAGCTGTCTCAGCATTGCCTTGGCCTTCTTTCGGCATACGAAGCCCGCCTGGAGCAGGTGGATAAATATATTTTGGAGGAATAGCCATGGGATTTGGGGAGGAAACCAAAGCATACCGTGAAATGATAGAATCCGCGCTGAGTGGTTATATTGCCGGCTGCGGAGCGCCGGAGCAGCTTAAGGATGCTATGGAATACAGCCTTAAGGCGGGAGGAAAACGCCTTCGTCCCGTGCTTACGCTGTATGTGTGCGATATGCTTGGCGGGGATGTACAGCGGGCGCTGCCCTTTGCCTGCGCGCTGGAGATGATACACACCTATTCCCTTATACATGACGACCTTCCCTGCATGGATGACGACGACTTCCGCCGGGGCAGGCCTTCCAGCCATAAGGTATTCGGCGAAGCAAATGCCGTCCTGGCAGGGGACGGGCTGTTGTCCTATGCATTTGATATAATGCTGAAGGTGATGCAGAAGGACTTTACTCCGAATGCGCTTAATGCGGCAATAGCCGTATCCAGGGGGGCGGGAGTAAGGGGCATGGTTGCGGGTCAGGTGATAGATCTGGCGTCTGAAACCGCGGATGATCCCGGCATTGATCAGCTTCGATTCATACAGGACAACAAGACCGCCGCTATGATAAAGGCAGCGGTTCTTGCGGGGGCGTATATGGCGGGCGGTGATGAAGCGCAGTTGGATGCTCTGAGCCGCTATGGGGATGCATACGGCGTATTGTTCCAGATGACGGATGACATACTGGATGTTGAGGGCGATTTTGAGGGAATGGGCAAAACTCTCGGCAAGGATCAGCAGGAGAACAAGCTTACTTATATTTCCCTTTACGGATTGGATAAGGCAAAGGAAATTGCGAGGGAAACGGCGGATGAGGCCATTGCCGCCGTTGATATATTCGGAGAAAGAGCGACGCTTTTAAGGGAGCTTGCGAAAAGCTGCCTTGACCGCCGCAGCTGACAGGATGAACACGCCGCTTATAAACAGCATAAAAAGCATAGATGATTTTCGCCGTATCCCGGAAGGGCAGCTGAATGAGCTGGCTGCTGAGATACGGGGTTTTCTCGTGGAAAAGGTATCCCAAACAGGGGGACACCTGGCATCCAATCTGGGCGTAGTGGAGCTTACCATCGCCCTGCATAGGGCATTTGATACCCCTGAGGATAAAATAGTATTCGACGTAGGCCATCAAACCTATGTGAATAAGATAATTACCGGCCGCAGCGGCGAATTTGACACCCTTCGCAAAAAGGACGGCCTTTCCGGATTTCCCAAGAGGGCGGATGGGCCATTTGACGTATTCAATACGGGCCATTCCAGCACATCGGTATCTGCGGCGCTGGGGCTGCTTCGGGCCATGGGTCATAAGGGGCAGGGCGGCCGTGTGACTGCTGTAATAGGCGATGGCGCGCTTACCGGCGGCATGGCCTTTGAAGCGCTGAACGATGCGGGAGAAAGCGGCCTGCCGCTGATAGTCATACTAAACGACAATGAGATGTCCATATCCAAAAACGTAGGGGCTCTTACGAGGCACCTCAACGATATGCGTTCAAGCCATGGGTATTTGTCCTTTAAGCGAAGCTTGTCCGACTTTTTGGGGCGTATACCCAAAATAGGCTCCCGGATACGGGTAAGGTTGTCCGGGTTGAAATCCAGAATAAAGTATTTTCTGCTGCCCAATGTGCTGTTTGAAGAGCTGGGATTCACATACATCGGCCCCATAGACGGACACGATATACATAAGCTGACTGAAACCATAACCCTGGCTAAAAATATGGAAGAGCCTGTACTGCTGCACGTTATCACCCAAAAGGGCAGGGGGTACGGCCCGGCGGAGAAGGAACCCGGAAGATTCCATGGCATAGGCCCATTTGATCCGGTTACCGGAACAGAGCCACCAAAGAACACAGAGTCAAACTCCGTTGCCGCAGGCAGGGCAATATGCGAGCTTGCAGAGAAGGAGAAGGACATAACCGTGATCACCGCAGCAATGAGAAGCGGAACGGGTATGGAGGAATTCAGCGAAAGGTTTCCGGACAGATTTTTTGATGTCGGCATAGCGGAGCAGCACGCCGTTACCATGGCGGCGGGCCTTGCGGCGGGCGGCATGAAGCCCGTAGTCGCCATATATTCATCTTTTCTGCAGCGGGCGTACGATCAGATACTGCATGATGTGGCGCTGCAAAGGCTGCCTGTGGTTTTTGCCGTGGACAGGGCGGGATTGGTTGGCGCCGATGGAGAAACCCATCAGGGCGTATATGACATAGCCTATACTCTGACTATGCCCTATGTGGATATCTATTCCCCCGCATCAAAGGGGGAACTTGGTGAGATGCTTGCAATTGCCATAGAGAAGGGCAATCCGGCTGTAGTTCGCTATGGAAGGGGGGCGCTGCCGGATACGGAATATCCGCCTGTGGAATACGGAAAGTGGCTTGAACTTAAGCCTGTATCAGATATTACCGTAATAGCTACAGGGCGCATGGTAGATATAGGCAAACGGGCAGCGGAGGGCAGAAATATCGGCCTTGTAAACGCCCGTACAATACGCCCTATGGATGAAGAAATGCTAAGGCGCATAGGTGCCAGAGCCCGGCGGATAATAACCATTGAAGATGGAATAGCAAGCGGCGGCTTTGGCAGCAGGATAGCGGAAAGATTTTCGGGCAGCATAAAGGTTACCCGCCTTGGCGTACCCGATACCCCGGTGCAGCAAGCCAGCCCCCATGAGCAGGATGTGATATGCGGCATGGATGAGGAATCCCTGATAAGAGAAATAAACCTTGCGGCGGAGGAGATAATATGAGCGGAGTACGGGCGGACATAAGGCTTGTGGAGCTTGGCCTTGCGGGGAGCAGGGAAAAGGCCCGCTCCCTTATAATGGCGGGGGAAGTATATCTTGACGCCGCGCGGGTGGATAAACCGGGCGCATCCGTGCCGGAGGACTGTACGCTTATCGTTAAGGAGCAGGCTGTACCGTTTGTAAGCAGGGGCGGGCTTAAGCTTGACAAGGCGGTAAGAAAATACTGCCTGTCCCTGCAGGGCAAGGTGGCAATGGACATAGGCGCGTCAACGGGTGGTTTTACAGACTGTATGCTGCAAAACGGCGCAGCAAAGGTATACGCCATAGATGTTGGATACGGACAACTGGACTGGAAGCTGAGAAACGACCACCGGGTAGTTGTAATGGAGCGCACCAACGCAAGAAATATGGAGCCTGGGTGGTTTGCGGAGCAGCCGGAATTTGCTTCCATAGACGTTTCGTTTATTTCTGTAAAATTGATTCTGCCCGGAATGTACGCCAGCCTTTCGGATGGAGCGAAGGCCGTGGTGCTGGTAAAGCCCCAGTTTGAGGCGGGCAGGGGCAAAGTAGGCAAAAACGGTGTTGTGAGGGAAAGAGAAACGCACCGGCAGGTGGTGGAGGATACCGCAAGGTTTGCCGAGGAGCTTGGATTTGTGGTGGAGCAGGTGGATTATTCACCGATTACCGGGCCAAAGGGAAATATTGAGTTTCTTTTAGTGCTGAGCAAGGGCGGAGAAAAAACCGAAAAAAACATAGAAGATTGGGTAAAACAGGTGGTTGAGGAAGCTCATTGCGAATTGGATTGATGTATTATTATTCCAAATTATTTCACTTTTTTCAGATTTTATCTTGAAAAATGTTGATTAATGAGCATATAATATACGAAAGGGATCTAAAAATGATTCAGGTACATAAAAAATATGCATGTTGACAGTATAGGCATATTTGCAAATCCAAATAATGAAGTCGCTCTGGATGCGGTTGATGCCGTGCGTCATGCAGCGGCAGAGTGCAGCATATCCTGCTATATTGACAAGTCTTTCTTGGATATGGAGCAATTCCGTGGACTGGACACCACAGAGACTAACACACCCGATATTATGGTGGCGCTGGGCGGAGACGGTACTATACTTAGGGCAGCAAATTACGCTGCCGGCAAAGGGGTACCGGTGCTTGGCATCAATTTTGGCAGAATAGGTTTTCTTAGCGAAATAAACGTAGAGAGTTTCCCTATGGCGCTGGATGCTATTCGTGAAGACAGGTTTATTCTGGATAGCAGTATGATGCTCAGCTGCCGCATAAATGACGGCGAACCCATTTATTGCCTTAACGAAGCCGTACTTTACCGTAAAAACTTTTCCGGCGTTATATCCATAAACGTAAACATAAACGGCGCTGACGCAGGCAGTGTATCCTGCGATGGCCTTATCGTAAGCACCCCAACGGGGGCAACGGGATATTCAATTTCTGCCGGCGGCCCGATAATTGCGCCCGGTTTGGATGCTGAAATAATTACGCCTATATGTCCGCATACGCTGAGCTTTCGGCCTATAGTAACGCCGCCGGATTCAGTTATATGCCTTTCCATGCAGCAGGAAGGTTTTCTGGCTATGGACGGCATAGACACAGAGCGCGTACAGCCGGGCGATGTGGTGAGCATTACCCGCAGCAGCCGCATATTAAACTTTATTCGCCTTGGCGAAAGAAACCTTTTCCATCTCATTCGCAGTAAGCTGTCTTAAAGCGAGACACCCACGGACAAGTGAATGCAATTATTTTACATATAATAGCATACTGAATATCCACAAGGAGGGTCACGGCATGAAATCAGCAAGGCAAACGATGATACTGGAGCTTATCGACCAGTTCGACATTGATACACAGGATGAACTTGCTTCGATGCTCAAGGCCCGTGGCCTGAAAGTTACTCAGGCCACGGTATCCAGGGATATTAAGGAACTTAGGCTTATAAAGGTGCTGTCTGACGACGGAGCCTATAAGTATGCTACTGTTGATAAGGCTGAAGCCGATTTGAAGGATAGATTCATAAATATTTTTGCTCATTCCGTCCTTTCGCTGGACGCAACGGGAAACCTGATAGTTGTAAAAACCATAACGGGTACCGCAAGCGCCGCAGCAGAGGCGATCGACTCCATGCGCATTGAAGAGATAATTGGTACCATAGCGGGGGACAATTCCATATTTATCGCGGTCAGAGATTCCGCTGATACCGCCGAGTTGATCAGGCGATTCCAGGCTATGCTGAAGATCTGACTCTCAGGAGAGTAAATGCTAAAAAGATTATCCATAAAAAACGTCGCCCTCATAGAGCGGCTGAATATTGAGTTTGATAATGGATTTAACGTGCTGACCGGCGAGACCGGCGCCGGAAAATCCATTATTATTGATGCGGTGAACCTTGTACTGGGCGAAAGGGCCAGCAGGGAGCTCATCAAAAGCGGCGCAGAAAAGGCATCGGTGGAAGCGGAATTTGACATATCCCGCATTCCTGCGGTAAAGGATATATTGGAAGAAAATATGCTGGATGCCGATGACGAGCTGCTTATATCCCGTGAACTTTCGATATCCGGAAAAAACGTATGCCGTGTAAATGGTACGCTGGTCAACCTTAATGCGCTTAAGCAGATTACGGATATGCTTGTGGATGTGCACGGTCAGCATGAGCATCAGTCCCTTTTAAGCCAGAATAAGCATATAACCTTTCTTGATTCATTTGGGCATGATACTATCGGCGGCCTTAAAGAACAGGTAAAGGCTTTATATGGGGAATACCGTTCTTTAAAGAATGCGCTTCTCGGTGGCTTTTCTTCCGAGGATGAGCGGGCCAGGGAGATGGATATACTTGGCTATCAGATAAACGAAATAGAAAAGGCCGCCCTTAATGAGGCTGAGGAGCAATCACTGAATGAGGAAAAGGGCGTGCTGATGAACGCTGAGCGCATAATGGCGGCGCTGCGGGTAAGCAGCGAGGCTATTGCGGGCGAAGACCGCGCTGTTGACCTGGTAAAGGCCGCATATGGCGGCATGGAAGGAATATCCGGGCTTTCAGCCGAATACGGCGATGCGGCAAAGCGACTTGAAGAGGCATATTATTTCATTCAGGATATTGGTTATGCGCTGAGGGATATGCGAAATTCATTCGACTTTGACCCCGCAAGGATAGACGAGATACAGCAGCGGCTGGAGGTATACTCCAACATAAAGAAAAAATACGGTCCCGCTATAGCGGATGTGGATGAGTTTTTGAGCAGGTCAAAACTGCGCCTTGAGGAGCTTGAAGGTGCTGCGGAAAAACGTGAAAAGCTGCAGAGCCAACTGGATGATGTAAGCGGTAAATACATAAAGGCAGCGTCTGCTCTTACAGATGCCCGTAAAGCCGCCGCAGCAGAGCTTGAGAGCGAGCTGCTTTCCCAGCTGAAGGATCTTGGCATGGAAAAGGCCCGCTTCGGAGTGGGCTTTGAGCAGCTTGCGGCCTTTGGGCCGGGCGGCATGGACAGGGTGGAGTTTACCATGTCCGCAAACCCCGGAGAGGCACTGAAGCCCCTTGAAAAGGTGGCATCCGGAGGCGAAATGTCTCGCATAATGCTGGCATTCAAGGCTATAGCCGCCCGTGCGGATTCAATACCCACACTTATATTCGATGAGATTGATACCGGTATAAGCGGCCGAATAGCTTCCGTAGTAGGCGGGAAAATGGTAAAAATTTCGGATTCCCATCAGGTGCTGTGCGTTACCCATCTGCCCCAGATTGCCGCTCTTGCGGACGCCCACTTCATGGTGGAAAAAAGCGACGACGGAGAACATACCAGAACTGATATGCGAAGGCTGTCCCTTGAGGAAAGGTATGGATACATTGCCCGCATGATGGACGGCGCGGAAAATTCAGCAATCGCCTATGACCATGCGAAGGAACTTATTTCCGCATCCGAAAACAGCAAGGCTCTGCGAAGGAAACAAAAGCCTTAGAATTAAATATGCCTTTATTACAAATGATAAACACTGCGGGCGATGCCTGCGGTGTTTTTTTATTTTGTATTAAGGTGGGTAGATATATGAAAGGAAGGCAAAAGGGCGGCTGCACAAAGTGCGCAGGAGTAATTCTGTGCATTGCCTTACTGTGCTTTAATTCGGGGGAGCAGATGAGCTATATTCGCGATCTTTCCGGCAGCATAACAACAGAAGAACTGACTGCCCTGAAAGAACATATGGGCGGCATACTGCGCCTTAAAGAGGAAGAAAGCCGACAGGTAGCGGGAAATATGTCGCAGTCATTGAATGAAAACAATGCCACAGTTACCATAATTGGCCTGCCAATAAAGCGGGTGTCGTGTGTGGAACGGGAAGATATACGCCTTATGCCCGGCGGTATGCCCATAGGGGTATCAATATATACCGATGGGGTCCTCGTGGTTGGTCTTGGCAGCGTGTATGATGATAAAAATATATGCCCCGCGGCGGAGGGCGGCATAAAGGCAGGGGATGTTATAACCGCCGTAAACGGCGAGAAGGTAACGGATTCCCTGCATCTGAGCCGGCTCTGCGGCGAGGGCGGCAGTTTATGTATGACGGTGCGGCGGGGCGGCACGGTTGCCGAATATACAATAGTGCCGGTTTATGACATGGATATGGAAACATATCTTGCCGGAATGTGGGTGCGGGACAGCACGTCAGGCATAGGCACATTGTCTTTCTATGATATGGAAAGCGGGCGGTTTGGAGCGCTGGGCCATCCAATAACTGATATAGACACAGGCTCCGTAATAGATGTTAAAAACGGCAGCATAACCGAATCCCAAATAATAGGCGTATCGGCAGGAGCCAACGGTTCTCCCGGCGAGGTGATTGGTTCATTTTCGCTGTATGCGGATAAGTGGGGGATGATAGATACCAATTGCCAATACGGCGTATACGGGGAGTCCGTGAATATGCCGGTGAATCCCTTATACCCGGAAGGCGTGCCGGTGGGCTGGGCGAACGAAGTGTATATCGGCGAAGCGGAAATACTCTGTACAGTAACAGATGAAGGAATCGCAGCTTATGACTGCGAGATAATAAAACTGTTTTCTGCGGAAGAATCCGGCAGCAAGGGCATAGTGATAAAGGTTACTTCTCCCGAGCTTATCACCATAACCGGCGGCATAGTGCAGGGAATGAGCGGCAGCCCGATAATACAGGATGGGAAGATGGTGGGAGCCATCACCCATGTGCTGGTAAACGACCCAACAAAGGGGTATGGGATTTATGTTGAGAATATGTTAGAGGTAGCGGAATGATCCTTAGCAGGTAATGCAATGAGTATTTCATTGTAATACCTGCTTTTTATATTCAAAAGAAAAGGTTTTTCGTCTAAAACGGTGGTTAGAGGAAAAACAGTGTCAGATCATGGCGTTATTTGCATTCGATAACTGGTTGAGGCACCATCCTGAACTTCAAGCAAGGAACAGACAACAAATTCTTCCCCGTACATTATCGTACATTCTTCCTGATTTATAAGAAGTGTCACCTTGTCCTCATCCAAAGATATTACCTTGAACAACAAACCGATCATATTGGGGATTTCAGATTCCTTGGGATTCTGAACTAACGTACCATAAAAATCCTCATAAAAAATATCACCGTTTGATATTTCATAATCTTTGGATTCCCCTTTTCCATAGCCGACAGACTCACCGAATTCATTCGTCCCGCTATTGTACGGGGTGACCTTCAGTAGGAAGTAGTTTGCTTCCATACCGCCTTTGTCAGGAACGAATGCAAAATATCTGAAATAGACAAGTGACCCAATTGCTAAAATAGAGATCAAACCGATAATGGCACCGATAATGATACCAATATTTCGAAGGATTGTATTATGCATAATTTCCTCCTTAAATACCACATGATCGAATGAATACCATTTTACTCTTTTGTTTCCTAATGAAGTATAGCATATCGTAGTACACCTGACGATATAAATGTTGTCCACAATGACAATCGCCCGTAAGCGACAGTCCCATAATACAGGATGAAATCTGTGTGCAGACCCGTTTAGATTTAATTTTCATCTGCGCATTTGCCCCTAAGTATCCATAACCCGTAAGATATGCTTATTACGGTTTGCAGCAGGGCAATAATGATGCTCATTTGCATTGTGGGTTCGGTGGCGAATATGCTGAGGGAATTGACGGCAATATGGGAAAGTATGCAGGGGATTATGCTTCCGCACCTATAGGCTATTGCGGTATAGCAGAAGCCTATGGCGGAGGCGTATATCAGCTGCAGCAGAGTATCAAAAACCGGCGCACCAAGCAAAAGGTTTACTATATGCCCCATGCCGAAAGTAAGTGAAGAGACGATTATAGCCTTTTTTATGCTGGATTCACACATTCCTCTGAAGAGGAATCCACGGAATATCACTTCTTCAAGAAACCCTACGAAGCACATGCTGACAACGCTAAGAACGGATACCAAAGTGGTCTCGTTCAGCGTCAATCCGTTCCACAGGTTTACGGAGGATATGATTATAAGCGGAATAAACCAAAGAAAATCCTTTTTGCTGCCGTTAAAAGCTTTAAGCCCTATATAATCATAAAGCTCGTTTTTACGCATAAACCCCAGTGCCAGAAGAGACAGTACCAATCCAAACAGCACAGTAACTAACTTTGGTATTTCTATACTTTCGGAAAGACCGTCTGCCAGACTGAAGCCAACCACATATATAACGATACAAAGTAACGCAAACCATAGCTTATCTTTTTTAAATAGCTTTATCATGGATGTTCTGCCCTTTAATATTATATGTTAGAAGAATAATCTAAGTAGGAAAGCCGCATATATATGCGCACGAACTGTATTGTGCGGCTCAGTCTGCGCCCCATCAAGCGGGGTTAGCCTTTCCGCTGCATTCGGTGACGGTAAGCTTTATGACTGCGGTGTGGGGTACCAGTGCTTTGTTGTATTCAAAATCCCGGGTCATTTCGTTTCGGGCCATTATTATATCCAGCCCGGCGGCTTTATCATCGCCTTCAAGAAACTCTATGTTAGCCTTGCCCATAAGGGACTTATAGTGCATGGTTACGTTTTTGCTTTCGGGCATGGTTACCATCTTATGGGCGCAGTCCATCTCAAAGGAGCATACGCCGTTTTTCTTCATCAGTTCGTATTTCCTGCCGGCCATGGCGCCATGCAGATACAGATATATCTGCTCACCTTTTGTTTCGTATGCAAAATTCAGCGGCACGATATATGGATACATGTCATCATCCACAAGGCCTATCCTTATTATTTCGCATTCATCGATAATCCGCTTTATTGCATGAAAATCCGTTACCTGTCTGTCTTTTCTTCGCATAATGATCATCCTTGCATTTTTTTAATATTATATCAAAAAATACATTTGTTTTGTAGCGTGACAATATCATATGCGCATTAAATATGATACTATAGTAAAAAATAAATTTTTTGTCGTTTCTGTATCAAAGGTCAGGATTGGAGAAAAGCCATGAAGAAAACGTTTTATTCGGAAATTACCTATGTGGCGGCATAATTTGCTTTCATTTGCAACGGCGCTTTCTTGCGGGTTTGCGCTGGATACAATGCTGACGCCGGTTGAGCTGATCAATGGTGAGGGTATTGCCGCAAGAGCCGTATTTTATCTCCTTGGCATGGTGGCTTGCGCAGCGGGAGTTTCCCTGCTGTTTCATACATATATCCTGTTGGAAGCATATGAGATGTTCGTTAAGGAAATGCTCGCAAAGCTCGGTATGGATATCAATAAATTCAAGACGGTATATGACTGCGCAAGCTGTGCGCTGACTGTGGTCATGTCGCTTGTATTTTTCGGGTTCGGCAGAATTGAGGGAATGAAGCCTGGCACAGCTGTATGCGCGCTGATAAACGGATGGCTTATAGGAATATGTTCAAAGGCGTTCGAAAGGCTGATTGAGTTTAAAGATGGAACGGGGCTGAGGGGTTTTTCATGCCGCGGCGCAGCATAAGGGCGATATTGGAAAAGCGAGATAAAAGTGGTAAAATAAATTCAGAATATACCCAATCATATTCATTTCATAAGGAAAGGGCCGCACAATCACAATGAAGAAGCACAAGGTCTTGATAGCAAAGGACAACCAGGGATACTGTCAGGAACTGGGTAGCTATCTGGGTAAAATGGCCGTATTTGATGTTATGCCTTTTGCGTATGACGGATACGAGACGATCGAGCGGATAGCAATAAATAAGCCGGACCTGCTTTTAATAGACGCTGTGCTTCCTAAGCTTGACGGAGTGGGTGTGTTGAAAAAGCTTAACGCAATGGGCCTTTCCAAGGGTATGCGTATAATCGCCCTGTCTCCCTTTGCCGATGACGATCTGGTGAAACAGCTTGAAGAGCTGGGCGCCCTTTATGTGATATACCTTCCGGCGGTACCGCAGCAGGTATTCAGCCGAATAGTCGATTTTGCCATTCAGGATGACGACGGAGCGAAGCGCATAAGTCGAGACAACCGCAGAGAGGAAATGAAGAATCTGCGGGACAAGGTGATTGCCAACTACTTTTACTCGATGAGCGCACCTGTGAATCTTGCGGGATACCAGCAGGCAAAGGCGGCTGTGGCTTACTGCGTGGATAATTACGATCGTCAGTCCTATGTTACCAAGGATGTTTATCCATATGTTGCAGAGCTTTATGATTCCACTGCAAAAAGGGTAGAGCGGAACATACGCACATTTATAGAGGCAGCCTGGGAGAGGGGCGATATTGAAAAGCTGAACAAGCTCTTCGGTTATACCGTAAGCCAACACAAGGGCCGGCCTACAAACAAGGAGTTCATCGCCCTTATGACTGAGCGGGCCATAATGCGAATGCGTCAGGGATAAACCGTATATTGTAATTTGTTCCCCGCAATTCTCATAGTTTATTAGAAAAGAGAAATGAGGGGTTTTGTTTATGAAAAGCATTAGCATAAAGTGGTATGTGGCGCTGTTTGCCGGGGTAATGGGCATTGCGGCAGGGAGTGCTACCGAGCTTCAGGGAGGATATATTGACGCCGCCATAACGGCTATGGGACAAGCGGAAGGTATAAGGATACTTACGCTTTCCCTTATTGATATTTTGCTTAACGGGGCGCTGTTCTGCTGGTGCCGCATATTATCAGGCAGGGTAGGTCAGGTGATGGCCGTTATGGCGCTGCTGTGCAAATCCATGCTGATGGGCCTGTTCGGCAGAGAGCTTATCACAACGGGACTGAGCGGCATTAAGGCGCTTATGATAGTACTTACGGCTTTTGGCGGCGGGTGCGTTTGCGCGTCAATGATAATGGCGGGGGAAGATAGGCAGGCAAAAGGAAGAAGGCTTGCGGTTTGGCTTTCCGGCGTGGCGACGGAGGGGATAATAATACCATCAATTGTGAGAACATGGGCCCTGCTGTTCAACTGAATTGACTACATCCGAGAGTGAGTGGTAAAATCAATACATAGTGTTAAATCGCTAAATTCCACGAAAGGTGTTTTATAGTA
The DNA here is from genome assembly GCA_016292635.1 of Clostridia bacterium. Lineage (GTDB taxonomy): Bacteria > Bacillota > Clostridia > Christensenellales > CAG-138 > SFEL01. Next base: position 38,135 of record JAEDIC010000009.1, read on the forward strand.
TAATGGCAGACAAAAGAGCAATAGTTATAGTACTGGACAGCGCAGGAATAGGCGCGCTGCCTGACGCCGCCGAATTTGGCGATGCTGGCGCCCATACCTTTGGCAATATATACAAAGAACGTGGAAAGCTGGAAATACCCAATATGCGCGCTATGGGGATAGCGGCAATAGAGGACGCGCGCCTGGAACCGTTTGATGGGGATATACAGGGCTGCTATGGCCGCGCCGCAGAAATTACCAAGGCCAAGGATACGACCTGCGGCCATTGGGAAATGACCGGCATAATAATGAAAGAGCCCTTCAAAACATACCCGAACGGTTTTCCGCCCCGCATAATGGATGCCTTTGAGGCGGCTGTGGGCCGGGGCACTCTGGGCAATAAGGTAGCCTCCGGCACCGCCATAATTCAGGAGCTTGGAGACGAGCATATGGCTACAGGCAAGCCTATAGTGTATACCTCTGCGGACAGCGTTTTCCAGATAGCCGCCCATGAAGGGGTAATACCTCTTGAAGAGCTGTATTCCATGTGCGAAAAGGCCCGTAAGCTTCTTATGGGCAAGGACCTCGTGGGACGTGTTATCGCCCGCCCGTTTATAACGGGTAAGAACGGGTATGTTCGCACCGAAAACCGCCGGGACTACGCCATACCCCCCGTTGAGGACACAATACTGGACGGTCTTGTGGCGAAGGGCTTTGAAACGGTAGCCGTGGGCAAAATAGAGGACATATTCTTTAAGCGGGGCATAACCACCGCAAACCACACAAAGAACAATCCCGATGGCATAGAGGCCACCATAGAATACCTTAAGGCCGGCACGGGCGACTTTATCTTCACCAACCTTGTGGATACCGATATGCTTTATGGTCACCGCAATGATGTGGAGGGCTATGCTCGGGCACTGGAAGCGTTTGACGCCAAACTGCCCGAGATAACCGACGCAATGAAGGACGGGGATATTCTCATCATCACGGCGGACCACGGCTGCGATCCCGTATATCCCGGCACGGACCATACCCGGGAATATATCCCCATACTGGTTTGGGGTAAGGGAGTAAAAGCGGGCGTTGACCTCGGCACAAGGGAAACTTTCGCCGATATAGGCAGCACCGTATTCGAATACATCACCGGAGAGCCCTGGCGCACAGGAAAGTCCTTCCTGAAGGAAATAATTTAATAAATACCGCAATAACGGACCTCCTTGCCTAATAGACTTATATAGACGGCAAAGGAGGTCTTTTTATGTTGAAAAAACTGGGTGCATTATTTACCTTCACGGCAATTTTGCTGAGCTTTGGGGCGGCATATGCCGAGGAATATCCCGTTGATGTAAGCGGGATAAAAGCGGCGGTGGTCATAGAGCAGAGCTGCGGCAAAACCGTGCTTAATTACAACGCAGATGAGGAGCTGGACACCGGGGGACTTTCCCGGCTGCCTGTGTTGCTGGCGGTATGCAATAAGATAGACAGCGGCAGTTTGGAGCTTACGGATACCGTAACCATAAGCGCGGCGGCGTCACGGGTGAGCGGGCCCACGGCTTTTCTGGAGGCAAGCGAGCAGGCAGAGGTATCCATGCTGCTTAAAGCGGCGGTGATGATATGCGCCGGGGATGCAATATATGCCCTTGCGGAGGGAGCATACGGCTCAGCCGAAGCCTGCGCCATGGCTGTTAACGACCTTATGGCGGACATGGGCATAGATGGGAACTATACGGACATAACCGGCAGCGGAATACGCTTTACTGCGGGAGAAATGGCGAAGATAGGCGCAGCCCTTACGCGGAGCAATGCATTCAGGCTGTACAGCGGACTGTTTTACGATACCATACAGCACGCCGACGGGCGGCTGACAGAGCTTGCAAGCTCAAATAAGCTGCTCAAAAGCTGCGTCGGCACAAACGGAGTGGGCACAGGCTCATCGGCTGAGGCGGGATATTGCGGCGTTTTCTCGGTGAAGCGGGGGAATACCTGCTATATCTGCGCCCTGCTTGGCGCGAGAAATTCATCTGAGCGGGCGGAAAAGGCAGGCAGCATGATAGAATACGCATTCGCGGCATATGATGCAAAGTCCCTTGCGTCAGCCGGGGAGATAATGGAGGAGTGTATACCCGTGCGACGGGGGACAAAGTCAAGTATCGCACTTGTTGCAAAAGAGGATGCGGTTGCCTTAATGCCAAAAAACAGCGAGATAGAGGAGCGGCGAGAAATACCTGAGATGCTGGAAGCTCCCCTTAGCAAAAACAATGCAGTGGGAAAAATCACCTATTCGCTCAACGGGGAAACGGTAGGCGTTGTGGAGCTTGTTCCTGCAGAGGATATACAGAGGGCCGGCACGGGGGATTTTGTGAAGCGAACCCTTATGGAGTGGCTGCACTGCTGAGAAATGGAAGCCGGTTGCATAGTTTTTCCGGATGACGTATAATAATGCTAACTATTATCATCAGGAGAGATGCAATTGCTGAGAGGTATTTTTTCCGGATCTGCCGGTTCTTTTATAATGGAACTGCTGTACAGGATGCCCGCCATACTGATTGCGCTGGCATTCCACGAATGGGCCCATGCGTATGCTGCGTATCGGAGGGGAGATCCCACGGCGTTTAATTTAGGCCGCATGACGCTGAACCCGCTGGCTCATATAGACCCATGGGGTTTTGTGATGCTGGCGCTGTTTCGCTTCGGCTGGGCAAAGCCCGTGCCCATCAATACCCGAAACTTTAAAAACCCCCGCAAGGATGAGCTTATCGTCAGCCTTGCCGGCGTGGTTACAAATCTGCTGCTGGCCTTTGTGGCTATGGGAATATTTTATGTGATAGCGGCTACCGTTGGGCTCAGAAATGCGGCGCTGAATACCGTGATATACTATTTTTACTTTATCAACCTGAGCCTCTGCGTGTTCAATTTGCTGCCCATACCGCCCCTTGACGGATATCATGTATTCTCCTGCCTGTTTGCCCGCAAGATAGGCCTTAAACCCTTCATGTTCTTTGAGAGATACGGATATATGATACTGATAATCCTGCTCTTTACCGGCGTTCTCAGCAGCGTTATGTCGGTGGTGGTAAACTGGCTCATGGGCGGAATGATAGCTATATACGACGGCCTGTTTGGCCTGATCGGTCTTATCTGATGAGTTACGAAGTAAAGCTGTCCCGATTCCAGGGGCCGTTGGATTTGCTGCTCCACCTTATCGAGCAGGCGGAGGTGGACATAAAGGACATATTTATATCCGAGATAACCTCTCAATATCTGGAGTATATGAACCAGATAGAGGAACTGGATATGGACACTGCCAGCGAGTTTTTAACCATGGCGGCAACATTGGTATACATTAAATCCCGCTCTCTGCTGCCCCGGCCGCCAAAGGAAAACACCGAGGAAGAGGAAGACCCTGCCGAGGCCCTTATCCGTCAGCTGCGGGAATACCGGGCCGCAAAGGAGGCGGGTGAAAAGCTTGCTGAGCTGTTGCATGAGGCAAGCGGCGTATACACCAAGCTGCCGGAAGAATTCGCCTTGCCGCCCCAGGAGATAAACTGGGAGGAATCCTCCACAAAAAGCCTGCTTCGCGCCTTTGCGGAGCTTATGGACAGACGCCGCATGGAACGGGCCGCCGCCATAGACAAGCAGGAGGTAGTAAATGACGAATTCACCATTCGCCGCCAGCTTGTAAAGATAAGGGACAGGCTGAGGGAGAAAAAACAGCTGAAGTTTGAAGCCCTGTTCGATGAGGATGCTTCCAAGATAGAGATGATAGTTACATTTATGTCTCTGTTGGATATGCTCATGCGGGGCGAAATAACCATTAAGCAGCCCGGGCCATACGAGCCCATCACCATAACCGCTCTGAATATTCGGGAAGACGATGAAGACGCCGAATATATGGACGAGCAGTAAGGAAGAAAACAGATGCAGGATCAACGTTTTTCCGCAATAGAGTGCATATTGTTCGTATCCGGTGAGCCGGTTTCCCTGGTGCAGCTTCAGCGGGCGCTGGATATGACTGGCATAGAAATGAACGCAGTTATCCATCAGATGGAAGAGCTGTATCGTCAGGAAGAAAGAGGAGTACAGCTTTATATCACCGATGACACGGTGCAGCTTGTATCAAACCGAAAATACGCAGGCTACGTTGAAGAACTGCTGCAGCCCGCCCAGACCAAGAGCTTTTCTCAGGCCATGCTGGAGACGCTGTCAATAGTTGCTTATCGCCAGCCGGTCACCCGTTCGGATATTGAGGCGGTGCGGGGCGTGCGCTGCGATTATTCCGTGAGCCAGCTGCTGAAGCTGGGGCTCATTCAGGAGATGGGCCGCAGGGATTCTGTGGGCAGGCCAATGACTTTCGGCACTACCGATGCCTTTCTTCGCCAGTTTGGCATACATTCCATAGAAGAACTGCCGGAGTATGGTTCATTTGCGGCGGATGAACCGGAGGAGCAGACCGAATCATAAAAATACCATATCTGCCAAATACTAAGGGTCATGATTACCATGACCCTTTATATTATATCCGCGTCGGCCCTGCTGCTGATGACGGGGGCAAAGATAAGATTTCGCATTTGCCTTGAGCTGAGCCGCGCCCGGCTTTATATTGAAGCGGGGCTGCTTTTCGGCGCCGTAAAGGTGCGTGGAGAAGCGGTGGCCTGCTGGTTTCCTTTTACGCTGTATGTAAACGGCAAGCCTCATTCCATTACAAAGCAGAAGCAAAAGACATCGCTGCCCCAATACATATGGAACGGAACGCAATTGAAGGAGCTTAATATAACACTTGCTCTGGGCATAAAGGACGACGGAGCGGCAAGCGTTATACTTGCGGGTATACTCAGGGAGGCAATACGGGGCGGTGCTTTTCTGCTTGAGCCGGAGAATTCCAGCATTGAAGCCAGGCCGGTGTTTGGCAGGGATGATTTCTGGATGGAATTGGAAGGCATAGCAAGGCTGCGCCCTGTGCAGATTATTTGTGCCGCCATAAGGCGGAAAATATCCAAAATGCGGAAAGGAAAAGAGTATGACGCATCCTGTTGAAAACATAATGAAGACCACCATGGAACAGCTCAAGGCCATGGCAGATGTGAACACGATAGTTGGCAATCCCATACTGACAGCGGGGGAAACCATGATACTGCCCGTATCAAAGCTGTCCATGGGCTTTATATCCGGCGGCGGAGAATACGGGCCGGAAAAACGGCGCACTCCAATACAGAAAAGCGCAGAAGAAATGGACGAATGCGGATGCTATCCCTTTGCCGGGGCAGCAGTGGCGGGTATGACTATTACTCCCCTTGCCTTTTTGTCCGTAAACAACGGCTGTGTGAAGGTGATGCCCGCGGATTACGATACCACTTTTGACAGGGCGGTGGAGATACTGCCGGAGCTTATCGGCACGGTTGAGCAGGCGGTAAAGAACAGCATAAAGAGCTGCAAATGCGGAGAAAACAGCGGCGATCAAAGCGGTAATGCACAATGATGCGGCTTATCAAAGGTTTGCTGTGCTTTGCGGCGGTATTTGGTGCAATGGGCGCAGCCAAAGCAATGGCATTGGATGTGTCCGCCAGAAGCGCCATACTGATAGAGGCTGATACGGGAAAGGTGCTATATGCACAAAATGCTCATGAACAGCTGCCAATGGCCAGCACAACCAAGATAATGACCGCCCTTGTTGCGCTGGAAAACGGAGACATATCGGATATGGTCACCGTAGACGCCAGCGCATATGGCATGGAGGGCTCCAGCATATATCTTGACCTTGAGGAAGAGATAAGCCTTAATGACCTGCTGTACGGCCTTATGTTGTCCTCCGGAAACGATGCCGCGGTGGCCATAGCGGTGCATATAGGCGGGGGAATTGGGGCCTTTGCGGATATGATGAACAAAAAGGCCCTGGAATTAGGCGCATATAATACCAACTTCGTAACGCCGAACGGTCTTCATGACGACCAACACTATACCACGGCTTACGACCTTGCCCGCATAGCCGCGGCGGCCATGAAAAACCCAAGCTTTCGGGAGATAGTTTCCACAGAGTATTACAGAGCGGAGACAGGGGAGAGGGCTCGCACATTCAAAAACAAAAACCGCATCCTATGGGAATATCCCGGCGGCACGGGAGTGAAGACCGGGTATACAAAAGCGGCGGGACGCTGTCTTGTTTTCTCCGCAGAGCAGGAGGGAATGGGGCTTATAGGCGTCGTGCTGAACTGCCCGGATATGTTTGAGGATGCGGAAAAAATATTGGATTACGGCTTTGAAAATTATGAAACTGTTATCATGGTGAAGGCGGGGGTCACAGCGGCCACGGTGTCCGTGAACGGCGGCGAAAAAAGCCTATTGGAACTTACTCCGGCGCGGGATATAATAGTACCAGTGGAAAAGGGCGGCTCCGCCAGCTACCGCACGCGGGTGGTTACGGATGAGACGATATCCGCACCCGTATATGCGGGCGATGTGCTTGGATATATTGAAGTGCTGGATGGAGATGCGCTGCTGCTGCGGAGGGATCTTATCGCCGGGGAGGACATACCCGATGCAGGAATAGATTACTATTTCCGCAGGATAATCAAACGCTTTGCCGCATGATGGGCGGCAAATTGGGGGGTATAAAATATGCGCTTGCAGAAATTTATGGCGGACGCCGGGGTGGCCTCCCGCAGAAAATGCGAGGAATACATCATTGCGGGCCGGGTAAAGGTAAACGGAGAGGTGGCAGAACTGGGATGCTCTGTTGAGGCCGGAGACCGGGTGGAGTTGGACGGCGAGCTGCTTGAGGCGGCAAGCGAGATGGTTGTAATAATGCTGAACAAGCCTCAGGGAGTTGTATGCACCTGCAGCGATCCGCAAGGGCGCAAGACGGTCGTGGATTATGTAAAGGATCTGCCATACAGGCTTTACAATGTGGGCAGGCTGGATTATGACTCAGAGGGACTTATTCTGCTTACCAATGACGGAGATTTGGCCTATCGCATGACACATCCAAAGTTTGAGATGGATAAAACATACCATGTGGTATGCGGCGGAGTGATATCCGAGCGGGACATAGCGAGGCTCAGAAGCGGCGTAACGCTGGATGATGGGGTGACTTCGCCTGCGGAGGTAACAAACGTGCGGCAGCGCCCCGGCGGCAAGACTGCGCTGGATATCACCATACACGAAGGCCGCAACAGGCAGGTGCGGCGTATGCTTGCGGCTGTGGGAAAGGATACGCTGCTGCTGAGAAGAATAAAAGAAGGACCGCTGGAGCTTGGCGACCTTAAGTCGGGCCAATGGCGGTATCTTACGGAGACTGAAATCAAAGCCCTGGACACGGAAGCATGACCGGCCGGGGCTTTTGTTATAAGCAAAAATAATATACAATCGGCAAATTAACGGCAATGGTTATCAGTAAGCCTTTTGTATTGCCAAGTTTGAAAGATTATTGTACAATTATACAAAAATGGGGGAGAGTTGATGCTTGATGCATTGGCTTTTTACCGCATAAGAATGTTTTATATCCCGATTTAAAAAACACACATCTTATTTCAGATAATTCATGAAGGGAGGATTACTCAAATTGACGAACATTAGCCCCGTATTCGTATTGCTGCTTGGTATGGGAACGGTGTTTTTTGGCTTGTTTTGCCTTATAGTGCTTATCAAGCTGATGAGCAAAGTTATGGGCAGCGCGAAGACCGTGCCTGCGCAGGCTGCATCTGCAGCGGCGGAGCCTGTGAAGGCTAAGGCCGCCGATATACCTGATCGCAAGGCATTTGACGCGGCAATCGCGGCGGCCATCGCCACCTACATGGGCGGCGAACCCCAGGGTCTCAGGATCCGCAGCATCAAAAAGGTCTAATAACACATTATCGAATATTTGATGGAGGAAAATAATAATGCGTAAGTTTTTGGTTAACGTTAACGGAACTTCTTACGAAGTTGAAGTAGAAGAAATAGCCGCAGGCGCTGCTCCCGCAGCCGCTCCCGCCCCCGCAGCGGCTCCTGTTGCTGCTCCCGCGCCAGTAGCCGCCCCCGCAGCCGGCGCCGCAAGCGTTACCGCTCCCATGCCCGGCAATATCCTGGATGTTAAGGTTAAGGTTGGCGACGTTGTAAACGAGAACACCATAGTTGTGCTCCTCGAGGCCATGAAGATGGAAAACGAGATCTTTGCCGGCGTAAGCGGCAAGGTAACCGCTGTGAACGTAGCCAAGGGCGCCACCGTAAACTCCGGCGACGTTCTGGTTGTTATCGGCTAATCTCCTGAGCTTTACCAATAAATATAGAAAGGAGACAGTCGATGAGCTATATCGAACCTATAAAAAATTTCTTGGCTAGCACCGGCTTTGCGCAGCTTGCAGAAAACCCCCTGAACCTCATTATGATAGCTGTGGCTTGTCTGCTGCTGTACTTGGCTATCGTAAAAAAATATGAGCCCCTGCTGTTGGTGCCCATAGCATTCGGTATGCTGCTTACCAACCTTCCCGGCGCAAACCTTTTTCATACCGAGCTGTATGATGGAGGCCATGTAAACTGGGCGGCTTTCAGCGAAAGCGCAGGCCTTATAGACTATCTGTATCTTGGCGTAAAGCTGGGTATTTATCCCTCGCTGATATTTATGGGCGTGGGCGCCATGACGGACTTTGGTCCTCTGATCGCCAACCCCAAGAGCCTGCTGCTGGGCGCTGCCGCTCAGCTGGGCATATTCATTGCCTTCTTTGGCGCACTGCTGTTGGGCTTCAATTATAATGAGGCTGCTTCCATAGGTATTATTGGAGGCGCAGACGGACCTACTGCAATATACGTTACATCGCAGCTTGCGGGTGATTTGCTTGGTCCTATAGCTGTTGCTGCATATTCTTACATGGCGCTTGTGCCCGTAATTCAGCCCCCAATCATGAAGCTGCTTACTACCAAGAAGGAGCGCATGATAGTTATGGAGCAGCTGAGGCCTGTATCCCAGAAGGAGAAGATAATCTTCCCCATCATGTGCACCATTTTCGTATCCCTGCTGCTGCCTTCCGCTGCGCCCCTTGTCGGTCTGCTTATGCTGGGCAATCTGTTTAAGGAATGCGGCGTTACTGAACGCCTCTGCAAAACCGCTCAGAACGAGCTGATGAATATCGTTACCATATTCCTCGGCGTATCCGTTGGCGCCACCGCTACAGCTGATGCCTTCCTCGAGTGGAAGACCATCGGCATCTTCATCATGGGCGTATGTGCATTCGGCTTCAGCACTGTCGGCGGCGTGCTGCTGGGCAAGCTGATGAATGTGCTCTCCGGCGGCAAGATCAACCCCCTCATCGGTTCCGCAGGTGTATCCGCCGTTCCCATGGCGGCACGTGTATCCCAGGTTGTGGGCCAGAAAGAAAACCCCAAGAACTTCCTGCTCATGCACGCTATGGGCCCCAATGTGGCGGGCGTTATCGGCTCCGCTATAGCCGCGGGCGTGTTCCTTGCCCTGTTCAACTAATATGAGGTGATCTATGGCTAAGAAATTGATGATAACCGATACCATACTGCGCGACGCTCACCAGTCTCAGGCCGCCACCCGTATGAGGGTGGAGGATATGCTTCCCGCATGCGAGATACTGGACAGCATCGGCTATTACTCCCTTGAGTGCTGGGGCGGCGCGACCTTTGACAGCTGCCTCCGCTTCCTCAACGAGGATCCCTGGGAGAGGCTTCGCAAGCTGAAGAAGGCTCTGCCAAACACCAGGCTGCAGATGCTTTTCCGTGGTCAGAATATACTTGGATACAAGCACTATGCTGACGACGTTGTTGAGCAGTTCTGCCGCAAGGCGATTGAAAACGGCATTGACGTGGTGCGTATATTTGACGCCCTTAACGACATCCGCAACCTGGAAGCCGCCATTAAGTATACCAAAAAGTACGGCGGAATCTGCGAGCCCGCTATCAGCTATACCATCAGCCCTGTGCATAATGAAGATTACTTTGTTAAGCTGGCTAAGGAGCTGGTCCAGATGGGTGCGGATAATATCTGCATAAAGGATATGGCGAACCTGCTGCTTCCCTATGACGCTTACTCTCTGGTCAAGCGCCTGAAGGAAGAGGTGGATGTACCTATCCATCTCCATACCCACAACACCACCGGCACCGGCGATATGACCTACCTTATGGCAATGCAGGCCGGCGTAGACATCGTGGACTGCGCCCTGTCCCCCCTTGCCAACGGTACCGCTCAGCCCGCCACCGAAGCCCTGGTAGCCACCCTGAGGGGCACCGAGCATGACACCGGCTATGACCTTGAAAAGCTGGCAGCCGCAGCAAAGCATTTCCGCGGCGTAGCCGAGAAGCTTAAGAAAGAGGGCAGCCTGGATCCCAAGGTGCTTAACGTTGACACCAACACTCTGGTATATCAGGTTCCCGGCGGTATGCTTTCCAACCTTATCAGCCAGCTGAAGCAGGCAAATAAGGAAGAAAAGTACTATGACGTTCTGGCAGAGATACCTGTTGTTCGCAAGGACTTCGGCTATCCTCCTCTTGTAACGCCCACCAGCCAGATAGTTGGCACTCAGGCCGTGTTTAACGTGCTTATGGGCCGCTATAAGACCTTTACAAAGGAATCCAAGGCTGTTCTTGCCGGCGAATACGGCGCACTGCCCGGCGTGGTAAATGAGGAAGTACGCCGCATGGCTATCGGCGACAAGGAGCCCATTACCTGCCGTCCCGCCGATCTGCTCACTCCCGAGCTTGACAAGTACGCTCAGGAAGTAAAGGATATGGGATACTATGAGCAGGAAGAAGACGTACTCAGCTACGCTCTGTTCCCCCAGGTGGCTCAGAAGTTCTTTGAGGCTCGCAAGGCAGCCAGGGAAGCTCCGGCTGCTTCCGCAGAACCTGCTGCAGCACACGCCGATCCCAACAAGGTATATAGTCTTTACGTTGAGGATATGACCATTTAAGCTTACCGCATAATAAAAACAGAGGACGGCTTTGCCGTCCTCTTTGACTGTCAAAAACCCCTTGGGGGTTCGGGGGGCGGAGGCTTCAATCGGATTTGGCGACATGTGCGGCAAATCCGCAAAAGCCTTGCGCAGCAAGGGTTTCTTTTCATGGATCCCTGGCCGTGCCGCAGGCACAAGGGAGCCATGTAAACCTCGAAAAAGTGGCATAATGCCACTTTTTCGACAACCTAAGAGGACGGCTTTGCCGTCCTCTGTGTATTGTGGGGATTATTGGGTTGTGGTGCTTACAGCGGCTGCGGTGGCCTTTGCTTTCCATTCTTCCATTTGGGCGTCGCTGAAACCGAATTCACGCTGGAGATAGGTAAGGGCGTAGCTCTGCCGCTTTTGCAGGCAGGAGCGCAGGTCATCCACAGCGTCCTTCCATGAGGATACGCCGGAAGGATGACCCCAGCGTTTTATGTGGCGGGACATCTCAGGTTCCATGGCAGTGGCAAGTTCATCAAGTATGCCTACCACACGCTCCGGATTAAAGTAATTAAGCGCCACATATACATATCTTTCGCCAAATGCCTCGCACCAGCCTGCGTTGCGCCTTAAACCAACAAAGATATCCATATTGGTAAGAGAACCGTCCCTTGAGGGTACGCCTTCCTCAGTGAAATACATGGGGAGGATGTTTCGGGTTGGGCTGGAGCCGCTCAGGGCAAGGTCAAGATCGTAGTATATGGGCCGCCATTTTATCGTATAATCGGTGGTGCGCCAGTACTTCTGGTTGAACATATCGCCGTTTGCAAAGTAGCTTTGGGCGATAAGGTAATCCATGAAGTAATCCGCATCAACCCATTGGCACAGCTCTTCATATTTTGAATCGAGAGAGGTATCCTCTTCAAGGGCAAATTTACGCACTCGATAAAAGTCCGTGCGGGTGCCTGCGAGAGGAGTTTCATTGCGGCGTATGATATTCACGGTATTCGGGTCCACACCAAAGTGGGTGGCGAGATAATCCTCATTTTGGTTTTCATTTAGGTCATACAGGCCCCAATACTGACCGTTTATATAGACTACCACGGGCTTTGTTTGTATGTAATCCAAATTCAGCCCTACCGTGCATCTGCTGAAGAAGGAATCCCTTATGCGAGCCTTTGCCGCGTCCTGACCCGAACTTCGTATGGCGATGGAGGTATATTCCGTAACGTCGTTTCCGGGAAAAAACTGATAGCTGGTAGAGCTTTGGCCATAGCCGCCTCTCAGGAATATTGACAGGGATTTTTGCTTCATGGTGAGGGTGGACGCGCCGTTTACACGCAGTCCGCAGGGAAACTGGGTGCCAAGAAGGCCGTCCGCTTCATAGTATTCGCAGTAGCCTTCCCGCTCAATCTTTTGCCATCGGTCAATAACGGAATAAACTTCCTCAAAGGATGCGCCGTCTATGGTAAGGCAAACGACCGGAAGGGTATGTGGATCTTCAAAAAGGAAGGTTGCGGCGGCTGTATCGCTTTGCAGCATACCGTCAGCCAAGGCAATAGCCTTTACCGGGGTGTTTTTTGATATGCTTAAAGGTCCGGTATACAGGGTTGAACCTGTGGTGGGTTTGCTGCCGTCTGTAGTGTAGTAAATTTTTGCTCCGGGGGTAAGGCAGGAAAGCTCCAGCATGAAGGAATCCTTGTGATAAAGGGTATTATCGGAAAAAACAGGGTCTGAGGTGAAGCTGCTGTAAGTTGTGGCGGAGTTTTCACCTCCCTTGGTTGGCGAGGAAAAGAACACCCGCTCGCGGCTGCCCTCGGTGCGTCCGGAGGTAACGCCGTATCTCAGGGCGCCTGTTTCGAATATATCCTTTATGTTTCCGTCTTCATCGGTAAGTATAATGGTATCGCCGGATGCGGATATATTAAAGGGCGCCGAAACGCCCGAAGATGAGGAAGAAGAATCGGTGGAAGCGGATATGGTTGCGTAACCCCCTGAGGACAGCTTAAATGAGGGGAAAGTAAACTTGGTCATATCGTTTGCATCATCGGTAAGATGCCATCCCTCAAGGTTTATTGAGGAATCCGATGAGTTATGCAGTTCTATCCAGTCCGTGCCGTCGCTTTTGGCGGCCTTAACTGCCGCCACTTCGCTAATGTATACCGACGAGGCATAACCCACGGAAGCATCCGAGGAGTTTGCAAAGGCATGGGTAGTGTTTGCGCTGCCGGGGGTGGGGCTTGCGTAGTAATAAAGCTGACCGTCCGAACCCGGACCTGCGGACACATTTTTGCCAATGGCAGGATCCAATGTGATAAGGTCAAATGTCATCAATGTTGAGTCCGTGAGCATCAACAGGTTTTCTGTGCGGGAAAGGGAGAAGGGGGTATGCAGCTCACCATCCGAGGTTTCATTGCCGGAGAGGAATACCACCTTATATTCGCCGGGGGCTATGGCAACATCCGGGAAATGCCATTTAAACGGGTCTTCGGCATTATCGGAAAGGCAGTAACCGCTGAGGGACACCTCGTTTGCAGAAGAATTATAAAGCTCAACCCAAGGGGAACGGTCGCCGTAAAAATCACGAATGCTGTACTCGTTGAACTTGAGCAGCTCGTTTATGCGTACCGGTGCGCTGGCGTCCATGGGAGACATGGTAAGAGAATCAAATGTATTTGCAGAATTATCATCAGCGGGAGTGGGGAAGGCGGTATAGGTATCCGGGCCAACCACGGATATGCCGGGATAAACCGGATTTGTCCAGTTCATCATGGATATGATGCTGCCTGCCCCGTTTGAAAGGGCAAGGGCGCTGTCCGTGCTGCCCAGGCGGAAAGAGGCGTGCATTTCGCCGTTGTCTATGGAATCCTCGCCTGAAAGATAAACTATGGCGTACTGTCCGGGCTCAATAGTGGAGGCGGGCAGTCTCCATTTTGAAGGCTCGGCAACCGAGTCGGAAATGTAGTAATCCGAAAGCTTTACGCTTTCTGGTGATATGTTTTTTATTTCCGCCCAGGAGTAATAGCTGCCGTCGGCAGACTGCAGGGTGGAAATGTTTTTCGGCATCACTTCGGTTATTACAAGGGCGTTGTCAGTGGATAGGGTATCCAGACTATCGCCGGAGGTAAGGAAAATATCCGTAATATTTTCGCCAAGGGGTGTTGGGGAGCTGCAGTAGCCGTAGCTGCCATCTGAGGCTCTGGCGTAAGAAACGTCGCTTACGAGCTCCGGAACTTCAAGCTGCTGGATAACGTTGTAATAAGGATCCACAAGATACAGCAGTTCGCCGCTCTTTGAAAGGCCGAAGCCTGTGCAGAGCAGATCTTCTTCGCCTTCGTATTTTGCGGCGTATACTACGATATACCCGCCTGCAGGAATGGATACGGAGGGGAATGTCCATTTATGGGGGTCCTTAAGATTATCCGTCAGAGCATATCCTTTAAGGTCCACGGGGGACATGGTGGGGTTATGAAGCTCTATCCAGTCCGGACTGCCAAGCACCTCATCCGTAAGGGAGAAGGAATTGGAAGAGACCACCTCGTTTATATATATATCAGAGGGGGAGCCGCCGGTGGCCATGCTGCCGCAGCCCATAAGAAACAGCGCCAGCAAGACGGAAACAGTAAGAACCTTTGCTTTTTTAAGAATTATTCTAATCATGGTTACATTATAACACGAGGCGACAAAGTATAACACTCATAAAAGTAAGAACAAACTGTTAAGTTGGGATTCGTTTGCGGCTTTTTTGCAGCGGCGGTCCGTGGTATACTGTATGTTAAGCAAATGAAAAAGGAGCAGCGTTAATGAGCAAGCGTACTAAGATATTATTGTGCATAGTGGCGGCGGTTGCGATAATAGGCCTCGCCACAGGAACGCTTACATTTGGAGATATAGTCGGCCCGCTCTCAGGCGATGAAGCCCCGGCGATGGCTGCTGAAGAAGTTGCGGAGAATGTTGAAAGCACAGAACGCCATGATGGCGATCTGGTGCCGCTGAAGGACGAAACCCAAGCCAAGCATGAGCAGCAGGAACAAGGGCTGCAGCAGCTTATTGACGAGAACGGCAGCTATACCTCAAAGGAGGACGTGGCGCTTTATATCCATACCTACGGTCACCTTCCCTCAAACTTCATTACAAAAAGCGAGGCGAGAGAGCTTGGCTGGGATGGCGGTTCCGTTGAAGATTACGCACCGGGCTGCAGCATTGGCGGCGACAGATTCGGCAACTATGAGGGCATACTTCCGGAAGGCAAAAAGTATACCGAGTGCGATATAGATACCCTTGGTAGATCTTCCAGAGGGGCAAGACGCATAGTGTTCTCCAATGATGGCTGTATATACTATACCGATGACCACTATGAAACATTTGAACTGCTTTATGGGGAGGAGTAGACTATGGAGATAATCATACTGGACGGACGAAGAATGCTCACCTTTGACGACCTCCATGACTATTTGAAAAAATCCATGCGCCTGCCCTCTTATTACGGCAGAAATCTTGACGCACTGGCGGATTGCCTTGGCGAATTGGGCAGCAACGTTACCGTGATACTCAATAACGCATCCGAAATGAATTCCGGCCTTGGCGTATACGGAGATAAGCTCCTCAGGGTATTCAGAGATATGTCCTCTGAACCGGGTGCGTTTAATTTTGTGATAAGCGAATAACCTGCATTGCGCCGCCGGAATTACCGGAGGCGCATTAAAATTATGGAGAATATTAGTACAATTATGACATCAGCGTCGGGATTATTGCAAATGGGCTGAGGGAAAGTCTATAATTATCTATCCCTGAACAATAAAAAAGCAAAGCATCAGCGCCTTGTTCTGGGAGAATTTCACCGGAGGTGACCACAAATGGCAGGCGGAAAGCATGTCCTTATATGCGACGATCAGCTGATAATACACGAAACATTAAAGGTATATCTGGAAAATGAAGGATTCACCCATTGTTCCGCCTATAATGGCGCGGAGGCGGTGGAAATGTTTGAATCCCAAAATCCGGACCTAATAATTCTGGACCTTATGATGCCAAAAAAGAGCGGCATGGATGTATGCCGCGAGATAAGGGCAAAAAGCAGGGTACCCATAATAATGCTCACCGCTAAGGGTGAGGAGATAGACCGGATATTGGGCCTGGAGCTGGGGGCGGATGACTATATCGTAAAGCCGTTCAGCGCGCGGGAAGTCATTGCCCGCATAAAGGCGGTGCTGCGCCGGTTTGATGCGGCAAAGGGCGAACCCCAGCGGGTGATCCGTATGCCCGGCATTGAGATAAACATAACCAATTACGAGGTGCGCATAAACGGACGAAAGGTGTCCTTTACTCCAAAAGAGGTTGAGATACTGCATTTACTGGCCTCCAGTCCCGGCAGAGTATTTGACAGAGAGCAGATCCTCTCAAAGGTATGGGGATATGATTTCTTTGGGGATACACGGGTTGTGGATACCCAGATAAAGCGCATACGGCAGAAGCTGCCTGATGAGGACATGGCGTGGACAATAAAGACCGTATATGGCGTAGGCTATAAATTTGAAAACTGCTGATAGGATATATGTTCAGAAACACCATATTAAAAAGGACTCTCAGCATAATTCTGCTTTCCGTGCTGCTGAGCGCCCTTATAACGTCAATCGTATTCAATTACTCGGGCAGAAAGGCGTTCAGCGAGATTAAGGCCGGGGAACTTTTGCCGCGGGCAAGGCATCTTGCGGATGTTACCGGGGAGTATATGCAGGGGCTTATGGGCCGAAACGGGTATGAGCGGGCTATTGGCGGAGGGCTCAGGGTATGGGACGCCGCCATGTATGCGTATAATTCTGAAGGCAGGCTTTTCGTTTATCCTAACCGGGGAGATGATGACGCAAGTATTGCAGTTGTAGCCACATATCTCAATACTGTGCTTTCCGGTGAATCGGTATATTCCCCCAATACGGAAAACAGGGTAGGCGTGATAATAGGCGAACCCGTTATGAATAAAAGCGGCGTGGTAATAGGGGCGGTTTTTCTTGTAAAGCCGCTGAATGAACTGAATGCAGCGCTGGACAGCCTGTTTTTTGCCCTTGTTATAAGCATGGTGGTAGCTTCCGCAATTATGATAATACCAGCGTATATTGGCTCAAAAAGCATAGTTGAGCCAATAAGGCAGATGAACGCCACCGCCAACGCAATGTCCGGAGGAGATTTTTCCATAAAGGCCAGCGAGGAAGGCACCGAAGAGATAGCCCAATTGGGAAAATCGCTGAACCATCTTTCCGCTGCGCTGTATGCTACAATAAGCGACCTTACCCTTGAGAAAAACCGGCTGCATTCCGTTATAAACGGGCTGGGTGAGGGAATAATCGCCACAGACGGCGAGGGTGAGATAATAAAGACAAATCTTGCCGCAATAAGGCTCCTTGGCGGCAGCGAGGAAGATGATATAACCAAACTTGCTCCATATGGTGAGCTTAAGCGGGATATGGAGGCCGCGGGGAACCGAAGGGAAATTTCAAGAGAAATAAAGGTAAGGAATCGGCTGCTTCGCATAGTGACCACACCGCTGGAATATGAAGGGAAGAATCAGGGTGCGGTTACTCTTATACGGGATATTACAGAGGCTGCAAGACTTGAACAGACGCGTGTTGACTATGTGGCGAACGTATCACATGAGCTGAGAACTCCGCTTTCATCAATACGGGGCCTTGCGGATGCCCTCAATGACGGCATGGTAAAGAAAGAGGAGGACAAAGTACGCTATTACGGCTACATACTCCATGAGGCCATGCGCCTTACCCGGCTTATTGACGATCTTCTTGAGCTTAGCAGGCTGCAGTCCGGCTCCGTTGCGCTTACGAAGCAGTATATAAGCGTTGAGGAGCTTATTTACGATTTGGCTGACAGATTCACAGATGCTGCGGAAGAAAGAGGGCTAACCATCAGCGCAAATTGTGAATACAGCGGCAAGGTATACACAAACCCGGACCGGGCAGAACAGGTGCTTGTAGCTCTTATTGACAACGCCATAAAGCATAGCGGAGACCGGGGAGAGATAGAGATATCAGCCGCCAGGTGCAGCGATAAGCTCAGGATAAGCGTAAGCAATCCGGGCGGCATCAGCGAGGAGGATATAGAACATCTGTTTGAACGGTTCTATAAGACCGATAAGTCTCACTCCGGTGAAGGCACAGGCCTTGGGCTGTCCATCGTCCATGAGGTGCTTGCGTTGCTGGGCGAGAAGATATGGGTAAAAAGCGAGGAGGGAAAGGTGATATTCACCTTTACGCTTGCATTGCAAAAGGAATAAGGAAAATATGTGAAATCGCCCGCTTTCCATGTGAAAGCGGGCGATATTTATGATATAATGAAACACACGAATCAGACTTATTTTACGGAGGTTTGAGATACATGAGCACTATCAAGATACTGATTGCGGATGATGACAGGGTAGTACACGAGTCCCTTGGCATATACCTTAAACCCGAAGGATATGAGACTGTGGACGTGTATGACGGCAAGGCGGCGGTAGAGGCTTTGGAGAATGAGAGCGGTATTGGCCTTTGCGTGCTGGATATAATGATGCCGGAGATGTCAGGTCTTGACGTGTGTCGGGAGATACGCAAGAACTCCCGTATCCCGGTTATAATGCTTACCGCCAAGGGCGAGGAGATAGACAGGATACTTGGTCTTGAACTGGGGGCAGACGACTATATCGTAAAGCCCTTCAGCCCCCGTGAGGTTGTGGCCCGGATAAAGGCGGTGCTTCGCCGCACCAATGAACAGCAGCAGAACGCCAGCGATGGCTGTGTAAACCATCAGGAGCTTTCAATAGATATAAAGAGCTATACCGTGACCCTCAGGGGGCAGAGCATAATCTGCACCCCCAAGGAGATCGAGATACTTTACATGCTGGCCTCCAACCCCGGTCAGGTATTCACCAGGGAACAGCTGCTGAACCGTGTATGGGGATACGATTTCGCCGGCGAGACCCGCACTGTGGATACCCACATAAAGCGCATCCGTGCAAAGCTTGACAATACCGGCCTTAACTGGAGCATAAAAACCATATACGGAGTGGGCTATAAATTCGAGGTTGAATGATTAAATGAAAAGCGTATTCTATCGCCGTCTGCTTATAGTGATGATAATCGTAATGATTATCATCACTCTTGCCATGGCGTTGGGCAGCAGATTGATGGGCGTAAAGGTATACGAGAGCATCAAGCTTGATGAGATGGTGCCGAAATGTGAGGCGATAGCGAGTCTTGTAACCGAATACGGCCGAGGCAACATATCCGCAGATACCATGATACGCCTTGCGGAAAACTACATTGAGGACAAAGATACCACAACCATAATACTTAACGCCAACTATGAGAGCCTGCTGGTGACGGATTCTCCGGAAAGCGAAGAATGGAAAGTTGATGGAGAGGTGATCTCCGGCATATACAAAAGGGTGCTTTCCGGCGAAACGCTCAGCGAACCCAGGATTGAAATCGAAGGTATCGGTGAATCTCTTGTGGCGGGTGTGCCGATAGAGAATGACAACGGGCAAATCTTAGGTGGTGTGGTAATACTGCAGCCCACAAGAGCAATCAGCGAAGCCATGTTCTCCATGCGCATGATGATATATACCTTGTTGTTCGTTGGCGCGCTGCTTATGATAAGCATATTGGGCGGCTATTTCCGCCGCATGACGGGTCCGCTCCATGAAATGTCTGAAGTTGCCATAAAGATGTCCAAGGGAAATTTCGACATTCGGGCCAGCGAAAACGAAGAAGGCGAGGTGGGCCTGCTGGCAAGGGCGCTCAACAACTTATGCGAGACTCTTTCCGGCACCATATACCAGCTTCGCTTTGAAAAGGGACAGCTTGATGAAATACTGCAAAGCCTTTCAGACGGCGTTGTGGCCATGGACGGCAGCGGCGAGCTAACCCATTACAATACGGCCATCATGGGCATGTTTGGCGTGGTAAATGTTGAAAAACGCCAGGACCTGATTGCAGATCCCATGGTATGGAAGGCTTTTGATGAGGTATTTGCCACAGGCGAATCCCAGTCTATTAATTATCCCGCTGCCGGTGATAAGGTGCTGCTTATAAGCGTATCCCCGGTAAATACTGATGAAGGCGTACGCACGGGCGTGGTGGGGCTCTTCAAGGATATAACCGAAATGGAGCGAACCGAGAAGATGCGCCGTGAGTATGTTGCAAATGTATCCCATGAGCTGCGCACTCCGCTTACCGCTGTGCGGGGCCTTCTGGAGCCCCTTGCGGACGGCATGGTAACGGATGAGGAAAGCCGCCAGAGATACTATAAAATCATGCTTCACGAGGTGATGCGCCTTTCAAGGCTCATTACGGATATGCTTACCCTTAGCCGCCTTCAGGCGGGAACCGAATATATGGAGTTTTCCCGCGTAAACCTTGAGGAGCTTATAAACGACGTTGCAATGAGTTACGCAGGACCTGCCCGGCAGAAGGACATATCCCTTGAGGTGGACTGTGTGCATGCTGTGGATGCCCTCACAGACCCGGATAGAATAGAGCAGGTGCTGATCATTCTTCTGGATAACGCCATCCACTATACGCCGGAGGGCGGCAGGATAACCCTGCGCCTGCGCTCGGGAGAGAGGCTGCTGGTAAGCGTTGAGGATAATGGCTGCGGTATACCCGAAAAGGATCTGCCATATATATTCGAGCGCTTTTACAAGGTGGACAAATCCCGCGGAGAGGGCGGCACGGGGCTTGGCCTTTCCATTGCCAGATATATAATGGAAAAGCTGGATGAGACCATCACCGTGGACAGCACCGTGGGAGTGGGCACATGCTTCACCTTTACGGTAAAACGGTATGTGTCCAATGCCATAGAACTTGGGCCGGCTTATGCGGCTGCCAGCTCCAAGCCCAAAGATGAGGACAAACAGCAGGAGCCTGCGAATGAATCCGATGTATTTGACGCGGATTATGAGGTGGTTACATATCACCGGGAGGAAAAATCAAAGAAGGGCATAAAGATACCCGAAATCAAGAAAAAACGATAGAACGGAGATACTATGTCTTCAGTCGGATGTATGCTGTGTCCCCGCAAATGCGGAGCGGACAGAATAACACATATGGGCGCCTGCAATGCGCCCATTTTGCCGTACATAGCCAAGGCGTCGCTGCATATGTGGGAGGAGCCGTTTATCAGCGGAAAGCGGGGTTCAGGTACAATATTCTTCTGCGGCTGCAATATGAAATGCGTATTTTGTCAGAATTACGATATAAGCACCGGAATTGTGGGGAAGCAGTATGACGCCCAGGGAATTGCGGATATAATGCTTCGCCTTCAGGACAAGGGAGCCCACAACATAAACCTTGTATCCCCGGCGCCCTTTGTGCCGGTGATAATGGATGCCGTTATGCTTGCGAAAAAACAGCGCCTAAGCCTTCCGATAGTGTATAACACAAACGCCTATGAAACCGTGGAAACGCTGAAAAAGCTTGATGGTTTGGTGGATATATATCTGCCGGATCTTAAGTATACGGATAGCGTAATATCGAAAAAATACTCAGGTACTGAGGACTATTTTGAATATGCCGCCCTCGCGATAAATGAAATGTATCGCCAATGCGGAATGCTTATTCTGGACGGGGAAGGAATGGCGAAGAAGGGGATAGCCATAAGGCATCTGGTGCTGCCCGGGTCTGTGGATGAGACGAGGCGGGTGCTGGACTATATTAGCGGACATTTTCCGAAGGACATAAGCTTATCTTTAATGAGCCAGTATATACCCTTTTACAGGGCGGCGGAGTATCCTCCGCTGGATAGACCGCTGCTTAAAAAGGAGTATAAAAGGGCCATAGAGTATGGATTTTCGCTGGGGCTCACCAACATACTTACCCAACAGATGAGCTCGGCAACTGCGGAGTATACCCCTGTATTCGACGGAATTTGCGACTAAATTGCAAACAGTTGATTATTTGTTAAAAAAATAAAAAATTCTGTTGCATAATACCATATATGGTGCTACTATAATATTATAAAGCGAATATATCGAACTGTCCGGGATAAAACAGCATTCTTCATTGTTTTTCCTCCAAAAAATAAACTGAACTTTTATAGTTATTCGCTTGTGCTGGGGGCATCTGCACAAGACGATTTCCGGACAGAATATTTGCTTGGGGCTCTGACGATATCAGGGCTCCTTTTTTTTAATTATGCGGCATAGGATAAAGTGGAGGATTCTATGCCTATGAATAAAAGACAAATCATACTATCTCTTGTGATGACGGCGCTAATGGCTGCGTTTATGGCGATATCTCCCGGATATATTGCCGGCGACCGCATGCCTCTCACGCTGCAGCGTAAGGCGGAGAACATCGAGGATTATCAGGGAATAATCACCATTTGGCACATTGTGGGATTCAAGCCCTATCAGGGCAGCTTGGGATCGTGGATGAGCAGCGCGGCGGCTCAGTTTGAAAAGAAGCACAGGGGGGTGTACTTTGAGGTGGACAGCATCACGGAAGATGAATACGATGCTCGCATCGCCCGGGGAGAGCAGCCGGATGTGTTTTCTTTTTCCCTTGGAAAGGTTTATGTGGATCAGCTGAGAGAGATGAACATGGAAATACCTGAACTTAAAGGCAACCTGTTTGGCATAGGATGCAGTGGTGGAAAACTGTATGCGGTGCCTTATGCCGCCTCCGGATATCTGCTGATGCACAATCAGCGGCTGGTGCAGGAAATGGGCATGGATGCGGATGGTATGGCGGATATGCTGAAAAGCGGCAATGCGTCTGCCGCGGGAAACGCCGTATGCGCCTGCGTATACGGCGCTGCCGGCGAACTGCTGACGGAGGAGGATTTCCTTGAGGAAAAGGCAGCATCTGCATTTATGGACGCAAGAGCCGCAGGCGACCTTCAGCGCAAGGTGCAAAACGGCAAGGGATTTCCATTTGAGGCGGCGCCCTGCGGCAACTATTCCGACCTTGTGCAGCTGATAGGCATAAACGTTAATGCACATCCGGATAAGATGGGGTGCATATATGAGCTTATTGAGCTATGCCTTAGTCAGGAGAATCAAATGGGATTATGCGATATTGGCCTTATGCCCGCAGTTGCGGAAATTCAGCCAGACAAGGCGGACGAGGGGGCGGTTGAGCTGCTGTTTGAGGAACTTTCGGATATAGCTGCGCCAAACAGCTTTTTATATCAAACATACCGGGAACAGCTGGGGAAAAGCGCCCGTGAAGCCATGCTTGGAAGCGCCGCCGCAAAAAAGGATTTGGATTTGCGGCTTACAGAACTTGTAAGAGGGGCCGAGATACATTAAAATATAAGCGAGTATATACATGGGAGGAACCATGAAACAAAAACTGGAACAATGCGCCCGTGCGCTTGAAGGGTGCAGACTGATACATAACGCTCCTATGAAGGACTACACCTCCTTTAGGATAGGCGGCCCCGCGGATTTGCTGTTTATGCCACGCACAAGGGAAGAACTGTTGCTGGGACTTAATACGGCAAAGGAACTTGGCATCCCCAGAGTGGTGATGGGCAACGGAAGCAATATGCTGGTGAGCGACAAGGGCATAGAAGGCCTTGTTATTCGCATAGCCGGAGATTTTTCCGGCATAGAGTACGACGGATGCACCCAGAAGGTGCTTGCGGGCACGCTTATGTGTCTTGCCGCCAACGATGCATTGGACAATGGTCTTATGGGCCTTGAATGGGGAACGGGCATACCCGGCACTGTAGGCGGCGCAGTGGCAATGAACGCCGGTGCCTACGGCGGAGATGTAAAGCAGGTGCTGAGCAGGGTGGAGTGCCTTATAGACGGCGAGATACAGCATATACATCCGACTGATGGCGATATGGCATACAGATACAGCAGGTTCTCTGCGCCGGAGGCGATAGTGCTTTCCGCGGAATTCAGCCTTTCGCCCGATGACGGCGGCGCAAAGGAGAGATCCAGGGATTATTGCGAAAGAAGAAAGACCAAGCAGCCGCTTTCTTATCCCAGCGCAGGCAGCACATTCAAGCGTCCCGAGGGACATTTTGCCGGGGCGCTCATCGAGCAGGCTGGTCTTAAGGGTGTGCGGGTAGGCGGCGCAGAGGTAAGCAGGCTGCACGCGGGATTTGTTATAAATGTGGGCGGAGCTACGGCTGAGGACGTTCGCATTCTGATGGAAAAGATACAGGAGGAAGTTTTCAGCCGCTTCGGCATAATGCTGGAGCCTGAGGTAAAGATGGTGGGTAGATAGATATGCAGTTGGTTATCCTGTCCGGTATGTCTGGGGCCGGAAAAACTCAGGCACTGAAAAAATTCGAAGATACCGGCTATTTTTGCGTGGACAACTTGCCCAGCGAAATGTGCAGGGGTCTTGTTGATCTCCTCAGCAGGGCGGTGCCGCCCGTTGAAAAAGCGGCGGTGGGCATAGACAGCCGTGAAACGCTGCTGCGTCTTAATCCAAACAAGGCGCTGAAGGAAATGGAAGAAGCGGGCATAGACTACCGCATAGTATTCCTTGACTGCCGGGATGAAGTGCTGGAGCGCAGATACAACGAAACCCGCAGGCGGCATCCACTTTCCGAGGATGTGCGCACCGGCATAAAAATGGAGCGGGAAAGGCTGGCAAGCCTTAAGGACCGTGCCAGTGTGATAATAGACACCACAAACCTAAAGCCATTGGAGCTGGGGGAAATACTGGAGCGGGAGCTTGGACTTTCAGGCCCCAATTTCCATCTGAATATAATGAGCTTCGGTTACAAGCGGGGCGTGCCCTTTGAGGCGGATATGGTATTCGATATGCGCTTTTCACCAAATCCTTTTTATGATAAGGAGCTGCGTTATCTTTGCGGCAGGGACGAGCCTGTGCGCAATTATGTGATGGCGGATGAAGCGGTAACGGGCCTTATGGACACAATAGAAAATACACTGGATACCCTGATACCCAGGTTTATTGAGCAGGACAAGCGCAGGCTGGTGGTAGCTTTCGGCTGCACCGGCGGCAGACACCGCTCGGTATGCGCGGCGGAGGAGCTGAACAGGCGCATGAAGGATAGATATTTTACAAACCTTACACATCGCGACCTTGATACCGAGGGAAGCGACATAAAGCAGAGGACTGGCGAAAGGAGCTGAAGGATTTGTCCTTTTCATCCGATACCAAGGACGAACTGGTAGAAAGCTGTAAGCTTACAAATAAAGAAGAAAAACGTGCCCTGCTGTGCGGTGTTACCCATGCGGCAGGCTCAATGACCCTGGGACGGGGCGGCGTGGGGCTTAAGTACGTTACGGAAAACACCAATGTAGCATCCCTTACGGCTAAGTTGGGAAGGGAACTATATTCCGCAACCCCCGTAATATCCATCAGCGAAAAGGAGCGGCTGAACGCCGTGAATACCGTGGTAACCCTGTCCGGCGAAGGAGTAATGGCGCTGCTTCGGGATGCAGGGTATGCCGTGGAGGGGGATGAGGAGCTTGAGCTTGGTCATATCCCTGCCGGCCTTACGGATACCGAAGCAAAGTCAAGGTGCTTTCTCAGAGGAGTTTTTCTTGGAGCGGGTTCTGTAAACGACCCCAACAAGGGCTATCACCTGGAACTCGTATGCAAATATGAGCGTTTCGCTGCTGAACTTTGCGATATTATGGCGATGCATGGCATAACGGCGAAGTATTTTCCGAGAAAAACCAGCTTCATAGTCTATATAAAGGATGGGGAGATGGTATCGGATTTTATTACGCTTATAGGCGCAATGAACAGCACCATAGCCTTTCAGGATGCCCGTGTGCTGCGCAGCGTAAACAATTATATCAACCGCCAGCAAAACTTTGAAGATGCCAATATGAACAAGGCTGCCGCCGCGGCGGCTCAGCAGTTGCTGGATATTGAGACCATTCGAATAAATAGAGGCCTTGAAAGCCTGTCGCCAAAGCTCAGAGAAGCGGCGGAGATACGCATAAACAATCCCGAAGCCACCTTGGCGGAAATAGCCGAGATTGCGGGCATAAGTAAATCCGGCCTTAATCACAGGCTGGCAAAGCTGTCCGTAATGGCACAGGAGATAAAGGATCAGGACGGGGGAAATCTATAAATGAGCGGCTTTACCCATCTGCATGTACATACACAATACAGCTTGCTGGACGGCGCGGCCCGCATAACAGACCTTGTGGCCCGGGCGAAGGAGCTTGGCATGGAATCCCTCGCCATAACAGACCACGGCGTGATGTACGGCGTTATAGATTTTTATAAAGAATGCAAAAAGGCGGGCATAAAGCCGCTGCTGGGCATGGAAACTTATGTTGCCCCAAACCACCTTGAAAAGAGCGGCATAAGGGAAAACGCCCACCTTATTCTCATATCAAAAAACCTGACCGGATATAAAAACCTTATGAAGCTGTCCACCATAGCTTTTATTGACGGCTTCTATTACAGGCCCCGCATCGACTATGAGCTCCTTGAGCAGTATCACGAGGGGCTTATTTGCCTTTCCGCCTGCTTGGCGGGCGATATACCCCAGCTGCTTCTTGAGCGGCGTTATGACGATGCCGTTGCCCTTGCAAAGCGGCTGAAGGATATGTTCGGTGAGGATTTTTATATAGAGCTGCAGGATCACGGCTTGTCAGAGCAGAAAGAGGTGCTGCCGCAGCTTGCCAAAATTGCTGCAGAGCTTAATATTAAGACCGTAGCCACAAATGACATTCACTATGTTAATAAAGAAGACGCGGAATCTCAGGACGTGCTGCTTTGTATACAGACAAACAGGGTGGTTACCGACGAAAACCGCATGAAGATGTCCGCGGATGAGTTTTATCTCAAATCCGAGGACGAGATGCGCCTTGCGCTGCCTGGTTATCCGGAGGCAATTGCCAACACGGCGGAGATAGCGGACAAATGCAATGTGGAGATAACCTTTCATGAACAGCATCTGCCCGGATTTACCGCCCCGGACGGCCTTACAAACCTTGAATATCTAACCGAGATATGCCGCAAAGGCCTGGCACGCAAGATGCCCGACGCATCTGATGAGGTAAAGGAGCGGCTGGAATACGAGATAAGTGTCATAAGCCAGATGGGCTTTGTGGATTACTTTCTCATAGTCTGGGATTTTGTAAACTTTGCCCATGAAAACGGCATATTCGTTGGTCCGGGCCGAGGCAGCGGCGCAGGCAGCCTTGCCGCATACTCAATGGGCATAACGGATACCGACCCCATAAAATACGACCTGATTTTCGAGCGTTTCCTGAATCCTGAACGCATATCCATGCCGGATTTCGATATTGACTTCTGCATAGAGCGCCGCCAGGAGGTGATAGATTACGTTGTGCGCAAGTACGGCGCGGATCACGTTTGCCAGATAATCACATTTGGCTCAATGGCCGCCCGCCTTGTTGTACGGGATGTGGGCCGTGCGCTGGATATGTCCTATGCGGATGTGGACAGGATAGCAAAGCTTATTCCAAATGCCCTCGGCATGACCCTAACAAAGGCGCTTGAGCTGTCCACAGAGCTGAAAACGCTATATGATGGCGAAGAAGAAGTAAAGAAGCTGATCGACCTTTCCCTTAAGCTGGAAGGCTTGCCTCGCCACGCCTCTACCCATGCGGCAGGCGTGGTCATTTGCGCTCAGCCTACCGTTGAGTATGTACCGCTCCAGCGCAACGAGGATGCCATAACCACTCAGTTTCCCAAGGATACGGTGGAAGAACTGGGCCTGCTAAAGATGGACTTTTTGGGCCTCAGAAATCTTACCGTAATCAGGGATACCCTGGATTATATTCGTATGGGCGGCGGGGAAGTGCCGGATCTTGAGCGGATGGACAATGACGACCCGGCGGTTTATAAAATGATATCGGAGGGCGATACAGACGGCGTGTTCCAGTTGGAATCCACCGGTATGCGCCAGTTTATGATGCAGCTGAATCCGGACTGCTTCGAAGATATAATCGCCGGAATATCACTTTTCCGTCCCGGTCCAATGGAGCAGATACCCCGGTATATCGCCGGCAAAAATGATAGAAAAAACGTAAAATACGTCCATGAAAAGCTTCGTCCCATACTCGGAAAGACCTATGGCTGTATGGTATATCAGGAGCAGGTAATGCAGATAGTTCGGGATCTTGCGGGCTATTCCTGGGGACGAAGCGATCTTGTGCGCCGCGCCATGTCCAAAAAGAAGCATGATGTGATGGCAAAGGAGCGGGAGTATTTCATTGACGGCATAGTTGAAGATGGCGTCGTTAAGGTGCCGGGCGCCGTAAGGAACGGCGTAAGCCGGGAAGTGGCGAATAAAATATTCGACGAGATGATGGATTTCGCCTCCTACGCTTTCAATAAATCCCACGCAGCGGCCTATGCCGTGCTTGCGTACCGCACCGCATACCTTAAAAAATACTATCCGGTGGAATTTATGACCGCCCTGCTCAACAGCTTTATCGGCAAGGACATGGGCAAAATATCCGAATATGTAAATTATTGCCGTCAGCGGGGCATCGATGTTTATCCGCCGGATATTAACAAGAGCCAGGCAAAGTTTTCCGTTGAAAAGGGCAGTATACGCTTCGGCTTTGCGGCTATTAAGAATGTAAGCGAATCCGTTACAGACCAGATAGCGGCAGAGCGGGAGAGGAACGGCCCCTTTAGGGATTTTAATGACTTCCTGCGCCGGGGCGAGACCCTCAACAAGCGCATAGTCGAAGGCCTTATAAAGGCAGGATGCTTTGATAGCATGGGGGTTAAGCGTTCTCAGCTCATGTCGGTATACGATAAAGCCATGACTGCCGCCGCCAACGACAGAAAACAGCGCGCCACAGGACAGATGTCCCTGTTTGACATGGCGGGTGCAAGCGAAATAGCCGAAGATACCGCTATACCGCTGCCCGAAATGGAGGAATTTGACAAAAACACCCTGCTCTTTATGGAGCGGGAGGTAATGGGCATATACATAAGCGGACACCCTCTGAGCGAATTCAGCGAGGAACTGAAGGGACTTGCAAGCTGTGCGGAGCTTTCCGTGGCGGATGGTCAGGGAAAGTATCAGGATAACCAAAAGGTGCGTTTGGGCGGCATAATAACCTCCGTGCGCACAAAGCCCGTAAAGAGCGGAAACGGCATTATGGCCTATGCCGTAATTGAGGATCTTACCGGCAGCGTGGAGCTTGCGGCCTTCCCGTCGGTATTCAATCGCTGTGCCAATAAGCTTATTGCGGATAACAAGGTAACCGTAACCGGCAAGCTTAATATGAGGGAAGATCAAAACAACACCATACTTGTGGACGATATATTTCCCCTGGAAAAGACGTCCGTATCGGCAAAGCTGTATCTAAGACTGGATATGCAGGATGCAGGGCTTTTTGACAGGGTGAAGACGGTGCTGTCACGGTTTCCCGGAAACATACCCGTAGTTCTGGTGGATGGAGCAACAAGAAAAACCATGCAGGCGCCAAGGGATTTGTATATCAACCCATCGGATGCCATAATCGATATAATGAAAGAAATGCTGGGCGAGGAGAATGTAAAGCTGAAATGAACCTTAGGCCGCCAATAGAAAAAAACGACGATATCGAACTGACCATAACCGCCCTCAGCTCTGAAGGACAGGGTATAGGTCGTATTGATGGCTATGCGGTTTTCGTGCCATATGCTCTTGCCGGCGAGCGGGTGCGGGCTCATGTTATAAAGGTTACTTCCGGCTATGCCGTTGCAAAGCTTACTGACATACTGGAAAAATCAGCCGACCGTACGGAAAATACCTGCCCGTCGTATCCCAAATGCGGCGGATGCACATTGCGGCATCTTGCCTATCCTGCCCAGCTTGAGGCAAAGACCGCTCAGGTGAGGGATGCGCTTATTCGCCTTGGCAAATTTGACGCGCCGGCGGTTCTGCCCTGTATAGGCATGGATGATCCGACGCACTATCGCAACAAAGGCAGCTTTCCAATGGGTTACGGTGAAAGCTTTAAGGTGACGCCCGGATTTTTTGCGCAGCGCAGCCATAGGCTAATACCTGTGGAAAGCTGCGAAATACAGTCTCCTGAGGTAATGGCTGTTACCGCGGTCGTGGCGGAATGGGCAAATATGTACGGTATTCCACCATATGATGAATACAGCAGAACAGGCGCGCTTCGCCATGTCATGGCTCGCTCATCGGAGGAAGGGGTTCTTGCGCTGGTTGTAACCACGGGCAGACTACCCCATTCCAATGAACTGGTGGAAGCGCTTAAGAGAAGTATACCCCGCCTCGTGGGCGTGGTACACAACATAAACTCAAAGGACACCAATGTAATACTTGGCGATAAATTTATTACCCTCTGGGGAAACGACAGGCTGAATACCCGAATTGCGGGACACAGCTTCAGCGCTTCCATGGCTTCTTTTCTGCAGGTGAATCCCATACAGACAGAAAAGCTGTACGGCTGTGCGCTTGAATTTCTTTCACCGAACGGAGATGAGCGGGTGGCAGATGTATACTGCGGCGTCGGCACCATGACCCTTATGCTTGCGGAGCACTGCGCCTATGTTACAGGCATAGAATGCGTACCTGCCGCCATTGCGGACGCTAAAGCAAACGCCG
The DNA here is from genome assembly GCA_016292635.1 of Clostridia bacterium. Lineage (GTDB taxonomy): Bacteria > Bacillota > Clostridia > Christensenellales > CAG-138 > SFEL01. Next base: position 68,527 of record JAEDIC010000009.1, read on the forward strand.
CAAAAAACGGCATATCAAACGTAGAATTTATATGCGACACGGCAGAATCCGCTCTGCCAACGCTTGTGGAGGAGGGCATGCGGCTTGACGCTGCCGTGATAGATCCGCCCCGCAAGGGCTGCGAAAGGCCTGCGCTGGACGCTCTGGCAGATAGCGGGGTGGAGCGCATAGTATACGTTTCCTGCAACCCTGCCACAATGGCCCGTGACTGCCGGGTGCTTGCGGACAGAGGCTATGAGCTTATCAAAGCACAGCCTGTGGATATGTTTCCAAATACACACCACGTGGAGACGGTATGTCTTTTGTCCAAACTAAATTTCGAACACCATATAGAAGCCGAAGTGAAGATGGAGAGCTGTATTTGACTGATGCGGATAAAAAGGCTACCTATCAGTAAATTAATGATTGTGTGATGGAGCATACCGGATTTGAGGTCGGCAGACTGTATCTCGCTCAGGTGAAGCAGAAATGCGGAATTGTTGAGCGGAAGAATAACAATAAGCCAAAGTCTGAGAATGCCAAGCAGCCCCAATGTACGTCGGAGAGGGAAAAGGCAATCAAAGAAGCGTTGGGGTATTCTCGGATGATTTGATGCTATCATTTTGAAGAAAAGCACGGTTGAAGATGAAGCCATCTGAAAGGATAACTTCATCTTTCGAAAAACATATTGATTTTTTTTGATTTAAGGCATATAATATATCAAAAAATATTGATTTGAGGTGAGCCCATGGCAACGGTGTATGAAGAACGGGCAAAGGTGTTCAAGGCCCTCTGCGATGAGCGCCGGCAGCGGATATTGGAGCTGCTGCACAGTGGCGAGAAATGTGCTTGCGTATTGATTGATGAGATGGGAATGCCCCAATCGTCCCTTTCTTATCACATGAAAATATTATGTGACTCCGGAATTGTCACAAGCTGGGAAGAGGGCAAGTGGACCCATTATCAAATCAGCAGACAAGGCAGTGAAAAAGCAATCGAACTGTTGAAAGCAATCACTGCAATTGCAGTAAACAGTGACAGCTGTGAGAACTGCTGCAAATGAAGTGAAAGGCCGTCCCAATGGGGAGATGGCTTTTTACAGGCAGATCAAATCAAGTTTTATTGATGTAATTTGAAAGAAAGGACACAATTATGCAAGCATTACGCACGGGGTGGGACTTTTTTCAAAACGAAATCCTCGGTATGCAGTGGCTGAACCGGCTAATAAGCACTATTCTGAGCGCCTGCGGATTAGATGCAACAGGCAAGGTTGGTGGCAGCGTTCAGTTTTTTATATATGATACCATAAAAATAATGGTTATGCTGGGCGTGTTGATTTTGATTATCTCATACATCCAGAGCTATTTTCCGCCGGAGCGCACGAAGAAAATCCTTGGTCGGTTTCATGGCGTCTTTGCCAACTGCGTGGCGGCCCTTTTGGGCACAGTGACGCCGTTCTGCTCCTGCTCGTCTATTCCGCTGTTTATTGGGTTTACCAGCGCAGGGCTTCCGCTGGGTGTAACCTTCTCCTTCCTGATATCCTCTCCTATGGTGGATTTGGGAAGTCTGGTGCTGCTGATGAGCGTTTTCGGTTGGAAGGTCGCCGTTGTCTATGTGATACTGGGGCTGGTGATCGCTGTGGCTGGCGGAACGCTGATTGAAAAGCTGCACTTGGAGAACCATGTGGAAGAATTTATCCGCAGAGGCAAGGCAATGGATGTTCCTCAGGAGGAACTGCGGTTCAAGGACCGGATGCGGTATGCCTGGGAACAGGTGGTAGCTACCGCCAAAAAGGTTGCGCCCTATGTGCTGATTGGCGTCGGCATAGGCGCTGTAATCCACAACTGGATTCCTGAAGAACTGATTGTGAAGACCCTGGGAACCGGAAATCCCTTAGGTGTGATCATCGCAACCATCGCCGGCGTCCCCATGTATGCCGATATTTTCGGCACAATTCCCATTGCGGAGGCGTTGCTGGCAAAGGGCGCGCAGCTTGGCGTGGTCCTGTCCTTTATGATGGGCGTTACGACGCTGTCTCTGCCCTCCATGATTATGCTCCGCAAGGCGGTGAAGCCGAAGCTGTTGGGTATCTTTGCGGCGATTTGCACGGTTGGAATCATCATTGTTGGCTACTTTTTTAATGCAATTCAAAACATCATAATTTAATGGAGGTATCATTATGGCACTGTTCAACTTCGGAAAGAAAAAGGAAGAAGAAAAGAAGGCTCTCACCTGCTGCTGCGGCAGCACCGATACTCAAGCCGTTGAAACCGCTGGCGGTTGCTGCTGCTCTGCACCCGAGGAAAATGAATCAGCTTCCTGCTGCTGCGGCGCACCTGTTGACGGCATCTGCTGTATCAAGGTTTTAGGCGCTGGCTGCAAGTCCTGCCATGAACAGTACGAGAATGCAAAGGCCGCTGCCAGAGCCATGAGCCTGAACCTGGAGGTGGAGTATATCACCGATATGGAGAAAGTCATGGGCTACGGCGTCATGTCCATGCCCGCCATCGTGGTCAACGACAAGGTGGTCTCCATGGGTAAGGTTCTTAAAGCCGCCGATGTAGAAAAGCTGCTCCACAAGCTGGGATACTGATATACAAAAGGCAGCACTCATCTGCGTTCACAGCATTTATGTAAACCATACGACAGATTGAGGAGAAAAACACATGCCCTCAAGGATATGCTGATTTGATACTGAACCGCAATCCCGAAACCAGCTTGAAAACGGTAACCGAATATAAAATTTTGGATAGTTGATTACATTACTGCCCGTGGAAGAAATACTGTGGGCAGTTTCTTTTGTAACTTTTCCATGAACGTCGTTGACCTTTGCCGTCTAATAGTGTAGACTACAATCGAGGTCTAACCGTGTAGACAAGGAGGCTGTGAACATGGAAATCCCAAAGATTCATGAAAGCGAATACCGTTTTTGTTTAATTATGTGGGAGCATGAACCGGTTACGGCTGCCGAGCTCGTGAAGCTGTGTCAGGAGCAGCTGGGTTGGAAACGAACCACAACCTATACCGTTATCAAGCGTTTGGGTGAGCGAGGTGTGCTGAAGAACGAAAACAGTACAATTACTTCTCTTATTTCAAAAGACCAAGCACAGGCGTGTGAGATCGACGAGCTGGTTGAGAAGAAATTCGAGGGTTCTCTGCCTGCTTTTATCGCGGCATTCACAAAGCGTCAGGATATGTCCGAAGATGAACTTGACGAGGTGCAGCGCATGATTGACCGCATCAGGGAAGGAGGTTCGCAATGAACGAACTGTTTTTGAAAACCATCAACATGAGTATATCGGCTAGTTGGCTCATTTTGGCAGTGCTGATAATCAGACTGGTTTTGAAGAAGGCTCCCAAGTGGGTCAATGTTCTGCTTTGGGGTATTGTCGCTGTCAGACTGATTTATCCGTTCTCGATTGAAAGCGCATTGAGCCTGATTCCCAGTGCAGAAACCATCCCTATGAACATCGAAACGGATACTACACCTGCCATCGACAGCGGAATAAACGCAATCAACAGCGTGATTAACCCCGTAATTTCCGGTTCTTTCACTCCGCATCCAGCAGCCAGCGCAAATCCGTTACAGATTTGGATTCCCTTGGCTTCAGTCCTTTGGATTGCCGGGATGGCAGTGACGCTGCTCTACACCGCCATCAGCTGCTGTCGTCTGCGTCGCAAGGTCGATACTGCTGTTCTCTATAAGGGAAACATCTTTCAGAGCGAGAATGTGAGCTCCCCATTTGTGCTTGGCATCATCAAGCCGAGAATTTATCTGCCGTTCAAATTGGACGGGCAGGATTTGGAACACGTTGTCGCCCATGAACAGGCGCATATTCGTCGCAAAGACCACTGGTGGAAGCCCCTTGGATTCCTCCTGCTGACGATTCATTGGTTTAATCCTCTGATGTGGCTGGCTTATGTGTTGCTGTGCCGTGACATTGAGCTTGCCTGTGATGAAATGGTTATAAAGGAACTTGGCAACGAACAGAGAGCCGATTATACTCAAGCACTTGTGGCTTGCAGCGTTAGCCGCAGAATGATTGCCGCGTGTCCTCTGGCTTTTGGCGAGGTCGGTATAAAAGAAAGGGTGAAGTCCGTGATGAACTATAAGAAGCCTGCGTTCTGGATTATTATTCTGGCAGTTATTGCCTGTGTGATCGTTGCGGTCTGCTTTTTGACCAACCCGATGGGATTCCAAT
>JAEDIC010000036.1 GCA_016292635.1 Clostridia bacterium
TCCCAACTAAGGTTTTTCCAAGGTGAGCGTTGTAACGTAACCTTAGGAGGCGGACACTCTATCCTGCTGAGCTACGGGTGCACAAAGCACATATTATTATAGGGGAAGAGGGGTGGTTTGTCAATAAATTTGGCAGGCACAATGGGAGAATATTCTAATACTCCTCCACGGTAAAACAGGGAAGGGCGGGCAGACGCTCTCCTAACAGGAGGGCTTCCGGAGAAAGAACTTCAGCGTATCCGGATTTTATCAGAGAAAGTATATCCTGGTATCCCACAAGTAGCTGCGTCAGCCGACCTGCATCCAGCTTTATATGGGCGGAAGGGGCAACAGCCCCGGAGAAGGTGAATATGCCGTTGTTTTCGGGTATTATCGGGTCGGTTATTTCCACGGAAATATCGTCAAAGCCGCATACCTCCCTCATGAGAGCGGGGGCATTCAGCGCCGCCATTGCGCCCCAGGGGGAGATCTCAGCGGTAAAGCCATCAGGCACGGGGCCGCGGAAGGTTTTTATGGTAAGCTTGCGGCCTTGCGCCATGGCGGCAAGATGCTCCATCAAAAGGGCGGCATGGGCGTCGTTGCCCATTATTTCCGGAACCAGAAGCTGATCATCTGTAATGTAGTATGCGGCGTATGCGGCTGTGTACCCATTTGGGGCATAGCGAAGCAGCCGGCCTCCATCGGCGGCATAATCCCTGAGCTTTAACCCCATATCTTCAATGCTGCGTATCACGCAGGCGGAATATCCGGCTGTGTTTTTTTGGTATATGGATAACAGCTCCTCCGCGAAAACATCCGAGCAGAGGGAATCCAGCATATTCTCCACAGGGGTAAATACGGCTTCGTTTTTTGCGGTAAGTATGGCGGCATCTGCGGCGGGGAAATGGAGGTATCGGCGGTATATTTCAAAGTCCACCGGCTTTTGAAACAGGGCGAGGAAGCCCTGCGCTCTTGCGCTTTGCATAAAGAGGGAAAGACAGCCCCCCATGAGTCCCTTCCCGCGGGCGGCGGGATGGGTAGCTACGCCGCACATTATAATGGAAGGTATGGCATTGTTCCGTATGCGGAGGGTATAGGGCCAGCCGTGTACTGCGGAGAGTATCTGCCCGTCTTCTTCCGCAACGGTGGAAAGCTCGGGCAGCCATCGCTCCGAGAAGAACCAATCACAAAAGGCGTCGCTGTCCCCAAAGCACTGCTGCCAGAGAGTGCGAAGATAAGGCATATCGTCGGTTTTCGCTGTACGGAATACTGCCATGGAGTCTCCTTTTTATGGACATATCTTAATGTGTATCATATCAAAGGGGAAGGGCAAAGGCAAGGCGTTGACAGGGAGCGAAAAAAGTTTTAAATTAGTTGCAATAAAATCATCTGTTTTTCCATTAACCATATGAAAGGAGCGAAAGCATGCTGATGATTTGCTTGACGTCGGTAAATGATATCAGAAGTGACAGCCAGATGCTGGATGACTGCATCCGTGCAATGGCCGCAGGTGACAGCTCCGGATTGGCTCAACTGTATGAGCAGGTCAGTCCGGCTGTGTACGGCTTCGCACTTTCTGTTTTGAAAAACAGGCATGACGCCGAGGATGTTTTGCAGGATTGCTTTATAAACGCATTAGGCGGTGCGGCGGGCTATCGCTCGGCAGGCAAGCCCATGGCGTGGCTTTTGACCATCACGAGAAACCTGTGTATGCAGAAGCTCAGGGAGCGCAGACGCAGCTTGGATATTCCGGAGGAGGACTGGGAAAGGTATATTGAGAGCATTGACAGAGTAACGCCGGAAGACAGGCTGGTGCTTACGGAGGTAATGCGAACCCTTTCGGATGAGGAGCGGCAGATAGTGGTGCTCCACGCAGTGGGAGGCTTTAAGCACAGGGAAATAGCGGAGCTGATGGAAATGCCGCTTGCAACTGTTCTTTCAAAATACAGCAGGTCGATAAAAAAACTCAGGAAGCATTTATGAAAGGAGCGGCAGCCATGTCAAAGAATAAGCTGGAAAGCAGAATAAAGCAGGCGTTTGAAAACGCCACTCCCGACCTTCTTGATGCCATCCTGCAAAAGAGCGAGCAACAGAAAGGAAAAGTGGTATACATGGAACAGAGGAAAAACAGAACCGCCGCCATGAGGTGGCTTACTGCGGCAGCGGCTGCGCTGGTGCTGTGCATTGGAGGATTTGGCGGATACAGCGCCTACATAAACCTTGCGGTGGATTCGGTGATAGCGCTGGATGTGAACCCCAGCATTGAGGTTGAGGTAAACAGCAAGGAGCGGGTCATCACAGTAACCCCCCTGAATGAAGACGGTAAGGTTGTAGTGGGAGATATGGATTTCAAGGGAAGCGACCTTGACGTAACGGTAAACGCGCTGATCGGCTCAATGCTGAGAAACGGTTATATAAACGATATCTCCAACTCCATACTGCTAAGTGTGGACAGCGATGACCCCGCAAAGGGCGCGGAGCTTCAGAGCCGCCTTGCGGACGAGATAAATGTACTGCTGCAGACGGATACCTTCTCAGGTGCTGTCCTTAGCCAGAATCTTACTTCCGATGGTGAGCTGGATGCTCTTGCGGAGCAGTATGGCATCACAAAGGGCAAGGCAAAGCTTATACAGCAGATAGTTGCCCAGAACACAATGCATACATTTGATGAACTTGCACCGCTTTCCATAAACGAGCTGAACCTTCTCAGCAGCCGCAGCGGAGTATCCCTTGAAAACATAAGCTCCGTAGGGTCTGCCAGCGACAAGGCGTATATCGGCGAAGCGGCGGCAAAGGCGGCTGTGCTGGCATATGCGGGGGTAAACGAAAAGGATATCACCGATTATGAAGCCGACATGGACTATGAGCGCGGCGTAATGGTATATGAGATAGAGTTTAATCACGGCGGTCGTGAATACGAATACGATGTGGATGCCGTTACCGGAGAGGTGATTCGCAGCGACAGCGACCGGGATGATGACGTATACGACGATATGGATGGCGACCGGGACGATAACCACAGTTCCCCTCTGAAGGAGCAGAATACTTCCGATACCGCCCAAGGCGCCCAGCAGAATGACAGCGATGGCTATATCGGCAAGGATGCCGCAAAGTCCGCGGCACTGGCCCACGCAGGCCTTAGCGTTGAGCAGGTTAAGTTCGTAAAGTGCGAGCGCGATCGTGAGGATGGCAGAGTGGTATACGAAATCGAGTTCAAAATGGGCGGTATGGAGTATGAATATGAGATAGATGCTTCAACCGGCGCTGTTCTCAAATACGATAAGGAAAGGGACGACTGATATCCCGATAAAAACCTCCCCAAGGGGAGGTTTTTTGCGTAGGATGTAAAATTCATTTTGCCAGCGCTGCCGCAAGCTTTTGCATAACATCGGGTATGTTTATATTCTGGGGGCAGAGGGCAGCGCAGGCGCCGCAGCCAATGCAGTTATCCGCGCCCCTGGCCTTGTCAAAGCCCTCGGCGCGCCATGTGGAGCCGCTGGTATTCAGCACATTGTAGCCCTTTATGAGCAGGGGAATATCCAGCTCCATGGGACAGGCGGGCACGCAGTAGCGGCAGGAGGAGCACAGCACGCCCGCCTCTTTCATAAAGGCTCGGGCGGCTTCGGCCAATATCTGCTTTTCTTCTTCCGTAAGGCGAGCGGGGTCAGCGAAGGTTGAAAGATTGTCCTCAAGCTGCTCAATGGTGGACATTCCGCTTAGTATGGTCTGCACGGCGGGCAGGTCAAAAAGATATCTGAATGCCCATGAGGCTACAGATTGGTTTGGTGCGGCGGCTTTGAGCATATCCGAAGCTTCCTTGTTCAGGTTGGCAAGCTTGCCGCCCTTTACGGGTTCCATTATCCATGTGGGTATGTCGTTGTCCTCAAGCACCTTATACTGGGCGGAGGCGCCAATAAGATCCCAGTCAAGGTAGTTCACCTGTATCTGGGCCATGTCGAACCTGTGCCAGTCCAGGGTTTTTTGAATTATCTCCGGGGTGCCGTGGGAAGAAAAACCCAGATAGCGTATGCGGCCTTCCTTCTGCTGTTCCAGAAGGAAGTCAAGATAGCCGTTTGCGGGATCGGTGTATTCGTCAAAAGTGCCTGCGGTTATGTTGTGCAGCAGATATACATCGAAATAATCGGTGTTGCAGCGCTTCAGCTGCTGAGCAAACATATCCTTTATATCCTTGGCGTTGGTCACCTTGAACTTTGTGGCAAGGTAATAGGAATCCCGGGGATAGTCGCTCAGGGTTTCGCCGATGAATCTTTCGGAATCACCGCTCTGGTATATATGGGCGGTGTCAAAATAGTTTATGCCGCCGGAGATGGCTCTGTCTATTATGGCGCGGCCTTTCATCCTGTCTATAACGCCGGGCTTACCTTCAACCTCGGGCAACCTCATAACGCCTAAGCCAAGGGCGGATATATTCATGTCGTTGAATCTTTTATACTGCATACGGTATCTCCTTGCTGAATATAAAGGCATATATACAATTATACCTTATGGAGGCAGTTTATCAATGGTTTTGCGGCGCTTTAGAGAGAGATGAACGCATCCTGCCGCGTCGGTTGACGGGTATTGTATTGCTGTGATAGAATTATATAATCGGATAAAATTAACGTTTGTTCGTTGTAAAGTCTTGAATAATTTATTTGAAAGGGAATGAACCATGAAAAAACTGTTTTGCGTAATTATAGCCATGGCTATGATAATATCCCTTACCGCCTGCGCAAAAGAAGACGTGCCCACCGTTGATGCGGCGGAATCCCCAATAGCGGAGCAGGTAGTGACAGAAGATGCGGTAGTGGCGGAGATCCCCACGGCCTCCGAGGATGGAGAGCCTGAGATTATGATACCCGCGGCAGACGCTGCAGAGCTGCCCCCCGCCCAGCCCGATCCAAACAATCAGTTCGGTGTTGACGCCAACATCAATGTTGAAACCATAGATGAGTGGCTTGGTCTTGACTTTGTGGCGTACAGGGATGTTCGCATGATGATAGATCCCGGCTGCTATGAGGCCATCTGCGGCGATTCCGTGCTGTCCGGCATAGTGGATGGGTTTGAAGTGGTGCCATATCCTTACCTTGCCACCCTTACAGGGCTTCCCCCCGAGGTTGCAAAGACCCAGTATGACGGCGATAAGCTGTTTGATCTGGAGTTTGACGAAAGCGGCGCTATCACCTCCGTGAAGGCTAACTTCGTGGAGTCCGAGGCGATAATAAACGATCTGTTCCCCAAGGGTCAGCCCATATTCCTCATGTGCGGCGGCGGCGGTTATGCCTCCTTTACCAAAAACCTGCTGATACAGCTTGGCTATGATGAAACCATGATCTACAACGTGGGCGGCTATTGGCAGTACGCCGCGGAAGGCCCCGGAGCAAACACCGTAGAGATCAAGACCACGGTGGACGGAGTGGAGTACAATGCCTTCCACAGACTGGATTATCATTATATAGATTTTTCCCAGCTGCATCCTGTGGACTAAGGCCGCACGTATATTAAAAACGGGGCGTGACAAATGTCGCGCCCTTTGCAATGCCGTTACTTCTATTAATCATATTATTATTGGCAAAAAAGGCCGATTGTTGTAGAATTAATATGAGCAAAAATACGAGGAGTTACTTATGATTGGAGTATACGACTATACGGTCATTGCAACATATCTGGCGCTGATAATATCCATACAGGGAATATTTATCTCCGCCTCAGGCAGGCCGGAGGTGGGGCTGCTGTGTCTTATGATGTGCGGTATGATCGACACATTTGACGGCAGGATCGCCCGCAGCAAAAAGGATCGCACCGAGGAGGGAAAGCTCTTTGGCATACAGATAGATTCGCTGAACGATTTGGTATGCTTCGGCGTTCTGCCTTCGGTGATCGGATTCTCTATGGGAATGACCGGCTTTCTTTCCAGGATAGTTCTCAGCCTTTTCGCCATTGCCGCGCTGATACGCCTTGCGTATTTCAACGTGCTTGAGGAAAAGCGTCAGCAGGAGACTGTGGCTGAGCGTGCAGCTTATTTGGGTCTTCCTGTTACCACTGTATCTGTGGTGATGCCGCTGTTTTATCTGCTGTCAGTATACCTCCGCCTCAATAAGACAGTGGTGTTCACCGTGCTGCTTCTGTTGCTGGCGGTGGCTTTTATATCCCCTCTGAAGGTACGCAAACTGAAACTTCCCGGCATAATCCTCGCCGGCCTGCTGGTAATTGCCGAGGCCGGGCTGATGATACGGATGGTATTTTAAGCACGGGATAAATAAAAAGCTCCCGTCATTAAAAAGCGAACCCAGAAGTTTAGACAGAATTAAATTGTTAGAGAATGAGCTCGGTATTGCACCGGGCTCATTCCTTTAAGTTTAAGAGATTAAGAGAAATTCATCCGTGATTGCAGTAATTAATGCAGCGTTTCAATTCATCCGCTTATATCCCATATCCATTGCAGCCCCCATCCTGAACTCCGCCGAATATCTTTGTTCTTTCGTCCTGTTTTCCCAATTAAAATATGCACCTCCTTAAGTTGCTAACTTTAGGGGTGCATATCATCAGGGAGCTTTTTTGTCAGCGCATTACCTGCGCTTAAGCAGCAGCGCGGCGCCGGCAATGGCGGAAAGTGCCGTGAACATTACGGAAGGATCGCCGGATTTGGGTGCTTCGGTGGCTTCCGGAGTAGGAGTCACGGTGGGCTTGGGGGTTACGGTGGGCACGGGGGTTACAGTGGGCTCAACGGTGGGCACAGGGGTTGCGGTAGGCTCAACGGTGGGCACAGGGG
>JAEDIC010000037.1 GCA_016292635.1 Clostridia bacterium
ACATGGGGCTTGGTGCGTTCAAATTTTGCCTTTGCCATTGTAACTGTTGTCCTCCAATAAAACTTATCAGTATTTTTATTTTTGATTTAAAGCGCTTCCGCGCCGGGTTTTAGTTCAGTTTGCCAAGTACTTTCTTGGCTATCTGTTCGCTCATCTGCTCATAATGATCGAACTGCATCGTGAAGGTGCCTCTGCCCTGGGTCGCAGAGCGCAGGTCCGTGGCGTATCCGAACATTTCGCTCAGGGGACACTGTGCGTCTATAACGGCGCTTATGCCTCTGTTGTCGGTGCCCAGTATCCTGCCCCGGCGTGCGGTGATGTTTCCGAGGACATCGCCCATGTACTCCTCGGGCATTACTATTTCAACCTTCATAACGGGCTCAAGCAGCACACAGCCGCCCTTTTCCATGGCTTCCTTGAGGGCCATTGAGCCGGCGATCTTGTATGCCATCTCGGAAGAATCCACCTCGTGGGCGGAGCCGTCCAGCAGCGTTGCCTTGAAGTCCACCATTTCGTAGCCGCCCATGGCGCCGGAGCCTGCGGCCTCCCGTATGCCCTGCTCGATTGCGGGTATGAACTCCTTGGGGATGCAGCCGCCCACTGTCTTGTTTTCAAAGACAAAGCCTTCGCCGGGCTCAAGGGGGCTGAATTCCACAACGCAATGGCCATACTGACCGTGACCGCCGGTCTGGCGGACATACTTACCTTCCGCCCTAACTGTCTTTGTAAGGGCCTCCCGGTAAGCCACCTGGGGATTGCCTACGCGGCATTCCACCTTAAACTCCCGGATGATCCTGTCTACGATTATCTCAAGGTGCAGCTCGCCCATTCCGGCGATGATGGTCTGTCCCGTTTCACGGTCAACGTAGGTCTTGAAGGTGGGGTCTTCCTCGGAGAGTTTCTGAAGGGTCTGGTCCAGCTTCTCCTGACCGGCCTTTGTTTTGGGCTCGATGGAGATGCGGATGACCGGCTCGGGGAATTCCATGGACTCAAGGAGAATGGGACGGCCCTCGGTACAGAGGGTGTCGCCGGTGGAGGTATCCTTAAGGCCCACCAGTGCGGCGATGTCGCCGGCATGGACTTCATCCACCTCGGTGCGGCTTGCGGCGTGCATGAGCACTATCTTGCTCACCCGCTCGCGCTTGCCCTTGGTGGAGTTGTATACGTAGGAGCCGGATTTAAGCGTACCGCTGTACACACGGAAGAATGCCAGCTTGCCCACGAAGGGGTCAGCCACTATCTTGAATGCCAGGGCCGCAAAGGGCTCGGAATCGGAACATACGGTTTGAATTTCCCTGTCGCCGTCCTTGCTGGTGCCCACAGGAGCGGGAACATCAAGGGGAGAAGGCAGGAAATCCACTATGGCGTTCAGCAGGAACTGTACGCCCTTGTTGCGGTAGGACGTGCCGCAGCACACGGGAACCAGGGTGTTTGCAATGGTGGCCTTGCGGATGCAGGCGATTATATCCTCCGCGGGAAGATCGCCTTCCTCAAGGTATTTCTCCATTATGTCGTCATCGGCATCCGCAACGGCATCCAGCAGCTCCCCACGGTAGGTCTCGGCCATCTCCCGCATATTCTCGGGGATCTCCTCGGTCCTAACGTCGATGCCGTCGTTGTCATAGTACATCTCAGCCTTCATATTGATAAGGTCGACTATGCCAACGAAATCAGCCTCTGTGCCTATGGGCAGCTGGACGGGAACGGCGTTTGCGCCCAAGCGGTCCTTCATCATCTTTATGACGTTGAAGAAATCCGCGCCCACGATGTCCATCTTGTTTACATAGGCGATGCGGGGCACGCCGTACTTGCTGGCCTGACGCCACACGGTCTCGCTCTGGGGCTCAACGCCGCCCTTGGCGCAGAATACCGCCACAGCGCCGTCCAATACCCTGAGGGATCTTTCAACCTCTACGGTAAAGTCCACGTGGCCCGGGGTATCGATGATGTTTATCCTGTGGTCCCGCCAGTATGTGGTGGTGGCGGCGGAGGCAATGGTTATGCCCCTCTCCTGCTCCTGCACCATGAAGTCCATGGTGGCAGCGCCTTCGTGTACTTCTCCTACTTTATGTATTTTTCCGGTATAAAAGAGTATACGCTCGGTAGTGGTGGTCTTTCCGGCGTCAATATGGGCCATTATGCCGATATTTCTTGTTTTTTCAAGGGCCGTTTCTCTGGGCATATTTTAAACCTCCTTCCCAGTGTGATGCCGGACAGCGTCTTCTGCCCTGTGCTGTCTTTATTCCCAACAGAGACGGCGTGCGATTGCACGCCGCCCGTATGGGATTTTACAAATTTTACCAACGATAATGTGCGAAGGCACGGTTGGCCTCTGCCATCCTGTGAGTGTCTTCCTTCTTCTTGAAGGCGCCGCCGGCAGAATTGCAGGCGTCCAGGATCTCGCCGGCAAGACGCTCCATCATGGTGCGCTCGCTGCGGGCACGCGCATAGTTTACCAGCCAACGAAGGCCCAGGGTCTGACGACGCTCGGGACGGATCTCGATAGGCACCTGGTAGGTGGCGCCGCCAACACGGCGTGCCTTAACTTCCAGCACGGGCATGATGTTGTTCATGGCCTCTTCGAATACTTCCAGAGGCTCACGACCGGTCTTTTCCTTGATGATATCGAATGCGCCATAGCAGGCCTTCTGAGCGGTACCACGCTTGCCATCCAGCATAACCTGGTTGATGAGCTTGGTTACCAGCTTGCCGCCGTAAATGGGGTCATCCAGAACTTCACGCTTGGGTATAAATCCACGTCTAGGCATATCTTCGGTACCTCCTTACTTCTTGGGGCGCTTTGCGCCATAGCGGGAACGGGCCTGCATGCGCTTTGCAACGCCGGCGGTATCCAGAGCGCCGCGGATGATGTGATAACGCACACCGGGGAGGTCCTTAACACGGCCGCCGCGGATAAGCACAACGGAGTGCTCCTGCAGGTTGTGGCCGATGCCGGGGATGTAAGCGGTACCTTCCAGACCATCGGTCAGGCGGATACGAGCGATCTTACGAAGAGCGGAGTTAGGCTTTTTGGGAGTCATAGTACGTACAGCGGTGCATACGCCACGGCGCTGGGGGCACTGCTTCAGTATAGGGGAATTGGACTTATACTTTACCTGCTCCCTGCCCTTGCGAACCAGCTGGTTAATAGTAGGCATTAGGTTTTCTCCTTTTGTTTTGATTAAAATATTTTTTCTATATATTTAAGAAAATCCTCTGCAACCCCTTGAAGAGGATATTTTCCACAACATAAGCCAGCCCGAGATAAAGCAAATACGCATAGATGTTCACTTTATCATAAAAGCACAGCATGCGTATTTTACCTCATTTACGGGCCGGTGTCAAATGTTTTTGGCCTGTTTTGCCCTGTTTTTCTTATATATTTTCCTCCTTAGCCATTGGGCCGGTGAGCAGTCCCTGCTTAAGGGGCTCCTTCGAGAAAATCAGCTTGCTGAAATGCCTGCCTTCCCTCAGTTCAAACCAGTTTCTCTTTGCAAGCTCATCCACGCCGGGTATATCCAACACCTTTAGCCAGGTAGTATTCGAATACCTCTTTGCCAGGTTTTTCCCGGCGACCTTACCTATTATCCACGCCGCGCCCACCACCGCAACGGTAAGTATCAGCGGCAGGGCCATGTGAATATTGGCCACAGCCTCCCCGACAGGGCCAAAGCTCATAAGGCCTGTCATTATAATGCCGGCAAACAGGGGCAGCATTATGGGCAGATTCGCTATGGTGCTGTGCCGCCTGCGGCAATCCTTGCAGCAGGAAAGCTGCAGGGGCAGTATGGAGCCCACCATGGACTTGGTCTTCATGCCGAAAACATTGCGCCTTTCATGTTTGGGCTCTGGATTGCCAAGGTCTATCATGGCATAGCAGGAAGCCTTGTTTTTCGTTCCGCCCTTGCACAGCATGCACTCATCCGTGCCAAAGAAGGGATATACGCCTGTTTCCGGCAGCATTGCCAGCACCGCGTCGATATCCTTTTTAATCCTGTCCGTGTTTCCCCCGGATGCTATGCACTTATCGCAGCCCGTCATATTGAGGGCGCTGCAGTATTTTGTGCCATACAGAGGGCATTCGGTGTTGGTATAATTCCTTGCCATTTTTCTCTCCTTACAGCGCATGGACGGATACTATCCGTCCATGGCATAAAGTCCTTTACTGTTCAGTTACAACGGCTTCCTTTTCCCTTACGTCTATATTGTGATAGCGCCTGAGGCCGATGCCTGCGGGGATCAGCTTGCCGATGATGACGTTTTCCTTAAGGCCAACCAGAGGATCCACCTTGCCCTTGATGGCGGCTTCGGTAAGCACACGGGTGGTCTCCTGGAATGAGGCGGCGGACAGGAAGGAGTCGGTTGCCAGGGCGGCCTTGGTAATGCCCAGCAGCTTGCGCTTGGCAATGGCGGGCTGCCTGCCCTCCGTCATGGCCTTTTCGTTCTCGTTCTCGAATGCGAATATATCCACCAGCTCGCCGGGGAGCATATTGGTATCGCCCGCATCCTCTATCTGAACCTTGCGGAGCATCTGGCGGATGATAACCTCAATGTGCTTATCCGCGATCTCAACGCCCTGGAGACGGTATACGCTCTGAACTTCCTTGAGCATATAGGCCTGAACGCCCTTTACGCCCTTTATCTTCAGAATGTCGTTGGGGTTGATGGAGCCGTCGGTAAGCTCATCGCCGGGCTCAACCATGTCGCCGTCCCTTACCCTGAGCTTGGAGCCGAAGGGGATAAGGTACTTGGCGGATTCGCCGTCCTCGTTGGTGATGGTGGCTTCCCTCTTCTTGCCCTCCGTAAGGGATACCTTGCCGCCTATCTCGGTGATAACAGCCAGTCCCTTGGGCTTGCGGGCTTCGAATATTTCAACTACACGGGGAAGACCCTGGGTTATATCGTCGGCAGACGCAACGCCGCCGGTATGGAAGGTACGCATGGTAAGCTGGGTGCCGGGCTCGCCTATTGCCTGGGCGGCAATGATGCCTACGGCCTCGCCGATATCAACGGGATTGCCGGTGGCAAGGTTTGCACCGTAGCAGTGCGCGCATACGCCACGCTCGCTGCGGCAGGTAAATACGCTGCGGCAGTTCACGGTCTTTATGCCCGCTTCAACTATCCTGTCACGGATAGAGAAGGTGATAAGCTGATTGCTGCCAACGATGAGCTCGCCGCTGTTGGGATCGTATACGTCCTCGGCGGTATAACGGCCAAGGAGACGATCACCCAGAGGCTCAACCACCTTGTTGCCTTCCATGATGGCGCTTATGGGCATACCCTTTATGCGCTCACCCCGGACTTCAAAGCAGTCCACTTCATGGATGATAACTTCCTGGGATACATCCACCAGACGGCGGGTAAGGTAACCGGAGTCCGCCGTACGAAGAGCGGTATCCGCAAGGCCCTTACGGGCGCCGTGGGAGCTGATGAAGAATTCAAGAACCGTAAGGCCTTCACGGAAGTTTGCCCGTATAGGCACCTCTATGATCTGACCGGAGGGGTCTGCCATCAGGCCGCGCATACCAGCCAGCTGGCGAATCTGGTTCTTGCTGCCTCGAGCGCCGGAGTCCGCCATCATGGCGATGGGGTTATATGGATCAAGGGATGCCATCAGAGCGTCGGTTACCTCGTTGGTGGCGTCTTCCCAAACCTTTATAACGTAGCTGCGGCGTTCCGCATCGGACAGCATACCGGAATAGAACAGATTGTCTATCTCCACAACTTCCTTTTCGGCCTTTGCAAGTATATCCTTCTTCTGCTCGGGCACCTGTATATCCTGGAAGCCTACGGTTATGCCGCCGCGGGTGGAGTACTTGTAGCCCAGGGCCTTCATGGCATCCAGCACCTCGGAGGTGCGGGTGGGCCCATAGCGGCGATAGCAGCGGTCTACGATGCGGCCAAGGTCCTTTTTAACAACAAGCTTATCGATCTCAAGCTTGAACATATCGTCAAGGGTGTTGCGCTCAACGTAGCCAAGATTCTGAGGAATGGCATCGTTGAATATGAGGCGGCCGATTGAAGTGTCGATTACCCTGCGGTACTTTTTGCCCTCCCATTCACGCTCGATGCGGACCTTTACCTTGGCCTGAAGGGTTACTTCGCCCATCTGGTAGGCCATGTAAGCCTCATCCTGGCTGGAGAATATCTTTCCCTCGCCCTTCTGACCGTCACGCTGGAGGGTCAGATAGTAGCAGCCGATAACCATGTCCTGAGTGGGGCTGGCAACGGGCTTGCCGTCCTGGGGCTTAAGTATGTTATTGGAGGCCAGCATAAGGAAGCGAGCCTCTGCCTGCGCTTCTACAGAAAGAGGTACGTGTACAGCCATCTGGTCGCCGTCAAAGTCGGCGTTGAATGCGGTACATACCAGGGGATGCAGCTTTATGGCACGGCCCTCTACCAGCACCGGCTCAAATGCCTGTATGCCCAGGCGGTGCAGCGTAGGCGCGCGGTTCAGAAGAACCGGGTGTTCCTTAATAACGCCTTCCAGAACATCCCAAACCTCGGGCTTTACCCGTTCTACCATGCGCTTTGCGCTCTTGATATTGTGGGCGTATGCATCCTCAACAAGCTTCTTCATTACAAAGGGCTTGAACAGCTCCAGGGCCATCTCCTTGGGCAGGCCGCACTGATACATCTTCAGCTCGGGACCTACCACGATAACGGAACGGCCGGAGTAGTCAACACGCTTGCCCAGCAGGTTCTGGCGGAAGCGGCCCTGCTT
>JAEDIC010000010.1 GCA_016292635.1 Clostridia bacterium
GGCCAAAGGGAGCAGACTGTAAATCTGCCGTCACAGACTTCGGTGGTTCGAATCCACCCCCATCCACCACTTAAGCGGGAATGGCGGAATTGGCAGACGCGCACGGTTCAGGTCCGTGTGCTGGTGACAGCATGCAGGTTCAAGTCCTGTTTCCCGCACCAAACAGAGCAAGTGAAAGCTTGCTCTGTTTTCGTTATATAATAATGATCCCCCCCGCATAGCGGGGGGGATTTCAGTTTCGGGCATAGCCCTAATACAATTAGCGGCGCGCAAGTGCGTATAAAGTGCCTGCCAGCCTGCGTTTGGTTTTCGTTATACAAAAAAGCCGATGAGAATAACCCTTGCGATTGATGAGTATATCCATATAGTAGAGCTGCGGCTGAAATCTGTTGACGATAAACCCGTCACCTATGAATACTGCGCCGATCACAATAACTATTGGGGCGAAATACTTTACATCCACGGCTCAGACGAGTACGAGGTTACCCGCTATATTTACGCCGTCAGGAAAGGTAGGTTTTTCTTTGCCGCCGCAGGCGAGTGGGTTATGCAAAATACAGTAAGAAAGCACATACTTAAATATATGGTTATATCTTTATAAAATTAGCTTTTATACATAGAAATCAGTTGATAAGCATAGCATAGCGGAACGGTTTTTATAAACTACAATACTCGGATGCATTTTTAATTCTACAAAACACAATTAAATGCTTGCAAAATAGAACAATTTATGATATTAGTATACACACAAGTTAATAATAGGCAAATCAATTGAAAGATTGAGACGCAAAGTTAGGTGTCTAAACGATATATCCGCATGACAGACCGACTGCAAACAGCAACCGTTTTAGTTTTGTTTTAAGCATTGCTTTTGTAGTCGGTTTTTGTTTTTAGTTTTTTGGAGGTGATATTTTGAACAGGGTTTTAAGAGAAGAAAAAAAGTTTCTTATAGGTATTCACGAGTTTATAAGCAAAAGCCATCAGCTCCAAAAGGTGCTTATTGAAGACAGTCATAACGGAACTCACGGGTATATGATACGTTCGCTGTATTTCGATACTCCCTATGACGATGATTTTTTTGAAAAGCAGGCGGGTACGGAGTTTAGGCGTAAGATTAGGCTTAGAGTATATGACCCTAATTCCGATTATGCAATGCTTGAAATGAAGCAAAAGCAGGGCGAAAGACAGCTTAAACGCTCGCTCAGGGTTTCAAGAGAGGACGCGGAAAGTATAATTAAATGCAATTATTCTCCATTGCTAAAATACAACGACCCTTTTGCCTCCGAGATATATGCCTTTATGCAGTCAAGATGCTACCGACCGTGTACCGTGGTGCAGTATAATCGCAAGGCTTTTATTGCAAAGGAAAATAAAATCCGCATTACCTTTGACAACAAAATTGTTGCCACCGAAAGCTGCTTTGACATTTTTTCGGATAGGCTTAATATGAGTCCCGTGCTCGACCCCTACGATGTTGTGTTAGAGGTTAAATATAACGGATTTTTGCTTGGCTACATAAGAGAAATGATAAACAGTATCGACAAAAGCGAGCTTTCGGTAAGCAAATATATTTTAGCGCGGCAAAATGCATATCAAACTCATATATAAAGGAGAACAACTATGAAGGATAAGCTTTTTAATCTCTTTGAATCTGCGGGTGAGCTCACCTTAAAGGTAATTTGCGCCAATATTATTATGGCGGCTCTGCTCGGATTTTTGATTTATATTTCCTATTATATTTCCCACAGAGGTACGATTTACAGCAAAAAATTTAATGCGTCGCTTGTGGTGCTTACCATATTGACGGGAACGGTTATGACCGTTATCGGTAATAATATAGCGCTTTCGCTGGGAATGGTGGGCGCGCTTTCGATAGTGCGCTTCCGTACGGCGGTTAAGGACAGCAGGGATACCGTATACATTTTCTGGACGGTTATAGTGGGTATTTGCTGCGGAGTGGGCGATTACGCGGTCGCGGCGATAGGCAGCAGCGTTACCTTTGTGGTTTTGCTTGTTTTGGGGCTTATTAAAAACGATAACCGTATGCTTCTTATTATTCGAGCCTCACGTAACCGTCAGGCGGTAATTCAGGCGCATATCTTTAAGCTGTTTAAGCGCAAAGCAATTCTAAGGGTCCGTAATACCACAGATGAAACGGTTGAATTTATATATGAAATAACTTCTAAGACCTTAAGCAAGGTTGAGAATGAAAATACGAATATCACCGATTCTATTTATGAGCTCGGCGGAGTGGAGTATGTAAATATAGTTATGCAGAACGATGAAGTTTCCAACTGATATGAAAAGAATCAAAAGCCTTATCTCGATGTTTATTGCGTTATTGCTATGCCTGCTTTCGGGCTGTGACGATAAGGAGCTATCCGCTCCGAACGGCGCTGTCGCGTGGGCGGACGGCTCGAATATTGTTTTGGAGTGGCAAGCTTCAAACGGCGCGGATTTTTACCGTATATACCGCAAGGAAAACGGTAATGAGGACTATAAGTTTATATGCGACGAACGCTCAACAGAATACATCGATTCCACCGCCAAAGCAGATAAGAATTACAGCTACAAGGTTACCGCCGTAAGCGGAAACAGGGAAACGGAAGGCTGTATTACCGATGAAACGGTAATATTGTCAAAAAACGAGAACGCTGATACCGTGCTGTATATACCCTCAATTTCATCGGTTACAAAAATGGACAAATATGAAACTGTCATAATATTCAGCACTGATAACAATGGCTGTGATTATGAAATACGGCGCAGTAAAACCGTCGGAGGTGAATATACGCTGATAGGCACGACCGACGAATCGGTTTATTATGACGATACCGCAAACGGTGAAGCGTATTATTATACCGTAACCGCAGTGCGGGGCGATAAACGCAGTAAAGCGTCGGTTCCGCAAAAGACAGGCAAAAACTCGCAAAAGGTTTTCCGCGTGCCTGTGCTTATGTATCACGAATTTGTTACACAATCGGATTTGGACGGCGGCGTTGCATTTGACGAATACGCTGTTTGGCAGGACGAATTTGAAAGCGATCTGCTTTGGCTAAAGGAAAACGGTTATACAACTGTTACAACAGTTCAATTGAAAAACTGTCTTGAGGGTAAGGAAACCATGCCCGAAAAGCCGATAATCCTTTCTATTGACGACGGCAAATACGGCGTGTATAAAAACGCGTATCCGTTGCTTAAAAAGTACGGCATGACCGCGACCTTATCGCTGATCGGCTATGAAATAGACAATGCAACAAAAAATCCTGACGCGCGGGTAAGCTCCGCCGCACCTTACTGTACATGGGGAGAAATTGCCGAAATGTCCGAGTCTGGCACCGTGGAAATGATAAGTCACACCCAGTCGCTTCATATATATTCTCACGGTAACCGCTGCGGGGCAAACTGCGCGGATGGCGAGAGCCTAGAAAGCTTTTTGCCGACAGCGCAGGCGGATTTCATTAAATTCAATCAAAACCTTAAAAAAGCCACGGGGCTTCAAACGGAAACTTTGGCGTATCCCTATTCAAAGCGTTCTGTCACCGCGGATCGTGCCTGGCTTATAAGCGGGTATAGAATACTTTTGGGCGGCGACGGCGACGAAGAGCGAAAAACCTATATGAACTATTATGTTCCTGCGGCAGGCATTAATTCCATATCCGCCGTAACCCGCAGAATACCGCGCATGACAGGCAAGCCTGTTAAGGATTATATCAGCGAAGCTGTAAATCACGACGCTTAATTTATTACAAAAAACGAGGAGTAATTATGAAATATAAAATAGCCGGTATTATTGCCTGTATTGCCATATTGCTTGTTTCATTTTGCGCTCCTTGGATTACGGAGGAGGAAAAAACAAGATACCATCAGCATATTGAAGCAGAGGATAAAACAATCTGTAATCACGGTGAAGATGTTTTTTGCACGCGTCTGCCTCTTGTTATGATAGACACTTTCGGCAAAAAAATTCCAGGTAAAGCTGTCAAAAACGCGAATGGCGAAACCGTATACACGGTCTCTTCTGACGGTTTGGACGAAATTACCGCACAGATTAAAATTGCCGATAATCCTACCGAAAACAATCATTTGGATTCTGTCCCTGCGGTTTCCTCCGATATTCGCATACACGTTAGGGGCAATTCCTCGCGTGCGTTTGACAAACCGGGTTATGCGATAAAGCTTATAACGGCGGACGGCGGGAACAATCCGCAGTCGGTAATGGGAATGGACGCCCATCACGAGTGGGTGCTCCACGGGCCTTTTATTGACAAAACCCTGATACGCAATTATATGTGGTACAATATCGCGGGGGAAATTATGGATTACGCGCCCAACGTAAGATTCTGCGAGGTTATACTCAACGGTGAATACCAGGGTGTTTATGTGATGGCCGAAAACATTACCGCAGGCGAGGACGGCGCAAGGCTTGACCTTTCGATAGATAAAAAGGACAATACTTTTTCGGGCTATCTTTTAAGACTTGACCGGGGCAGTGACGCTGATATAAAAAATATCAGCACCTTTTCCTCTTATTCCCTTAGAACAAGGCAAATTATTAACATTGAATATCCGGGTGTTTCAAATCTTACGCCCTCCCTTGCGGAATCGATCAGGCAGGATTTCTCAAAATTTGAAAAGGCGCTGTATTCCTATGATTTTGACAACGACGGCTACGGATACAAAACATATGTCGACGCTGAGTCTTTTGCAGATTATTTTATTATAAATGAATTTACCTGCAATTATGACGCAGGCTGGCTTTCAACCTACATATATAAGGACATTGATGGAAAATACCGTATGTGTATCTGGGATTTCAATTCCGCCTGCGACAATTATCAGGAATCTATGATACTGACCAATCATTTTGAAATGCAGAACTGCCTGTGGTATTTTATGCTTATAAAGGATGAGGACTTCACAGACCTGATCATTAAGCGTTACCGCGAGCTTCGCAAAACCTATTTAAGCGAGGAATATTTATACGGTTATATAGACGGCTGTATAGAATATTTGGGCGACGCCGTGGAGCGCAATTTCGGCAAGTGGGGCTATACCTTTTCTCCCGAGCACGACTCGCTTGTACCTGCCGAGCGAAACCCTCACTCATACAGCGAGGCGGTAGAGCAAATGAGGGAGTTTATTAAAGCGAGGGGCGAGTGGATGGACGAGAACATAGAAACCTTAAAACAGTATTCCGAAAAATCCAAGATAAAGAAATTTGACGAAGCGGCGAACTAAGGATGTAGGCAATGAAGAAATTTATTATTACGGTTTGTATAATCGTTGTATTGTGTATAGCGGCAGACAGTGCTTATTACCGTTTAGGCTTTTATATCGATTTATCGCCTGACGAACCTGTCACAACCTTTGTAAAAACAGACAGCGACAACATCTACCTCGACAGCGGCTCAGGGTTTAAAAGGTTTGAAATCAAGGGCGTAAATATGGGCTCGGGCGAACCGGGCGAGTGGTCGACGGATTTTGCAATTGATAAGGAAACCTATCTGCGCTGGTTTAAACAGATACAGGAAATGGGCGCAAATACCATACGTATTTATACGGTGCAGAACGACACCTTTTACAATGCGTTTTACGAATACAATAAGGATAACGGTAATCCCCTGTGGCTTATACACGGCGTTTGGGTCAACGACTACATACAGAACTCTCACCGCGACGCGTACGACAAGGACTTTTACGATACCTTTCTTGAGGACTGCAAAACGGTAGTCGATGTTTTGCATGGCAACAAAAAGATTTCACTTGGAAGAATGGCGTCCGCAGGCTCGGGAACATACAATAAGGATGTTTCGAGGTGGGTAATAGGGTACATTTTAGGTGTGGAATGGGAAGATGTTACCGTAGTTTATACCGATGAAAAATACGAAAAGAACGATAAATACAACGGCTATAAGGGGAAATATATGTATACTTCAGAGGACGCTACACCCTTTGAAGGGATGCTGGCGCGCGTTGGTGATAAGGTTATTGAATACGAATCCGAAAGGTATAAGCAGCAGCGCCTTATCGCTTTTTCAAACTGGCCTACAACCGACCCTTTCGACTACCCCGAAAAAATAGCAAGCTATTTTATGAAGTGCGCTAAGGTGGATGTTGAGCATATCAAAACAACTGAAAAATTTTTATCGGGGCAGTTCGCATCCTATCACGTTTATCCTTACTATCCCGATTATCTGAATTATACCGATGATTTAAGCGGCTTCGGAATAACCGATTTGTCGCCGTTTATAACCGAAAACGGTGAGCTTAATACATATAAGGCGTATCTTTCGCTTTTAACAGATCATCACACTATGCCGGTGGTTATTTCGGAATTCGGCGTATCAACCGGAAGAGGTATGGCGCAAAAGGACTATAACACGGGAAGAAATCAGGGCAATATGTCGGAAAGTGAGCAGGGTCAGGCGCTTATAGACTGCTATAATGATATAAAAAGCGTAGGATGCGCGGGCTGCTGTGTGTTTTCCTGGCAGGACGAATGGTTTAAGAGAACCTGGAATACAATGTACGCCGTCAATTTAAAACGCACTCCCTATTGGTCGGATTATCAGACCAACGAGCAGTATTTCGGTCTGCTTTCCTTTGACCCCGGCACAGAAAAATCCGTCTGCTATGTGGACGGGGACGTTTCGGAATGGACAAAGGAGAACGTGGTTTACGATAACGGGGAAAACAGTATATCACTAAGATACGATGAAAAGTTTATTTACTTTATGGTTTATAAAAAGGATTTGAATTTTGAAAACGAAACCCTTTATATCCCTATTGATACAACCCAGAAAAGCGGCAGCAGCTACTGTGAAAACTATAATCTGCTTTTTGATAAGGCAGTGGATTTTATCATTGTTTTAAACGGAAGAGATAACAGCCGTGTTCAGGTTCAAGAAAGGTACGAGGCTCTGCGCTCAACCTATTCGCAAAACGTTTACGGCTTTGATACCTATGTTAAGGAAAATATACCCGATATTGATTCGCCGAAATTCGTTAATATAGATATGATACTGCAAACGGCGACACCGCTCCTTTACAACGATAATAACGCAACCGCCGAGGTCTTTGAAACGGGCAAGCTCACCTACGGAAACGCAAATCCCGAAAGCAAGGATTTCAATTCTCTTGCCGATTTTATTTGTAACGGAGATTATATTGAAATAAAGCTTCCCTGGCAGCTGCTTAATTTTTCCGATCCGTCGCGGATGAGCATACACGACGATTATTATGACGGAAATTACGGAATAGAGTATATAACGATAAATGAGATGTGTGTGTGCTTGTCCTGCGGTGAAGAAAAGGGCAGAATAAGTCTTTACAGCTTTCCTCTAAAGGGCTGGGGCAATAAGGTGACCTACCATGAAAGGCTTAAGGCCTCTTATTATTGCTTGCAAGGTATATGGGGTGATACAAAATGAAGGTGGAAATACTAATATACGCTTATCTTGCCGTCTGTGCGTCTATGATTGCTTTTAATATCGCCTGCTTTTTTGTATTTCGCCGTAAGGATAAGAAAATAGACACCTGCAAAACTGATTTTACCGATGAGATAAAGCGTTGTATTGAGAGTAATGAGGTTGACGAACAGCACCGAAAATACCTTTTTAAAAAGCTTCGCCGTATTAACAATCTTATGGCTTTTGACAAAACCCTTGAGGAGCTTTATCCCGAAAATCCCGAAAAAATACGGCGATATATCGAGGGGCTTTCGCCTGTGTTTGTTTATTTAAGCCTTGAGTATCTTAAAAAGAACAAGCTTCAGGCAGCTTATTTTCCCTACATAATTAAAAAATACAGAATTTGCAGCGGGCAGAATATAAGCATTATAACCGATGCAATGCTTATGCTGGTTCGCGACCCGTCCCTTTATTGCAGGGAAAACGCTATGCAGGCGCTTAATGTTATAGGCGACGCGGCGAGCGTAATTAAGGCGCTACGCATTATAGACGAATACGGATACTATCATCACTCCAAGCTTATTTCTGACGGACTTTTGGAGTTTTCGGGGGATAAGGAAAGGCTGTCTGATATGCTGTGGCGAGAATTTCCGAATTTTTCCGAAAAAATGCAGGTCACGGTTTTGGATTACTTCCGATTCTCCTCAGGTGATCACAGCGAGCAGATTCTACGTCTTTTAACATCTGAAAACCGCACCGACGAGATCGCGTACAGCTGTATACGGTATTTAGGTAAATACCATTACGAACCTGCTTATCCGTATCTTCTGGATTTTGCCGAAGCCTCAGACGAAATTCATTGGGAATATGCGGCGATTACCGCGACGGCTCTTGCCTGCTATCCGTGCAAAAAAACCGAGGAGGCGCTTAAAGCTCTGTTGCATAGCAAAAACTGGTATGTGCGGTATAATGCGTCTCAAAGCTTAGACTGCTTGGGATTTGATTATACCGACCTCATTGATATTTTTGAGGGCGATGATCGATACGCGGGGGAAATTATGCGCTACCGCCTGGATCAAAAGAAAATGAAGGAAAAGGAGACCTCCGCAGTATGATGAACGACCAGGTGTTCGAAATAATAAAAGCCGTATTGGACGGCATAAACATTTTTTTCATTGTTTATATGATAGGGTATTCCTCCTTTCTGTTTTTGGCGGTAGTAATAGGTTCGTCCGAGCTTTACAGTAAAAAGCAGCAGGAAAAGCTGAAAAACACATTATTGCGGGACTACTATATTCCCGTAAGCATTATTGTCCCAGCGTATAACGAGGAGGTTACGGTTGTTGAGACGGTGAAATCGCTTCTCGCCCTTGAATATAAGCTCTATGAAATTATTATTGTAGACGACGGCTCAAAGGATTCTACATCTAAAAAGCTTATAGAAGCGTTTAATATGCAACCTATACGGAGACCAATACAAAGAAAAATCCCCTGTCAACCCGAAGAGTTTATTTATGAAACCGCTATGCAAAAGGTCCCTCTTACCCTAATACGCAAAAAGAACGGCGGAAAAGCCGACTCCCTAAATATGGGAATTAACGCCTGCCGTTATCCCTATTTCATTTGTATGGATGCCGACTCGGTGCTTCAGCACGATTCGTTAAGCAGAATAGTACGACCCTTGCTTGAAAATGAAAACGTTGTGGCGGTGGGCGGGGTTGTCCGTCCCTGTAACGGCGCGGAGCTGGAAAGAGGAAAGGTGAAAAAATATAAATTTCCAATCAATATTCTTGCCTGTATGCAGGTGCTTGAATACGACCGCTCGTTTTTAGCCTCAAGAATTTTGTTTGATAAATTTAACGGCTCGCTTATAATTTCGGGAGCCTTCGGCCTGTTTAAAAAGGATACGGTCGTTGAGGCGGGTGGATATGACCATTCAACAATGGGAGAGGATATGGAGCTTGTAGTTAAGCTGCACGAATACTGTGTTGTAAACGACATTCCGTATTGTATTAAATATGCTACCGACGCTATCTGCTGGTCGCAGGCACCCGAACGCTTGCGAGATCTATGCAAGCAAAGAAAGCGCTGGCATTTAGGACTTTTCCAAAGCATGTGGAAGCACAGAATAATGCTGTTTAACCCAAAATTCGGACTGGTTGGTATAATCTCGTATTTTTATTTTTTAGTTTACGAGCTGCTTTCGCCGTTTATTGAAATATTCGGAGTCGCTTCAATGCTTGTGGCCTTTGCGATTGACCTTATAAACGTTCCGTTTATGCTACTGTTTTTCCTTATTTACGCGGTATTCGGCTGCGTTTTAACCTTGACGGCCTTCTTTGCGCGAACTCAAACCATTGATTTGAAAATTTCCCCCGGCGACATTGCAAAAGCCGTTTCGCTTTGCTTTTTTGAAATATGCGTACTGCGCTTTGTGCTGGCGTTTGTGCGGGCAACGGCGTTTGTGGGCTATAAAAAGAAAAAGCTTAACTGGGGCAGAATAGAACGCAAAAAAATTAATATTCAATAAAGGGGTGTGTTTTTATGGATAAGGGAATAATTAAAAGCGCGTTTTTCGGTTATTCAAAAACAAGCGTCTGTGGGTATATCGCATCAATAAACGAGGAATTCAGCCGTCAGCTTTTAGAGCTGGAAAAGGAGCATAAAAAAGAAAAGGAGGAGCTTAAAGGAAAGCTCGACGCCGCAGAAAAAGAGCTTGACGAGTACAAAAAAGCTCACGGCGATATTGCTAATGCCTTGCTGGAGGCCCAGCAATATGCCGCTTCATTAAAGCAAAGGGCCGAGGCGGAAAACGAGCGCCTTATCGCCGAAAACAAAAGCCGGCATAAGGAGCAGACCGAAAGGCTGGCGCTTTATGCTGCCTCGATTGATTGGCTTAGGAGCGAGCTGTCCGCCTTTACCACCGATACCGACAGGAAGCTAGCCGATTATTATGAGCGGGCAGCTGATATAGAGAAAGAATTTGAGGAAGCTTAGATATGATGAAAAAAATAACCGCGGTAATTACGGCTTGCCTGATTTTTATAAGCCCCGCCCTTAGCGTATCCGCCGCAGTAGAATACACGTCCGAGCCCACAGGCGGGAAAACGGTTTATGTCGCGGGGAATCCCGATATGTATCCGATAGAATACTATGATTCAAGCACAAAGACCTATAAAGGTATTCTGCCCGATTTGTATGCAGAAATTTCCGAAAGCACGGGGCTTGGTTTTACATATATCCGCAGCGGGAGCAAAAACGAACAAAACCGCCTTGTCAAAAACAAACAGGCTGAAATAATATCCGCCCATATTAAGGGAGAGGTGGGGGAACTTAACGACTCGATATTGCTGGTTTCATTTGAAAAGGATGGGGAAACCGTTGAGGTTTGTATCGGATTTACCGATATTGCCGACAGCTCCGTATCTTCCCCTGTTAAGGAAGCAATTGAAAAAATCACAGACAGCGAGCTTTTGGCACTTGCATTACAGACAGCGGTACAGACCCCCAAAACCGTATCGGTACGGTGGTTGATTATCGGAATTATTGTGTTGCTGGTTGTTATTGCTGTTTTGGTGGCTCTGGCAGTAAAAAATAAAATAAAGACTCAAAGGAATTTGCAGGATAAGCTTACCGACCCACTTACGGGAATAGGCAATGACAAATATTTTGAGCAGAATTTTTACCACTTTATTACACCGGCCTCTTACAGCTTATATTATATTACGTATATTTCGCTTAATCTGCAGAGGGTAGAAAAATATTTTAGCACAACCGAAACGGAAGAAATTGAGCGCTGTGCCGCAAATGTTCTGTCCTCTTTCGCAGGAGAGCTTGATTTTGCGGCAAGAATCGGAAGCGGTGTGTTTCTTTGCGCTTTTCAGTGCCCATCCGAGGAGGAAATGGGCGTGAGAGCAACCGAGCTGCTTGATAAACTGAACGCTTATAAGGAAAAGTTTTTTGAGGAATGCCGCGCTCATTTCAGGGCAGGTATATTTCATTTGAATTCGGCAAACATTCCTTTTGAAACGGCTTTGTTAAATTCCCGTCAGGCCTATATTTTTGCGCATCAAAACAAATTGCCCTATACATTTGCCACTGCCGAGTTTCTTAACAAAGAAGCAACAAAATCAAAGCTTCAAAGAAAGCTGGCCGACGCAATTAAAAATAATGAGTTTAAGCTGTATATGCAATTTATTGTAGATGCAAAAAGCGGCGGCATAAAAGGTGCGGAAGCACTTTCCCGTTGGCATAATCCCGAGGACGGCGTTTTATTGCCCACGAGCTATATCGACGCTATGATTACCTCGGGTATCATAGAACATTTGGATTTTCATATTTTTGAAGAAGTATGCCGTCAGCTGGAAAAATGGTCAAAAACCGATAAAAAGCATTTATGGATCTCCTGTAATTTTACGAGAGCAACCGTTTCCAAAAGTAATTATTTCAAGCGCTTTGAAGAAATAGTAAATAAATACTCTTTTGAACGGGACAAGCTTATAATAGAGCTAACCGAAGATGCTCTTGCTGATAACAAAGCGGTGGCTTTTCAAAATATTTTAGCCTGCAAAAAATTAGGGTTCAAGGTTGCTCTTGACGATTTAGGAAGCGGATGTTCCTCTTTCAGAGATTTGTGCGACTATCCGATTGATATGATTAAAATAGACCGTCATATCGTGGCAAAATCCATAACTCCGCGCGGAAATGCACTTTTACGCGGTATCGTAAAGTTTGCACACGATTTGGAAATAAAGGTGCTTTGCGAGGGTGTGGAAACCGAAAAGGAAAATATAAATTCCAAAAATGCGGAATGCGACTATATCCAAGGCTATTATTATTCCCATGTGCTGCCGCAGGAAGAAACGGACGCTTTCCTCGTGAAATATCAAAAAACAAACAATTTAAACACTTAATTCTCTGAGCGATTTATTTAATGCTTACTGAACAACATACAAACCCCTCATAATTAGTGAAAACGCTGACAAATCGATGGGGTGGTATGGTATAATAAGTGTAAGAAAAAATGCGAAAAAGCGTTAAATAATTGGCGTTCAGAGTGATCAGATTGCTTTTATTCAATAGACGTTATTTATGGATGAGGAATACTTATATGCGGAAAAAAACAAAGCTAAGATTTTCGGCTGTGACGTATGCGGCTCTGTCAGTGCTGTTTATCGTGTTTTGTGTTTATATGCTGGTTGCAGAACATAATGAAGTGCATACTGTGCGAAGTGAGCCTTCCTATAAAACGGTAACCGATGCTTTGGTAAAAGAAATTGAGGATTCTTCGGCTCCCGTGGGCGTGCGTAAGCAATACAGCTTTACGGTTGAAAACACAAATACCGGCGATGCTTCACTGATTTTTTATACGGTGCATCAGTTTGCCGAGGCGCAGCTTGACGGCGAAACGGTTTACAGCTTGACTTCAGGTAATAATGGTATCGGCGATTCCCCAAGCAGTAATTGGACGGTGATTCCGCTTTATCCATCCGACAGCGGACGGCAGGTTACGGTAACGATAACCCCTGTTTATAAAAGCGTTATAAACCGCGAGGTTGAGTTTGCCGTAGGTTCAAAATACGCTTTTTTTGCCGGGCGTCTCAAAATTGACCTGCCGCAGATCGTGCTGTCGGCGTTGTGCATTTTAATGGGTGTTTTGCTTATTACGGTGCAGCTGCAAATGGTTTTGAGCAAAAAAACCTCTTCGTGGGACAATTTTTATCTGGGCAATTTTTCTTTGCTTATGGGTATATGGCGTATTACGGACACGCGGTTTTCTTCGCTAATGTTTGCAAACTATGCGAAGGCTTTAGGTTACATAACCATATTTGCGCTCTTTATATTGCCTGTTCCGCTAATGCTTTTTATCGACGAGCTCCACGCAGGCAAACGCCGCTTCCTTCTTAGAACTGCCGCAATTGCAACTGGCGCAGCGGCATTCTGCGCTGTAATGCTTCAGGTTTTGGGCATTGCAGAGCTGCGTGAAATGCTTGTGCTATGCCATATAATGCTTGTTATAGATATTGCAATTTTAGTTTTTGACGTAATGTTTTATGCTACCGAAAGTAATAGAGAGCGCAATGCACGGTTGTTTATTACATTGCTTGCGGCGGGGAGTGTTTTAGATTTGTTTTATTATTATTTCAAAGGCACATCTTCAGGTATGACGGCTACGCTGATCGTTTTTTTGATTTGCTCAGTCTACGAGTTTGTAGTAAATATTTTTGATGTAAGCAGAAAAGTGTATGTAGACGAAAAAACAAAGCTGTTTAACAGAATTTGCTTTGACGAATTTATAAAAGAAAATGTGCTCGATAATGAAACGATAGGCGTGATGATGCTTGATTTAAACAATTTAAAGCATATTAACGATACCTTAGGACATGAGGTAGGCGATAAAATGATTGTCGAGTTTGCCGAAATTTTACGCAACACTGTAGGCAGTTCGGAATTTTTGTGTCGTTGGGGCGGTGATGAATTCGTTGTTATTGTAAGAAATGCAAATAGACAAAGGCTCGCAGATTACGTTTTAGAAATAAATAAAGCAGTAGACAAGCATAACAGTTTAGGTAAAGGGACAAGTATATATTTTGCCTGCGGATTCGCGCTTTCAAGTGACTTTCCGACGCTTTCGAAGCATGAGCTTCTTGCAAAGGCAGACGAGTTTATGTACAAAGACAAGCAACGCTGGCATGATAAATATTCATATGATTTGCGAGGAAATTAAAAATAGGTTATCGGTTTAGCGTTAGGGGAGATAGGTATGAAGGTGTTTAAAAAACTTTGGCAAATTATGTTCTATTCGGGGATTTCAAAAAAGGAATACGCAGGTATTCGTTGCGAAATTCGCAAACACAATCATAAACGGTTTCAATCCTTTTCTTTCGTAGCAATAGTATTTTTGTCGATTATGGTTGTAATCGCTTATACAAACAAAAAACTTAACGCTAACTATTGGAATTATTTGGTGCCCTTGATAATTCTGGTGCTCATGCTTTTGGCAGACGTTTGGTTTGCGTCTGAGCATCCGTATGTATGCAAGGCGTTTATCTATGTGTTTATATCGATGCTTGCGGTGCTTGCTATTGCCATAGGAACCTTTGAAAATAAAGAACAGACAGCAGGCACGTTTCTTGCATTTTTACTGGTTATTCCCTTGCTGTTTGTAATGAGGCCTATTGAAAATGTGGTTTACATTACCTTTTTCGACATTCTTTTCATTATCGCTTCAGGCGCAGTAAAGGAAAGGGCGCTTTTTGAGGTTGATATGATAAACGCAATTGTATTTGGATGTATCAGCATAATAATATCGACATATATGACAACCGTCTCAGTTGAAAATTTTGTTATGAAAGACGCCTTGCTGCATTTAGCAGAGACAGACCAACTGACGCAGTTGCCTAATCGTACCTGCTATGAGCGTAATTTGCAGAATTATCCGACCGTTTGCCAGATAAATCTAGCGTGTATTTATGTGGATATAAACGGCCTGCATGAATTAAACGAGCAAAAAGGTCACTACGCCGGCGATATTATGTTGCAATATGTTGCTGACTCTCTTAAAGAGCAGTTCGGTCATTTACATACCTATCGCATAGGCGGCGATGAATTTGTCGTTTTTTCTGTCGACACCGACTCACAAACGCTTGAAGAAAAAATTAAAAGGTTTGAGCAAAAGCTAAATGAAAACAGCTATTACGCATCTGTCGGTTATGAAATTCAAGACGTGGACAGCATTGATGTTTATAGGCTTGTTAAAGCAGCAGAGGATAAAATGTATTTGGCTAAGCAAAAGTTCTACGGGCAAAATACAATCACGCGTTGTCGCAATCTTGATAAGGCTTTAAACGGATAAAGAGGGCAACGACGGATTCTTTATTATCCCGTAAATATGTGGATTACAGAGTGCAGAACTCGATATTTAGACTTAGACACCCAACTACAGTTCTCATCTGCCTTGACGATAGAATGATAGAAATATGGATAGATTGGTAATTGACCTCCAACCAAATGGTCCTTATTACCACAAAGTTGGGCGGGATATAGTCAGCATGAATGTTGTTCAATTAAATTATATAATGAATGGACGCTATAATCCAACAAAGGGGTAAAACATATGAAACAGAGAGAAATACTCATTAAATCCACCATGGACGGCACAATGCAGCCGTCGCTGTTCTATAAGTCCGAATCCAATGAAAAGCGGCCGCTGCTGGTGGGCCTGCATACATGGAGCTATGACAGATTTAACCAGATAGAAAATATGCTGCCCTATGCCGAGAAGTATGACTTTAACCTGCTGCTGCCGGAATTTCGCGGCAACAACCTGCCGGAGAATCCAAACTGCACAAAGGCCTGCGGCTCGGAGTACGCAAAGCAGGATATACAGGATGCTATTGACTACGTTATCGCAAACGAGAATGTGGATGCTGAAAATGTATTTCTGCTGGGATTGAGCGGCGGTGGACACATGGCGCTGCTGATGGCGGGTAAGTGCCCTGAGTATTTCAAGGCAATAGGCTCCTATGTGCCTATCACCGACCTTAAGCAATTTCACGACCAAAGCGAGTTTTACCGGGACGGTCTTTTAGCCTGCTGTAGCGGAAGCGAGGAGGAGATGATCGCCCGCTCGCCAGTAACATACATTGACACCATCGCAAAGGCTAATATAAAGATATTCCACGGAAAGTTCGATCCCGAGGTATCCGTTACCCACAGCATAAAGCTGTTTAATATGACAATGGAAAAGTATCCCGAATCCACAATCTATCTTGATATATTCGACGGGGGACACGAGATAGACATGGAAGCTGCAATGTACTGGCTGATATCCCAGTACAAAAAGGCGGAAAAAACTGCGGTAACAGGCTAAAGAGCATTATGATTATTTAAGACGCATCGCATTGACGGTGCGTTTTTACTTTGGGTCATGGCAGCGCCGGGCCACTTGAAGAAACAGGCCAAAAAGGATATAATAAAATTGATAAAATATGCAGAGGTACTAAATGCGCAAAGATATACTTATTTCCGAAGCCGAAATGGCCGCCGCAAGGGCCGCGGCAGGCCGTGTAAAGGAAGAAATAGCCCCCCTCGGCTTAACCTATCATATAGAGTCCTACGGATGCCAGATGAATGACCACGATTCCGAAAAGCTGGCAGGAATGCTGGAAGAGATGGGCTGCACCAAAGCCGCTGATAAGGCTGATGCACAGGTCATTTTATTCAATACATGCTGTGTGCGTGAACACGCCGAGCAGCGTGTATACGGCAATATAGGCGCCCTGAAAAAGCGCAAGGATGAGAATCCCGGCCTGCTCATAGGTGTATGCGGCTGCATGATGCAGCAGAAGGCGGCGGGGGATAAGCTGTTCCGCCGTTTCCCTTTCGTCGATATGGTATTCGGCACAAATGAGCTGCACCGCTTTCCAAATATATTTGAATCCGCCCTGCATGAAGAGCGCATCTTAGCTGTTCGTGATATTGATGGTGAAATTGCGGAAGGGCTGCCGGTGCTGAGGTCCGGAACCTTTTCCACCAATGTAACCATCGCCTATGGATGCGACAACTTCTGCTCCTACTGCATAGTGCCCTATGTGCGGGGCAGAGAGCGCTCAAGGGATTCCGGCGCAATAGTGGAAGAGGTTCGTTCCGTGGCAGCGGCAGGTTTTAAAGAAGTGACCCTGCTGGGCCAAAACGTGAATTCCTACAGCGGAGATGACGGCGTCACGGATTTTCCAACCCTTCTTCGCGTGGTACACGACAGCGTGCCTGATATGAACCGTATACGCTTTATGAC
Organism: Clostridia bacterium; assembly: GCA_016292635.1. GTDB lineage: Bacteria > Bacillota > Clostridia > Christensenellales > CAG-138 > SFEL01. The sequence goes on from JAEDIC010000010.1 coordinate 17,209, forward strand.
ATCCCACCCGAAGGACTTGTCGCCTGCGCTTATGGACGCCATAGCGGAGCTTCCAAGGGTTTGCAAGCATATACATTTGCCGGTACAATCCGGCAGCAACCGTATACTGCGGCTTATGAACCGCCGCTATACCCGTGAAAATTACATGGATGAAGTGGCGGAACTCAGGAGAAAGGTGCCGGATATAGAGCTTACTACGGACATTATAGTGGGCTTCCCTGGGGAGACGGAGGAGGATTTTCAGGACACTCTGGACCTTATAAAGCAGGTGGGATACTCCGCAGCGTTTACTTTCATGTATTCACCCCGTAAGGGGACGGCCGCCGCATCCATGGCGGAGCAGGTGCCGGATGAAGTTAAGCATGACCGTCTGCAGCGGCTGAACGCTTTGCAGGCTGAAATACTAAAAGAAGGTAACCTTAAATACATAGGCAGAACAGGCGAGGTGCTGGTAGAAGGCTGCGACAGGCGCGCTGAACCCATGGCATACGGCAAGCTAAGCAACTTTAAAATGGTATATTTTCCCGGCGGCGAGGAACTTATAGGATCGCTGCGCACCGTTGAGATAACCGCCAATCAAAACAACTCGCTGATAGGCCGGCTAATTGACTAATATTGAACATCAGGAAAGGAATAAGAAAAAATGATAAAGGAAAAAGCAACGGATCTGGGCCTGGCCCTTTCAAACACCGAGGAATTTAAGCGTGTTCAGCAGGCCAAGGCTGCAATGGATTCCGATCCCCATGTGAACAGCCTTATGGAACAGTACACCCAAAAGCAGGAGCAGATGGTCACCATGCTGGAAAATGAAGACGGAGACGGCATGACGGTATCCGCCATAGCCAAAGAGATAGAGGATATTCAGACCGAGCTGATGAATGATCCCGTTTTTACTGAAATGATGGAAGCGCAGAATCAGTTTGCTAACGTTATGAATGATGTAAACCGCATAATCAGCGCCTATATCAACCTTGGCGACGAAACAGAAGAATCCTCCGGCTGCAGCGGAAACTGCTCCGGCTGCTCCGGCTGCCTGCATTAAAACAAATAAAAAACACAGGAGCTAAAATATGCCCGCCGACCTTACCCCTATGATGCGCCAATACATGGAGGTAAAAGAGAAATATCAGGATTGCATTCTCTTTTACCGCCTTGGCGACTTTTATGAAATGTTTTTTGAGGACGCACTCATTGCTTCCCGCGAGCTGGAAATCGTGCTTACGGGGCGGGACTGCGGCCTTGAAGAGCGTGCTCCCATGTGCGGCGTGCCTTATCACGCCATGGAAAGCTATGTGAGCAAACTCATAGAAAAGGGCCATAAAGTAGCAATATGCGAGCAGCTTACAGACCCAAAGGAATCCAAGGGCCTGGTTGAGCGGGATGTTATCCGAGTAATAACCCCCGGCACTGTAATTGAAGAAAGTATGCTCTCTGAGAGCAAAAACAACTACATCGCCTCTTTGTTTCTGCGGGACAGCGATGTGGGTATCGCCTATTGCGATGTGTCCACAGGCGGCTTCTTCGTATACGAATACAGCGGCAAAAACTGGCTGGGCGAGCTTATGGATGAGCTTTGCCGCATACAGCCTACCGAAATAGTATCAAACGATGCCGTATTCATGCAGGATGCGCTCATTCGCAGGCTGCAGGCGGAATACTACATACAGTGCTACGGAAACTGGGCATACGAATATACCGGGGCAAAGGAGCGGCTGCTTACCCATTTCAGGGTTTCAACCCTGTCAGGATTTGGCTGCGATGATATGCCCTGCGCAATTTCCGCCGCAGGGGCGCTGCTTTCCTATCTTGAGGATACACAAAAGAATTCCCTTTGCCATATCAAGCGCATACGAATAAACCAGCGCAGCCGATATATGCACATAGATGCCAATTCACGGCGAAACCTTGAACTTACCCGGCCCATACGCTCAGAAGGCAGCAAAAAGCATACTCTGCTGTACCTTCTGGATAAAACCGGCACAGCCATGGGCGGACGGCTTTTGCGTACATGGATAGATCAACCGCTGCAGCTGCCGGTCGAGATAGAGGCCCGTCAGACCGCCGTAGAAGAGCTTCTAAAAAAGAACATTGAGCGTGATACGGTTATAAAGGCGCTTGACGCCATATATGACATCGAGCGCCTTTGCAGCCGCATAGCCTATGGCACGGTAAACGCAAGGGACTGTGAGTCATTAAGGCTTTCTTTGGAACGCATACCTTTCCTCATAGATTCCCTTGCCCAAATGAAATCCGCGGAGCTTTGCCGCATACGGGATGAGCTGGACGCCATGGAAGATATTTGCGCACTGCTGCATTCCGCAATAACGGACAATCCGCCCCTCAGCGTAAAGGAAGGAGGCGTTATTCGTGATGGCTATAATGCGGATGTAGATAAATATCGTGACGCATCCAAAAACGGCCGGTTGTGGCTTGGCCGTCTGGAGGCAACGGAGCGTGAGAATACCGGCATAAAGAATCTTAAAGTAAGCTTCAATAAGGTATTCGGATACTACATCGAGGTCACGAAATCCTACCTACACCTTGTACCGTACAACTACCAACGCAAGCAGACACTTGCAAACTGTGAAAGGTATGTCACCGAAGAGCTAAAAGAGCTTGAAAACACCATACTGGGCGCCGAGGAAAACTGTATCGCCCTGGAATACAGGCTGTTTACAGAGCTTAGGGATACGCTTCTCGGCTGCATAGAGCGGCTGCAGGCCAATGCCGCCCTTATCGCCACGCTGGATGTATACTGCTCCTTTGCTCAGGTTGCCTATTCGAATGATTACTGCCGCCCCAGGATACAAACAAACGGCAGGATAGAGATAATAGACGGCAGGCATCCTGTGGTTGAGCGGAGCGTAAAAGGCGGCTTCGTGCCCAATAACACCATGATGAACTGCAAGGACGACCGCCTCATTATACTCACCGGCCCCAATATGGCGGGTAAGAGTACATATATGCGGCAGGTGGCCCTTATAGTACTGATGGCCCACATAGGCAGCTTTGTGCCTGCCACAAGCGCAAATATCACCATTACCGATAAGATTTTCACCCGTGTAGGCGCGTCGGACAACCTTGCCTCTGGCCAGAGCACATTCATGGTAGAAATGAGCGAGATGTCCAACATACTCAACAACGCAACCCCAAACAGCCTGCTGATAATCGACGAAATAGGCCGTGGTACCAGCACATTTGACGGACTCAGCATAGCTTGGGCTGTCCTTGAGCGCATTGCGGACAGGGAAAAATGCGGCGCGAAGACCCTTTTTGCAACCCATTATCACGAGCTTACAGAGCTTGAAGGCAAACTGTCCGGCATAAAGAACTACCGTATCTCTGTAAAGGAGGTGGGAGAGGATATAATCTTCCTGAGAAAAATAGTTCGTGGCGGCGCGGATAAGAGCTTTGGCATACAGGTCGCCCGCCTTGCGGGGCTGCCTCAGGAGGTTATCCAGCGCGCCCGTGAGATACTGGCAGAGCTTGAAGCATCGGATATAAATATAGGCCATGGGGGCATTCTTGAAAAGAACAACGACGGGGATCAGCAGATGACCCTCTTTGGCGCGCCAACGCCGGAAGATATTATGAAAGAACTGAGGGAGCTGGACATAAACGCCATTACTCCCATGGATGCGCTGAATATGATATACGACCTGCACCTTCGTGCAAAGCTGAGGTAAAATGAAACGAATTCAGGTGCTTTCAAAGCACACGGCAAACCAGATAGCCGCAGGCGAGGTGGTTGAGCGCCCTGCATCGGTTGTTAAGGAGCTGGTGGAAAACTCAATAGACGCAGGCAGCACCGCCGTAACAATAGAAATAAACGGCGGAGGAATTGAGTATATCCGCGTTACTGACAACGGGTCGGGCATACTTGCCGAAGACCTGCCCACAGCATTTTTAAGCCACGCAACCAGCAAGATATCCAATGCCGATGATCTTGCCCATATAGAAACCCTTGGCTTCAGAGGGGAGGCCCTGGCTTCCATCGCCGCCGTATCCATGCTTACCATGCGCACACGCACAAAAAATGCGGAGGAAGGCGCCATGATACGCATAGAGGGCGGGGAAATGAAGGAACATGGGCCTTCCGGCTGTCCCGAGGGCAGCACCACCGAGGTGCGCAATCTGTTTTACAATATTCCCGCACGGCTGAAATTCTTAAAATCCCAGCGGGCAGAGGCAGGCGCCATATCGGATTATATCGCCCGAGTTATAATGGGGAATCCCGGTATATCCTTTAAACTTGTAAGCAATGGCAAGCAGGTATATCACAGCCCCGGCGACGGTCAGCTTAAGTCTGCCATATTCTGCATATACGGCGGGGAAACGTTGCCCCATATAAAACCTGTGAATTATGATGACGGCAGGGTAAAGATAACCGGCTACATTGGCACGGAAAAGCTGGCCCGGCCTAACAGGCAGCATCAGTCCCTTTTCGTAAACACGCGCTATGTGCGCTCCCAGCAGATATCATACGGCATACAGAGGGTGTTCGATACCCGCTTAATGGGTGGCAAATTTCCTTTTTATGTTCTGAATATCGCTGTGGATTTTTCGGATGTGGATGTAAACGTTCATCCTAATAAAATGGAAGTGCGCTTCAAGGATGAGCAGAGCGCAGTGCGCGCCGCCACAATAGCCGCCCGCATGGCATTGGGGGACCCTGTTGCGCCTGTGCTTACGCTTGAAGATATAACTCCAAAGCAGCGGAGCTTGATCCCCGAGAAGAAACACACGGAAGCCTCGTTCGTACGTTCGGCTGAAAATAAAACGGGAGATGGTTTTTGTTCAACTTTGCCGGTTATGCTGAACAAGCCGATTTCCGCCGCCCCGGTAAAAATGAAAGAGGCCGCATCCACATATGACAGACCGGAAATAAACGAAATACTGCCGAAAAACTCGCTTTCTTACGGCGGTTTTAAGGATATGTCCGTTGAGCAGAAGCGGCAGGAGATAAAAAAAGAAGCTGAGAAGCAAGACGGTTTCATAGATGTGATGATTTCTGCCAGCAAAAATGAAGTTCCCAAAGAAACGCCGAAGCAACTGGACTTTGGCAGCATACATTATCAGATAATAGGCCAGCTTTTCGGCTGCTATTGGGTGGTTCAGCAGGGAGATGAGGTGTTCTTCATAGACCAGCACGCCGCCCACGAGCGCAGGCTGTATGAAAGCATAATATCCCGACCTCTCAATCCGGATTCTCAGCTGCTGCTTATACCGGAGATAGAAAAACTCACCTCCATGGAATATGAAGCTCTCATGGAAAACATGGAGCTGTTCCGTGAGCTTGGCTTTGAAATTGAGGAATTTGGCCCCCTTACCGTAAGCATACGCGCGGTGCCTGCCATTTTCTCCGCACCTGAAGTCCCTGCCTATATCCATGAGGCCATAGGCCTATTGCAAAACAAAAACAGCCTTACCACAAAGGACCTTAAGCGCAGCGCCCTCATACAATTCTCCTGTAAGCATGCTGTAAAGGCGGGGGATGTACTCAGCGATACCGAGATACGCACTCTGCTTGACGAATATTCGCGGCAGGGCGTGCCTATGACCTGCCCCCACGGCAGACCGGTGATGGTTCGCATGACCAAAGCCGAATTTGAAAAACTGTTTAAGCGGGTGTTGTGATGGATAACGCAAATAAAATAAAAATTGGCCTTATTGTAGGCCCTACCGCCAGCGGCAAGACTGCCGCTTCCATAGCCCTCGCAAAAAAACTGGATGCGGAGATTGTTTCCGCCGACTCAATACAGGTTTATCGGGGTATGGATATAGGCTCTGCCAAGCCCACCATGGAGGAGCGGCAGGGGATACCGCATCATTTGATGGATGCGGTGGATATCGATTCACCCAGGTTCAGCGTTGCGGAATACCGGCGCATGGCGGGGGAAGCGATAGAGGATATAATAAACCGTGGCAAATATCCGCTCATAGTGGGCGGAACGGGGTTATATGTAAATTCGCTGATATATCCGCTGAATTTTACAACTGTGGCATCTGATGAAAAACTCCGCGCAAAGCTCGCTGCCCTTGAACAGGCGCAAAAGGGGGCGGTATACGCTTTGCTGAAAAAGGAAGATCCAAAGGCGGCAGAACGGCTGCATCCCAACGACACAAAGCGCATAATTCGCGCGCTGGAGGTGGTGCGGCTTACCGGCAAGCCGATAGACGATCACGGCGGGGATTTTGCAAACAGCGCAAATGCCGAAATACCCTACCAGCCCACCATAATAGGTCTTACAATGCCCCGTGAGGCGCTGTATGAACGCATTAACCTCAGGGTGGATATAATGCTTGAACAGGGACTTCTGGATGAAGCCAAGGCTATATATGACGCCGGATACGATGCGTCTCTTCCCGCCCTTCAGGGTCTTGGCTACAAGCAGCTGTTTAAATATTTCGGCGGTGAGTATACACTTGAGCAGGCCATTGACGCAATCAAGCTGGAAACCCGGCGCTTTGCAAAGCGGCAGCTTACATGGTTCAGGCGGGATAAGCGGATAATCTGGTTTGACATATCGGATTATCCGAATAAGGACGCGCTGAATGACGCAATATACAGAATTTTTGCCGGAGGAGAACGATGACTAAAACGATGACTAAGCAGATAAATCTTCAGGACGCATTTCTCAACAGCGCCCGAAAAAGCAAAACTCCGGTCACCATTCATGTTACAAACGGCTATCAGATAAAAAACGCCCTGATAACCGGCTACGATAACTTTGTGGTTACTGTGGAGGCAGATGGCGTGCAGATGATGATATACAAGCACGCAATATCCACGGTAACTCCCAAAGCCTCCATAATACTGCAGCATAACGAAGGACAGGAATAAGACAATGAACAGAATAGAAAGTGAACTGCTTGGCATATCCGCCAGGGCGTATGATTATGTTAAAGGATGCGAAAAGGAACTTTCTGAAATATTCGCAGGCATAGATACGATAGAAGCGGCAGGACAGGCCCGGGTGCTTGCGGCATTTCAGCATGAGGGGGTGGCGCTCAGGCATTTTGCGCCCACCACAGGATACGGCTATGACGACATAGGCCGGGATGGGCTGGACAGGGTTTTTGCAGAAGCTATGGAGGCCGAGGACGCCCTTGTTCGCCCCCAGATAACCTCGGGTACACATGCCATATTTATCGCCCTTTCGGGACTTCTGGAGCCGGGAGACACTATGCTGTCCCTTACAGGCAAGCCCTACGACACCCTTGAGAAGGCCATCGGCCTTGAGGGTAACGAATATAATTCTCTGGCCCGTATGGGGGTAAAATATGCGCAAATTGACCTTGTGGACGGCCATATCGACCTTGACGGAGCGAAAAAAGCTCTTTTCCCCGAAGTTAAGGTAGTTTATTTCCAGCGTTCCCGTGGCTATTCCTGGCGAAACGCGCTTACTCCCGAAGAAATGCTGCCCGCATTTGAACTTGCGAGGAGCATCGCTCCAAATGCCTTTATCGTAGTGGACAATTGCTACGGCGGCTTTACTCGCTGCCATGAGCCCACATATTACGGCGCAGATATAATAATCGGCTCCCTTATAAAGAACCTTGGCGGAGGAATTGCTCCCACAGGCGGCTATATTGCCGGAACGAAGCGGGCCATAGAACGCATTGAAATGAAACTCACAGTGCCGGGCATGGGCAGGGAAGTGGGGTCATACGCAGGCTCATATGCGCCTTTCTACCAGGGCCTGTTTATGGCGCCCCATGTTACCGCACAGGCGGTAAAAAGCGCCGTGCTGTTTGCCCGGGTGTTCGAGAAGGCAGGCATGGTCAGCATGCCGTCAAGCACGGACCCGCGTTCGGATATAGTTCAATCCCTTCGCTTTAAGTCTGCGGATGCCCTTATATCATTTTGCCGCAGCATACAAAAAGCGGCCCCGGTGGACAGCTTTGTCCAGCCGGAGCCCTGGGATATGCCGGGATATACCAGCAAGGTCATAATGGCGGCAGGCGCCTTTGTGCAGGGTTCTTCCATAGAACTGAGCGCCGATGCGCCCATAGTTGAACCCTATACCGCGTATGTGCAGGGCGGCCTTACCTATGCCCACGGAAGGATAGGAGTGATGTATGCCCTTGACGACCTGATAAACATAGGGGAAATAGCAATTTAATATTTTCGAATAAGGGATATGACCTTGCCTATTACTTCAACATCTTCATAGGATGCGTATATTGGCTCCATCTTGGAATTCTCAGGCTGGAGCCTTATTTTATCCTTTTCCTTATAAATACGCTTTACGGTGGCGGTATCCCCCGCAACACGGGCAACCACAATATCTCCGTTTTCCGCCTGTATGTCCCTATGGACAACAATCATATCACCGTTGTTTATGCCGGCTTCTATCATGCTGTCGCCCTTTACGTCAAGTATGAATACATCGCCCTGCTCGGCGCCGTGAAGCAGAGAGGAGGGGAGAGGCAGTGTTTCGTACATGCTCATATCATCAAAAGCAAATATGGGCTGGCCTGCGGCAACGGTACCTATGCGGGGCACATTATGCACACACTTTGGTACGGGATTGGCAAGGAAAATATTGCGATGGGCAGAGCCGCTGCTGGCGAGGAGACCTTTTTCCTTCAGGGCTTTTATGTGGTTATGTACGGTGGAGGTGGAATTGAGCCCCACCGCAGCGCCGATTTCACGAACGGTGGGCGGTATGGCGTAATTTTCAATATGGGTGCGAATAAAATCATAAACGGCTTGCTGCTGTTTTGTAAGCTGCTGCATATGCCCTCCAAAATAACAAAAAAAGTGGTATAATAGTTCAGATGAAGATGTGCGGAGTATTTGTCCATCATCTTTTGCAAAAATTATACCACAGGGTACATATGGACGCAAGAACATTTGTTCAGCCCTATATTTCGATATTTTTCCGGGAGGGAACAGCCATGGCAGAGCGCAATGAAATGGATTACTGCGATCTTGATCCTACAAAACTGTGCGATAACTGCTGCCGCTGCATTGAAAGCGGCAATGAATACGAGGAATTTCAGATAGAGCTTACAGATACCGTATCCACACTGGACGAGCTTGCAGAGCTGCCTTTTGATTTTGACTTTGGCGACGAGGAGGGAGACGAGTATTCCTTTGACCCTGCAAACGTTGCTCCGCTGGAGATAGATCCCGTCCTTATGGCGGAATGGGAAAAAAAGCTGCGTATCTACGAAATTGAGGAGGCTCAGCAGCAAGTGCGAAACCTCCGTGGAATACGCAAAAAGCGCGGGAAAGACTAATCTTCTCTAAGCTTTATCACCTTTGCCGCAAGGCGGCGCCTGTCCTCGGAAACTGCGGCGTAATGTTTGCGGGTGGTGTTAACATCCTTGTGTCCCAATACGTCCGCAACCAGATAAATATCCCCGGTCTCACGATAAAGGTTGGTGCCGTAGGTGCTCCTTAGCTTGTGGGGGGATATTCTTTTTTGCGGAGTGACTATTTGGGCGTATTTTTCAACAAGGTTTTCTACAGAGCGTACTGTGATGCGCTTATTCTGCAGGGATAGAAACAGGGCTTCCTCGTGGCCCTCAGCGGCATTCATCTGCTCACGCTCCAGCATATAATTGAGCAGTGCGGCTCTGGCTTCCTCGCCGAATACCAGTATATCCTGGTTTCCGCCCTTTCTGATTATGGAAAACTCATTTTCCGAAAAGTTTATGTCGTCCATATTTATGCCCACAAGCTCGCTTATGCGGATACCGGTGCCGAGAAAGAGGGTAAGAATTGCCAAATCACGGGCCTGTGTGCGGGCGTGATATTTTTTTTGCCTTTCCGTAAGCCCGTCGCCGGACTGTACAGTGTCAAGAAGATTGGCCACCTCATTTGGTTCAAGACGAACTATGGCCTTATCCCGTATGGTTGGCTGATTTACAAGGGAAGGGGCATTGGTGGTAAGCTTTTCCTTGCGGCAGAAATACTTGTAAAAAGCCCGCAGGGTGGATAGCTTTCTTGCCTTGGCTCGTTCGCCGTTAATGTATTCCTTATTTTCTTCATCGGTATAATAGGAAATATAGCTGAGAAAGTCTTCCACGGTGGAGGTGGTAACACGGTCCAGATCCCCGAGAGAGAGCGTAGAAACGGTTTTGTCAGCAAACTCGGGCTGCATTACCAAAAAACGGAAAAACACTCTCAGGTCAAATGCGTAGGCGTAGCGGGTACGCACCATTGTGTCGTTTTGTATGCCCCTGAAGAATTCCTGGCAGAAGGGTGGAAGTTCCGTTAAAAGCGCCCTCAGCATGGAGGTATATTTTTTGTATTCGCTTCCTGCATAGTTTTCTGACATTTTTGCCTCCGATATTATGATTATTTTATAAGATTTACGCTGCGAAGCTTTTTGCGGATTGCCGGCAACTGATGATTTAATTTTGCTCATCCGGTGGGGCTGTTTTTTCCATGCATATATTATACACCAAACTATTCGTTAAACACAAGTTTAACGAATAGTTTATGGCAATTTTTTTGAAATACGGCGAAAAGGCATCTGTAAGGGTATTTTTAAGCTCAAATATGCCTTTTGGGTACTTTCCATAAAAAATTGTTTGCTCACAGCGATTTCTTTAATGAACCGTCCATCATTAAAAGTTTCTTTGCGGGCTCTCAGCGAAAGCTGCGGAAAATGCCGTTTAGCTTACTATGATACGTTCATGAGCAAACGGGCTGTCAATTTATATAAAGCAAAAGAATATGCTTGTATGATTTCCGCGATGACGCCCTGGCAATAATTATTGGGCAGTATATTTATTTTCCCTCTCACCCATCTCTTTATATATGTTAAATATTTATCAATACTATCCCTTTGTTTTTAATCAGAAAATAAAAACGGCGAAGACTGTATGCTCCGCCGTAAAGGTAAAATATCGTGTAGTTTATTTGTTCAGCAGCTTTTCCGCCGCAGCCAGCTTGACGCAGGCGCAGAATACTGCCATGGCCTCTCCCAGCTCCTCCAGCGGCGGATAACTGGGCGCAATCCTCAGGTTTGAATCCTCGGGGTCTTTGCCATAAGGATATGTTGCGCCAGCGCCGGTCATCACCACGCCTGCCTCGGCGGCAAGTTCGTTGATGCGCTTAGCGCAGCCAGGCATGGCAAAGAAGCTTACAAAGTATCCGCCTAAAGGCTTGTGCCAATGGCCTATGCCGAGGGGCGCGATCTCACGGCTGAGCCACTCCTCCACCAGCTCAAACTTGGGCCTCATTAAAGCGGCGTGTTTCTTCATATGGGCGATAGTATGCTCTTTATCCTTAAGGTAAAGCACATGGCGCAGCTGATTCAGCTTGTCAAAGCCTATGGTCTGGATGGACATGAGCTTTTTCATATAGTCCATATTGTCCTTGCTGGCGGCAAAGCATGCTATCCCCCCGCCGGGATATGTTACCTTGGAGGTTGATGCAAATTCAAACACCATATCAGGCCTTCCCGCCTCCCGGCAAAGGGTCAGAATATCCCGAAATGGCAAAAACTCTCCTTCAAACTCGTGAACGCAATAGGCGTTGTCCCACATTATAACGAAATCCGGCGCAGCGGGCTTGAGAGCCGCCATGCGGTCGATAACGCTATCGCTGTAAATTATGCCATCGGGGTTGGAAAACTTGGGTACGCACCATATGCCTTTAACGTCGGGGTCCTTAACAAGCTCCTCCACCAGATCCATATTGGGGCCGTCAGAAGTCATGGGAACGGTTATCAGTTCCATGCCGAAAGATTGGCAAATTTTGAAATGCCTGTCATAACCCGGCGCGGGACAAAGCCACTTTACCCTATCCAGCTTGCACCAGGGCTCGGGAGATCGCAGCAGGCCGTGGGTGTAGGCTTTGGAGATAGTGTCATACATAAGACTGAGGCTTGCGTTGCCGGCGGCAAATACTTCATCAAACTGTACGCCGAGAAGCTCTGCGAAATAACGCTTGCAGCAAGGCAGTCCATCAAAGCCGCCATAGTTGCCGGCATCTACGCCGTCGCTGATAAAATGCTCACGTATATCTATATCGAACAAATCATCGGAAAGCACCGTTTGCTCCCTTGCAGGCTTGCCCCTGGACATATCCAGCTTAAGGCCCTTTGCCTTGCATGATTCGTATTCTTTTAATGCGGCTTCATAAAAGACACGCAATTCGTCCGGCATCATTTGCTGCAGCGTCATTGCTTGATTTATCCTCCAAAAACTTCATGTGAACCAATTTCTACATAGTATACAGCAGAAAAATGCAATTTGGCAATAGGTGATATTGCACTTTTAGTTTATGTTTTTGATGGCTTCGCGGGCAAGGGCATCGCATCGGTTGTTGTATTGATTGTCGCTATGACCTTTTACCTTGTGCCATGTAATATCGTGAACCTTTGTATGTGCTATCAGTAGCAGCCATAGATCCTTGTTTTCAACGTTTTTTTTTGTGCTGGTCTTCCAGCCGTTGCGCTGCCAGTTTGCTATCCAGCCCTCTGTAAAGGCTCTGCACAGGTAAGCGCTGTCGGTATATAAATCCACTTCACAGGATTCTTTAAGGGCGCTCAGGCCCTGTATGGCTGCCATAAGCTCCATCCTGTTATTGGTGGTCATAGCCTCTCCGCCGGAAAGCTCTTTTTTATGCTCGTTAAACATAAGTATGGCCCCCCATCCTCCGGGACCGGGGTTCCCGCTGCACGCACCGTCAGTATATAATGTTACTCTTTTCAAGTGCTCCTCCCTGAATACGCTTAATAATATGCTTAATATACAAATTATAAAGTTGACACAGGCACCATATGGATGCTATAATCATCAAGGTCACCAACTTAGGGGCATGGTGTAATGGTAACACGTGGGTCTCCAAAACCTTTGTTGAGGGTTCGAGTCCTTCTGCCCCTGCCAAATCGCCGCAATGAGAATTGCGGCGATTCTTTTTTGTGTCATCAGCAAAATTGAATTATATAGTCATGCAGGTTTTGATAAGAAATCTTCTTTAGTTCATCTTCACTGAAACCGGCCTTCTGCAAAGCTTCCAGAAGCTTTGGAACATCTCTCCAGCTTTTAAGGTCTTCCGGATAGTTTGTCATTCCGTCAAAATCAGAGCCTAGGCAGATATGGTCCGCACCCACCAGATCAACTCCGTAAGCGATATGCCTTACGATATCATCTATGCGGGCTGTTGCGGCATCGCTCAGATGGCCCGGATAGTAGTTTATGCCAACCACTCCGCCCATCTCGGCAATGGCCTTAACGTGTTCGTTTTTAAGGCTGCGTTTCTGGTTATACACAGAGCGCATATTGGAATGAGACGCGAATATGGGCCGCTCAGACAGCGTAAGCAGCTCGTCAATGCCCGCGTCGCTCAAGTGGGACACGTCCACCGCCATGCCTAAGCGGTTCATCTCGCGGACTATTTGCCGGCCTCTGTCGGTAAGGCCCTTGTTTGCCCGACGCATTGCGGGAGAAGCAAGCTCGTTTGTAAAATTCCATGTAAGGTTCATAGCCCTTACCCCAAGCCTGTAGAACAGGCGAAGGTTGGCTGCCTCGCCATTTATGCCCTCTCCGCCTTCCACGGTGAGAACAGTGGCTATTTTATCGCTGCTGGGGGAAAAATCCTTGGTAAGTGGAGTCAATATCGGATTGGCATCCATCATGGTATGGTACGCATCCAGAAGGTCCATTGCCTGCTGCAGGCAGTTGCGTTTCATATCTCCGTCTATCCACGCAGCAAAAAACACCAGTTTTGCATTGGCTTCCTGCATATAAGGCAGGGCCACGGCCTGGCGGGGAACGGGTTTGTTTAAATCCCATCCATCATTGACCATATAATAGAGAAAATCACAGTGGGCATCCGCAATTGGAAATCTTTGCATATAATTTCTCCTTTTTTAAAAGAATTAAGGATATGCGCCGCATATCCTTAATTGAGTTGAAAAAATAGATATTTTACTTGGCAAATTCAACGGCGCGGGTCTCGCGAATCACGTTTACCTTGATCTGACCGGGATACTCAAGCTCGGTTTCAATACGCTTTACGATTTCCTTGGCCATGATAATTGTATCAGCGTCATTTACGTTTTCAGGCTTTACCATGATGCGGATCTCACGGCCTGCCTGTATAGCAAAGGACTTATCAACGCCTTCAAATGAGCTGGCGATCTCTTCCAGCTTTTCAAGGCGCTTAATGTAATTCTCAAGGGTTTCGCGCCTTGCGCCGGGACGGGCTGCGGATATGGCGTCAGCCGCCTGAACCAGAACAGCCTCAACGGTGCTGGGCTCAACGTCATTATGGTGGGCCATGATGGCGTTGGTGACCTGGTTGTTCTCACGGTATTTCTTGGCAAGGTCGGCACCTATCTGGGCATGCGGGCCTTCGATCTCATGATCTACACCCTTGCCGATATCGTGGAGCAGACCCGCTCGTTTCGCGAGGGCCACATTGGCGCCCAGTTCAGCGGCCATCATGCCGGCAAGATGAGCCACCTCTATGGAATGCTTAAGAACGTTCTGACCGTAGCTTGTGCGATATTTAAGACGGCCTATGAGCTTCACAAGCTCATGATGCAGACCGTGTATGCCAACCTGGAATATGGCCTGCTCACCGGCTTCACGAATCTGGGTATCCACTTCGCGGCGGGCTTTTTCCACCATTTCCTCAATGCGGCCAGGATGGATGCGTCCATCGGTGATCAGCCTTTCAAGGGCTATGCGAGCGATTTCACGGCGAACCGGATCAAAACCTGAAAGAATGACGGCTTCGGGAGTATCGTCGATTATAAGGTCAACGCCGGTTGCGGTCTCAAGGGTGCGTATATTGCGGCCTTCACGACCGATTATGCGGCCTTTCATTTCGTCATTGGGCAGCGGTACAACGGATACGGTGGTTTCAGCCACATGATCCGCGGCGCAGCGCTGAACGGCGAGGGAAATAATGTTGCGGGCACGCTTATCTGCTTCTTCCTTGGTTTTTGCCTCTATGTCGCGTATCATTATAGCCGCGTCATGGCGGGCATCGCGTTCAACATTGCTCAGGAGTATTTCCTTTGCCTCGTCCATAGACAAACCGGAAATGGTCTCAAGTTCCTTGAGCTGCTTGTTGTGAAGCTCTTTTATAGCGGCTTCGGTATCCTCCGCCTCTTTTATCTTCTGGTTGAGCTGCTGTTCACGCTGTTCAACCCCATCAAGCTTTTTATCCAGAGTTTCCTCCCGCTGGAGCAGGCGGCGCTCGTTGCGCTGAAGCTCATTGCGGCGTTCTCTTAACTCTTTTTCATTTTCGTTTTTTATGCGGTAGGCTTCCTCCTTGGCCTCCAGAACGGTCTCTTTTTTTATGGTCTCTGCCCTCTTCTGGGCGTCGCTTATCATTTTTTTAACTGCTTCTTCGGCGTTTGCTATCTTTGCTTCAGCTATGTTGCGTCTGTAAATATATCCGAAACAGCCGCCTATCGCAAGGCATACTACGCCTATCACTATTGCCAACCATATTTGCACGATATACGTTAACCTCCAAATTAATATATATAAATGTATCCGAGTGTAAAATACTCAGCATGCATGGACAAATATTTCAATAGACGAATCTACGAAATTACATACCGATATAATACTTCAAAATTGATTATAACCCCATAATAAAATAAAAGTCAAGGACGCATATGCAAAGCGTCCCTGACTTACAAAATTTTTACTTAATATTGATATTTATGCGAGATTATTCATCCGTTTCGTCATCGGATACCGCATCCGCCTTGGGTGCAAGGGCTGACAGTTTTTCCCTTACTTTCGCCTCAATTTCGGCGCAAAGCTCCTTGTTGTCCTTAAGGAACAGGCGGGCATTATCACGACCCTGTGCCATGCGCATATCGTTATAAGAATACCATGCGCCGGTCTTGGCGATGATCTTATGCTCAACCGCCATATCCAGCACAGAACTTTCGCGGGAGATACCTTCGCCGTAAATAATATCGAACTCGGCAGTCTTAAAGGGCGGCGCCACCTTGTTCTTTACGACTTTTATGCGGGTACGGCTGCCTACGAAATCCGCACCGTTTTTGATGGAATCCAGCTTGCGCACATCCATGCGGATGGAGGCATAAAACTTCAGTGCCTTGCCGCCGGTGGTGGTTTCGGGATTGCCGAACATTACGCCGACCTTTTCGCGGAGCTGGTTTATGAAAATAACTATGGTATTGGATTTGCTTATTACGCCGGTGAGCTTTCTCAGCGCCTGTGACATAAGGCGTGCCTGCAGGCCCACGTGGGAATCGCCCATATCGCCTTCAAGCTCGGCCTTTGGCACCAGAGCCGCCACGGAGTCGATTACAACTATATCCATAGCGCCGCTGCGGCAGAGGGCCTCGGCTATTTCAAGGGCCTGTTCACCGGTATCCGGCTGGGATATATACAGCTCGTCAACGTCAACTCCAAGATTTTCCGCATATACGGGATCCAGTGCGTGCTCCGCGTCGATAAACGCAGCGGTGCCGCCCAGCTTTTGTGCCTCTGCTATGGCGTGAAGGGCTATTGTGGTCTTACCTGAAGATTCCGGGCCGTATATCTCTATTATTCGGCCTCTGGGAATACCGCCAACGCCCAAAGCATAATCCAGCTCAAGGCAGCCGGAAGGTATGGTGGATATGCTAATCTTGGCAGCGGCATCCCCCAGCTTCATTACTGCACCCTTACCAAACTGCTTTTCTATTTGGGAAAGGGCCATCTCCAACGCTTTTTGCTTTTCCATCATACTTTTTACCGCCTTTGTGTTTCTCAATAAGATTATTATATCATGTACTTATCTGGTTTGTACATACCTTTTGACAAAATAAGTTTCCTTAAAAGATTCAAAGCGTTCAGTGTCGTACTTGCGCGTACCCTTTCCCGGTCACCCTTAATGTGAAATTCATAGGATTCGGTACTTTCAGCAGTAGATAAACCTACAAACACATGGCCTATCTGGTTCGGTGCGCCGGTTGGACCTGCATAGCCGGTGGTGGATATGCCTATATCCGCACCGGAGGTTATCCGTATGCCCTCCGCCATTTCTTTTGCGGTCTCCGCGCTTACGTCGGTATGTTCCTCAAGGGTTTCAGCCTTAACCCCCAGGCGATTCATCTTTGATTCAATGGAGTATGTTACAGCACCCTCCACGAACCATGCTGAGCTTCCCGGAACAGATATGAGCCGGGAAGCGATCATGCCGCCTGTGCAGCTTTCAGCCACAGCCAGCTTATAGCCGTTTTTTGCCAGCAATTCCGCACAGACCTCATGCATATCCAAACCACGGGAAGAATAAACGTGCTCCCCCACCCGCTGGTATATTGCATCCATTACAGGAATAATAAGGCGGTCCCCTTCTTCCTCATCAGCGCAGCGGGCAGTAATGCGCAGAGTGGTCTCCGCAGCCTTGGCATATGGCGCGATGGTGGGGTTCGTTTGTGCGTCAACTATGTTCTGGATATCATGTTCAACCTGAGACTCTCCCCTGCCGAATATGCGAAGAGTGCGGGAATAAAACCTGCAGCTGCTGAGCTTCTGCAAATACGGAACTACCGAAGCCTCAAACATGGGCTCCATCTCCCAGGGCGGTCCCGGCATCATAATGGCAGCATTGCCGTTCATTTCTATTATGCAGCCCGGCGCTGAGCCGTTTGGATTGGGCAATATTATGCAATGCTCCCTTGGAAACATCACCTGCTTGAAGTTGTTCGGCGTGCACTGATATCCTCTGGAGGTCATGCGCTCAATAAGCTCTGCTTTGCATTCACTATTTATCTCCAGCTCAAGGCCGAAGTAATCCGCTATTGTTTCTTTTGTAAGATCATCTTCGGTAGGCCCCAGGCCGCCGGTGAAAATAAGTATATCCGAGCGGGAAAAGCCTGTGCGGATACATTCTTTCAACCTGTCGTGATTATCGCCTACGGTAGTGTGATAGTACAGGTTTATACCAAAATCCGCCAGCCGTCCGGAAATATACCTGGCGTTGGTGTTCAATATCTGCCCCATAAGCAGCTCTGTTCCGACCGATATGATTTCAGCGTTCATAATAAGCGGCCTCTATTTAAAATCAATGCACTTCCTGTTTTTGGAAATATACTCGTATGCGGATACTACCGTAAAGAATACGGATATCCAAACCATCCAAACATCCAGCCTGAAGCCGAATACCTTAAGCACTACATCATGCAGCATTACCATGACCAGGGCTATGGCCTGAGTGGTAGTTTTAATCTTACCCAGCCAGTTTGCAGCTATAACTACGCCGCTGCCGGCGGAAACCAGCCGGAAGCCGCTTATGAGAAACTCACGGGCAATGATAATTATTGCGGCAATGGGGTCAAGCATCCCCTTTGCGGTAAGCATGATAAGAGCGCTCGCAGTAAGCAGTTTGTCGGCTATCGGGTCCATAAGCTTGCCGAAGTTGGTGACCATATTGCGGGATCTTGCAAGATAACCATCCGCAATATCGGTAATAAAGGCCACAACAAATATCACGGCGGCTGCATAGACGGCCCAGGGAGCATCTACATAGAAGCACGCGATAAACAGGGGTACGAGACAAATGCGTATAAGGGTCAGTTTGTTGGGAAGGTTCATAACTCCTCTCCTTCCATATCATAAGGTCCTGCGCCGGTTATTCTTACCATGGTAAAATCGCCGGGCTTAAGTTCCTTGTTTTTTAATGAAAACATTATTGTACCGTCAACTTCAGGGGCTTCCGCATAGGTTCGTCCGTAAGCGATATCGCCGCTTACCTGCTCGATTATGGTCTCAGCAACGGTGCCTATCCTTTTCCGGTTGTAAGCAAGGGATATTCCCTGCTGCAGCGCCATAACTTCATCCAGCCGCCGCCGTTTTACGGCTTCATCCACCTGATTTGGCATATCGGCCGCAGGCGTATCATCCTCCCGAGAGTAGGCAAAGGCGCCAAGACGGTCAAAACTGTGGGTACGCAAGAAGTCGGTCAATCGTACGAATTGTTCCTCCGTCTCTCCGGGGAAGCCGGTTATGACTGTGGTCCTCAGTATGAAATCCGGTGCTTTATCTCTGATATACTCGATAATATGCCGTATATGCTCCGCAGAACCATGACGGTTCATTGCATTAAGCATATCGGGATCAATGTGCTGAATTGGCATATCGATATAGTTCACGAGCTTCGGCTCTGAAACTATGGTATCGATAAGCTCCTCATCAACTGTATTTGGATATGTGTACAGCACCCGTATCCAGTGAAGCTTTTCTATTTTGCAAAGCCGCCTCAGCAGCTCGCTCAGCATGGGTTTGCCGTATATATCCGAGCCGTACGCGGATGTATCCTGGGCTATTACGGTAAGCTCACGCACTCCGCTTTCAGCCAGTTCCTCCGCCTCTTTGATAAGCTTTTCCATGGGTACGCTTACCCTGCCGCCCCGTATAAGGGGAATAGCACAATATGTACAGCGATTGTCACAGCCATCCGCAATGCGCAGATAGGCGCTGTATGAGGGCGTGGTGATAAGCCTCGGTTCGCCGCAGCTGCTGTAGGCGACGCCCACGGCTGTGGATATTGCCTTCACAAGACCCGCCTGATCCTTTACGCCCCAGAAGATATCCACCTCAGGTATTTCATCACGCAGTTCATCGGGATAGCGCTGGCTGAGGCAACCGGAAACCACAAGAAGTTTACACTTTCCTGCAGTTTTGTACTGGGCCATTTCCAGTATCGTACCTATGGATTCTTCCTTGGCGGGCTCGATAAAGCCGCAGGTATTTACTATTATGACCTCAGCCTGGGATTCATCTGAGGTTATGCGAAAACCCGCCTCACGAAGATGACCCAATATAAGTTCGCTGTCCACACGGTTTTTTGAACAGCCAAGGGATATAATTCCCGCAGTTATCGCCAAAGCATTATTCCTCCGTAGAAGTATTTCCGCCTGCAAGCTGCTGATATTCGGCAAAGCTGCCTACCAGAAGCTTACGGGGTTTGCTGCCGTCAAAACCGCTGACAACCTTCATCTGCTCCATTATGTCTATAAGTCGCGCCGCCCTTGCATAGCCCACGCGAAGCCGACGCTGTATCATGGAAATTGAGGCTTGTCCGCTTTCCAGCACTATCTTTACAGCATCATCCAGCAGCTCATCTTCCTGCTTGCCGTTGCCCTGCCCCATCGCGATATCCACGGCGGAAGAAACCTCCTCAAGGGATATTTCAGCATACTTAGGGGCATCGTCGTCGCTCTGCTGGACGGCAAAAAAGTCCATTACATCCTCCACCTCTTCGTCGCTCACGAAAGCACACTGAACACGTACAGGCTTTCCCGCGCCGTTTGCGTGGAACAGCATATCTCCCCTTCCAAGCAGCTTTTCTGCGCCGCCAGTGTCCATAATAACACGGGAATCCACGGCGGAAGATACTGCCAGCGCAATTCGGGAAGGTATATTGGCCTTTATAAGGCCGGTGATTATGTCGGTAGAAGGCCGCTGAGTAGCTACGATAAGATGTATGCCTGCGGCACGGCCCAGCTGGGCAAGGCGGCATATTGATTCCTCAACGTCCTTTGCCGCAACCATCATAAGGTCAGCCAACTCGTCTATGATTATTACCAATCTAGGCAGCCTTTCAGCGGGATCTTCCTGCAGGGAATTATAGCGGGAGACGCTCCTGGCGTTTACCTTGGACATCTTCAAATACCGTTGATCCATTTCCATTACGGCCCACTTAAGAGCGCCTGCCGCCTTCTTGGGGTCGGTAACAACAGGCATAAGCAAATGGGGCATGGGTGAATAAACCTTCAGCTCAACCTGCTTGGGGTCAATGAGAATCAGCCGCACATCGTCGGGCTTTTTGCCGTATACAAAACTCAGTATGATATCGTTTATGCATACGCTCTTGCCGGAGCCTGTGGAGCCTGCGATGAGCAGATGGGGCATTTTATCAAGATCGGCGCAAACCACATTGCCGGCAATGTCCTTGCCGAGGCCAAAGCGCAGCGCTGAATTTCCTTCGGTAAACTCAGGTGATTCTATAACTTCACGAAGCAGCACTGGCACAGTGTCCCTGTTGGGTATCTCAATGCCGATGGCGGACTTTCCGGGAATGGGAGCCTCGATACGCACCCGTGGCGCAGCCAGCGCGAGGGCAATATCATCTGACAGGCTGGTGATCCTGTTTACCCTAACACCCTGGGCGGGGTGCAGCTCAAACCTGGTGATGACCGGGCCAACGCTGTAATTGATGACCCTTGCCTGTATATTGAAGCTGGCAAGGGTTTCCTCCAGCTTTTTACCTTTTGCAACGGGGGATTCTGAACTTTTGCCATAAACTGCGGCAGGTTTCTTAAGCCGATTTATAGGCGGCGCAACGTATACCGGCGGCTCCGGAGCTATTGACGCTTCCGCTTCCATAACCTCCTTCTTGGTTGCCTTAACCGGCTTAGCAGGGGGGATCACCTCATCTTCTTCCGGATCCATAATCTGTTGTTTAAGCGCGCTTTCTTCGACTGCAGAGAGTATATCGAAGGGATCATCATCGTCGGACAGACGCTTTGGCAAAGCACCCTTTTCAGGGATGAGGGAAATATCGCCGTTCCAGTCGTTCGCGTCTTCACGGCGGCGGACTATATGGCTTTCGTCTGAATTTTTACGTTTTTTCTTTATGGTCACGGGCGCTTCATCAATGCCCAATGTTTCGGTATACAGCCCTTTGCCATCAGCATTCACTGCCTTTTTTTTAGGCGGAAATACCTGTTCAAAGCCCATTTCTTCAAAATTATACGTCTCCCGGCGAGCCTGTTGCTGCACATGGGCAGTATGCACTTTTTCCGTAACGGTTTCTACGCCGTTCTTTATGCCGCTGCCGACTTTTTCGCCCATGGCACGAATGGAAAGCTTTGTGGCAACGAGAAAAACTATAAGTATCGCGGCGCCAAAAAAGATATATGTGCCCGCAGGGCCCAACAGCTTCAATGAAGGATATGCGGGCAGAGCTCCCAGCAGACCGCCGCCCCTAAAGTATATCTTTCCATAAAGATACGCATCGGAATAATAAGACCATATGCCCTTGCTGGAAATAGTGCCTCTGGTTGCAGCATGTATTATGACCAACAGGCACACCACGCCTGCGAACAGCAGCCACAGGGTGGATTCCGTATTGTTCGATTTGGACATGATAATGGAAAGCACGCCGATGCCCGCCAGTATCACAGGCACAGCGTAGCCTGCGACGCCGAACATGCCAAAGCAGAAGTTCTTTACCGCAGTGCCTATTACACCAACTAAATCGGTATATATGCCGGCGCCTAAAAACAAGGCTATGGCGATAAAGCAGACGCCGACTATCTCACGTTCCGTCTGTTCTTCCCTTGCCTTGCCGGATTTTTTTACCACCTTGGTGTCCTTTTTAGCCATTTATACATACTCCTTCTATCATACACTGTATTATACACTATATATTGTACTTTTAAAAGTGCCGTCCAACAAAAAAACAGACCCGTCCTATGACGGGCCTGTGAAAATTACGGTGTATTTTTGATTAGTCTTCGAACTTGAAGCCTGCGAACTTATCGGCGAGAGAGGTGGTTGCCTTCTCAACGGGGGGCAGGTCATACTCGTTCTCCTCGCGGCGCTGACGACGACGCTCGGCACGCTCGGCTTCGCGGGCCTCGTTGGCGGCCTTTGCGGCCTCGGCGGCGGCAGCACGCTCAGCTGCACGCTCGGCGGCTACGCGCTCACGTTCTGCCTTCTCGGCAGCCAGCTGCTCGGCGATCTCAGGGTTCTCCTCCAGGATAACGTCGCGGCGGCTCAGACTGATGCGCTTTGCTTCGGGATTTACATCCAGGACCTTGCAGCGTACTACATCGCCTACGTTGATCTCGTCCTCAACCTTCTCAATGCGCTTTACGCCAACCTGAGAAATGTGAATAAGGCCGTCAATGGTGGGCTCAAGAGCTACGAATGCACCGAAGGATACGATGCGCACTACCTTGCCCTCAACGATGGCGCCAACGGGGTACTTTTCGGCGGCCATGGTCCAGGGCTTGGGCTGCAGCTGCTTGTAACCAAGGGATACGCGCTGCTTCTCAACATCCACGTCACGGATGAGGACTTCGATTTCCTGACCGATGCTCAGCACATCGGAAGGATGCTTTACACGGCCCCAGGCGATGTCAGTAACGTGTACCAGACCGTCGATACCGCCAATGTCAACAAATGCGCCAAAGTCTGTAAGACGACGAACAACACCATTTACCTTGGAACCGACTTCCAGGTTGGTCCAGAGTTCCTTCTTGGCAGCCTCGGCCTCGGCCTGCATGATGGCCTTGCGAGAAGCTACGATGCGCTTGCGGGACTTGTCAATTTCGATAACCTTTACCTTCAGCTCCTTGCCTACGAATTCAGCAATATTCTCAACGTACTTGGTGGACAGCTGAGAGGCGGGAACGAAAGCGCGGATACCGTTTATGTTGGCAATAAGGCCGCCCTTGACGACTTCCTTACCTACGGCGTCGAAAACCTTATCCTGAAGATTCTCTTCATCCTGCATAAGGTTGTCCCACAGCTTCTTGCTCTCTACGTTCTTGCGGGAAAGCAGTACGTTGCCTTCGCCGTCGTTGACCTTTATAACCTCAACCTCGATCTCATCGCCTACCTTAACTACTTCGGCAGGATCGACCTCGGCATCGGAAGAGAATTCGTTGCGTGGAATAAATCCGTCGGATTTGTAGCCGATGTTTACGCATACTTCGCCGTCAACTATCTGTACGACGGAACCTTTGATGATCTGTCCGTTCCTGATGCGTACCAGTGTCTTCTCAAACACTTCTTCAAAGCTGAGCTCAGCGGGCTCGGCATTCTCGGCAACGGATTCCTGGACGGCAGCTGCTGCTACCGCCTCTACGTTTTCTTCTACGGGGCTTGCAGCCATCGTCTTTTCCAGTTCGCTCATTCTTTCAATAACCTCCAATATTATCCATTTCGGCGTCGATGCGCCTCCAACAAAACCTATTATATCATTAATATCAATATTTTCAAGGGTAAGTTCGTCTACTTTTGCGATAGAATCTACGTTTTTGCAGTATTTTTTACATATTGCATACAGTTTTTTGGTGTTGGCGCTGTGATGACCGCCCACTACTATCATTCGCGAGCATTTTTTGCTGAGTTCCTCCGCTTCCTGCTGGCGCAATCCGGTGGTATTGCAGATGGTATTAAATGTAATCAATTCGCCGCATCTCTCCCTTACCACAGCCTCGGTGTTAGCGAATTCCGCCGCATTTGCTGTGGTCTGTGATACAAGGCATACTTTATCGACATACTCAAGCTCAGCTGCCTGTATTGGGTCCGCAATTATCCTTGCGCCATTTGGGCTCCATCCCTCAATACCCCTGACCTCTGGATGGCCTGCCGTTCCGAATATCACTATGGAGTAACCTTTTTCGCCATACTCGCTTACGATATTATGTATGCGCTTAACAAAGGGACAGGTGGCGTCCACTGGCCTTAATCCCCTCCTTTTGCATTCATCGAGTTCCTTTGGACCTGCGCCGTGAGAGCGTATTATTACGGTGCTTCCTCCGGGTATATCTTCCAGCCTTTCGGCAGGGATTATGCCCTCGTTTTTCAGTTCTTCTATAACATCCGAGTTGTGTATAAGCTCGCCGTAGGTATACACTTTTCCCTGCTTTTCCCGTTCAGACCGAGCCATCTCTATGGCCCGGTCAACGCCAAAGCAGAATCCTATATTATCAGCGATGACAAGCCGCACTCTTTTTTTCCTCCAGCTCCGCCCTAAGCTTAATAAGCGCATCCGCTATGCGGTTCATAAACTCATCGTGGCTTTCCGCCCGGCCCATTCCTTCAAGGCCGTCGCGGCTGACAGGCTTGCCGACGATTATTCTTATCCTTGTTTCAGCATAGCCGTCCGGATCGATATACAGCGGAATTACCGGAGCGCCGGACTTAAGCGCAATAAATGCAGTGCCTTTTTCCAGCTCGTCAAGCTCGCCTGTAACGGAGCGCTTTCCCTCAGGAAATATACCGAACGCTTTGCCTTCCTTAAGCACTTCCATTGCCCTTTTCAATGAAGCTATGTCAGCGGTATGGCGGTTCACCGGGAACGCAAGCAACGCCGTGAAAAACAGCTTTCCCGCGCCTGTGAACAGCTCTTTTTTCGCCATAAAATGAACTATCCTCGGGCAGGTAAAAGCTATCGCCACGGGATCCATCAGCGATGCATGGTTTGCAACGTATATCGCCTTTCCCTTTATTCGATAGTTTTCCTTATTGTAAACCTTGGGCTTGAATATCAAAAAGAACACGGGCCACAGCAGATATCTAAAGATATAATACAGCACCTGTTATACTTCCTCCCTGTGTATCCTGCCGAGAACCGCAGCTACCGCTTCATCGACGGTAAGGTCGGTAGTATCCACCAGTATGGCCTCAGGCAGCCGTACCAGCGGAGCAAACTCCCGTGTGCTGTCGTTATGATCCCGCTGGGCAATCTCAACGGCCATTTCCTCCACGGTTTTGCCCAGGTCCTGACCGCGCTCATGAAGTTCCTTAAGCCTGCGCCTCGCCCGCTCATCCACGGTTGCGGTCACATAAAACTTGTTATCGCATTCCGGGATAACATATGAGCCTATCTCCCTGCCGTCCATCACAACATCCGAAGCATGGGCAATATCACGCTGATACTGGGCCAGCTTTATGCGCACGGCGGGGATGGCGCTTATATCGGACGCTCCCTTGGATATTTCATTTGTGCGAATAAGTCCGGAAACGTCCTCGCCGTCAAGATAGGTATGCTGAACGCCATCCATATTCCTTGCGAATATCTCGGTGCGCTCCAAAAGAGGGATAACGTTTTCACTGTTGTTTGGATCTATACCCTCCCTTATGGCCTTAAGGGCCAGCGCACGGTACATTGCGCCGGTATCGAGATACAGTATCCCCAGCTCCTTTGCAACAGCCTTGGCAATGGTGCTTTTACCGGCTCCGGCAGGACCGTCTATGGCGATATTGATAAACCTCTTCATAATATGTATGCCTCCTACACTGAACGTCCGGCAAGGGCGCCGGTGGAATATGCTATCTGTAAATTAAAGCCTCCGGTATATCCGTCCACATCTATCAGCTCTCCGGCAAAATATAGCCCCGGCACAAGCTTTGATTCCATTGTGGACGCATTTATCTCCTTAACGTTCACTCCGCCCCGGGTTATTATGGCTTCTTCAACAGGCAGGGTATGATCCACGGTAAGATTAATGCATTTAAGCGTGGATACAATGGCTTCCCTCATGCCTCGGGTGACAGAGCTTACCTGCGTATCCCCCGGCACACCGGAAAGCTCTACAACGATAGAAATCATGCGTGAGGGCAAAAGCTCCGAAAGGGAGTTTATCAGCTGCCTGCGGATGTTCTTTTCAAAATCACGAAGGAGGCGTCTATCAAGTTCCTCATAGGTAAGCCCCGGCTTCATGTCTATGGTCAATACGGCGCCGGAAGGGTCGTCCGCTATACGGCTGCTGGCGCTGAGCACCAGCGGCCCTGAAACGCCAAAGTGAGTAAACAGCATTTCGCCCAGCTCCTCGTATACCAGTTTGCCCTTTTTGTTGTATGCCCGCAGGGTAACGTTTTTAAGCGAAAGGCCGGTAAGCTCAGCCGGCCATCGCTCAACCGTCGCAAGGGGTATAAGGGAAGGCCGTATGTCCGTAACCGTGTGGCCCATGGCCCTGGCAAAGGCGTAACCCGCCCCATTTGAGCCGGTGGAGGGATAGCTTGCGCCTCCTGTGCAGAGTATCACGGCATCAAATTTCCAACTTTTGCCGTTTACTGTAAGCTCAAATCCGCTTTCCGTCTTTCGTATGGACTGAACGTTGGAATTCAGGCAAAGTTCCGCTCCGCTTTTGGCAAGGTATCCGGACAACGCCTTTATTACATCGCTGGATTTGTCCGAGACGGGAAACACCCTTTTCCCCCGCTCGACTTTGGTGGGCACGCCCATGGAGTTTATTATGGAAACTATGTCCTCGTTGGTAAAGCCGTACAGTGCGCTGTAAAGAAACTTTGGGTTTCTCGGTATATTGGCAAACAAATCTTCAACATCTGCGTCATTTGTGATATTGCATCGTCCCTTGCCTGTTATATACAGCTTTTTGCCCAGCTTTTCATTCTTTTCAAACAGCTTTACGCTGTGACCGTTTTTTGCGGCCATGGAGGCTGCCATTATTCCTGCAGGTCCTCCGCCTATTATCGCTACAGAGCTCATTAGTCCTCCCTGCCTTCGCAATTTGAGCCAATGTATACATTCTGGCTCTTCCATATGCTTTCCAGCTGGTCAAGGCATTCGGATACCGTGGTTTTGCGGCGCAGACCCGCGCCTACGATTATGGCATTTATCAGGCTGAGGGGCGCAACGAGAGAATCCGCAAAGGACGCCATGTCGCTGCGAGCGATAAGCACACTGTCCGCAAGCTCCGCAATTGGAGAAAACATACTGTCGGTAATGGCGGTTACACGCGCCCCCCTATCCTTGGCGAATTTCAGGGCGTCCACCGTGCGGGCAGAGTATCTGGGGAAACTTATGCCGACGCACATATCCTCACGGCCGATCCTCAGCATGCTTTCATATACATCCGACTGCATGGAGGTTACTATCATTATGTCATCAAGTATGAAATTAAGATAATATCCCAGAAACTGTGCAAGGGGAGCTGCGCTTTTTATTCCTACAATGTATACTCTGCGTACAGCCAGCATATCGTCTATCACGCTGTTGAATACGGCGGTGTCAACCGACTCTATTGTAGACCTTATATTGCCTATATCCGCTTTTAATACGGTTGAAAGCACCTCATCCTGCTCAAGATCGGAGGTGAGCTGTATGCGCTGAACGGTGGTAAGGCGGTTGCGTATCATCTCCTGCAGGGACCTCTGAAGCTCTGGATATCCGTCATACCCCAGTGCATAAGCGAATCGAACAACAGTAGACTCGCTTACGCCTACTGTTCTTCCCATGCGCGAGGCGGTAATGAATGCGGCTTTGTCGTAGTTTTCAACGATATAATTTGCCAGCAGCCTCTGTCCTTTGCTGAATGAGCTGAAATTGGCGTTTATTCTTGCCAGCAGATCTGTGCTTTCCATATAGATTACTCCTCTTTGGCGGCCTGCCTGTCCTTCAGGCGGCAAAGCGCTTCTTCATTCGTGCTGTTTGTCATTATCGGCGTAACCGATACGTAACCATTATCTGTCCAGTATTCGTCATTATCCTCATTGGCGCAGCCATCGTATTCCACCCTTGAAGGCCACCAATAGTAATCGACATTTCTGGGATCGGTACGCCTTTCGAAGGGAGCGCAGTATGCCCTGTCTGACATTCGCGTGTACTTTATCCCCTTCAGCTCTCCGTATGGCAAATCCGGCACGTTTACATTGAACAGCATGCATCCGCTCCGCATAAATTCCGGTATAAGCTCCTCGGCTATCTGCGCAGGCGCGGAAAAGTCCGTTGAGGTCAAGCCCTTCATGGATACCGCCATTGCGGGTATACCCTGCACGGCCCCTTCCATTGCGGCGTTCACCGTGCCGGAATAATGCACGTCTACGCCCAGATTATATCCGTGGTTGATTCCGGAAAGGATAAGATCCGGCTTTATATCCAGCGCCCTGCATGCAATTATAACGCAGTCTGCAGGTGTCCCGTTTACTTTATATGCCTCCACGTTGGGGATGCCGGGCATTGACGCCTTCTTTACCCTTAGCGGAGCTGTAAGGGTTATGGAGTGCGCCGCTCCGCTGCGCTCGGTATCGGGGGCCACCACGATAACTTCATATATATCTGAAAGACGGCGGGCAAGGGCGTATATTCCTTCCGACTGGATACCGTCATCATTTGTGATTAATATACGCATATTTGATCTTCTCCTTAAATGCACTAAACTGATGGCGCGCATTGCGTTAATTGCAATTATTTTATCAAACCGCCTTTATTTTGGCAATATAATACGAAAAAGATGCAGGAATTGCACCGAAAATTTCACATGAAGGAAACCTCGTCATAAAAGCGGGGCCGAAGCAATAAGCTTCGGCCCCGGTAATTATGCTATATGTTGAGGTATTAGTCCTCATCTTCCTCCTCGGGAAGGGTAACGTTGTGGAAAACCTCCTGAACGTCGTCGTCATCATCGAAGCGATCCAGCATCTTTTCGATTTTTTCCACCAGTTCGGGATCATTGGTAGCGTCAACGGTGTTCTGGGGAAACATGCCTATCTCGGCGGAAAGGAAACTGTACTTGCCCTCCAGGGCTTCACGCACAACGGAAAAGTCGGCGGGTGCGGTATAGATTTCATATACGTCATCAAGGGCGTTGAAGTCCTCGGCGCCGGCATCCAGAGCTTCCATCATGAGCTCGTCCTCATCGATGGATGCGCTGCGTTCTACTACCATAAGGCCCTTCTTGTCGAACATCCAGGATACGCAGCCGCTTGCGCCCATGCTGCCGCCGCTCTTATCAAAAATATGGCGTATCTCCGCAGCGGTGCGGTTGCGGTTGTCGGTTACGACCTCAACGATAATGGCGGTGCCGCCGGGGCCGTAACCTTCGTAGGTGATTTCCTCGTAGTTTACACTGCCGAGTTCGCCCGCGGCTTTCTTTATGGAACGGGTAATGTTGTCGTTGGGCATATTGTTTGCCTTTGCCTTGGCGATAACGTCTCTGAGCTTGGAGTTGTTGGCAGGGTCGCTGCCGCCCTCCTTAACGGCTATGGCGATCTCGCGGCCTATTTTGGTAAATATCTTGCCGCGCTGGGAGTCGGTCTTTTCTTTTTTATTCTTAATATTGGCCCATTTGGAATGTCCGGACATAGGTTTATACCCTCCTGAGAATTATCAACGCTTAATTATAGCACTATTTCAGCCGCCTGTTCAAGCTTTCTGTGATATATCGTCGTATTTTTGCCTGAGTTTCTTCATATCCTCCCAGGACTCACGCTTTTTGCTTTCATCCCTGAGCAGCGCCGCGGGATGATATGTTGGAAGTATCCATATTCCTTTATTTTCTTTCCATATGCCCCGGTCTCTCGTTATTTTTACATTCTCATCGTATATGTACTTTGCCGCCGTTGCGCCCAGGCATACTATTATCTTTGGCCTGATCAGGGCAAACTGGGCCCGAAGATACGGCAAACAGGCCTCCGCCTCGCTGAGCTCCGGCGCCCGATTGTTTGGCGGGCGGCATTTTACGATATTTGCAATGTATACTTCCTCCCGCTTCAGATTTATTGCCTCAATCATTTTGTCCAGCAGCTTTCCGGCCGGACCGACAAAGGGCCTTCCGGACAGGTCTTCATCTCTGCCTGGGCCTTCTCCTACAAACATTATATCGGCGCTTGGATCGCCCTCACCGATAACTATGCTGTTTCTCTGCTCGCACAGTCTGCACTTTGTGCAGCCATCCATGCTGTCATACAGTTCCTTCCAGTCATATCTCGCCATAATAAACCCCTTATAATATGAAAGTATAAAAGCACGTTTTAGCTTTTGTGGCGTTTGTTTAAGCTCAATTATTCCATACACCTATGACAGCAATGGACTTGAATTATCGATTTTCGGCAATAAGATGGTATTTTACCATCAGAAAGAACCTTTTTGACGAATATTTGCGATTGCAAAGGAATTTCAAATGATATATAATTAAAAATTATAATAAGTAATTCTTATACTAAATATGTTCACTGTTGATAATTTTAGCAAAAAAACGCCTTTGGAGCAATATTTCCAAAGGCTGAGCCACAAAAATAATCAATTATAACGAGGAGGATGCGCCATGCCCGCCGATCTGGATCTTTACAGCATATTCTGTACTGTTGCCCGCTGCGGCAGCCTTTCCCATGCGGCAAGGGAATTATATGTCAGTCAGCCAGCCATCAGCCAGTCCATGCATCGACTTGAGTATATGCTGGGCTGCACTCTCTTTACCCGCACCAGCCGGGGCATAACCCTCACCAGCGAGGGCCGTATGCTGTACAGCTATGCGGATAAAGCAATAAGCCTCATCACCGCAGCCGAGGACAAGCTGAACCGTATGCGTACCCTGCAGTCCGGTGGCCTGATGATAGGCGCAAGCGATACGCTGTGCCAGTTTTTCCTGCTGCCCTATCTTGAAAAATTCCATACGGAATACCCCGAAGTACAGCTTCAGGTCACCAACCGCACCACTCCGGATACGATAGAACTTTTAAAGGTAGGAAAAGTGGACATTGCCCTCGTTAATCTGCCTGTATCCGACAGCGCTCTTTGCGTAAGGGATGTTCTTAAGGTGCATGATGTCTTTGTGGCTTCCGAAAGATTTGCTCACCTTAAGGGTCGTCCCGTCACCATGGCGGAGATTGCCCGCGAACCTTTGGTTTTGCTTGAGCAGGCCTCAAACTCCCGTAAATACCTTGATGATTTTGCTGCTATGTGCGGAATAACCCTGCATCCCGAAATAGAGCTGGGCGCCCACAACCTGTTGGTGGAATTCGCCAAGATCGGCCTTGGCATAGCCTGCGTAACATCAGAATTTGCGGCCAAGGCCATAAACAGCGGAGAATTATTTGAAATTGACCTGTGCGATCCCATGCCATCCCGCGCCATTGGCCTTATTTCCCTTGAGGGAGTTCCCCTTTCGGCAGCCGCTGAAAGATTCATAAGCATAGTGCTGGAAAACCAGGATCAGTAGCCCAATGGAACAAAGACGCAATCAGTCAGGGCGCAAGCCTATGCTGTCGGTATACGGAAGCATAATTCTCTGCATCTTTCTTTGCGCCATCGCCTACGCAGTGCTGTACAATGGCGGCGGAGCAAAGATATTGATTGAGGAAGAACAGCGCGTCGCACAAGAGGAAGCAGCGGCAATAGCGGCGGCGGCCCCCACCCCAACTCCCCAGATACTGGCCACGTCCTCCTCCGGCAGGCTTATCCCTTATTTTGCAAACGGTCTCTGGGGATATAAGAACACCTCCGGCGAGATAGTGATACTGCCGACCTATTCCGCAGCGAACGAATTTGATGAATATGTGGCTTTTGCCGCGCAAAACGGCCTGTATGGCCTTATAAACCGCTCCGGCGCATGGATAACCGAACCCTGCTGGTCCAATGTTTCCCGCTTCAGCGAAGGCTATGCCGCCGTGGAGCAGGACGGCAAATGGGGTTATATAGACCGTTCCGGGAATGTGATAATCAACTATCTCTACCGTGAAGCGGGCCCCTTCAGCTGCGGCAGAGCCGCCGTTCGTTCCGCATCCTCTTTTGGATATATCGACGTAGTCGGCAATATCGCCATTACCGAAAAATGGTCCTCCGCAAATCCCTTTGTAAACGACCTTGCCTTTGTAACTCTCTCATCAAAGTGCTACATTATAGACAAGCTTGGCGAGCCCCTTATAACCCTCAACAGCGGAACAACCGGACAAGGCTTCTCTGAGGATTTTGCGCTTATTGAGGATAACGGAAGCTGCTATTTCATGAACCGCTACGGCAAAAGCGCCTTCCGCAAGACCTATTCCGCAGCACTGCCATTCTCCGGCGGTTTTGCGGCAATTCGAGAGGATGGTCTTTGGGGATACATAAACGACATGGGAGCAACCGCTATCACTCCCCAGTTTATGGAGGCCAAGTCATTCTCAAACGGCCTCGCCGCAGTAAAGAACTCCGAAGGGCTGTGGGGATATATCGACAGCTCAGGCGCTCTCAAGATCGACTATCGCTATTCCGATCCCGGAAGCTTTATAGATGGCTTTGCGGTCTCCATGAAGGACGGTTCATGGTATATAGTGGATAAAAGCGGCAGCGAAGCCCTGCTTTATTAAAAATATATCCATTTGCTGTATATTTTCCCCTTGCAAAACACATTACCTTGTGTTAGAATAACACTGTTTGATTTTAGCAAGATGCTTACTGTCGGTAAGGAGGTGTAAATAAATGGGTAAGTTCTGTGAGGTTTGCAATAAGGGGATGATGTCCGGTAACCGGGTAAGCCATTCCAACCGTAAAACCAGGCATGCATGGGCTCCCAATATTCAGCGCGTGAGCGTTGTTGTTGATGGTACTCCCTGCAAGATGAACGTCTGCACTCGCTGCCTTCGTTCCGGCAAGGTTCAGCGCAGTGTCTAATTAAAAATTAAAAAGCGATGTGAGTCGGTCAGTTAGACCGGCTCATTTATTTTTGCGAATAATCCATATTAAATATATCTGCCTATTATCAGCAGGCGGAACATCACAGTCAGTATCCCCGCCCATATCAAAGACCATATCAGCCTTATATTCAGGCATAGCAATAGAATCAATAAAACAAAATAAACAATGCAGCATCTGAATGTCCTTCGTCTGCAGGAGCGCCTTCTTATATAAACCATCGACGGCCTTTTTTGCATGCCTCTTCCCTCCCCCTGTTATCATATTACGCTGCGCTTCTCAATTTGTTTCACGCACAAGACAGAGTTACAGGGAATACATTGGTGTATAAACAAAAACGGAGGCTTTATATGGCTGAAATTTTGCTTGAAGCAGATAGCGTTGGCCTTACATATCATCAACCCGGCGGAGAGACCCTCGCCGTAGACAGCATATCCTTTGACGTAAACCATGGAGAATTTCTTTCCATAGTCGGTCCTTCCGGATGCGGAAAGACCAGCATACTTTCCATGATTGCCGGATTGCTGAAACCAAGTCACGGAAAGATAACGCTGCACAGCGATGCTCGCCCCGGATATATGCTTCAGCGGGATCATCTGCTGGACTGGCGCACTGTTGAGGGAAACGTATTGCTGGGGCTGCAGGTAAAGGGCACGCTGAATGAAGAAACCCGTGCCTTCGCAAACAGCCTGCTGGATACATACGGGCTTAAGGAATTCGCAAAAAGCTATCCGCGGCAGCTGTCCGGCGGTATGCGCCAGAAAGTGGCTCTAATACGCACTCTAGCCTGCTCTCCTGAGCTTTTGCTGCTGGATGAACCCTTTTCCGCTCTGGATTATCAAACCCGGCTCATGGCCTGTGACGAGATGTACGGCATAATACGAAATGAGGGCAAAACCGCAGTTCTTGTTACTCACGACATATCCGAAGCCATTTCAATGAGCGACAGGATACTGGTTTTTTCCGCCCGTCCCGCCCGTATAAAGGCGGAGCATACAATAAAGCTGTCACAGGGGAATACTCCGCTTTCACGGCGCAACAGCCCGGAATTCAAGGATTACTTTGATAGTATATGGAAGGAGATCGACCATGAACACTAACGGTATGTCATTGGAGCATATTAATTATCTTAAGGGCATACGCAAAAAAAACCGCACGGTCAGCTTTTTCAGATACTTTATACTCATCGCAGTTATAGCTTTATGGGAGTTGGCCGCAAGGCTTGGCTGGATAGACCCATTTATAATGAGCTCTCCTTCCCGGGTATTCGATACCATAGGACGGCTTTACAGGGATAATGAATTGTTCCATCATATCGCCATAACCATGTATGAAACCGTGGTGGGCTTTCTGCTGGGTACCATATTCGGCACGCTTATAGCTATAATACTATGGTGGAGCCGTTCCCTTGCGAGGATACTGGACCCATACCTGGTTGTGCTGAACGCCCTGCCCAAAATCGCCCTTGGGCCAATTCTTATCGTTTGGTTCGGCGCAGGAGTAAAGAGCATAATCATAATGGCTCTGCTCATATCCCTCATTGTAACGGTAATGACGGTGCTAGCGGGATTTAATGAGATAACCGACGAAAAGCAGCTTCTTATGCGGACGCTGGGCGCAAACCGGTTTCAGATATTGACAATGGTAGTGCTGCCTGCGTCCGTGCCAACCGTGATGAGCGCTCTTAAGATAAGCGTAGGCATGAGCTGGGTTGGCGTTATAGTGGGCGAATATCTGGTATCACGGGCGGGATTGGGATATCTTATAGTATACGGAAGTCAGGTATTCAAGCTGGATCTGGTAATGTCCAGTATAGTGATACTGTGCGTGCTTGCGGCAATAATGTACTACTGTGTGGCATATTTTGAAAAGCGGCTGATAAAGTGGCGGGATTGGGCATGATATGCCCCAGGATTGAAAGGCGGCATAAAACAACGTATAATGTAGCTGCGGGTAACACCGCAGTTTATTTTTAGAACCCGGAGAAATTTAATGCCTCATTCATTTGATTTTGACCTTGCCATAATTGGATCGGGTCCCGCAGGAGCCACATTGGCACGCCTGGCGGACAGCGATTTGCGAACGGTTATTATAGATAAAAAGACGGATAAGCCGGGCGGTTTTCAAAAACCCTGCGGCGGCCTTCTTGCGCCGGATGCGCAAAAAGCCCTTTCCCGCTATGATATAACCTTGCCCAAAGAAGTGCTGGTAGATCCCCAGATATTCTCTGTAAAAACCATGGACCTTCGCTCCGGCATCACCCGCCATTATCAGCGATGCTATATCAACATGAACAGGCACAAATTCGATATGTGGCTGAACGGCATGATACCTGACCGCATAAGCAGGATAAGCGGCTTGTGCAGGGATGTATCCCCTATCCCCGGAGGCTATGAGATAACTTACACACAAAACGGAAAGCACGAGCGCCTTACCGCCAAATATATTGTCGGCGCAGACGGCGCAAAGTCCATCGTTCGGCAAAAGCTCTTTCCGGATAAAAAGCTGCGCCGCTATACCGCCATTCAGCAATGGTTCATTTGCCCTGAGCAAACGCCGTTTTATTCCTGCATATTTGATCCGGATACCAGCGACTGCTGCTCGTGGTCAATATCAAAGGACGGATATTTCATATTCGGCGGTGCTTTCCCTGTGGATAAGTCCCGTGATAGGTTTGAATCGCAAAAACAAAAGCTCGTGAGTTTAGGTTTCCCCCTTCATGAGCCTGTAAAAACTGAGGCCTGCGTGGTGCTGAGACCCCGCTCATTTTGGGATTTTTGCACAGGCCATGGCAATGCGTTTCTCATAGGCGAAGCTGCGGGCTTCATAAGTCCAAGCTCACTTGAGGGCATAAGCTACGCCATGGAAAGCGCGGATATGCTGTCCTCTGCCCTTTTCTCTCAGAATCCCGCGGCGGCGTATCGGCGAAAAACGCTCAGGCTTCGCGTTAAACTTGGTATGAAAGTGCTTAAATGCCCTTTCATGTACCATCCCTTTCTTCGCAGGCTTGTGATGAAGAGCGGGCTGCAATCAATTGACGTAAAGTGATAAATAAGGCACGTTGCTGTTCATGCACCGTGCTTTGTTTATTTAAAATATTCTTATTATTTCCGAATCCACCCCGCCCTTGCCGTCGGTGGTGAGCATTGCGAACGTGTAGGGCGCGCCTCTTCTGGGTTTTGTGGGGCTGCCTGGGTTCAGTATCAACATATCAGGCCCTTCGTCTATATCCGGCACATGAGTATGCCCGTACAGCGCAACGGCGCAATCCAGCTCCTCCGCTCTGTATCCGAGGCGGGCGGTACCGCCGTTTACGCCGTATGTATGGCCATGGCAGGCGAATATTCTTACGCCGTCAAGGCATATCACCCGCTCCGTGTTTCCGAAAAAGTCGCAGTTTCCCGCTACGGCATATACCTCGGCGCCGTTTTTTGAAAAGCCGGCACCGTCACGGAAATTGTCGCCCAAATGTATCCATGCATCAACCTTGCCGGCGGCCTTAAGCACCTCCGCAATGGCAAAATCATCGCCGTGTGTATCCGCTACTACGCCTATACGCATTTTACTTTTCCTGCTCCAGCCGTTCTCTAAGGGCGGAAAGGGCGTTCTTTCTGTGGCTTACGGTATTTTTTTCCTCGGCGGTAAGTTCGGCAAAGGATTTATCCAGCGGCTCATAGAAAAACAGCGGATCATAACCAAAACCGTTGTCTCCATGAGGTGCAGTCAGCAGTCTGCCTTCCACTGCGCCCCGCACTACGATATCTTCCTTATCCCTACGCACCAGCGCAACGGCGCTTACGAATCTGCAGGTGCGCTTTTCCGTGGGAACATCACGCATTTTCTCCAGTATTTTTGCATTGTTTGCCGCATCGTCATGACCTTCGCCGGCATACCTTGCGCTGTATACGCCAGGAGCGCCACCAAGGGCGTCCACTTCAAGACCGCTGTCATCCGAAATCACCGCATCCGCATCCGC
The DNA here is from genome assembly GCA_016292635.1 of Clostridia bacterium. Taxonomy (GTDB): domain Bacteria; phylum Bacillota; class Clostridia; order Christensenellales; family CAG-138; genus SFEL01. The sequence continues at coordinate 54,285 of JAEDIC010000010.1, forward strand.
CGCAGCAAATACCTCTGCCGCTTTTTTCAGTGCGTTTCCCTCAAATGTATCCGCGTCCTCATCCACATCGATATCTATCCCCGCCTCCCGCAGGGACTGTATGTCCTCGTAATACGCCCCGAGTATCGCCTTTATCTCGCTAACCTTATGGGCGTTGTTGGATGCTATTATAAGCTTCATTGCTCTGCTCCTTTGTAAAAAAAATCGCCATGGCTATTTTAACACATGGCGATGTGGAATTCCATATTATCGCTCTATCTGAATTCATTTACATATACCGGCGCAGATACGGCGGCGGTATGTGGGCTGTATTTCGCCCCTTCAACGTATATATCTACCCCGTATACCTCCTCGAATTCATTTGCCGCAAGGTATATGGCATCCCGGGCGGCCTCCAGCTTGCCGTCAGCATTTTCTATCTCCTTGAATTCTTCCGTAAACTCCACCGTGGCAATGCCGTCGCTTATATATGCACTCATAAGTTCCGTGCCTTCAGGAAAGCAGTTCATCAGATCCGCGCTGCCAGCGCCCCTGACGAGCTCCTGAATCGCCACGGAAAAGGACGGCGTCCTGTCAACATATCGTGTAACAGGTATATTGAGGCTTGCGGACAGATTGGGAAAATACAGCGTAAGCCTGTTTGCCGTTCCGGATACCGGCAGTTCACCTTCCTCAACATTCAGGGCGAATTCACCCATAGCGGAGGATATATCCGTGCCCATTGGCAGAGCGGCTGTCGGTTTTCCGTCCAGCGTTATCTTTACCGTATCGATGGAAGGGAATTCGCATAGCGTATTTACTATGGCAACCACCATTGCCTGCTCATCTGCGGCATTATCATACGGAGTATAATTTGATAGGTTCAGCGCAGCTTCTTTGTCCTCCCCTATGCGAAGCGTGTACTGCGTTCCCTCGGGTATAACGGTTTTAAGGCCCATTACGGCAGCGCTGCGGTCGTTGTCCGCTCCGGATACAAGATAGCTGAGGGCGGCTTTACCTATGCCCTCTTCCCATGGAACGTTCTTCATTACGGGAACAATATATCCGTCCTCCGTTGCAAAATACAGCGTAGTGCGGCGCATTCCGCTTTCTATGTTTTCTTCGTAGGTTTCTGTTTTCTCTGCTTTTTTGCAGCTGCACAGCACTGATGCAGCCAAAACACAGCACATTATAAATATGACGGTTCGCTTCATTTTGCCATCCTCCGGCGCTTTTTTATAAACCTATTCGGAGAATACCGGCAAAATAACGCAGGCGTCTTCATTTTTAGTGAAAACGCCTGAATAAATTTATTTATTTTTGACGTATGGCCTTTACCTCTGCGGAATCCGGCGTAACATATGCTGTGCGGTTTGTGGTATATATCACCATGCCCGGCTTTGCGCCGGAGGGTTTTTTCACATACCGCTTTTCCGTGTAATCCACCGGTATGTTTTCGCCTCCCCTGCCCTTGCTGTAATATGCCGCAAGCAGCGCCCCCTGATAAAGGGTTTCTTTTGGCGGATCTTCCGCCTTGATGATAACATGAGATCCGGGGATATCCTTGGTGTGCATCCATATATCCCGTGGGCCTGCCAGCTTCAATGTGAGCATATCGTTCTGTCGGTTGTTTTTTCCAACGTATATCTCTATTCCGTCAGAGGATATAAAGCACATCGGCTTGGATGCGGGAAGCCGCTGCACCTTGCCCCTGGGCCGCTTTATATAGCCCTCGTTCATAAGCTCTTCCGAAAGCTCGCGAAGCTCGGAATCGCCTGCGCATTTGTCCAGATTATCCAGCAGCCCTTCAAGATAGGCAAGCTCCTCCAGTGTTTTTTTCCGCTGCTCCTCAGCCATGTCACGGGCGGCCTTAGCCTTTTGATATTTTTTATAGTACTTTTGTGCGTTGTCGTTTGGGGAAAGCCGAGGGTCTATGGGTATGATAATCGGCTCAGGCGGCTCATGATAATAGTTCAGCACCGCCGCCTCGCCGGTTCCGTGGGGCAGGGCGTATGCGTTTGCGGTAAGCAGTTCGCCGTAAAGCCTCAGTTTTTCTATATCTCCCTCAGAGCTTATGGCATCGTTCTGCATGGCCAGTTTCTTTTTGCATCTTTCGATATTGTTCTGAATTGTTTTACGTATGCCTGCCCCCTGCCTATGCATACGGTGTATAAGGTCTGTTTCAGCGTAAAAGTTATCCAAGGCCTCGCCCATGGACGGCATCTTACGATACTCAAAGCCATATGGGCAGAATGGAAGCGCCCCTTCCGGCTCGCCGCGCTGATCAAGTATAATAGCAGGGCTAAAGCGGCCATCACTTAAATTGCGATAGAATTTCCATATATCTACCGCGGCGGCTTGCCGCTCATCCTCGGTAAGCTCTTCCCACGGCCTGCCCTGGGTAACGGTATCCGCAAGCTTCCCAGCCACCGAAGGAGCAAGGCCGAAAAACCTTCCGGACAATGCCTTATTCGGTCTCATGGCTCCGCTTATGGCGTCATAAAAATCCCCCGGCGCCGCATTGATCGGATTCACCTTTTCCTGAGACGGCGGGGCAATGTATTCAAGGCCGGGCAGTATGGTGCGCACGTTTGACATACCCACGCCCACCCGCTTAATTGCGTCCATTATAACGCCCTTTTCGCTTATGAGTATTATATTGGAATATTTGCCCATTATCTCGGCGCATAGGGTAAGGGGTACGGCATCGCCAAGGTCGTTTCGCGCTTCGATAGAAATGTACACCGAGCGGTCAAGATTGGGCTGTTCTATGGAAAGAATCCGTCCCCCTGTCAGCCGCTTTCTAAGCAGCATACAAAACGCGGGAGCTTCGATCGGATTCTCACGCTTCACAGACGTCAGTTGAAGCCTGCAATGCTCCGGAGATGCGCAAAGAAGCAGACGGTAGTTTTCTCCGCCGCTTCTTATTGCCAGAATAAGCTCATCCTTATCCGGCTGCTGTATTTTGTCTATTCTGCCTCCTATGAGTACCTTGGCTTCCGCCACAGCCGCCGCAAGGCTCAGTCCGTCCATCGCCATACTATACTATCCTGTTTCTTAGAATTCCTATTCCTTCTATTTCAACCTCAACCGTATCTCCCGCCTTCATGGGCGATACTCCCGCAGGGGTTCCTGTGGCAATAACATCTCCTGGATAAAGCGTTATTGCTTCCGTGATAAAGCAGATAAGGTCGTCAATACTGGTCATCATACGTGATGTGCGCCCATCCTGGCGAACCTCACCGTTTACCCGACACACAATGCCCACATCCGAAGCATCCAGCTCGGTCTCAATCCATGGCCCTATGGGACAGCATGTATCACAGCCCTTGCTGCGGGAAAACTGCCTTTCACGCCGTTGAACATCCCTTGCGGTAATATCGTTTACGCAGGTATATCCGAAAATATAGTCAGCGGATTGTCCCCTTTTTACGGCAGAGGCTTTTTTGCCTATAACTATCATCAGCTCCGCCTCATGGTCAAGACGCTTTGATATGGCAGGGTATATAACGTCATCCTCAGGACCTATTATCGTGGTCACCGGCTTATAGAAAAGCAGCGGCTCCTCAGGCACTTCGTGGGACAGCTCCATTATGTGGTCATAATAATTGCGCCCAACGCAAAGCACCGTTCGGGGTTCAACCGGAGCAAGGAGCTTTGCATCCCGAAGAGCATACTCCCGTCCGTCAAATCTCAGGTTTTCGTACGGTTGACCGATTATTCTCCTGACAACATTTCCGCATATCTCGCCGTAAAATACATCCTCGCCATGCCGTACTCTTGCGATCTTCACCTTTTGTATCCCCTGTTATTCTATATTATTTCAATGGATGAACAGGATACCTCGTGGGCTGTTCTGTCCTGAATCATGCCGTCCGGCAGCATTTTCTGATACCTTCGGCTCTGTATCCTGCCTTCTATCCTGAGCCTGCTGCCCACAGGCATCTCGCTCACCATGCGGGCGTTTCTGCCCCAGGCTATGCAGGGCAGATAATCGGATTTATTGAAAGAGCGATTGCAGGCAAGCAGTATATCGCCGATCTCCCGCATAAATGGCGTTGTGCGAAATACAGCGGGCTTACATAAATAGCCTGTGAGTATTATGGAATTCTCCGGCGCCGCCTCCTCGCACATTGGCTCAATTGACCTTGCAAAGAGAGTTACACACAATCTGTTTCCCTGCTCGCCATGCCGGTTATATGAGCGCAGCTGACCGGATACGGCTATTCGCCCTCCCGCCATGGGCAGAGCAGGCATCAGCCGCCCGGGAATGGTTAATGGAACGCAGTCTATTGTTCCGCTGAGACGGGGTACCAGCACAGACGCCCTGTAAAACTCCTCGCCGTAAAGCTGATGATCAAACTCCGGCTCAGAGGCCAGCGTTCCGCTGATATATGCCGTGTTTTCGTCGATGGATACTTTCATTTTTACTACCGTCCTTCGCCTCTTGTGAAAGATGGTATATAAATATTCAGCATCCATATGGTTTTATGACAGAGCTTTGCGTCCTCCTGTCACTATGTCGTCCAGCAGCGCCATTATGGTAAGCATACCCTTTCCGGCCCGCTGTTCAATAAGTACGTTTTCCGTATTAAGCCTTGTCTCGGTTCCATGGAACTGAGTGATGATAACGTCATAAGGTTCCCTGACATAGAATGCGGCGGCGATGGCTGTGCCGTTTGAGCCGTTCTTCTTAAAATCAAACGTCTTCAGTCCCTTGCCGTTTCTGCCCTGTATCTCATAGTCCAGCGCAAGACTGCGCTTTGCATATCCCCTGTCGGATATGGTGAGTATTTCTCCCTCATCCCCTATCTGGGATGCGAACATGACTTCATCATCTTTGTCCAGCTTCATGCACTTTACTCCGCCTGCGGATTTGCCCATTTCGGGCACGGTATCCGTTTCAAAGCGTATACTCATACCGCATCGGCTTATCATCAGTATGCTGCCTTCCCCGCTGACTTTTTCCACTGCCACAATTCCGTCTCCGTCCTTAAGAGACATGGCGGCCGTGCGCTTGGCGCGGATATCGTACTCTGCGCCGGAAGTAAGCTTTACGCTGCCCTTTTTGGTATAGAACAGCAGCTTGACATTTGCCATATCGTCATAGCAGGCAACTATGCGCTCATCCTTCTCAAGCTGTACAAGAGAATTGAGATTAACCGCCTTGGCGTTTGCTCGTACCTCGGGTATTTCCTCAACGGACAGCATGAGGCAGTTGCCTATATTGGTGAACATATACAGCTTTTTATCGGTTTGGGTGTCCATTATAAACAACGGCTTTTCGGCCTCAAGCTGCTCAATGGAGAACTGGCGCTTGGGCATACGGCGTATCTTGCCTCCGTCAAGAAGCGCCACCACCGCATCGTCCACCACTATCATGTCTTCCCGGGCAACGACTATCTCCTCTTCCCCTGCGATAAGTCTGGTTCTGCGTGGAACAGCGTACTTTTCCTTTATGGCAAGCATTTCCGCCCGTATTACTGCCCTCAGCTTATCTTTTGAAGCCAGTATTGCCTTGTATTCCTTTATTAGCCTGCGTACTTCCTTATATTCCTTTTCTATGGCAAGCCGCTCGAGATTGGTAAGCCGCTGGAGGCGCAGATCCAGTATGGCCTGCGCTTGTGTTTCCGTAAGCTCAAAGCGGGCCACCAGCGCCTCACGGGCATCCCTGGGGGACTTTGCTGCGCGAATAAGGGCTATTACCTCATCAATATTTGCGATGGCCACCATAAGGCCTTCCAGAATATGCTCACGCCGCTCCGCAGCATCAAGATCAAACTTGGTGCGCCGTGTTACCACGTCTTCCTGATGGGCGATATAGTGCTTTAATATTTCCTTTACGCCCAGAATCTGGGGCTTGCCGTCCGCAATGGCGACCATATTCACTCCGAACGTGGTTTGCAGGTCGGAATACTTATAGAGGTATTGCAGTATTTTCTCCGCATCGGCATCCTTTTTTACCTCTATTACCGCACGCATACCCATTCTGTCGGATTCATCCCGAATGCCGGATATGCCTGCAAACAGCACCTTCTTTTCTTCGCTGATCTTGAGTATATCCTCAAGGGCCCTTGCCTTGTTTACCTGATATGGCATCTCGGTGATAACTATGAGCTTTTTGCCGTTTTTCTGCTCCTCTATCTCGGCCTTTGCCCTAACGGTTATCTTGGCCCGGCCTGTTTCATATGCCGCGCGTATCTCCGGGGATTCCAGTATATATCCGCCGGTAGGAAAATCCGGACAGGGCATAACCTTCATTATCTCATCCAGCGATACATCGGGGTTGTCCAGCACAAGTACCGCCGCATCTATGGCTTCTGCCATATTATGGGGCGGAATATTGGTTGCAAGGCCAACGGCGATACCGGACGCGCCATTTACAAGAAGATTAGGAAATCTTCCTGGCAGCAGGTCCGGCTCTTTTAGAGTATCGTCAAAGTTAAGGCTGAATTTCACCGTGTCCTTGTCCAGATCCCGAAGCATCTCAAGGGCTACGGGAGTCATGCGCGCCTCGGTATATCGCATTGCGGCGGCTGAGTCACCGTCCACGCTGCCGAAGTTGCCATGACCATCCACCATTGGCATCTGCATATTAAAACCCTGGGCCATACGAACCATGGCGTCATATACAGACGTATCTCCATGAGGGTGATATTTGCCAAGGCAGTCGCCAACTATACGGGCGCTTTTCCTGTGGGGCTTGTCCGGCATTAGACCAAGCTCCATCATGGTGTAAAGTATGCGCCGCTGTACGGGCTTTAGGCCGTCCTCAATGCGTGGCAGCGCACGCTCCATTATTACATACTCCGCATAGGGTATCATGGAGTCGTGCATAACAGCGTCCATGCCCTTGGTAAGTATGGTTTCCCCGGTAAATGATATCTGATCGTCTCTCTTCTTTGCCATGCTGTTTACCTTTCGGCTCCATCAATGGTCACCTTGTCCTCAAAGGTATCCGTCTTGTTGAAGTTTGCAAATTCGCTTATGTACTCCTTGCGGGGAGCCACCTTATCCCCCATAAGTACGGTTACAAGATGTTCCACATCCGCAGCGTCCGTAAGCTCCACCCTTATCAGTGAGCGGTTCTCCGGGTTCATGGTGGTCTCCCAAAGCTGCTCCGGGTTCATTTCGCCGAGGCCCTTGTATCTTTGCAGGGTGTAGCCCTTTATGCCCCGTGTTATTTTATTGAGCTCAACATCGGAGTAAGCGTATTTTACATCCTTGCCCCGCTGTATCTTGTAAAGGGGAGGCAGGCCTATATATACATGGCCCTCGGTTATAAGCTCCTTCATATAGCGATAGAAGAAGGTGAGCAAAATGGCGCGTATATGTGCGCCGTCCTGGTCCGCATCGGAAAGAATAATAATTTTATTGTACTTAAGGCCGGATATGTCGAAATCCTCGCCTATTCCGGTGCCCATCGCAGTGATTATGGAGCGGAATTCTTCATTCGCAAGCACCTGATCCAGCCGCTTTTTTTCAACGTTCAGCGGCTTGCCTCGGAGGGGCAATATTGCCTGAAAGCGCCTGTCCCTGCCCTGCTTTGCGCTGCCTCCCGCGGAGTCACCCTCAACTATGAACAGCTCGTTCAGCTCGCTGTTTCGCCCTGTGCAGCTGGACAGCTTGCCTACGAGGGGAGCGTTTTCCAGCTTGCTCTTTTCCCGTGCCATGGTCTTGGCCTTGCGGGCGGCCTCTCTTATCTTAGCGGCCTTGGCGGCCTTATCCGCTATCTTTGCGGCAACCTCGCCATTCTTGAGGTCATCAAGATATGCGGCAAGCTGCTCGGAAAGTATGTACTCAACGGCGGTACGGGCCTCGGTATTGCCGAGCTTTGTTTTGGTCTGCCCCTCAAACTGGACATTGCGCATCTTCAGGGAAATTACCGCAGTAAGTCCCTCTCGAAAGTCCTCGCCGGAAAGGGATGGATCCTTGTCCTTAAGTATATTGGCCTTGCGGCAGTAATCGTTTAGCACCTTTGTAAGGGCAGACTTAAAGCCTGTTTCATGGGCGCCGCCTTCGGTGGTGGGTATATTGTTTACATATGAGAATATGCTTTCGGTATAGCCGTCGTTGTGCTGCATGGCTATTTCCACGGAGATATTGTCCTTTTTCCCTATGATAAATATCGGTTCGGCATAAATCGCGTTCTTGTCGTCGCTAAGATACTTTACGAAGTCGACTATGCCGCCGTCATAGCGGAATTCACTGACTTTCTTATTGCCTCGATCCCGCTCATCCTCCAGCATGAAGGTAACGCCCTTATTAAGATATGCAAGCTCCTTCAGCCGCTTGGATATCACGCCGAAATTCATTTCAAGGGTTTCAAACACACGCTTGTCCGGCAGGAAGGTTATCTTGGTGCCCTGACGGCGCACCCGGCCTTCTTCTGCCAATGACGCCATGGGCCTGCCGGAAAGTATTTTGCCGTCTGGCCCCTCATAGCTGCGGAAGGTCTGCCGATACAGCCTGCCGCCTGTGCACACTTCAACTTCAAGGTATTCGCTTAGGGCGTTTACAACCGAAGCGCCAACGCCATGGAGACCGCCGGAATAACCGTATGAGTCGTTGTCGAATTTGCCGCCTGCGTGAAGTTGGGTGAAAACCACCTCAACGCCGCTTACGCCAAGCTTTTCATGTATGCCAACGGGTATGCCCCGGCCGTTGTCCTCAACGGTAACGGACATATCGCGATGCAGTGTGACTTTTACGGTATCCGCAAAGCCGTTTGCCGCCTCGTCCACTGCATTGTCAACTATCTCCCATAGCATATGGTGGAGTCCCTTAACGCCGGTGCTGCCGATATACATACCGGGGCGCATACGCACCGCCTCAAGGCCTTCCATTATTTTAATATCACTTACGTCGTATTCCTTGCCCATTTATTCCTCCAATACCATATGCGGTATATTCGACTATTTATTACCACATTATATTATAATACAAAGTATTCCCGTTGTACACAGTTACCCATGAATGTATTTGCGGCCGCACACGCAAATATTGTTGTTTTTACCGTTTTTTATGCCTCCCGCATATGCTATAATCATGTTTATGGAAGATATAAAGATGATAAAGACAACCGAACTTGCCTATTCCTATGCCGGGTTCTTTCTGGGCGCAGGATATCTTTCCGGACAGGAGCTGTGGCAATTCTTCGGTGTATATGGAAAAAACGGCATATTCGGCATTGTGCTGGCAATAGTATCGCTGGCCCTATTGGGCATTCTTCTCTTTGCCGTAACACGCTCCGCAGGCACAGAAGAATTTGACAGGGCAGTTATACGTTTTTACAGCCCTATGGCGCTGCGTACATTTGCGCTGCTTGAAATGTTCTTCACCTTTGCTGTTTTCGTGGTGATGTCCGCAGGAGGCGGCGCGCTGTTTGAGCAGGTGCTTGGCGTGCATCACGCTATAGGAAGCGCCCTGTTCTGCGTCGCTGTTGCTGCGGTGTCACTGAAGGGACTCAGGGGGCTTCTGAAGGCGCTGAGTCTGCTTGTGCCTGTGCTTACTACCACCACGCTGCTTATTGCCATCCTGGCGCTTATACGCAACAACGGCGCCCATATTATCCTCGCCCCTGCCCCCGTTACCAATCCCCTGGTGGGCAACTGGGTAATCTCCGCCATAACTTACATCTCATATAATTTCTTTGGCGCGGTCTGCGTATGCGTGCCAATGGCAAAACATCTTACGGCAAAAACCGCAAAAGTAGGCCCTGCATTGGGCTGCGCAATACTGGGCATAATCGCTGCGGCGGTATTCTCCTCCATGGCCATGAATCCTTCCTCCACCGACACTCAGCTTCCCATGTTGGCAATTGCACAGAATATTGACCCAAGGCTTGGCTATTTGAGCGCTGTTCCGCTGCTTTTCGGAATGTTCGGTACTTCCCTTTCCGCCATCGTAGCGGTATTGTCCTACGGTGAAAGCCGCATTCCCTCCCTTCACAGCCGCAGAACACAGGTTACCGCCGCGCTTGCCATCATTGCATGGTCGGGCAGTCTCTTCGGTTTTGATAAGCTTATAAGCGTGCTGTATCCTATCTGCGGCTATGTGGGCATAATCGTAATAGTTTTGCTGATAGAACGCAGGATATATCAGCTGCGGCACCGTGAAAATCAATTATAAAACTAAAAAGGACGGATGACCGTCCTTTTTTACCCTTAATAAGTGTTACCTGCTCTCCATTTCCCTTTCTATTGCATCCAGCATATCTCCGGCAGGGCAATTTATTGCCCTGCTGATCTTGATAAATGTGTTCAAAGTAGGGCACCTGACCCCACGCTCGATGGAGCTGAGATGAGTGCGGCCTATGCCGGCGGCCCTGCTTACTTCTTCCTGAGAAAGCTGCCTTTCTTCTCTTGCTTCGCGTATTATATTTCCAACTACTGTCGCATCCAGCATACAGGCCAACTCCATTAATCAACGCATTGATATTGTCAGCACGCAAAACTAAAGAAGCATCTGTGTGATGATAATCCAATAGTTTAAAATACAATGCGTCGATTAAAGACTGCATTTGTGTTCAATTGTCTATTTATGTATTAATTTAAGGCCAAGTACACAATTAATAACAACGCAAAAGACCGCCATAAATGACGGTCCTTGCCTTGGCTGCGGAACTAGGATTCGAACCTAGACAATACGAGTCAGAGTCGTAGGTGCTACCATTACACAATTCCGCAACATTCTTTTGTAAAAGTAATCCCAGAGTGCCGTATGCCCTCATTATAACACCCGCCTCTCGGCAGGTGGGTGTATTGTGGCGGCTTCTGCTTACCAAGCACAATGAAGGTGGCATCCGCTCAGCCAACGCATACTCCCGAAGTCACTCTGTGGGTTTATAAAGAAGACCCACGCACACCACAGGATTATAATGGTGGGATTAGTTGGGATCGAACCAACGACCTCTACGATGTCAACGTAGCGCTCTGACCAGCTGAGCTATAACCCCTCAAGCAAGTATTATTATACATATTTTTTAGAACTTTGCAAGCATTAATTTCGTTTTATGTTTCTCCTTTGCATTATGGCGTGATAATGCTATAATATTTTAAGAATATTATGGTCGTCATTTGCCCTGATTATTACCGTCTTTCATATTGAAAGGAGCATTAAATGGGAGGATTTTTCTACGATGAGACAAATAGAGACAAGCTTATAGTCCTCTATTGCATCAAAAGTTTAGATATAGAACTTACCCGGGATCAGTTTGCCGATTTTTGCGTTGAATACGATTTGATACCATATTTCGATTTGCAGACCACCATAGGCGAGCTTGAGGAAAGCGGCCTGCTTGCCGCGGTGCCCAAGGCCTTTGGGCAGGCATATATGCTCACATCCGAAGGCGAGCAGGTGCTGGAAATGTTTCAGGAGCGCATACCTCAATCCCAGCGGGATATGCTGGATTTCTTCGCAAACAGAAGCCGGGATAAAATACTGCTGGACACCCAGTATTCCGCAACCGCCAAGGAAGCCTACAACGGCGGCTACACCGTTACCCTTAAATCAATGGAAAGCAACCGCAATATACTGGCAATAGAAATTCTTATGCCGGATACCAGAACCGCAAACTCCGCAATCAGGCGCTGGCGGGAAAGCTCTGTAGACATTTACAAGTTCCTCATGAACACCCTTACGGAGGACAAGCCCCGAGAGGAAGATAAAACAGACAAATGATACCGGTGATATAAATGTCAGATATGATATCAAATCAAAAAAGGCCATTTAATCCGGCGAGATTTGCACTGTACTTTGCCGAGGGTGTGATAATGGGCGTCGGTGCGGTACTGCCGGGCGTAAGCGGCGGTGTCCTTTGCGTTATTTTCGGCATATATCAGCCCCTTATGGAGATGCTATCCCATCCCAAAACAGGGCTGCAGAAGTATAAACACATGATTTTCCCCATAGTCCTTGGATTCCTTGCGGGATTTGTGCTGCTTGCCGGAATAATAGCAAAGCTTGCCGCCAAGGAAGCCACGGTGGTTACAAGCCTGTTCATTGGTCTCATCATAGGCACTTTGCCGGACCTGTTTCGGGACAGTGCTCGGGATGGACGCACAAAAGCCTGCTGGATTGCCCTTTTTGTAAGCACAGCGGCGCTGCTCGCAGTATTCATGATAATAAAATACGGCATGGAGGTGCAACTTGCTCCCAATGTTGGCTGGTTTCTTTTCTGCGGCGGGCTGTGGGGCCTCAGCATGATCGCCCCCGGCATGACATCATCCTCCATATTGATGCTGCTGGGGCTGTATTATCCAATGACGGCAGGAATCGCTGCTATGGAACCCAGGGTTATAATTCCATTTCTGCTGGGCATAGTTGTTACTGTTCTGCTGCTGGCCCGGGGTATAAATTCCCTGCTGACAAAGCGCCACGGTATTATCTGCCACTGCATAATAGGCTTTGTGATAGCCTCTACCGTCCCCATAATACCCACGTCATTCAGAGATGGACGGGAATTTGTTTTTAGCATCGCCGCAGCCGCTGTGGGCTTTGCGGCAGCCTACCTCCTGTCAAAACTGGATAAAACGGCATAACGGCAAAAGCTGTTATGCCGTAATTTAATTGATCTTGTTTATTTTTCGCGATATTTTATTTAATATCACTTATCTGTACACTAATATAGACATTTTTTATTCGCTAGCGTTTTACAATTAATTACACCGATTCCAATTCTATTTACCTGTAGTTCAGCAATTATTCCTGTTCCCATTAAACCTTGACGGTACGCCAATAAAATAAAATATTTTTTAATGGAGTTTTTATGAAACGCCTGTTTGCTATCCTCATTGTTATTGTTTTTCTGTTTGCGGCAGGTTGTCAGCCTGTTTCCATCGCAGATGCAAAAGTCGTTGATTCCGGTGAACTCATATTGTACATGAGCGACGGCACCAGCATAAATGCGGGCGTCGTAAAGGGAGAAGACGGAAAGGACGGAAAAAACGGTACAGATGGTTTAAACGGAGTAGACGGAAAAGACGGCGCTGACGGACAAAATGGCGTAGGCATCGCCAAGGCAGCGGTAAACGATTCCGGCGACCTGATGATACGCCTAACAGACGATACGCTGATAAATGCCGGCCAAGTTGCGGGAAAAAACGGCAAGGACGGACGGGACGGCGCCGATGGTAGGGA
>JAEDIC010000025.1 GCA_016292635.1 Clostridia bacterium
AGTTTGTCGAACAGATACAAGGGCGCACTTCTATACGGGACAAGCCCCGTATGTGTGCTCTGTGAGGCTGAACGCCCCGGACGCCTGAATGTCCGGGGCGTTTTGTGTCGCTGTGCTACGAGCAAGGGATTGCACCCCTTGCACCGCTAAAGCAGCTATCCTCTTAAGGCAAAAGGCGTGACCAATAAAAAGGTCACGCCTTTTGCATATTTTACTGTCTTATGAACAACGCCCAGATGCAGGGGTTTTTATGTTTGCGCTATATCCGTGCTTCGCACCATTTCAGTATATCGCTGATGATGACTTCTTTATCCGTCTCCAGCAATATCTCATGCCGATCGTCCTCATACAGCTTCATGGTTACATCCCGTATGCCGGCCTCTTTGTACATTTCGAATACCTTCTTTACTCCATCCCCCATGCCGCCGATGGGATCCTCCGCGCCCGAAAGTATAAACAGGGGAAGTTTATCCGGCACAGCCTCTGCGCTTGATTTTTTGCTTACGAAAAGTATGGTTTTAAGGAAGTCCCTGTAAGCCTTAAGGGTAAACTTAAAATTGCACCGGGAATCCGTGAGGCAGTTTTCCCCTATGCGCGGGTCTTTGCTGCGCCAGTTCATATCCGTCCTGCCGCCGTCCCTGTCATATTTATCAAACGCACCGGTAAAAAACAGCTTTTCCATAAACTCGCTGCGGCAGCGCCAGCCCCGGAACAGCGCCAGCACATTGCACACCACAAGGCCCCCCATGGCAACGGGAGCGGGATTTGCCCCTGTGCCCATTATCAGCGCACCGCTCAAACCCTCGCCATGCATAGCTATATACCTTCTGAGAAAATATGAGCCCATGCTGTGGCCCAGCATAAAATATGGGATACCGGGATACTTTTCCCCGGCGATGCGCCTCAGCTCATGCATATCCCGAAGGATAATAACGTCCCCGTTTTTATCTGCGAAATAGCCGAATTCCTCAGAGCTTTTCGCCGAGCCCCCGTGGCCCAAATGATCGTGGCCCGTAACATAAAAGCCCCTGTCCGCAAGAAATTCCCCAAGGCCGTCGTATCTGTCCATATGCTCTATCATGCCGTGGGTTATCTGAAGCACTGCCTTCGGCTCTCCCACGGGCAGCCACTCCACGGCGCGAATCTCTGTTTTGCCGTCCCCCGAAAGAAAGGTAAATTCCCGCTTATCCGCCATTGCGTCCTCCTTATCTTGCCCAGCCCTTGCTGCGCTCCACAGCCCTGTGCCAATCTTCCATAAGCGCGGCGCTGTGTTCTTTGTCCATATGGGGCTCAAATGCCCTGTCCTCCAGCCATAGCTTGCTTATCTCTTCCCTGTCCCTCCATACCCCTGTGCTGAGGCCCGCAAGGTATGCGGCTCCAAGCGCGGTGGTCTCCCGTATGGCGGGGCGATGTACGGCCTTTTGCAGTATATCCGCCTGAAACTGCATAAGGAACATATCCCGGCTTGCGCCGCCATCCGCCCGGAGGTCCTGCATGGCAATTCCGGTATCCCCTTCCATTGCCAGCACCAGATCCGCTACCTGATAGGCGATGGACTCCTGAGCCGCCCGGATGATATGCTCCCTCTTTGTGCCCCGGGTAATGCCGACTATGCTGCCCCGGGCGTACATATCCCAATAGGGCGCGCCAAGTCCCGTAAAAGCAGGCACAAAATACACTCCGCCGTTATCCGGCGCCTTTTCTGCGTAATACTCAGCGTCCCTGCTCTCAGCAAAAAAGCGCATCTCATCCCTGAGCCACTGTATCACCGCGCCGCCAACGAATACCGAGCCTTCAAGGGCGTATTCTATGCCTTCTTTCATGCCGATGCCTATGGTGGTTATAAGGCCGTTTTTGCTTATGCAGGGGGTATTTCCCGTGTTCATCAGCAAAAAGCAGCCCGTTCCGTAGGTGTTTTTTGCCTCTCCGGGCTTAAAGCAGGCCTGACCGAACAGAGCCGCCTGCTGATCTCCCGCCATACCGGAAATGGGCACTTTATGGCCCTGTATCTCGGTATATCCGTAAACTTCGCTGCTGGGGCGCACTTCAGGCAGGATTTCAGCCGGTATATCCAGCGCATTAAGCAGGGTTTCATCCCACCTAAGCTTATGTATATCGTACAGCATGGTGCGGGAGGCGTTGGTATAATCCGTAAGATGCACGGCGCCTCCTGTAAGCTTCCACAGCAGCCATGTATCCACCGTGCCAAAGAGTATCTCCCCCCTTTTGGCCCGTTCACGGACACCCTCAACGTTGTCCAGTATCCATTTTATCTTGCTGGAAGAAAAGTACGCATCAGGTACAAGGCCGGTAGCGGAGCGTATATGCTCGCCAAGGCCCTGCTCCAAAATCCCGTCAACTATATCTGCCGTGCGCCTGCACTGCCATACTATGGCGTTGTACACAGGCCTTCCCGTGTCCCTATCCCAAAGTATGGTGGTCTCCCGCTGATTGGTTATGCCTATGCCCGCTATATCTCCCGGAGATATGCCGGACTGGGCTATGGCCTCCATCATCACGCCGTATTGAGATGCCCATATCTCCATTGGGTCATGCTCCACCCAACCCTCCCGGGGATACAGCTGGGTAAACTCCTTTTGAGATACGCCTATCACATTTTGCTGATGATCAAATATTATCGCCCTGGAGCTTGTTGTGCCCTGATCCAGCGCAAGCAGATACTTTCCCGCCATTTATATTCCTCCTGATGCGAATAGGTAAAATATTCCGATATGCCTTAAAAGCAGTATACCTTTTCCTTTTATTTGCCGCAAATATCCGAGACAGAGGCTTCCGTATGTGATATACTGACAATATGAAGATAACTTATATTTTTCACAGCGGCTTTCTTATTGAAACCGAAAAATCCTACTATATATTCGACTATTATAAGGGCAGCCTGCCCTCCCTCCGCCCGGATAAGCCCGCCGTGGTGTTCGCAAGCCATAACCATGCCGATCACTACAATCCGGATATATTTCCCCTGCTTCAAAGCAACGGGCTTACGAACATTCTCGCCGTTCTCGCCAAGGATATACCTGAGAAAAAGTATCCCGAGGGTGTTCAGGTCCTTAAGGTACACGGTCACCGGGAATACACCCTACCCAACGGCGAAAGGCTTGAGACCCTCATATCAAACGACGCAGGCGTGGCCTTTCTGCTCACCACCGATGAAGGCGTCATATACCATGCAGGCGACCTTAACGACTGGACATGGGAAGGCGAAAGCGAAACCTTCAATAAGCAAATTCGCGGCGTCTATCGCCATCGCATAGACAGCCTTCGGGGCCGCATGATCCATATAGCGTTGCTGCCACTCGACCCCCGGCAGGAACAGCACTATGCAGACGGCATAACTTATTTTCTTGCCGCCCTGTCCCCTCTTTCGGTATACCCTATGCACTATTGGGAACAACCGGAAACCATAGACAGATTCCTTGGGGAATATCCCCAATATTCTTCAATAATCAAGCACACGGAAGACTACTCGCCCGATAAAATATAAGGAGACGCCATGGAAACCAAAGAATACATTCTCGCCCGGATAGACGGAGACTACGCCTACCTTAAACGCACCGACGTCCCATCGGAGGATGAACTTTTCATCGCCCGGGCTCTGCTGCCGCCGGATGCGGACGAGGGCAGCAGGCTTCGTTATGAAATGCTTGAATACACCCTGATTTAGTCGGCCTATTACCGCAAAAGCAGTGCCCATTTCGGACGCTGCTTTTTAATTCTTGCTTATTCCGCGCTCTTTAAGGATTCCACCATGTCTATCTTCTTCATCTGTTCGTGAGCTATTATATTCACTATAACCGCAAACAGCGCCGTAAGCCCGGCAGAAAGCAGGTAGCAGCCGGCGGTAACCTCTCTGCCAAACATCATAAGATCTATCTCCACAGAGCGAATCATCCATCCGTGGAGATATTTGCCCATTACGCAGCCCAAGGCTATGCCAACTATGGTAAGCACTATGTTTTCCCTGTATACATAGGCGCTGACTTCGCCATCGTAAAAGCCCAGCACCTTTATGGTGGCAAGCTCCCTCATACGCTCGGTCATATTTATATTGGACAGATTATACAGCACCACTATGGCAAGGGCTGCGGCGCAAAGTATTACCACCACCACAACGAAATCCACTCGCTCCATGCTCTTAAGGTAGATATCCTGGGTATCTGCGGCACGGACGGCGGCAGATACTCCGTTAAAAGCAAGCAGCTTCGTGGTTACCCTCTCGCAGGTCTCTCTGCTGCCGTCCGCAAGGTTCAGCATCATGCCGTTGGTCTCGGGCGCTTCACGGAATATTTCCTCATATCCCCCGGGAGAAAGGTATATAAAGTGACCCACATAGTTTTCATATATGCCTGCCACCACGGCAGTATGCAGTCCATCGCTGTCTATGATAAAGCTGTCGCCAACTCCAATATCCAGCAGCTCGCTGAGTTTTTTATCCATCAGAACGCCATGCTCCGGCAGGGCAAGCTTCTCATCCGTACCATAATCCCTTATCAATACGAATTTTTCTATTTCCTCGGGGTCAAATACCTCAATATAGGCGCTTGTGGAGTATGCATCGGACTGGGCGGTAACGCCGGATGCGTATATATACGCATAATCCTTTACTTCCTCTGAAGCCCCAAGGTATTCCTCTATTTCTGCCCGTTCATCGCCCAGCAACCCTTCGGCGAAGGTTATCTGAACATCGTAATTGAACAGCTCGTCATACTGCACCCTCATGCTGGTGGTAAGGGATTCCCTAAGGCCAATGCCTGCCATTACAAGGGCAGTGCAGCCGCTTATGCCTATTACCGTCATCCAGAACCGCTTTTGATAGCGGAAAAGATTGCGGGTGGTTATTTTCCATTTAAAACTCATGCTTCGCCACAGGGGGGTTATCCGTTCCAGCAGCACACGCTTGCCCGGCTTTGGCGCACGGGGGCGCATAAGGTTGGCCGGGAAATCCTCAAGGGTTGAAAGACATGCCCAAAGGGTAGACAGGGTGGTGCAGGCCACCGCCGCAAAAACTGCCAATGCGCTGAGGCCGGGATAAAACCTTAATGTTATATCCGGCATCTCATACAGTATCTGGTAGGATATGTATATCATTACCGGAAACAATGTATGGCCTATCACAAGGCCCAATGCGCCGCCCGCAAGGCTTGGCAGCAGGCCGTAGCTCAAATACTTTGCGGATATGGTCCAGCGGTCGTAGCCCAGCGCCTTCATAAGGCCTATCTCGGTGCGGTTCTCCTCCACCATGCGGGTCATGGTGGTAAGGCACACAAGCCCCGCCACTATAAAGAATATCACAGGGAACACCGTGGCAAGGTTTGCCATGCGCTCCGCATCCTGACCAAAACCGGTATAGCCCGGATTATATCCACGGGGCAGAATATACCACTCCCCGGCTTCTATATCCGCCACCTCCCGGCGGGCGTCAGCAAGCTCATCCTTTGCGTCGGCTATTTCCTCCGCCGCCTCTATCCTGGCCTTCTCAAGGTCCGCAAGGCCATCTTCATATTCCGTCTCCCCGTCCTTCAGCTTGCGGTAGGCCCGGGGCAGTTCTTCCTTGCCGTCGTAGTATTCCTGCCAGCCCTCGGTCAGCTTCTGACGTCCATCATAATACTCGCGCCAGCCCGCTTCAAGCTCCTTTTTGCCGCTGTCCAGTTTCTTTTTTGCGGCGTCAAGCTTCTCCTTGCCAGCGTCAAACAATGCTTTTCCGTCGTTGTATTCCTTCCAGCCTGCCTGTAGAGCGGCGTTGTCCTTGGAGAGCTGTGCAGCGTCAATTTGACCCAAACTCTGTATCTGGGCTTCCAGTTGACTTATTTGTGCGGTAAGAGCACCTATATTGTTTTCATACTCCTGTTTTTTCGCTTCTTCCGCTGCTATAGCCGCCTGTATTTCGCTGCTGTCAGGCTGCCCACTCAGTTCCTCTATCTTAGCATCACAAGCATCAATACCACTTTGAGCGGCGGTTATCGCCGTTTTACACTGGGCTATACCTTCAGCGGCCGCACTCTTTGCCGATGAAATAGCGCTGCTGGTCTCTGACTCCGTAAAGCTGCCGCCAAGATTCAGCGGACCTGTGACCGCATCCAACTGGCTTTGGGATGCTGAAAGTGCGGCATATAATTCATCCAGCGTCTTTTTGTTTGCTTCATATTCCGCAAAGCTTTTCTCATACTCCGCAAGACCGTCGTCGTATTCCTTCTGGCCCTCCAGCAGCTCCTGATAGCCCTCCGAGAGCTCTATCTGGCCTTCAACAAGCTTGTCATGGGCTTCTTCAAGGTCTTTTTTTCCCTTTCGGTATTCATACCAGCCGTCGTCCAGCTTCTTTCGGGCGTCCGCAAGCTCCTGCTCCGCCTCCGCTATCTTATCGGCCACTTCCTTCTCCGCATCCGCAAGCCCCTGCTCCGCTTCCGCTATTTTCTCCATGGCCTCGTCAATTATTTCATCATGGCGAAGCTGTGCCCGCTCCTCTCCCATGGGTTCAAGGGCGTCGATCACAGCTTCAATATAGTCGTCATATTCATCTGTAAAGGCGGTAAGCTCCTCCGCCCCCTTTGCCTTAAGGTACGCTATGGTATAACAATCCATGTTGAATGCGTTTTCCTTAAGATAAACATAGCCCTGAACAGAGCCTGAGCCTATTGAGGAAGAACCCCGCTCCACACTGATATAATAGGGACTGCGAACCGTGCCCACTATGCGGAAATCGTCGTATATAAGGCTGTCCCGGTTATCCTCGGAAGGCACTATTGGCAATGTATCCCCAATAGACAAATCAAGCTTGGCGAGGATTTTTTCATCCACAACGCACTCCCGGCTCACCACCGGCAGGCGGCCTTCCATGAGGATAAGCTTATTCACTTCCTCCGTAATGGAATGCACCTTTGCCACAGAATCCCCTGCCCAGGCATCCATAACGTATGCGCCCACGGCATAGTCTATCTCTTCCCGCGAAGCAAGTTCTTCCACATCCTGCTCTGTTATACCCAGAGTGGACATGACCTGTATATCCATCAGCCGCCTGTCGTCAAGATAGTCGTCTCCTGTGCCCTTCATATCCGGCGCAGTCACCTTAAGGCCGCACAAGAAAGCCACCGCAAGGGCAGACAACACCATTATGGCAAGAAAGCGGTTCTTGCTGTTTTTTATTTCCCGGATAATATCCTTATGCGCCGCAGATGCCACAGCAGCCGTCCTCCTTTGCCGAGATTTTTATGGTTAATTTACCACTCAATCTGTTCCACGGGGGTTGGATTATCGTTGTATTCTTCCTTATCCACCCTGCCGTTTCGTATGTGTATAACGTGGTCCGCCATTGGTCGTATGGCTCCGTTGTGGGTTATCACTATTACAGTTACCCCCTTGCTGCGGCAGGTATCCTGCAACAGCTTCAGTATGGATTTGCCGGTAACATAATCCAGCGCACCGGTAGGCTCATCGCAAAGGAGCAGCTTTGGATTTTTTGCCAGTGCCCTTGCAATGGCGATGCGCTGCTGTTCTCCGCCGGAAAGCTGGCTTGGGAAGTTGTTGCTGCGCTCCGCAAGTCCAACTCCCGCAACGGCCTCCGCCGCATCCATGGGGTTTTTGCTTATTTCAGCCGCAAGCTCAACATTTTCCAACGCGGTAAGATTCTGCACAAGGTTATAAAACTGGAACACAAAACCCACGTCATGCCGGCGATAGGCGGTAAGTTCCCTTGGAGAAAGGCCGCTTATCAAAGCCCCGTCCACGGTAATTTCGCCATCGGTACAGCTATCCATGCCGCCAAGCATATTCAACACCGTGGTCTTGCCTGCGCCGGAGGGGCCGACAATAACGCAGAATTCACCCTTGGCGATGGAAAAGCTCATATTATCCACCGCGTTTATGGCGATCTGCCCCATCTGATATCGCTTTGATACATTCCTGAATACTACAAAATCTTTCATATTTCTCTTCTCTTAACCGTTATAAGCGCTCAAACTCCACTAATATACTATAATTATATCACCCTTTATTCCACAAACAAGCTCTCATATATGGCACAGGCGTGAATTCTTTCCCAATATAAAAAGGCCGCCTGACAAAGGGCAGCCTTTTGCTTATTTTACATATTCCATAGGCGTAAATATCATGCCTGACTCCGCAACGGACGCGCCAGTTGCAACAAAGCCCATACGCTCATATGCCCCTTTGGCATAAGGAGAGGCATTCACGGTTACCCTGTCACCGGATGCGTCGGCGATAAGCGCATCCATAAGTGAGCGGGCTATGCCCCGCCTATGGTGCTTTTTATCCACGAACAGCAGCATGACATGATTTCCGCCCGTGCGGCTGGCGGCGGCGCCTATAAGGATATCTCCCTCAAAGGCACCGTAAAATACATATTCACCGGCCTCCCATTTTGAGAGGTTCTCCTCGGCCATGGTCACCCTGCGGAAGGTATCCCGCCCTTCAGCCGTATATCCCGGGCCGACGAATTCATCGAACACCCGCCGGCAGAGTTCAAGGGCAGCAATAATTTCGCTCTTGCCGCTGAGCCGCCTTACTTCTTCCACCAGTCCAGTACCCTAAGGCCTCTGTCCGCCTTATTGAGTATCTCGGTCTCGCCATTTTCGTTTATGCATACGATATTCTCGATACGCATACCAAAGCGGCCCGCAAGGTAAACGCCGGGCTCAACGGAGAAGCACATTCCCTTTTCCAGGGGGCGACGGTTTATCTGGTTGATATAGGGGCCTTCATGTACGGAATAGCCTATGCCGTGACCAACACGGTTCACCAGAGTTTCAGCATAGCCTTCCTCGGCCAGCACGTTCCTTGCGGCAATGTCTATCTCAGATATATTCACGCCCTCTTTGGCAACGGCTTCGCCGGTAAGCTGGGACCTGTCCACCAGCTCGTATATCCTGCGCTGCTCCTCGGTTATGCTGCCAACGAATACGGTGCGGCTTATATCTGACATCATCTCATTTACCGCGCAGCCCCAGTCAAGAACTATGCAGTCGCCTTCCTCTATTACTCTGTCATAGCTGCTATAATGAGGGAAGCCGGAATTGGGACCGGACGCCACTATGCAGAACATTCCGCTTCCGCCGCCGCCCTGCTTTACCATTTCGTTTACCATCACGTCGCGAATATCCGCCTCGGTAATACCGGGGCGTATCATTGCGCATACAACATCGTATACATTATCCGCCACCTTGGCAGCCTTACGCATATTTTCCAGCTCTTCATGGGTCTTTCTGATGCGTACTTCCTCAAGAAGGGGCTTGCCGTTTACAAAATGAATATTGCAGTTTTGGCCTATATCCAGCACATTGAAGGCCTGAGCGCTGGAGTTTACCCCTATGGTGCTGCCCCAGAGGCCCTGTTCTTTCAGTATCTGATAGGCCTTATCCATGCCCTCGTTGTCATGCCAGGTATATACCGGGCATTCACCCTTCAGGCCTTCCCTTATCTCTGCTCCGTAAAGCATATTGCAGAGATAGAAGCAGCTGCCGTCCTTCTTTACGAACAGGCCCTGAAATCTCTCGCATATCATTGGAGAAAAGCCGGTAAAGAACATCAGTTCTTCGGAAGGGCATACCAGCGCCGCATCGTATTCCATCATATCAGCCAGCTTTTTAATGTATTCGGATCTCATACAATTCCTCTCTTTCGGTTTCTCTCAATAAATACATAAAGGTTGCCCCGAAGGACAACCTTTATTAAAAGCATGTTAGTCTTCCAGCATCTTAACAGCGTCCTCGGGCTCAAGGGTGAGCTTGCTCTGCTTATTTGCCTTCCAAACATAGAGACCAAGTGCAAGAGCGATTACGCCGTATACCATGAAGGTACGGAAGTATTCGCCCAGTATTGCCTGACCGAATACGGCGCGGCCGATCTCGGGACTCAGGATAAACATGGAATGGAAAAGCAGGGTGCCCATGATGGCCTGAGAAACATTGGCCTTGCTTACCGATGCGCCGCCTACCAGTATTGCCGCTACGGAGAAGAAGCCTATCTGGTTATGGGCGGTGTATGTGTTCAGGGTACCTATGTTCTGCATGTAGATTATCATGCCCCATGCTGCAAATACGGTGGAGATGATGGTGGCAATGGTACGGGTGCGGTCAACGTCGATACCATTGGACTCGGCAATATGCTGATTCTGTCCGCAGGCACGGAAGTCCTGACCCAGCTTGGTGGTCATTATCCACTTATTGAACAGGGCGAGCAGGGCTATGATGATCACGGTGCCCATGGGAACCTTGCGAACCATGGAAAGCCTGCCTTTGGTAGCCCAGTTATAGGCAAATACAGCGCAGATAACGGCACAGATAACCATATACATGGCGAAGGTCATGTTGCCCATACGCTCCTTGCCCGCCTTAAGCTTGCGCATAAACTTGTTCCATATAAGATACAGCATTGTTCCGCCGGAGGCTATGGTAATGAAGGAGGCAAAGGGAACCTGCCACAGGTCTTCCAATGCATACTTTATGGAGCCCATGTCCACGCTCATACGAACGCCCACATCGCCGGGCAGTATCATGGGATGACTGGGCTGAACGGGAATGACCGCACCTATTACGAACAGCACTATGAACATATAGATACCGTTTCCGAAATAGCCTACTATCAGGGAAGCAATCATTTCCTGGCCCTTGGTCTTGTTATACAGAGTACCTGTAAGCCAGCCTACCAGCACGGCGATGGGCAGGGCGATGAGCATACACAGCGCAAGGCCGCCAAAGCCGCCGATGTCAAAGTAGCGAACCAGGATTATTGCCAGCTGACCGGATATGGCGCCAACAACTATACCGAAGTTAAGTCCCAAGCCGGCGATTACCGGGATTATAAGGGACAGAACCAGGAACGCATTGCGATAGAAGCGGTTGCTGAGCTCAGTCAGGAACCAGTTGAAGGTAACACCTTTTGCAAGGGCAAAGCCCACAAGGATGAATACCCAGAAGATGATGGTTACGATATTTTCCAGCACGAACTCCTTGACGTTGAACTTGCCGGGCTTGTTTTTCTTTACCATATCAGGCATTACTTTTCCCCTCCTTTGCTGACCTGGGTGAGGGCGTAGAGAATAACGCCGTTCTGTATAACCTGACGCATAATGTCGGAAAGGTCAGTGCCGGTGAATATGGCATTGGCAACGGGCATTGCGGCGGTCATGAGGCCCTGGAATACGCAGGTACCAACAAGAACGTTGACGCAGTTTGCCTTGGAGGCGGTAGCGCCGCCGATAAGCACTGCGGCAACAGCAGGAAACGCCATGTTCATGGGCCCGTTGTACAGCTGAGCGTAACCGTAACCCTGAGCGTATACGATTATGCCGAGACCGGCAATAACGGTAGAAATTATGTTTGCGGTTATGCGGCTCTTGTCAATATTAAGGCCGGCAGCATCCGCAAAGCGGGGATTTACGCCGCCCGCATAAATTGCAAGGCCGGGCTTAGTCTTAAAGAAGAAGGATACCATCAGGCAGCATACTACCAACAGCAGCAGCATACCGGTGGGAATGCTTACACTGCCGATATTGAATGCGCCAAGGTTGGAAATTATCTGGGCAGCTTTAAATCCATCCAGCTGTATGGTTTCACGAAGACCCGTTCCAAGCATCCAGCCCATCTTACGGTTGGAGAAGGGAAGCACCAGCCAGAGGATATTGAAGAATGCCACAATGGAGAAGCCAACATAAGTGGCTATGGTCATCTCGGCGCCCTTAACCGTATTGAGCAGCTTGCCGTATGCCCAACCCAGGAAGGTACAGAGCACTATCGCAAAACCCATGGCGCAGAGTATCAGCGTCCAGCCGGAAAGGTCCATCTGCATGCAGCATATCAGGGCGAAAAGGCCGCCCTCAATGCCGATAGGCAGGGCGAAGTTGGGGCCGGTGCCGGACTTTATGGAAGGCACCATTGCCAATACCAGAAGACCGTTCATGCCCACGCGGCGGAGTATATCCGAAAACAGGGTGGTCATGGACTGACCCATGGAAGCGGCCGCTATCAATACGATGATGAGCAGAAGGGTTACCGCGAAAGTAGGTATGCCCATTCTGCGGATAAGTTTACCTATCTTAGCCATTAGTTAGCGCCTCCTTTCCCAGTGTTGTCCAGTTTGGCGCCGGACATCATAAGGCCGTATTCTTCATCAGAAGCATCGGGCAGCAGTTCGCCTGCCACCTTGCCCTCGCAGATGATGAGCACTCTGTCGCATATGCTGCGGAGCTCCGCAAGCTCGGAGCTGGTCATAACGATTGTCATGCCCTTTTCCTCCGCAAGCTGCTTGAGCAGGTCGAGAATAAGCTTCTTGGCGCCGATATCAATGCCGCGGGTGGGCTCTGATACCAGAAGCAGCTCGGGGCTCTGTGTAAGGGCACGGGCTACGCACACCTTCTGCTGGTTGCCGCCGGAAAGTCTGCCGGTATTCTGTGCGGCAGAGGTGCAGCGGATATCCAGTTCCTTTATCATGTTATCCGCATGCTGGCGGATGGCCTTCTTATCCCTCCATCTGAAGGGGCCGAACTTCTTCAGGAAAGCGTTCTCGGTCTGAAGGGCGGTAAAGGCGATATTCAGATCGATGGGGCTGTTGAGCAGCAGGCCAACACCCTTTCGGTCTTCGCTTACGAAGGCCAGATCGGCGGTAAGAGCCGCCTTGGTGTTGTTCAGCTTAAGCTCCTTACCCTTGAATATTACTTTGCCGTCTGCGGGATAAAGGCCCATTATGCCGTTTGCGATGCCAAGCTTGCCCTGACCCGCAAGGCCGCCTATACCCACTATCTCGCCCTTATGAACGGTAAAGTCAACGCCCTTTACTTCTTCACCGGGCATCTTTACGCGAAGGTGCTTTACCTCCAGCATGGGCTCGTCGCTTATCACGCGCTTAGTTTCGTTCCTGTCCAGAGTAAGGGCGCGGCCCACCATGAGGCGGGCTATCTCGGCGGCGGTAAGATCCTTGGTGTCCCTGGTGGCTACCCATTCGCCGTCTCGGAGGATGGTAACACGGTCGGATACGTTTATGATCTCATCCAAACGGTGGCTGATGAATACGATACCTATGCCCTGAGCCGCAAGACGCTTTATGGCTGCCAGCAGGTTTTCGGTCTCGCTCTCGGTCAATACGGCGGTGGGTTCGTCAAATACAAGATAGCGTATGCCGGTCTTGTCTATTTCACGCGCTATCTCCACAAACTGCATATGGCCTACAGGCAGGCCCTGAACCATAGTATATTCCTCAATACCCATCTCCATGGTATCCAGCGCCTTGCGGGCGTCGGCGTTCATTGCGTCCATGTCCATGGTTTCAAGGCGCTTGCCGAATACCTTGGACATTGCGCTGGGCTTGGTTATCTCACGGTTCAGCTTGATGTTTTCGGTAATGGTGAAGCCGGGAATAAGCATGAATTCCTGATGCACCATGCCGATGCCTTTTTCCATGGCATCATGGGGAGTCATTATATGAGCATCCTCGCCGTCTATTTCAACGGTGCCCTCGAATCCGCCGGTTTCGTGGATAACAGGCATACCAAAGAGAATGTTCATCAATGTGGATTTACCAGCGCCATTTTCGCCTATAAGGGCATGGATCTCGCCGGGGCGAACGTCCATATTAATGCCCTTGAGGACCTGGTTGTCGCCGTAGAATTTACCCACGTTTACAAAACGCAAAATTGATTCTGCCAAAGCTTGAAATCCCCTTTCTTATTCGGGTATGACACCTTCAGTGTATATAAGAGCGCAAGCGATGCTTATCCTGTGCGCTTACTTACACCGAAGGCATTACGGTAAAAGAAATGGGACGGCGGAGCCATAGCGCCGCCGCCCCGTGTTCTGCTCTTTAATACTCTGTTAAAGTATTATTAGAAGGTGAGGTAACCCAGCTGATATACCAGATAGTTGTCGGTAACAACACCGGTACCGGGATCTACGAAGGGCTCAAGGGCAGCCTCGGTTCCGCAGTAGTCGCTCAGCAGAGCAGCCAGTACATCGGAATCACAGTCGTCAACCAGACCGGCCATCCACAGGAAGGCGTACTCGGTGCAGGCTACGGTGTTGGCGATGGAAGCGGGAACTGCCCAGGTGGAGAAGTGACCGCTCAGGCCGGCGTCAGCAACGTACTTCTTCTCGGCTTCGATGGTCTCGGCGAGGCCATTTACCAGGTCAGAGGGGCTCTCGATAGCGAAAGCGCTGGGGAAGCCATGATAGGGGCTGGGGCAGCAGGGCTGTACAAAGTAAGCGCCGGCATCAAACACAGCCTGAATCAGGGGAACCTGCATGGAGCAGTTGGTGGAGAAGAATGCGGTCTCTGTGCCGTACTGCTCAACCATCTTGGGTACATCCTCCAGGATGAACATCTGAGCACCGGTAGTGCCGGCATCGCCGGTGGGATCGGGAGCGGTGGCATCTACGAACTCAATGCCCAGCTCTTCGCACTTTTCCTTGATCTTGTCACGGCAGCCAGCCAGGGGAACCTGAGCCATGTGACGGGGGAAGCTGTAGTGTACGAAAGTCTTGCAGCCCATAGCGGCAGCCTGCTCGGCCATGTAAGTACCCTTGCCAACTTCGTCAACGGAGATGGCTACGTCCGCACGGGTGGTGATGTCGGTGGGGTTCTCCTGGGGAGTGCAGTAAGCTACAAACAGATCGTTAAGATCACGAACCTCAGCTACCTTGTCGATACCGGGGTTGGAACCGGGGCAAGCCTGGTTGATTATGATGGCCTTAACGTCGGGATCGGTGCCGTACTTGTTGATTACGGAGATGAACTGCTCCTGCTCGGCCATGAAGTTATCGGGCATAGTGTCGTGGATGACGCGGTCGCCGTACTTCTCAACCATAGCCTGGGCGGAACGGTACTCCTCTTCGTTCTGAGAAACAGTGTTGGTGATAATGGCAATCTTACCATCGGTGGCAGCTACGGCAGCTTCCACGGAAGCCTGTACGTTGGCAGGATCCCATACCAGCTCAGCTTCTCCCTCGGCGGGAGCGGTTTCCTCAGCGGGGGCAGTTCCTTCAACGGGAGCGGTTTCCTCAGCAGCGGGCTGTGTGCAGGCTGCGAAGGACAGTGCCAGGGTGAGAACCAGCATCAAAGAGATGAGCTTCTTCATTCTGTTTTTCCTCCTTAATTTAGTTGCGTAAGGTTATAAATGTTATGTTATTGCTATAACATACAAGATATAGTTTATCAGTACACATGTTTCTTGTCAAATATTCTTTTCATAAAGAGCCGGTTTTTAACGCAAAAAAAACAAGAGCGAAACTGCATTTTATCCGAATTTGTCTGACTTTTCTCATGGGGTCAATATAGTTGCGACACTAAAATCTCCCTTTCCGCAAGATTTGCATTCTGTGAATTTTTATTCACTATTTAGGATTTTATGCGTCATCTATAACGCAGCCGTTTTTCAAGGCATACAAGATCCACATTCGGTATGCCGCAGAACTCGCAGGGAATTATGCCCGCCTCCCTGTAGCCCAACTTTCTGTACATTTTGCGGGCGGCGCTGTTTATGGCGTTGGTGTCTATGCGAAGGAAAGGACAACCTTCTTTCAGTGCCATGGCCTCATATTCTGCCACAAACTCAGAGCCGTATCCCCTGCCCCTTTCCTTTGGCGATACAACAAGCGTATGCAGCACCATCACCTGCTCATCCCCCGCTTCATGTTCCCATTCAACTTCGGCATATGCGGGCATCTGCTCCTTGTTTATCTTCCCCGCCGCCACAACCGCGCCATCCTTCTCCAGCACATACATCTCCCCGGCCTCCACGGCGGCCCGGGCGGTTTCCTCCGTGGGGTATATCCCCCGTATCCAGCCTGTGGCCCGGGGGCCCTTTTCTTCCATTGTATGTATATCGTCATATATCCCGGCTATGGCGGCTATATCCCGTTCCTCTGCCCTGCGAAACATTGCATTTCCTCCAAAATCAGATTATTACTTCTTAATATATTACATTATTCCTCCCTCATTTTCCATATTGGTGATATTATCACTGAAACTTTATGGTATTTGGGTTATAATATAAAAAATTGATCCATATTAACCAAACTGATAAGGAGCTATATATGAAAAGACTTATTCAGCTGATAATTACGGTGCTGGCCCTTGCGGGCTGCGCCCCCAAATACCAATATACCCAGATATCCATGGAAGAGGCCATCGCAATTATGGATGAAAACACGGACTATGCAATTCTCGATGTACGCACCCATGAGGAATTCGATGAGCTGCATATCACCGGCGCCATATGCATCCCAAACGAGGAAATTTACGCCGACATGGAGGATATCCCAGGTCTGCCGGATAAGGAGCAGCTTATACTGGTATACTGCCGCAGCGGCAACCGCAGTAAACAGGCCTCCGAAAAGATGGCAGAAATAGGCTATTCAAATGTTTACGAATTCGGCGGCATAATAGACTGGCCGGGAGAAACGGTATCAGGAAACTGACCTTCAAAAATACAATTTAATTAATATAAACGATAAACGGAGGGAAACATAATGTCAGTCATACACATAACCGAGGAAAACTTCAAGAGCGAGGTAATGGAAAGCAGCGTGCCCGTGCTCATAGACTTCTGGGCGTCCTGGTGCGCCCCCTGCCGCATGATAGGGCCACATATCGAGGCCGTGGCTGAGGAGCGGCCGGATGTTAAGGTGTGCAAGGTAAACGTTGACGAGCAGCCCCAGCTTGCCAATATGTTCCGGGTATCCAGTATTCCCATGCTGGTGGTAATAAAGGATGGAAAGATCGCCAATCAGTCCTTGGGGCTCATCCCCAAGGAAAAAATACTGGAGCTGCTGTAGCCAGGGTAAAAAACATTAGCTTATTCAGTCTTTTCCCGCCCTGACATCAAGCGGCTGCCCTGAGCCATTTCTGCCTTCAGGATAAGCAGGCGCATATTTACCAGCACCGTCTCAGCGGCGCAAGAGGCCGCCGGGGCGCTTTCTTCCTGAAAATCCTGGATATGAAAGCACGCGCGGCCATGGCGGTATAACCGCATACAAAGGAACAAAAGCCAAAATAAAAGTATCGGAGCGCCTCCGCTGTCGGAATGCGCTCCGATGTTTTTTACAGTCGTTGTGTTTTGTGCTTGCCTATTATATACTATTATCAGCAATACATCCCCATCATCCATCCCGAGAGGATACACCATGAGACGAATAGCAGTATGCGTACCTTATATTCGCGGTCGATACGATAAGCGTATAACCGAAGCGGCACGCGCCGCGGGCTTCGCAGTGGATTACTATGATGCCCCGGAGAAACTTGCGCCGGAAATAGACCGCTATGAAATACTATACGGAGACGTTGGCCCCGCAATAATAAAAAACGCCGCCAACCTCCGCTGGGTATGCAGCCCCAATGCCGGCGTGGAAAAGTATCAGCCTGCCTGCGCCATGCCAAAAGGCTGCGCCCTTTCCAACTCCTCCGGTGCATACGGCCTTGCCATTGCCGAGCATATAGTTATGGTGCTGCTCATGCTTATGCGCCGTATGCCTGAGTATCAGCAGGCCGCCATTGAACGAAGCTGGTCCTGTTTCTCTCCCATCCGCTCCATATCGGGCAGCAACCTTGTGCTTCTCGGTACCGGCGATATAGGTTCCAACGCCGCACGCCGCCTTAAAGCCCTTGGGGCAAACGTAACCGGGGTATGCCGCAGCGGAAAAAGCAAAGAGCCCGCATTTGACCGGGTGGTGACAACGGATGAGCTGGACAGCCTGCTGCCTGATGCGGACGCTCTTATAATCTCCCTTCCCTCCACACCGGACACCATAGGCATACTCAGCCGGGAACGCATAGCCAGGCTTGGCAGAAAAGCCCTCGTGATAAATGTAGGCCGGGGTTCCGCCATAGATCAGGACGCCCTTGTGGAAGCCCTGCAGGCCCGCTCGATTGCCGGCGCGGCCCTGGATGTTATGGCGCCGGAGCCTCTCCCCGCGGATCACCCCCTCTGGACCTGCCCCAACACCATAATAACCCCCCATGTATCCGGCAACGACGCCCTTGATATCACCTGCGATTTGGATGTGAATATGTTCCTTGAGGACCTTTCCCGATATGCAAAGGGCCTGCCCCCGTTAAATCTTGTGAACAGAGACCTCGGATATTAATTTCGCAAAGCGCATGAGGAAATAAAATGCTTATACTTCACGTTACCTACACCGCCAAGCCAGGCATGACGCGTAAATTTCTCGATGAACTGGAGCAGGGTCCGGCTCCGAAAGTCAGGGCCGAAAAGGGAAACCTCCGCTACGATTACTTTATCTCTCCGGCGGATGAAAACAAAATACTGCTGGTGGAAAAATGGGAAGACGAAACGGCTCTCGCCGCCCATATGGCAGTTCCTCATATGCAGGACATAAAAAGCATAAAAGAAAAATACATAGAGAGCACTCTGCTGGAAAAATTCAGCGCACAGCCATTATAAAAGCACAAAAGGCCTCGCTGCGGCGAGGTCTTTTTTTGATAATATCAAGCATACTTTGGTTGTTCTGTTTTCTCTTTAAGCACCCTTCTAAAGAAGTATATCTGAAAAGGCACGGATAGCAGAAACGTAAAAAAGTCTGCGCCTGGCTGTACCGCCACTATGCCGTTCAGTCCAAACAGGCGGGGCAATATGACTACCAGCGGTATAAAGAATACCCCCTGCCTGCAGCAGGCCAGAAATGATGCGCTGCCGGAAAACCCGAGGCATTGATACAGCTGATTTACAAAGGTGGAATACGCCATAAAGGGCATAACTGCGCAGGCGTACATGAGATACACGGAGCCTATCCGTATAACCTCCGGATCATCTCTGAACCAGCCAATCACGGCGTCCCTCCCAAGGAAAACGGACAATGCGGCAGCACTGCATATCACCGTACCTATGGCGCAAGATACCCTAAAAGCTTCCTTTACCCGCCTATAATTGCCTGCGCCGTAATTATACCCGGCAATTGGCTGAAAGCCTTGACCTATGCCTATCATTATCTGGCGCACCAGCATATATATCTTGTTGGATATGGTTATGGCGGCAACCGCCGCATCGCCGTACACCCTGGCGTTTATATTCAGCAGAGATGTGGCTACGCTGGCCATACCCTGACGGAATATGGTGGGCATACCGGTTTTGATTATCAGCAGATAGTCCCTTATATCCCGGCTTACCCGGCTGAAAGACACCCGTATTATACTCTTGCCCCTGATAAACATTGCAATCAATATCACAAAGCTGACCGCCTGGCTTATTACTGTAGCAATGGCGGCTCCCTCTGTCCCCATATTCAGCCCAAATATAAATATGGAGTCCAGCACTATATTCAATATGCCGCCGCAGCATATGCCGTACATCGCCATGGCGGCTTCCCCTTCAGAGCGAAGTATGTTATTAAGCACGAAGGTACAGCACATTATGGGCGCACCGATAACTATGTATTTTGCGTATGCCGCGGCATGTGGAAGCATGGTTTCAGAAGCTCCAAGCAACACAAGCAATCCCTTCAGGAAGGGCAAACATAAAAGTATAATTATCAACCCCATCAGCAGGGCAGCAAAAACAGCGCTGCTGGCAAATTTATATGCCTCCTCGTCCTGCTCCGCTCCGAGATATCTGCTTATAAGGGCGCTTACGCCCATGCCAACACCGCCGCCCAGAGCCTGTATCATGGTCATTATGGCGAATACTACGCCAACGCCGGCAGAAGCGCTGTTTCCTATGCGGGATACGAAACAAGTATCCGCCGTGTTGTATATTACGGTTATAAGCTGACTGATGACGGCTGGCGTGGCCTTCGCCGCCACAAGCCTTGTCATGGGCGCATTCAGCATCAGCTCATGCTGCGCCTTGCTGCTTAAGTTTTCTTTCAAACGGCCCGCCATGCCTTCCTTTCACAATAATATTCTTACGCAAATTGTAACCTTATTCATTATAATATCAATCAATCAGCCTTTGTTCAACATGATAAGCGAAATGTCTTCCTTGTGTTTTGTATTTCCTTACCGCTCCAATATATGTTAACTTATCCGTTTTTGTGTTATAATCATGCGTAGTATTTAACGGAGTTTGTTATCTGACATGAAAACGCCATTGCTCAAATACATCATATCGCTGTTGATATTAGGTTCAAACGGTATAGTTTCCAGCCTCATCCATCTGAACAGTTACGAAATAGTTTTCCTGCGCACAATGGTGGGCAGCGTGGTATTGATAGCCATTTTTCTGCTTACCGGCGGCAAATTCACATTCTACCAAAACAAAAAAGACGCCCTTTTCCTGCTTATATCCGGCATGGCCCTGGGCGGCAGCTGGATGTTCCTTTATGAAGCATACGCCAGCATCGGCGTGGGCGTTGCGTCATTGTGCTATTACTGCGGCCCTATGATCGTAATGATGCTATCCCCCGTCGTTTTTAACGAAAAGCTTACCGCCGCAAAGATAGCGGGCTTTATTGCCGTTGTGCTGGGGGTATGCCTTGTAAACGGCCGAGGCTCCGCCGCGCTGAACAGCCGTGGGCTTTTTTCAGGGCTTATGTCCGCTGTGATATTTGCGATAATGGTAATATTTAATAAAAAGGCAAAAAGCATAACCGGCCTTGAAAACTCCGCCCTGCAGGTATTGATAAGCTTTCTTACGGTTGCTGCGTTTGTAGGCATAAAGCAGGGCTATAATATCCCCCTGCAAACCAGCGAAATACCCGCGATGCTTTTTCTCGGCGTTGTGAATACCGGCGTAGCCTGCTATCTGTATTTTTCTTCCATCGGCAGGCTGCCTGTGCAGACGGTATCCATACTTGGCTATCTTGAGCCCCTTGCAGCCGTGGTGTTTTCCGCATTGCTGCTCAATGAAAAGATGTCTTCCACCCAAATGCTTGGCGCCGCGCTGATATTAGGCGGGGCTATATTCACGGAATACTGTGAAATACGGAACCGCTCCGTTCAAATATGATTATCTCTGCCTTTTCATCCAGCCGGCGAAGCCTTGCCGCTGCGGAAGCGCCTCCCGCAACGCCGCCGATGATAACAACCTTTATTCCTTTTATCTCTCCCTTCTTATTGAAATAGCCGCTCCCCGGCGTATCCTTTATTTACCGCTCAGCTCTTCCAGCATCTCTTCATCCATTATCTCAACGACTCCGCGGGACAGCTTTACCATGCCCTCGGCCTGGAAGTATCTCAACATTCGGGTGACCACTTCCCGGGCGGTGCCCATATGGCCCGCTATTATGTCGTGGGTGATTTTAAGCACTTTAGTGCCCTCAATAGCGCTCTCCTCCAGCAGGAAACCGGCAAGGCGCTTATCAAAGCTCTTCCACATTATCTGCTCGATAAGCCACATTACGTCTGTAAAGCGGGTGCCCATTATCTGACTGACATAGTTTGCCATTGGGGCCGAAGTTTCCATAAGCTTCTTGAAAACGTCCGGCGGGATTATCCAAAACTCCGTTTCCTTTTCCGCCGTAATTGTGATATCAAACTGTATTGAGTTCATTATGCAGGAAGCGGAAAACAGGCATATGTCCCGTTCAAACAGGCGATACAAGGTAACCTCCCGGCCTTCGTCGGAGGTAAGATACGCACGCAGCTGACCGGAACGCAACAAAAGCAGTCCCATACAATCCTTATCGCCGTTGTGCAGCAGCGTGCCACTGGGTACTGTGCGCCTCATTGACAGACGGCGCAGCTGGTCTTGCTCATCCGCTGTCAGCTTATCAAATATGGGAAAGTATTCGGATAAATCCACGACAAAACACCTCTTTGCCAGAAATGATTAACTTTATTATACTGTAGTTTTTATGCCATATCAACAATGTGCGGCTCCTGCCCGTTTGTGATGTCATTGCGGAATTACAGGCACTTGAGCAGGATCCCGTATTTTTATAAGAGAGCAATATGTTATTTTTTCTTTCAGTTCATCTCACTTGTATGCTCATATTTTTTGAAGCCAATTTTTTCATTTTCCTGACAGAGAAGACGCAGACCAAGATTGTCAAAGCATCTGCTGCTGGCTGAGAAAAATAAATCCCTGTTACACCGAATAACTTCGGCAAAACCAAAATAAACAGCGTGTAAAACAGCCCTTGACGGATCAACGAAAGAAACAACCCACAACCAGATGCTCCAATTGTCTGGTAAGTAATTGTCATCATATAACACAATCCGAACGCCGGGAAAAGCGCAAGCTGAGATATCAGTAGCCATTTACCATAATCCACGATAACCGGATTGTTATTAAACAACAAGATTAACGGCTTTGCCAGCAGAATATATATAACGGCAACAAGAAACGTAAGAAGCAACGAACCTTTTAGCGCAAAGCGAACCGATTGGTGAAATCGCTCCTCTTCTTTCGCCCCGAACGCATAGGCGGCTACAGGTTGATATCCCTGCATAAATCCCATAATCACATAGCATCCAATCAATACCAATCTTTGCACAACGCCAAATGCGGCAATGATTTCATCAGACTGAGGCAATCCGGCTGCCGCAATATTCGTTAACGAGGACGCTACGGACAAGCAAATCTGAATGATTGCTGTCGGGACGCCGATTAACGTAACTGTTTTAATCCAGTTCCAACTCGGACGAAACGCCTTAACTTTAATCTTGATAATTGAGCGTCCGCTTACGTAAAACCATATTAAAATCCCGAACGTAACAAACTGTGAGATAGTCGTTGCGAGCGACGCGCCTTCCACTCCCATATTAAATCCCCAATCAAACATAAAAACAGGGTCTAAAATCACATTGAGAAGAGCGCCGGTTATTACAGCAGTAGATGAAATTTTTACAGATGACTCTGCTCTGGCAGCGCAGTTCATACTTTGGGCAGGAAGATTTGCCAATGCCGCAATAAACATCCAGAATGCATAATCTTTTGCCAAGGGTAAAGAAGTATCTGACGCGCCAAAAGCACGCATCAGCGGTTCGATAAAAATAATTCCGCCAATACACAAAAAAATCCCGATTGCTACGGAAATTCCGATAATTGTGGTAACGGTCCGGCTTGCGCCGTCTTTATCTCCTGAGCCTAACTGGCGTCCCGCCAAAACAGCAGCCCCTGCCGCAAAAATATTTTCCAGAGAAACCATAATCAGCAGCAGAGGAACCGTAATTCCAACCGCAGTTAACGCAATATCAGAATCCAGCATTCCAATATAGGCAGTATCCACTAGATTGTAAACAGCTTTTGCCAACAAGGCCAATGTCGCTGGAACTGCTAGCTTTACAATTGCTTTTTCGGGAACTGTGTACATCTGCTTTGCAGCCATATCCTCGTATTCCATGGAATCGAGCCGATAGCTGACGATTCTATCTTTCGGAATACCACGTTCGCACAGCTTGTCCATAATCATCTTGAGAATGGTAGATTTTCCGCAGCGGCGCACACCGGTGAGAATCTTCACAAAGGGCGTATCCGTGA
>JAEDIC010000011.1 GCA_016292635.1 Clostridia bacterium
GCGACGACCAGTGGAGCAATATGCTGGGCGGCGTTGAGCTTATCCGCAAGAAGGAACAGCGCCCCGCTTACTGCCTTACCACATCCCTGCTCACCACCAGCGAAGGCAAGAAGATGGGCAAAACCGAAAAGGGCGCATTGTGGCTTGACGCAAACAAGACCAGCGTTTACGATTTCTATCAGTACTGGCGCAATGTTGACGATGCGGACGTCGAAAAGTGCCTGAGTCTCCTTACCTTCATCCCCATGGAGGAGGTAAGGGCCCTGTGCGCCGAGGGCGGCGCCTCCCTTAACCAGGCAAAGCGCACCCTGGCCTTTACCCTTACCGAGCAGGTGCATGGCACCGAGGAAGCCACCAAGGCACAAACCGCCGCAGAAGCCCTCTTTGGCGGCGGCGGCGATATTTCCAATATGCCCACCGTTGCCCTTGCCGCCGAGGATGTGGAGGCAACCGGCCTTCGCGTTACCGACCTTCTGGTAATGGGCAAGCTTGCCAAGAGCAAGTCCGACGCCCGCAGGCTTATTGAGTCCGGCTCTGTTCAGGCGGACGATGTGAAGATTACCGATGTTTATGCCACCGTTGATGAGGGCAAGCTTTCCGATGGCATCATCATAAAGAAGGGCAAGAAGGGCTTCGTCCGCATAGTCCGCGCATAAATGACAGGCTATCGCTCTGTGTACAAAAGCTCCGAAACGGAGTACATAATCAGCCGTTCACGGTTTATAGGGCGCTGCTTCCCCGTTAAAGACGAGGAGGCAGCCCTTTCCCTGCTTGCAGATATCCGCAAAAAGCACTGGGACGCCACCCACAACTGCTTCGCATACCGCATAGGCCAAAGGGCGGAGATTGCCCGCTTTTCCGATGACGGAGAGCCCGGCGGCACCGCCGGAATGCCCATAATGGACGCGCTCCGCTCAAAGGACCTTACGGACGTTCTGGTGGTGGTGACACGCTATTTCGGCGGCATACTGCTGGGGGCGGGCGGCCTCGTCCGTGCATACTCCAGAAGCGCCGCAGACGCGGTAAGCCAGGCAGGCGTTGTTTCCTTCATTCCCGCAAAGGAGGTTTCCCTTTCCATGGATTACTCCCGATACGGCAGCATGGAGCAGTACCTCCGCGCAGCCGCCCAGGTGGAGGATGTTGTCTTTGCCGAAAACGTCACCTTGCGCCTTACCGTTGCCGAGGACAGGCTGGATACCTTCATAAAGGACGTCACCGAGCGCAGCGACGGACGCTGCATCCCAGAGGTCATCGGCGAGGAGTATTTGAGGGTGATTGAGGGACAGTAGAAGGAATAGCTGTTTTCTTTCCGCGAGAAAAGAAACAGAAAAGCCGAATGGATGGTTAGGATTATAAATGCGGCGCTTTGGTGCGTCTTTCAGATTTGGCCTCAGAGGAAGGCCAAATTTACTTTTTGGGGAAGGAAATTTATACCTTTATATGGCGAAAGGCCCGAAAACCGGGCCCTCCTCTTGGGTTAAACCTTGCTCTTGTAGCTGCCGCAGAGGCTTTCCTCGGCGGGGTTACCGGTATGGCATCCGCCGTTGTACTGTACCATAATGCTGTCCAGCTCGCAGTTTGTCCCTTCGTGATTGTAGGCGCAGCTGCGCACGTTGCAGCCGATGGTCTGGCAGCCGATCTTAGGTTTGCTCATATATCTCTACCTCCTCCTGTGATAGGCTTAGTATCTGAACGGACGGGGCGGCGTATACCTATAAAATCTTTGGGAGAACGGAATGTTTTTCCATTTTTTTCGAGAGGGCGCGGGAGGTCGCCGGTTTATCAAAAATAAATCCGTATGTCATCGCGGGCCGGGCCGCCTTTCTCTTACAATGCTTTTTTCAGGAATTCTTCTATCAATTGATTTACTTCTTCGGGAGCGTCGGTATTGGAATTATGCCCCGCGTTTTTTATCCATTTGATTGGAATCCCGGAATTCCTGTGCCAGGCTTTGTTATATCTGATGCAGGAGCCCGCATGGTCTTTTTCTCCACATATCAAAAGCGCAGGACACTTAATTTCGTATGGGAGATCCGCTTCCATCGCTTCTGCCAATATTTTAAAACCATGTCCGGATATTTTTGCGTATCTATCCTGATTTCCATTATAAGTCATCATTATCTCATACATCAGCTTTCTTCCGTATTCAGACATGGCAACGCCGTTGACACCTGCTTTTAATAACGATTTCCAGGGGTAATATTTATAGACAGGCTCCATTTTCTTGAGGAGCCACAGTTCAATCCGTGTTACATACTTTCGCTGCAGAGGCGCAGAATCGATGGAAATAAATCCCTTCAGCTTGTCCGGAAAAAGCTCTGCGTATGCCTGCCCCACATAACCTCCCATTGATTGTCCTATAATAATCGGATCATGTATGTTTTCCGCGCGCAAAATATCATCAAGCCACTTAGCTTTATCCAATAGGGAAAAGTCGAATTTAAACGGCCATGACTTGGCGTGTCCCGGAGCGTCCCATG
The DNA here is from genome assembly GCA_016292635.1 of Clostridia bacterium. Taxonomy (GTDB): domain Bacteria; phylum Bacillota; class Clostridia; order Christensenellales; family CAG-138; genus SFEL01. The sequence continues at coordinate 2,481 of JAEDIC010000011.1, forward strand.
CAAATACATTGTATTTTCCTTTAAAATACTGTATTTGTTTATCAAACAGCCTATGGTCTGCCGTTAATCCCGGAAGAAAAACCAATGTTGGCCCGGAAGCGCCCTGTTCCATATTTATCCAATAATGAATATCTCCGCATGTGGTTTGATACACTCTTTCCCTCATAGTGTTGCCTCCGCAGAATTGTGATTCATTGGTCAATTTATATGGATAATTTTATGCATGACCGTCTGCAAAGTCAATTAAAACCGCTCCCGTACAGATTTGTCCGGGAGCGGCTTTGGCCCACTGTTTTACCATGTCCGCACAAAGGTGCGGGCCTTTGTTTACGCTTGCGTTTGTGTTTTTAGTCCCTGCCGAATACCAGCATATCCTTATAGGGCCATCCGTTGATGCCGCCCTTTATGATGAAGAAGCGGGTCTGATCCATGCCGTGCTCGTTCACATAATAGCTGATGGCGTTGAGAGCGCCGGTCTTGCCGCCGTGGCACATTACATAGATGGGCAGATCGTTTTCCTTAAGCTCATCCACAACATCCCCCAGCTCTTCCCTGAGCTCCGCAGTGTTGCCGGGGAAGGCATAGGTGGGGATGGAGCCGGGCAGGTGTCCGGTCTCCCGGTAGTTTTCTTTGGTCTGTACGGAAAGGTTTATAAGCTCCTCGCCGGCATCCATCTTGGCCTTCAGGTCGGCGGGCTCAATGTACTGATATTCGGGAACAACATCCAGCATTTCGGGATAGGGCCAGTTGTTTCCGCCGCCCTCCAGTATGTAGAACTTGCGCTCATCCACGCCCTCGGAGGCAAAGTAGCTGATGGCGTTTTCCGCCCCCTCCTTGCCGTTCATGCCGATTATAACCACAGGGTCAAGGGTGGCAGCCACATCAGCCTTAAGCTCGCTGAGCTTATCCCACTGTTCACGGGTATTGTTGGGATATGTACCGGTGAAAACCGCGCCGGGCAGATAGCCTGCGTTATAGTTTTCCTCGGGGCGAACGTCTATCATCATAACGCCCTGCTTTTCATCAAGGCGCTTAACCAGTTCATCAGGAGTCATGTACTGATAGTCAATCTCGTACCGCATAAGCTCGTCATAGGGCCAGCTTACCGAGCCGCCTTCCAGTATAAAGAGGCGCTCTGCGGGCACCCCCTTGGCGGAGTAATACTTTGCGGCGTTTACAGCGCCGGTCTTGCCGCCCATGCCTATTATTATAACGGGGGCGGTGGTGGCGGTTATGCTGTCCATTGCCACATCCAGCATGGAGCGCAGCTCATCCGTATCGGCGGGATAAGCGCCGGTGGGTATGGAGCCGGGCAGATGCGCCTGCCGGTAGTATTCCTCCGGCTGTATGTCAACTATCACCATCTCCACGCCGGACTCAAGCTTTTCCTTAAGGTCATCGGCGGTGCAGTAATAATACAGGGGAGTATCGTCCTCCGCCGCTTCCTCCGCGGGAGCGTTGTCGGGTATGGCGGCGCAGCCCGCAAGGAGACTCAGCAGCATTATTGCCGCCAGCGCAATGGATATCTTCTTCATGGTTCGATTTCTCCTTTTCCGTATGCATAGCTGTTTTTTGCGGAATTCGGGTTTTCCGCGTCCGCGCCGGGATCATCGTCCGGGCGGTCATATATTTTTATAGGGTATATGCGTTTTTTCATCGCCGTATCCGGCGATCAGCTCTAACCTCCTCAGCTGCTGGGGCAGGGAGTCTCCACGGGAAGCTCTATTACGGGAGCCTCCGTCCTTACCGGCTTGGGTGTGGGGGTGGGCGTGGGGGTGGGCAGGGGGCCTCTGTCAGGGGTGGGGGTGGGAGCGGGGCCCATGCTCACATACAGCACCACGTCACCGGTTATATCCTGTCCGGCGGATACGTTCTGAAGGGTTACCACGCCTGCGGGTACCTTTTCGGAGGATACGAATATGATATCCGCTTCTACGCCTATTTCGGTCAGGGCCTTCTCCGCAACCTCGGCGGTTTCCAGCACAAGATCAGGCATAACCATGCCGCGAGCCGGCTCCTGCGCTTCCGCCTTCGCCGCGGGCAGGTAATAATTGGTATAGTAATAATACCCGCCGCCTAAAAGCGCGGCTGCGGCAAGGCACAGGCCTATTATAAGGCCTGTCTTTTTCTTCTTGGGCTTGGCCTGCTCAATGGCTTCTTCCACCGCGTCTTTCGCATCCTCTATGGCGTCGCCCGCTTCATCCATATGGTCCCCGGCTTCCTCGGCAGCCTGTTCCGCTGCCTTGTCGCCCATATCCTCGGCGGCGTCCTCAAGGGCTTCGGAGGCCTCCTCGGCCTCATCCTGCTGCTCCGCGGCTATGTCCAGCGCCTCTTCAAGGACTTGAGCCTCTGCGCCTTCCGCCTCAAGGGCGGCGGCGTCTTCCAGGGCCACCAGGGCCTCTTTTGCCTCCGCCATGGCGTGCTCCGCAGCCATGATTATTTCTTCTTCGCCGGATTTCGTTGCGGCTTCCAGCGCGCCCTCAGCCTTTTGCATACGGCCGCGGGCTTCCTCCAGCTTTTGCTGAATGGTCTTATCCATGTTTTTCTCCTCCGCATTTAAGCGGCAGTATTTTTTCTTATCTTACTATTTTCGTCCAATACCGACGGCTCTGTCAACAGGGCCGCCCCCTTGGAATTATTAACAATTTATGAAGCTTTTTCTCCGGGTATGCCCTACTGATAAAGCTCGGGCTTCATCACGCCCACATAGGGCAGGTTGCGGTAGTAATTCTCGCAATCCAGCCCGTATCCCAATACGAATTCATTGGGAATAACAAAGCCGGTGTAATCCGGAGTTATGTCGCATTCCCTGCGGGAGGGCTTATCCAGCAGACAGCATATTTTTATGGAAGCGGGCTCGCGGGCCTCCAGCACCTTTTTAAGATGCTTAAGGGTATAGCCGCTGTCCATTATGTCTTCGATTATCAGCACATGGCGGCCGGTAATGCTGGTGTCCATATCCTTGGCTATGCGCACTATGCCGGAGGTTTTGGATTCGTTGCCGTAGCTGGATATGGACATGAAGTCCATCTCCGCCCTGCAGGTGATATGGCGGCTCAAGTCAGAGAAGAAATGCACCGCCCCCCTCAATATGCATACCAGTATGGGGTCCTTGTCCTTATATTCCTCGGAAAGCTCCGCGCCCATCTCGGCTATGCGCCGCCTTAGCTGTTCCTCGCTGACCAGTACATGGTCTATGTCGTTGTTCATGTTGTCCTTGTCGAATTTAATCATGATCCTTCTCCCCCCGCCCTTTCAGCTTTTGATATATTCCACCCGAAGCGTCTTTCGGGTATCAACCGTTATCTTTACCCTGTCGGATATACCGAGGCCCGGCATGAATATGGCCTCGCCGCCATGGAACAGCCCGGGCAGCTCCCGCATATCCCGGGGTATCTTGCGGTCTATGAACACCGCCTTGAGCTTTTTGCTCCCCGGTGCGCCGCAGGGATGAAAGCGGTCTCCCTCCCGTCTGGGACGGAGCACAATGCCCTCCGGCAGCCTGTCCGCGTCCATATATCCCACGGCACTATCTTTTATTATTATACCACCTTCGGCATATTCTGCAAAGAAGCATCCCCCCTCAAAGGAGGTTTTTCCGGGAAAAACAAAGGGGGCCTCCCAGTCCTTGCGCTCTGTTCTTTTGCCAAAGCAAATTTCATCATAGCTTATCCACGCGGCAATATGGGGCAAGTCGAGGGACGCGCCGGTGTTTGCGCTCAGCAGCTCCATCACCTTTTCCACGTGTATCCGGTCGATATCCGAATACACCCCCGCCCGCTCTATTGCCATGCGTATAGCTCTTGAGCGCAGGGGTAAAGGCAGCGCCGCTATCATCGCCCTGTTGTAGCCGGTTTCCGTGGCGGCGGCGTTCAGGGCGCGCTCCGCCTCGGCGGCAAGATATTCTTCATCCATCCTCAGCAGCGCCGCCATGGAGCAGAGGGCGTCTGTCACCGAGGGGTTTATATGCTCCGCGATGTATGGCATAACGTCAAGGCGCAGGCGGTTGCGGCAGGCCTCCCGGCCAAGGTTTGTGCTGTCGGTGCGGTAGGACACCCCCCGCTCCCCAAGGTACGCTTCTATTTCGCTCCTGTGTATATCCAAAAAGGGCCGTATGATATTGCCCCGCATATGCTTCATCCCGGTCAGCCCCTTAAGGCCGCTGCCCCGTATAAGATGCAGCATGATGCTCTCCGCCTGATCCTCCATATGATGGGCCACGGCAACGCGCTCTGCGCCAAGCTTTGCAGAAGCCCTTTCAAAAAAAGCATACCGCTGCTCCCGGGCCGCCTGCTCAAGGGTCTTGCCCATATCTGCGGCTATTGAGGGGATATCCAGCGCCTCCTCATACAGCTCCACGCCCATGGAGCCGCAAAGCCGCCGAACGTATTCCGCGTCCCCGTCCGCCTCCGCCCCACGAATGCCGTGGTTGAGATGCGCGGCAAAAATGCCAAAGCCCAGCTCCGCCTTTATTTCATTCAACGCCAGCAGCAGCGCCACGGAATCCGCGCCGCCGCTTACCCCCACAAGCACCCCGCATCCCCTTGGGATAAGGTGGTGGGTCAGTATGGTATTCTTTGCCTTCAAAACAATTTCAGCCATTATTAAAAGTATACCCCCGCCAACAGGGCTTTGACAAGGCGCGGGGATAAACTTATAATTAATGTGACTTCGTATGGAAGCTTTCCTTACAATAAAAAACACCACAGGGAGATTTTTTTGAATATGAAACTCGGCGTAGTCGGCCTGCCCAACGTGGGCAAAAGCACACTTTTCAATGCCATAACCCAGGCGGGCGCTCAGGCGGCCAATTATCCCTTCTGCACCATCGAGCCCAATGTGGGCGTGGTTGCGGTGCCGGACAGCCGGCTGGACGTGCTCGCGGATATGTATCATCCGGAAAAGTACACCCCCACCACCATAGAGTTTGTGGACATTGCAGGTCTGGTTCGGGGCGCATACAAGGGTGAGGGCCTTGGCAATAAGTTCCTGTCCCACATCCGTGAGGTGGACGCCATCGTCCACGTCGTCCGCTGCTTTGAGGATGAAAACATAGTCCATGTAGACGGCTCTGTAGACCCCGTGCGGGATATGGAAACCATAAATATCGAACTTATCTTCGCCGATATGGACACCATGGACCGGCGCATTGAGCGGGCGGAAAAAAGCAGCAAATCCGGCGATAAGAAGATAATAGCGGAGGTGGAATTCCTGCGCAGGATCAAGGCGCACCTTGAAAGCGGCAAGCCCGTCCGCTCCATGGAGCTTACCGCGGACGAAAAGGAATACGTACATTCCCTGTTCCTGCTTACCGACAAGCCGGTGATATACGTTGCGAATATCGCCGAAGATGAAATAGGCGCGTCCCTCCCCACCGTGGACGCACTTTATAGGGCCGCCGCCGCGGAAAAGGCGGGCGCGCTCACCATCTGCGCCAAGATTGAGGAGGAGATATCCGAGCTTTCCCCCGAGGAAAAGCAGGACTTCCTCACCGAGATGGGCATAGGCGAAAGCGGTCTGGATAAGCTGGTCAAGGAGTGCTACGCCCTCCTGGGCCTTATAAGCTACCTTACCGCCGGGCCCAAGGAGGTTCGCGCATGGACCATCACCCGGGGCACCAAAGCCCCCCAGGCCGCCGGCAAAATACATACGGATTTTGAAAAAGGCTTCATCCGGGCCGAGATAGTCAACTACGACACCCTTATGGAGCACGGCTCAATGGCCGCCTGCAAGGAAAAGGGTCTTATCCGCAGCGAGGGCAAGGATTACGTTATGCAGGATGGAGACATAGTGCTGTTCAGGTTCAATGTATAGCAAAGTAATAATATATGCCGCCCGGGTATACCCCGGGCGGCGTTTTATATAATCCCCGCCACTTCGGGCAGAGCCTCATCCTACGCAAAAAGCCGCTTCCGTTGAGCGGCTTTTTGGAAGATGCGCCAAAGCGTCGTTTTTTATATTAAACCATACTTTTGCTTTTCTTTTTCTTTTGCTTTTTTCTTTTCTCATGAAAAGAAAGAGAAAAGAAGAAATATCAAATCCCAACCTACCTCGCCAGCAGCTCGTCCACAGCGCCGGCCCAGGTTTCATAGGCCTTGCTGCCAACCACGGCGGAACAAATGAGCTTACCCTCGCTGTCCAGGAAGAGAGTGGTGGGAACGGCGTACACATCGAACATAACGTTCTTTATCACATCATCGGTGGCCAGCAGATGGGGATAGTCCGCGCCGGTTTCAGCGATCTGCCCGGCGGCAGTTTCAACGGTGTCGCTGCCGGTGTCATTCGCGTCCACTATAACGCCGATAAGCTGAAAGTCCTCGCCGGCGTAATCCCTGGCAAGCTGACCAAGGTCCGGCATCTCCATAAGGCAGGGATAGCAGTATGTGCCCCAAATGTTCAGCATGGTTACCTTTGCCCGGGCGAAAAGCTCCGCGCTGTCAACGGCTTCGCCGTCAAGGGTTTCTGCGGTGAAAGCGTATTCCCTGCCGCCGCCCTCATAATCCAGCTTAAGAACGGGATGCTCAGCGGTATCCTCCTCGCCGGTTTCCCAGGTAAAGGAGCTTTCGGACGCGATTTCCTCCGCCTGCTCCGGGGCTTCGGCAGACTGCTCAGCCGGGGCCTCTTCCACAGGCCCTTGCGCGGCGCAGCCGGTAAGGGCAAGCGCGAATATAATAAATATTGAAATTATGCGTTTTTTCATGTTTACCTCGTATAACGTATTTTCTGGTAATCATAATAATATATTCCGCAGAATTTTGCACTGCATTTTCTTGCGATTTAACAAAACGTACACAAATGAAATTTGTTAGCGTTCTAACAATTTGAAACTCATTGTGACAAATGGAGCGGTCTCGTTGACAGTCCCTTGCGGCGGGCCTATAATTTGTTAGAATGCTAACTTTATTTTGGAAAAAAGGAGAAGCTTATGGAAAGGACGTCACGAAGCGCGTTTTGCCGCATAAGGGCGGTTGGCAACGCCATACGCCGAAGGATGGAAAGCCTGCACGCGGAGGACAAATCCGGCCTTACCGGAGGCGAATGCGCCATTATGGGTTTTCTTATGGAGCATATGGGCGATTTGATATATCAAAAAGACATAGAGGAGGAATTCCACATCCGCAGGAGCAGCGCCACGCGGGCCCTGCAGGCAATGGAGAAAAAGGGATTCATTCTGCGGCAGAGCGAGAGCCACGACGGCAGGCTGAAGCGGCTCACCCTGACAGAGCGGGCCATAGAGATGAGCCGGGAAGCCAGCCGCAGCATGGCGGAGCAGGAGCGGCGCTTGCTCAGCGGCATATCAAACGAGGAGCTTGCGGCATTTCTTGATATATGCGACAGAATATGCCTGAACGCCGAGGCTATGGAAGCGGAGGAACGACTATGATAAAAACGCTTGCAAAAAGCATAAGGGAATACAGGAGGGAAACAATACTTACCCCCCTCTGCGTATCCGTAGAGGTGGTAATAGAGGTATTCATAACGTACCTTCTTGCGGACCTTATCGACCTTGGCATAAACGCCGGGGATATTAACTATACCATTCGCCGGGGACTGCTGCTCATTTGCTGCGCGGCGGTGTCGCTGATGTTCGGCGCATTGTCCGGACGGTATGCGGCAATAGCCTCCACAGGCTTCGCAAGAAACCTGAGGCAGGATATGTACTACAACGTGCAGACATTTTCCTTTGCCAATATAGATAAGTTTTCCACAGCGGGCATAGTGACCCGGCTCACAACGGACGTCGTAAACGTTCAGCACGCATTCATGATGCTTACGAGGATAGCCGTGCGCTCCCCGGTTATGCTGGTGTTTTCCCTTATAATGGCCTTCCGCATAAACGGACGGATAGCCACGGTATTCCTCTGCGCAATACCCGTGCTGGCAGTCGGCCTGTATCTTATCATGTCCCATGCCCACCCCATATTTGAAAAGGTATTCCATACCTACGACAGGCTGAACAGGGTGGTTCAGGAAAATCTTCGGGGTATAAGGGTGGTAAAGGCCTTTGTTCGGGAGGATCACGAGCGGGATAAGTTTACCGAGGTTTCGGGCAGCATATTCAATGATATGTCCAAAGCCCAGAAGATCGTGGCCTTCAACGGGCCGCTGATGCAGGCCTGTATGTACGGCTGCATACTGGTGGCCTCCTGGCTTGGAGCAAATATGATAGTCGCAAATGACATGACCACAGGCCAGCTCATGAGTGTGCTCACCTATGCGATGAGCATACTTTCCAGCCTTATGATGCTGTCCATGGTGTTCATGATGATGGTCATCTCCCGTGCCTCCGCGGAGCGCATAACCGAAGTGCTCACGGAGAAGGCCGCCATACGCAACCCGGAAGAGCCGCTGTATGAGGTGAAGGACGGCAGCATAGTATTTGAAAGCGTATCCTTCCGCTACGGAGGGGAACGCAACTGCCTTACGGATATAGATATATCCATACGCTCCGGGGAAACCATAGGCATAATCGGCGGCACGGGCAGCGGCAAAACCTCTCTGGTGCAGCTGATACCGAGGCTTTACGACGCCACCGAGGGCAGCGTAAAGGTGGGCGGGCGGGATGTGCGCCAATACGACATTGAGACCCTTCGCAGCGCCGTGTCCATGGTGCTGCAGAAAAACGAGCTTTTCTCCGGAACAGTTGAAAGCAACCTTCGCTGGGGCGATGAGAACGCCACCCTTGAGGATATGCGGCGGGCCTGCAAGGTGGCGCAGGCGGACGGATTCGTTTCCGCAATGCCTGAGGGGTATCAGTCCGAAATAGAGCAGGGCGGCGCAAACCTTTCAGGCGGGCAGAAGCAGAGGCTGTGCATAGCCCGGGCGCTGCTTAAAAAGCCAAAGATACTTATACTGGACGACTCCACCAGCGCCGTGGATACCGCCACAGACGCGTCTATAAGAGCCGCCTTCCGCAGCGAGATGCCGGATGTTACAAAGCTCATAATAGCCCAGCGCATAAGCTCCCTGCAGGATGCGGACAGGATAATAGTAATGGACAACGGACGCATAGCGGACTTCGGCACACACGATGAGCTTATGGAACGCTGTTCCATCTATATTGAAGTATACGAATCTCAGCAGAAGGGAGGGGACTTTGATGACTAAGCACAGCACAGGGCAGAAGCCCTCCGGCCACCGGGGCATGCGTCCCCTTAACGCCGAGGACCTTAAGGCCCTTGGCAAAAACAGCAAAAAGACCATAGCTCGCCTTCTGGACCTGCTGAAGCCCTACCGGGCAAGGATGATTACGGTGTTTCTCTGCATACTCATAAGCGCAGGGGCGGGCATAGTTGGAAGCCTCTTTACCCGCACATTGATAGACGACTATATCACTCCCCTCATCGGGGCGCAGGATCCCGACTTTTCCGGCCTTATAAGGGCCATTTCCGTAATGGGCTGCATTTACCTTTTGGGTATGCTGTCCTCCTTCATTTACAGCCGCCTTATGGTCACCGTGTCCCAGGGCACAATGAAAAAGGTGAGGGACAATCTTTTCAGCCATATGCAAACGCTGCCCATAGGCTACTTTGACAGCAACACCCACGGCGACCTTATGAGCCGCTACACAAACGACACGGATACCCTGCAGCAGATGCTCTCCCAGAGCATACCCCAGTTGATGAATTCGTCCATTACCATAATAGGGGTGCTGTGCGCCATGATATACACAAGTCCCCTGCTTACAGTGCTTATTCTTCTTACCCTCTGGCCCATGATGAAGGTATCCGGCTTTGTTGCGGGCAACAGCTCAAAGTATTTTTCCCTTCAGCAGGCCGCCCTTGGCGACGCAAACGGCTATATCGAGGAGATGGTAAACGGGCAGAAGGTGGTAAACGTATTCTGCCACGAGCGGAAGGCCAAGGAGCAGTTTGACCAAAAGAACGAAGCTCTTCGCAAAAACGCGGCCGAGGCAAATAAATTCGCAAATATACTTATGCCCATCCTCGGCAACCTGGCCCATGTGCAGTATGTGTTGCTGGCTGTGGCGGGAGGCCTTATGGCGATAAAGGGCGTGGGGGGCATGACTCTGGGCGTGCTTGCCGCCTTCCTGCAGCTTTCCAAGAGCTTCAATATGCCCATCAATCAGGTGTCCCAGCAGCTTAATTCCATGGTTATGGCGCTGGCGGGCGCGGAGCGCATATTCCAGCTTATGGATGAATCCCCCGAAACGGACGAAGGCAAGGTGGTGCTGGTAAACGCCGTAAGGGATGGGGATACCCTCCGGGAGACCTCCCGCCGCACCGGCGTATGGGCGTGGAAGAAGCCGGATGGTGAGCTTGTGGAAGTTAAGGGGGATGTGCGGCTTACAGACGTGGACTTTGGTTATGTGCCGGAAAAGACCGTGCTGCATGACGTTACCCTGTATGCCAAGCCGGGCCAGAAGATAGCCTTTGTAGGCTCCACCGGCGCAGGAAAGACCACCATAACCAACCTTATCAACCGGTTCTATGAAATTCAGGACGGGGAGATAACCTACGACGGAATAAATATTAAGGATATAAAGAAAGACAACCTCAGGCACAGCCTGGGCATGGTGCTGCAGGAAGTAAGCCTCTTTACAGGCACCGTTCGCGATAACATACGCTACGGCAACCTTGAGGCCACAGACGAGGAAGTCGTGCAGGCGGCAAAGCTTGCCAACGCCCATGACTTCATAATGCGCCTGCCCAATGGGTACGATACCATGCTGGAGGGCGACGGCAGCGGCCTTTCACAGGGCCAGCGCCAGCTGCTTTCCATAGCGAGAGCCGCCTGCGAGGACGCCCCCGTTATGATAATGGATGAGGCCACCAGCTCCATCGACACCCGCACCGAGGCTATAGTCCAAAGCGGCATGGATAAGCTGATGCAGGGCCGCACGGTGTTCATTATCGCCCACAGGCTTTCCACCGTGCAGAATTCCAATGCCATAATGGTATTGGAAAAGGGGCGCATAATAGAGCGGGGAGATCACGACGATCTCATCGCCGCGAAGGGACGGTATTACACCCTGTATACAGGCTTGCAGGCGTAGCCGCTTTCCCACAGGATCCAATGGATTTTGCGCAGGGGCCCGGTTGTTGCCCCGGCATCTAAAAAGCCCGTCGGACGGCAACCCCAAAGAGCCTGTTCCCTGTGGAGAATACGGGTGAAACTCGTGCCGGGGGACGGGAGAGAAAGACGCCGTATATGCAAAAAAGCCTGGGAAGCGTTTATTATCCATACCCGCCCCGTCGCCCTGGACTTCATATCTCTATAATGCCCCCTCTCGCTCTTTTCGCCACTGCCCGTCTCCCGCAAAACGGCTTTGCGGCCTTTTTGCGGGAAGCGGACGAGGGCTGTTTCCGCGGCGGTACGGATATCAGTGGGTGGGAGATGGGGTTAGATAAAGAAATAAAGCGCAAAATCAGCCTGCAGGAGTGCAGATCGGACATCCTGCCGCCGGTTCGCAATTACAGTAAGCTTAGACAAAAGAAGCAAGCCCCGCCGTATATTACAACCTTAGGAGATATTTATGAAAACGGTACTCACCTGGATGAAAAATCATAGGAAGCTGATGATACTGCCGCTAATCGTCGCCCTGCTGCTCACCGCCTTCCTTGTAATACGGGCCAGGGCCAGAGAGGCCATGGCCGCCCTTGCCGATATGGCGGAGGAGACCGCCTTTGTAGAGCGGCGCAGCATACAAAGCAGCATATCTTCCACAGGCACTATTATAAGCGACAACACCCGCAATATCTCCGCCACCCTCACAGGCCTTGAGGTGCTTACGGTGGATGTTGAGGTGGGGGATGTTATCGCTGCGGGGGATGTGCTCTGCACATTCGACACGCAGGACCTTGAGGACAGCCTGGATGACGCAGAGGACGCCCTTTCCGCCGCCAGGACCCAGAGCCGGGTGTCCGTGAACAATGCGGAGCGGGCGCTGTATCAGGCCATCGAAACGCAAAACTACCAGATAGAATCCGCCGCAAGGAACGTTATTTCCGCCCATGACGCATACAGCGCCGCCGCAGACAGCTACGAGAACCTCTCGGACAACGCGAAGGACGCAAAAGGGGCCCTCTCCGCCGCGGAAGCCGCATTGAACGCCATTCCCGCCGCCCTTGAGGGAAGCGCGGAGTATACGACGTATATAAACGCACAGACGGCATATCAGACCGCCCTTGCGGCCTATGATTCTTGCGTTGTGCCGGAGGATGCGTCCGACCCCAGTTACAATACCCAAAAGGCAGAGAAGGAAAGGCTTTTCTTAGAGGCGGAAAAGGCGGGCGAGGACCTTGCGGCGGCGGAAACAGCGCTTAACGCCCTCAATCTTGACCAGCGCAGGGCAGAAGCGGAAAAGGCATACGCCTCCGCCCTCTCCGCATACCAGGCCGCCATGGACGCCGCCCGCAAGGCAGAGCAGTCGGTGGATTCCGCATGGACCGCCGTTGCCAATGCCGAAGCCGCCTATGAATACACCGTGGCCTCCCAGCAGACCTCCTTTGAAAACAGCAAGGACGCCCTGAAGAGCGCGGAAGCGGGGGCGAGCGTTGCCACCATTCAGCAGGAAAACACCGTGGACAGCTATAAGGAGCAGATAGACGACGGCGTGCTCACCGCAGACATCGGCGGCACGGTGACCGCAGTGAATATCAAAGAAGGAGAAAGGTACGCGGGGGGCGTCATAGTTACCATACAGGACTGCCAGGCTCTGGTGGTTTCCGCAGAGATAGACGAATACGACATTGCTGATGTCGCCCTCGGCATGAAGGCGGTGTTCAAAACAGACTCCACCCGGGATGAGCAGCTTACAGGCGAGGTGATATTCATATCCCCCACCCCAACAGCGGGCAGCAACGTTACATATCAGGTAAAGGTGAAAATAACCAGCGACACCGACAGGCTTCGCATAGGCATGAACGCCAAGCTGAACATAATTCTTCAGGAAACAGCCGAGGTGTTTACCGTGCCCTACGACGCAATACAGCAGGACGAAAGCGGCAATGACGTGATATACGCCGTTGAGCGCACGGAGAGCGGCGGGGTCACAAAGACCGCCATACCCGTTACCGTGGGCGTGGAAGGCGACTATTATGTGGAAGTGAGCGGCGATATTTCCGAGGGCATGGAGATATCCCTCCCCTCAGACGAATATCTGGACATCATGGCCATGCGTGATGAAATGATGGCCTCAATGGGTGGCTAAGCCATGGAAGAAAAAAACCGCATCATACGCCTTCGGGGAATAAAAAAGCGGTTCTTTGAGGGCACGGAAAACCAAATTGAGGTGCTTAAGGGCATAGATATGGACGTATACGAGGGGGAGTTCGTATCCATAGTCGGCGCATCCGGCTCAGGCAAATCCACCCTTATGAACATCATAGGGGCGCTGGATCGGGCCAGCGAGGGCAGCTATATACTGGATGGCGTGGACATAGGCAAGGCCGGGGACGACCGGCTTTCCCGCATACGCAATAAAAAAATAGGCTTCGTATTCCAAACATACAACCTTATCCCCCGCACCTCCGCCCTGAAAAACGTGGAGCGGCCCATGCTGTATGCGGGCATTCCCCGTGATGAGCGCACAGAGAGGGCAAAGCAGCTCCTCGATATGGTGGGGATGACGGACAGGCTGAAGCATAACCCGGATGAGCTTTCCGGCGGACAGAAGCAGCGTGTGGCCATCGCCCGGGCAATGGCAAACCATCCTGCAATTCTCCTTGCCGACGAGCCCACCGGCGCGCTGGACAGCAAGACCGGCCGCCTAATAATGGATATATTCCACCGGCTGAACAAGGAGCAGGCCATGACAATAGTGCTCATCACCCATTCCCCGGAGCTTGCGGAGGAGACCGGGCGCATATTTACCCTGATGGACGGGGAAATAACCGGGGAAAGAAAGGGGAGCGCATATAAATGTTCATAGAAAACATACGGCTGGCCCTTTCCGGCCTTAAGGCAAACAAGATGCGGGCCTTCCTTACCATGCTGGGCATAATCATTGGCATAGGCTCCGTCATCACCATAATGACCCTTGGGGAATCCGTTACCAGCTCCTTTACCTCCTCCATGCAGTCATTGGGCGCAAACAACGTTACCGTTGCAATTCAGCCCAAGCCCGAGGATGAGGAGGCGGACTCCTTCAGCGGAATGGCCTTTATGGCGATGGGCCGCGGCGCCATGCCTCAGGATAAGGACTATATCACCGACGAGATGGTATCCGCCCTCCGGGAGACCTATGGCAACGAGCTGATGGGCATATCCATATCCGAAAGCGCCGGAGACGGCAGGGCAGAGGCCGGCAAGCTGTACGCCAATGTGTCCATTACCGGCGTAAATTCCGACTATTTCCTCTCAAACGAGATCACGATACTTGCGGGCCGTATGCTCACCGCCGATGAGCTCAACGGCAGCAGGCAGATGGCTATGGTGTCGGATAAGCTGGTGAACAATATGTTCGATGGGGAACCTGAAGCCGCCATAGGGCAAAGCATAGAGGTAACCACGGGAGACAGCTTTTACAGCTATACCATAGTTGGCGTATACGAATACGTTATGAGCATATACAATATGCAGTTCGGCGCGGAGAAGGATATCACAACCACCCTGTATATACCCATCGGCGCTGCCCGTGCCGCGACCCACTCCACCGCAGGCTATTCCTCCATCACCGCCGTAACCGCAAGGGGAGTGGACTCCACCCGCTTCGCCTCCCGCATAGAGCGCTTTCTGAACGCCTATTATCGCAACAACCGTGACTATGAAGTTATCGCCTTCAGCATGGAAAGCATGGTATCCGAATTTGCCTCCGTAATGGATACCATCGAAACTGCCATAGCCGTTATTGCGAGCATTTCCCTCCTGGTTGGCGGTATAGGGGTAATGAACATAATGCTGGTTTCCATAACCGAGCGCACAAGAGAGATTGGCACCTGCAAAGCCCTTGGCGCCACCAACAGCTCCATCCGTATGCAGTTTATTACCGAGGCTGTGATAATCTGCCTCATAGGCGGCCTGCTGGGCGTGACCCTCGGCGTAACCGCCGGCAGCCTCGCAAGCAAAGCCTTTGGCTTCCCCGCCCGGGCCAGCGCCAGCAGCATCGTCATCGCCCTCTTCTTCTCAATGTCCATAGGCGTCTTCTTCGGCTACTACCCCGCCAACAAAGCCGCCCGCATGGACCCCATAAACGCGCTGAGATATGAGTAGGGGATATTCCTTTGGATAGAGTCTTCTTTTCTTTTTCTTTCCCGGGATAAGAAAAGAGAAAAGCGAAATAGTTAAAGAGAATAATGAATACGGCGCTTTGGTGCGTCTGCCAGATTTGGCCCGGAAGGCGGGCCAAATCCGCTTTTTCGCTGAAGCTACAATACTAAGGCCGGCATGGTATTCCCATGCCGGCCCTGTGCTGCGCTTTATGGTTTTGCAATGCCTATATATCCATTATGATGAGGCTGCTGCCGTGCTCCTGAACCACCCGAACAAGCTCTTCGGGGGACAGCCATACAGACGCGGTATTAACGTTTGGATGAACGCCGACGGTATCAAAGGCAAGAACCGCCGTATCCATCACCACCGTGACCGCCCGGTTCCGGTCATTAAGCACCCCAAGGGGAGTAACCGCGCCACGCTCAAGGCGAAGGTATTTCATAAGGTCGTCTTCCGAGGCAAAGGATAGTCCCTTTACCCCCAGAGCGGCTGATAAGGCCTTAAGGTCGGCGGTCTTGCGCTGATCCAGCGTAACGAGGAAGTAGTTTTTCTTTTTGCCGTCCTTGAGAAAGAGGTTCTTTGCCACCTGCTCCTCCCCCTCGAGGCCAAGGGCTGCCATCTCGGCAATGGTATGAACGGCGGGATGCTCTTTATATGTGAATTTTACATTGAGGCTGCGGAGATGGTCCAGTACAGCCTGAACTTCCGGGCTCATAGGCAGCTCCTTTTTTTACAGCCTGTTCCCAAGGAACAGCGTCACGAACAGGAAAAACACCAGTATGGAACATGCGTCCGTGATGGTGGTAAGCATGGGGGAGGCCATGAGGGCGGGGTCCAGCTTGAGCTTTTTCGCCAGCATGGGCAGTATGCAGCCAAGGGACTTTGCCACCACAACCGTTACCACAAGGGTAAGGCTTACCGTCATGGCGATGGAGCCGTCGTGATACTGGAAAGCTATACGGGCGTAATTTACCGCCCCAAGCGCAACGCCGCAGAGAAGCGCCACGCGCACTTCCTTCCACCATACCCTGAAGAAATCCGAAAGCTCCACCTCATCCAGCGCCATGCTGCGGATTATGGTGGTGGAGCTTTGGGATCCGCTGTTTCCCCCCGTGCCCATAAGCATGGGAATGAAAGAAACAAGAAGGGGCAGCGCGGATATGGCGGACTCAAAATGGGTTATGAGGGCGCCGCTTACCATGGCGGATACCATCAGCACCATGAGCCACAGTATCCTGCTCTTAAACAGGGTGAATACGGGCGTCTTCAGGTAGGTGTCTTCGCTGGGCAGTATACCTGCCATCTTTTCGAAGTCCTCCGTGACCTCTTCCTGAACAACGTCCACAACGTCGTCTATGGTGATAATACCCACCAGCCGGTTTTCGTTATCCACAACGGGCATGGCAAGCATATCGTATTTGTAGAACATCTTGGCGACCTCTTCCTGGTCGTCGTTGGTGTTTACGGATATTACGCTGGTGCGCATTATATCCGCCATCACGGTATCCGGATCCGCAAGTATTATATCCCTCAGGGTAACCACGCCCTCAAGATGGTGCTGGGGATCCAGAACATAGCATTTGTTTATGGTTTCCTTATCCACGCCTGTGGTACGGATAACGCTCAGCGCCTGGTTTACCGTAGTGCCCCGCTTAAGGTACACATACTCGTTTGTCATCAGGCTGCCGGCGGAGTCTTCAGGATACTGCAGGTATTGGTTTATCAACTTGCGGCTTTCGGGGGAGGAGTTTTTCAGTACCCTTTTGACCACGTTCGCAGGCATTTCTTCAACAAGGTCAACGTAGTCGTCAAGGTACAGCTCGTCCAGTATAAAGCGAAGCTCCCGGTCGGATACAGAGCTTATGACCCGCTCCTGATCCTCCGCCTCCATGTAGGAAAAAACCTCCGCCGCAATGTCCTTGGGCAGCAGCCTGAAGAACAGCTGGGCGGATTCGGGATCCTCAAGGCTCTCAAAAACCTCCGCCACGTCTGCATAGTGCATCTCCCGGACGGTTTCCTTTACTTTTGCGTATTTGTGGTCAGCAAGATACTGAAGAACAACATCTACCATGGTATTCGTCTCCTTTTAAGGGCGGCGAATCACCTTATGCAAAACGCCGTCCGTTCTTTTGATATGTTATTTTCGGATTGTCTACTGTTATAGGGCCCGGCGTCCATAGTTGTTCTCCTTTCGTTAAGATATCATACGGTTATTTTACCCCTTCCCGCCCCCGTGTTGCAAGGGCGGATGTGTATATTATGGTCAATTTTTCCGCTTTTTTATTGTGTTTTATTTCTTTTCGTCAAAAGGGCCGCCCGTTCGGCGACCCCTGCTCAAACATCCTCAGTCCAGATAATACCTCGGGTTGTAGGGTATGCCATCCACCCTTATCTCAAAATGCAGCGTCTTTTCCTCAGCATTGCCGGACGAGCCCGCCGCGGCAATGGTCTGCCCCTGCGATACGGTATCCCCAGGGGCAACCGAGGCGGAGTCAAGATGAGCATAGCGGGTAACGAAGCCGCTGCCGTGGTCTATCTCCAGCATAAGGCCGTAGCCTCCCCGCTCAAGTAGGGTGACCACCGTGCCCCCCTCGCTGGCTATAACCGCATCCTTCTCCGGCTCATAGTCAAGGCCAAGGTGCAGCACCCCGTAATACTGACCGAAATTCAGGGAAATATCCCCCTCTATCGGGGCGATAAAGGTAAGCTCTCCCTGATCCGGGCCCTTTTTCCCCTCATGGCGGCCGGGGCTGTCTTCATCTATGTCAGGCTTATCCCCACCCTCATATATGAGCATATCCATGGGCTTTACGGTCTCGGTGTCGGAACCGCTGCGGGTAGAGCTGCGGTCGCCGTTTATGTATACGTTGTAAGTATATGTGGTGCTGTGACCCTCCCGGCCCATGGAAGCCACTATGCGGGTGCCTTCAACGAGGGTGGAGTCCTTCTCTTTCCGGGTATCAAAGGGCAGCGTCTCGGTTTGGGTCACGGTTAGGGTGGTGCGTATCTTTATGGGGGAGGATGATGAGGTAAACCTCTTAAAGGCCTCCTCATAGCTTTCTATTTCCTTATCCGTGCCGTTTGGCAGGGGGCGAACCTCCACATCCTCTTCAAATACTGATTCCTTTTCCCCCTCCCCGGTTACGGATTCATGAAAATAAGCCTTCACGTCCTCAAGGAGGGACTGGGCCGCCTCTATGCTGGCAAGCACCGCAACGGTATCCCCGTCCCATATTATCTCGGCGGGAATGTACCGCACAGTCCCTTCGGAGGAAACCTCCTGCTGCTGATCTGAGGGCAGCGGGGCGGCGGTCTCCTGCTCTATCTGATGTTCCTGGGAAAGTATGGAGTTGTCCCGGCCTGTCGCGGGCAGTATGGGCGTTCCCTTTATGATTGCCGCCCCAAGGGTCGCCGCCAGAAGGCCAACTAAGAACAGTGGGACCATAACGGGCCGGCGGCGGGATTCATCCAGCTTATACAGCCTGCCCGTATCCTCATCCCAAACATAGCCCCTCAGCAGCTCGTCGTCGTTGTAATCTATATCCTCAAAGCAATCCTCATAATCTTCATCGTTCTCATCATCCGCATACTGAGCGGCGCTGCCCGCATCCTCCCGGGTATCCGCTTCCTTCTCCGGGGAAACCTGCCCTTCCCGGGGCTGCCGGGGCGCTTCCTCAGCGCGTTTGGCAGGCTCGTCAAAGGAGCCGAGGGCGGCGTCCGCCCATTTCAGCAGCGCATCCAACGCCTCCTGCCCTTTTGCTGAGGTTTGCTCCACGCGGTTATTTTCGGGTGTTTTTTTCAGCTCATCCATTCTGCCTCTCCATATCAGGCAGGGGAATTATATCCACTGTCTGCTCCCTGCCGAATTCATATGTATCCAATATCGGAGAATAGGTATATACGCATATTTCATCCCGGCGGAACATGAGAAAGCGTATATATCCGTTTACGCCGCTTTTAACCGACTGATAGTTTGACATCAGGGCATAAATCCGCCTGTCCGTTTCCCCGTCTCCGTCGGCGTCTATATTTTCCACCCGCCGGGACAGCCCCCGGCAGTGTCCGCACAGCACCAGCAATACGTTATCCGAAGGCTTTACTATCTGCTCGTATATTACTCTGCCCTGGGTGGTATGGCCTGACGCTCGCTTTATATAGCTGTGGGTAAGTATTATGGCGATGCGGTCGCTGTGTTTTTCCAATACATCCCTTGCCCATTGGCACTCCTCATGGGAGGGGGCCCCATTGGAAAAGGCGATGCCAAGGAATATGTAATCCCGCCCGTCTATTGAGAAAAGCTGGTATCTGCTGCCGGTCTCGGCGTATTCCTGACCAAAGCGCATGGGCAAAAGGCTGCCCACATAGTCCATATACCGCTTATAGCTGGGCCTGTAACCCACGTCGTGGTTGCCGGTGACCGCAAGAAAGGGCAGCCCCCTTTCGGATATTATCTCCATGGCTTCCCTTGCAAGCTGCCACTGCTTATCCGATTTGGAAGCGCTGACCATATCCCCCGTATGGAAAACATACTGTATATCCAGCCGCTCCGCATTATCCGCTATCCATTGATTCATCTCTGCCCACATTGGGCTTGCGCTGCTTGCGTATTCCTGTGTGTCGCTCATCCAGGCAATGGTCACGGCGTGGCCCGCGGCGGGCAGCAGCGGCAGCAGCGCGGCAAGCAGTGCGGTGAAGATTCTTTTGAGCATATATCTCTCCGAAAGCGATGTGTGTGGAAGTTATCTCAATCCGGGCCTCAGGTCCTCGCCGCTCATATGCAGCATACCCGTGTCACGGGGCGACACAAGGCGGGAAAGGAACCTGTCGCCATAGCTTTCCTGTATAAACTCCAGGTCCCGGTTGGTGGCCCAGAGAGTTGCCCTGGCTGCGGTCTGCCTCTCGTTTATCACGGAAAACAGCGTTTCCCGGGTCACGGTGGATATCATGGGCTCGGTGCCCAGGTCGTCTATTATAAGCAGCTCCGGCCCCATGAAATCCGGGGCGGCGGCGCGCTCTTTAATGGCTTCCATTGCGGAATTAATAAGGTTGTATGCGGTGGTTTTGTAAACGTATACCCCCCTTGCCGCAAGCTCAAGGCCTATTGCGTTCAGCAGGTGGCTCTTGCCCAGGCCGGTGGGCCCTATCAGCAGCATATCCCGGGGGCTTTGCTCAGGGAATGTATCAGCGTATTTTTTGCAAAGCTCTTTGGCCTTCATGGCCTGTTTTTTTTGCTTTTCCGTGGGATACACATCCTCCCTGAGAGCCTCAAAGCTCTGCCTTTTGTCTATTGCAGAGGACGCAAACCTGTCTTCCGCCATGCGCCGCCTGATGCAGGCGCAGGGGGTCTTTACCAAATCCCCCACATAGCCTGTGTCCTCACAATAGCTGCAGCGAAACCTTGGGGAAAGATAGTCCCCGGGCAGACCGGCGGCGTTTAGTAGCTGCGCCTCCTCTCCGTCCAGCATAGCTATGCGCTCCATGGCGGCCTTTTTCGCTTCTTCGCCCCGCTCCAGTATTTCCTTGCCCATGTTGTAGGCTATGTCCCGGCGAAGCTCGGCTATCTCCCCAAGGCGGGGTATCTCACGGCGCAGCTTTTGCGTCCGCCGCTTACAGTCCTCAATGGCCTGCTTTCGGGCGGCCCGATATTCGTATATCAGTTCCGGCGTGGGCTTCATAGCTCGTCCTCCTCCAGCAGATTAAGCCCCATACCCCTAAGCTCCTCCGCGGAATAGCGGCGCTGGTTGTAGTTCATAAAGTGGGAGGGTTTGTCCTGCCTGTATTGTTTGCCGCCTTCCGGCTGCTTAACGCTGTTTTCGTGTGCTTCACGGGCGGCGATGAGGGTGGTTATGCCCTTTTCGTGCCAGCCCTCCATTAGCTTTGACGCCTTTGCGAAGGGGCGGGAGACCCCTGCGGCGCACTCCGCCGCATACAGGGCGCATTCCGCCTCCATATGCCATGAGCCCAGCCACATGAACACCGCGTCCTTTTCCTTGCGGGTGGGCGCGCCCTGTATTCCCGCCCGGATGTACATCTGCCGGGCTATCTCCTCTGCGGCGCTTTCCGCCGCAAGGTATTCCTTTACGCCGCCCCCACGGTGCATGGTTTCAAGTATGCCGTTCAGGTATGCGAATGTGGGCTTTTCCGCAGCGGTGGTTGCGGGGCAGGCCGCCAGGATTTCCTCCTGAGTCATGCCCCAGTCCTCTGTCCATTTGCGATAAAGCTCCATTTCGTCCTCGGTGGGTATGGAGCGCCTGCGCCAGCGGGAGAGTATTGCGGCGGCGCCGCTTTTCAGCGCGCCCTCAGCCATAAGCCTCTGCTCGGCAAGGTCCGGGGTAAGTATGCCTTCGTCCGCCCATCCTCGGGCGGCCTTGTCCATGTACTGTATGCTTACCTTTGGCCCCTTCATATCCATGCAGCGGCGCACCAGCATAACGGCGGTGGCTTCGTCCATGCCGAAAACCTCTATCCAGTCGTATATCCTGGAAAGCTCCTGGGGGCTGAACACCCTTGGCCTGCACATTTTATTCAGCGCGGCGATAAGGCTGCCGTATCTGCGGCTGCCTCCCTTGTACGGCGCGGCGGAGGGCAGGCGGTATTCCACATTCAGCGGCTCCGTTTCCACCACCCGCACGAGGCCCATCTCCTGCCAGTATAAAAAAGCCTCAAGCGCTTCCCCTTCATCTATACCAAGGCCGCCGGGCAGGTCCACCGTTTCAAAGCCCCTGCCGCACAGCATGAGCCCGTAAAGATACACCTTAACAAACCCCTCCGGGGCCTTTGGCATATACTCCATTATAAAAAGATTCTGCACCGGAGTGCTGCCCATCAAGGCCGCCCCCCGCTCAAGGCTGCAATGCATACCCCGTAAACTCCTTATGCGTATATTCGCTCAAAATAATTTTACACCAAATATCGCCTCAAGTCTACAAGGGGAAAGGGGCGAAGGGAGCGCACAGGCTCATTTTGCCCGCAAGGAAGGGTCCCGCCCCAAAAGCCTCACAATCTGTTCATTTGCTTACCCCGCCTCGATGTGCTATCATAGTAAATGGAAAGATATGCGAATCGAGGAGCGGAGAATGTCACGAAACCAATACGCAATTGCCCGCAGGTCAATATGGTATCTGCTGCGCACCATGCTGAGCGTTGCTCTGGTGATAGTGTTGTGCCTTGGTGCGTTCGTTACCGCAATGCACATAAGCAACCTGTACATACTGGTTACCGAGGGCCTTGAGCTTCGGGCGGAGTACATACTGCAGGGCGGGGAGATAACCGCCCTTACGGAATACTTTACGGAGGACTTCGTTGCGAAGGATCCCGCCCTGTATGCCGGAACATACGGGGATTTTGACGTATCCAATTTTATCTATAAGCTGGAGATAAAGCGCCTGTTCGTGCTGCCCTGGCATAAAACCGCCACCGTAAAGGTATATGAAAAGATGCTTTCCGTTTCCGGCTCTCCCAGGGAAGGCGCCCCCGAGGGCATAACATTGCCGGAATGGCCCGCCGCGGAATACAACGTAAAGCTGACCAAAACAGACGGTCGATGGTATATAAGCGATATGCTGCTGCTTATGAACAGCCCGGAAGAGAAGCCTCTACCCACCCCGGATTATTCCCTACTGCCCTCGCCGGAGCCACAGTAATATGAAGCTGCCTTTTGACGATTTTCCCGTAATGCTGGCCCCAATGGCCGGCTTCACAGATATGACATACCGCGCCCTTTGCCGTGAGCAGGGGTGCGATTTTACCTTTACCGAAATGGTAAGCGCCAAGGGCCTTTGCTATGGCGGCAAAAGCGCCGAGCTTCTTGAAACCGCCCCCATAGAGCGGCCCTGCGGCATACAGCTTTTCGGCCGTGAGCCGGACATTATGGCGGACATGGCCCGGCGCATCTGCGGAGAACACAACGGGGCCGCTGCCCTTATAGACATAAACATGGGCTGCCCCGCCCCCAAGATAACCGGCAACGGAGAAGGCAGCGCCCTCATGAAGGAACCCCTGCAGGCCGCAAGGGTGATAGAAGCCGTTGCCAGGGCCTCCTCCCTTCCCGTAAGCGTAAAGTTCCGCAAGGGCTGGGACAGCGCGTCCGAGAACTATCTTGACTTCGCCCGCATGGCGGAGAGCGCCGGCGCGGCCATGGTAACCCTCCATGGGCGCACCCGCGAGCAGATGTATTCAGGCGCCGCCGATTGGGACGCCATCGCCGCCGTAAAGGCCGCCCTGACCATACCCGTAATAGGCAACGGGGACATAGTCGACGCCCCCTCCGCCCTTGCCATGAAGGCCCGCACCGGCTGCGACGGCATAATGATAGGCCGGGGCGCTCTGGGTTTCCCTTTCATTTTTCCCGAGATTAAGGCCGCCCTTAAGGGTACGCCATACGCCCCGCCCTCCAACCGTCAGCGTCTTGACCTTGCCATTCGCCACATTCAGGGCATAGTGGCCCACAAGGGGCCCCATGCCGTGGTGGAGATGCGCAAGCACATCGCTTACTACGTTCGCGGCATGAAGGGCGCTTCCGCCTTCCGCGCCAACGCCACCCGTGCCGAAACCGCCGAAGAAATGATCGACATGATACGCCGGTTTGCGGATGAAGCGGGGGAATAGAGGACTGTTATTCTTCTTCTCTTTCCTTGCGCGGGAGCGGAACGGGATTTTCTTTTTCTTCTTTCTTTTCCCGCTAAAATAAAGAGAAAAAGAAGCGAAAAGAGAAAGTAAAGCGAAATAGTTAAATGGAAAAATAAATACCATGCTTTGGCTCGTCTTCCAAAACGCCGCGCAGAGGCTGCGGCGTTTTTGCGTGGCACGGAATAAGGCGTATGCCGGGCGGGCAATGGATTTGAACATGGAACGCTATCCGAGACTGCCCGTGGGGTATCTATTGCATTTTTCCCTGAAAGGGTGTAAAATTACCATGCGAATAGTTTTTAAAAAACATTCGCTCATATTGAACGTTGATCCCCATCGAGGTAAAAGGCATGAAAACAAAAGCAAAAGAACAACCGTCCTTTAGGGAAAAAATACAGGTGAGGCTGGTGGGGGAGGAGGCCTTTTTCGGCCCGGGTCCCCGGCAGCTTCTGCTGGGCATACAGGAGAAAGGCTCCGTGGCAGGCGCCTGTGACGCCATGGGCATATCCTATTCCAAGGGGCGGGTCATAATACGCCGCATGGAGAAGGAGCTGGGCTTTGAACTGGTAGAGCGCAGGCAGGGGGGCAGCGGCGGCGGCAGCGCCGGCCTTACCGAAAAGGGCGAGCAGTTCCTTGAAATATTTGCCCGTTATGAAAAAGCGGTAAAGGACTACGCCGAGAGGACCTTTGACGATCATTTCGGGAAACTGGAGGTTACAGACCAATGAAGCTGATGAAAACCCAGGACGCTGTGGGTCAGGTGCTCTGCCATGACATAACCCGGATAATAAGAGGCGTTACAAAGGACGCGGTTTTCCGCAAGGGCCATGTGATAAGGCCGGAGGATATCCCGGTGCTGCTGAGCGTGGGCAAGGATAACATATACATCTGGGAAAAGGATGAAAATATGCTCCACGAAAACGAGGCGGCGGAGATACTTCGGGACATCGCCATGGGCGAAAATATGCGCCCCTCAGGACCCAAGGAGGGCAAGATAGACCTTTATGCGGAATGTGACGGCCTTTTCATGGCGGATACCGAGCTGATGTATCGGCTGAACTCGGCAGGCCGCATGATGATAGCCACCATACCCTCCGGCACTCCCGTAAAGAAGGGGGATAAGCTGGCAGGCACAAGGGTCATCCCGCTGGTAATAGAAAAAGAGGCGATGGAGCAGGCAAAGGCTCTTGTGGGGGATAAGCCCCTGCTGAACCTTGTGCCCATAAAGCCAAAGAAATACGGTCTGGTCACCACGGGAAACGAGGTGCTTTACGGGCGTATACAGGATACCTTCACCCCGGTCATAACGGAAAAGATGGCGGAATACGGCTGCGAAATGACGGGCCATGAGCTTTCCGGCGACGACAGCGACCGCATAACCCAATGCATACACAGGCTGCTCTGCGACGGCGCGGAAATGGTCATCTGCACCGGCGGCATGAGCGTTGACCCGGACGACAGGACCCCTCTGGCCATAAAGAACACCGGGGCTAATATCCTATCCTACGGAGCGCCTGTGCTGCCGGGGGCAATGTTCCTGCTGTCCTATATGGAGGACGGCAGGCCGGTATGCGGCCTGCCCGGCTGCGTAATGTACGCCAGGCGCACCATATTCGACATAGTGCTGCCCTACCTCCTTGCAGATGTGCCGGTAACGGCGGATATGCTGGCGGGCCTTGGCAACGGCGGCCTCTGCCGCAACTGTCCGGAGTGCCATTATCCCAACTGCGGCTTTGGCAAGTGGAGATAACCTCCGCTCCATAAACAGCTTCCTATAATAGCCCAATACGACTGCAGCGCATCGGGTTATTGCGGTAATTAAAGAATAAGGAGATAAAGAATGAAGCATTTAAAAACGCTGATGATACTTTCGCTGTCTCTCATGATGGCATTTGGCGCAATTGCCTGCGCCGCTCCCCAGGAGGAGGTCGTACAGGCTGAGGAACAGCCAGCGGAACAGCCCGCTAAGGAGCCCGCCGGGGAAACCGAGTTTATCGTATTTGCCGCGGCTTCAATGACGGAAACCCTAACCGAGATAGCGGAGCTGTACAAGACCGTCGCCCCCGGCGTAACGCTGGTATTCAATTTCGACTCCTCCGGCACCCTTAAGACCCAGATACAGGAGGGCGCGGAGTGCGATGTGTTCATATCCGCAGGGCAGAAGCAAATGAACCAGCTTGATATCACCGCCGACCCCGCCGTAAATACCGAGGGGCTGGACATGGTGCTGGACGGAACCCGCATAAACCTGCTGGAAAACAGGGTGACCCTTTGCGTGCCGGAGGGCAATCCCAGGGGCATAGAGGATTTTAACGGCCTTGCCGCCGCCCTGAAGGACGAAGACATACTCTTTGCCATGGGCAACAGCGATGTTCCCGTGGGACAGTACACCCAAAAGATACTTGCCTACTACGATCTCAGCGAGGAGGAACTGGCAAGCGCGGGCAAAATAACCTACGGCACAAACGTTAAAGAGGTTACCACCCAGATAGCGGAGGCCGCCGTGGACTGCGGTGTGGTTTACTGCACAGACGCCTTCAGCGCCAATCTTACGGTCATGGACTATGCCACCGCCGAGATGTGCGGTCAGGTAATATATCCCGCCGCAGTAATGAAGGCTTCCGCCAGGGCGGAGGAGGCTCAGGCCTTCCTGGATTACCTTCTGACGGACGAGGCCATGGGGGTATTTGAGGCGGTGGGCTTTGCGCCCGCGGCATAATGGATAAACAGCCCACAGTAATTTGCCCTCCCTCCGAGGGCAAATTTTCACATTGCGGATAAATAAGCTTATAGCTTATATACAATAATACTTTTCCCCTGCTTTTCCGGCAGGCAATCTTCCCAAACAGGAGCTGACTATGGACTGGTATCCCCTTTGGAATTCCCTGCGCATAGCGGGAATAAGCCTGGTGATAGTGTTTTTCGCCGGGATATTCGCCGCCCATTACATCGCCCGCCTGCCCCGGGCCATTAAGGGCGTTCTGGATGTTATACTGA
The DNA here is from genome assembly GCA_016292635.1 of Clostridia bacterium. Taxonomy (GTDB): domain Bacteria; phylum Bacillota; class Clostridia; order Christensenellales; family CAG-138; genus SFEL01. The sequence goes on from JAEDIC010000011.1 coordinate 29,280, forward strand.
CTCTGCCCATGGTGCTGCCCCCAACTGTGGTTGGCTATTTCCTGCTGCTGATATTCGGGGCGAAGCGGCCCATCGGCATGCTGCTGGAACAGATAGGCATACGGTTTGTAATGACATGGCAGGGCGGTGTGATTGCCGCGGCGGTAGTGGCATTCCCCCTGATGTATCGAACGGCGAGAGGCGCATTTGAAAGCTTTGACAAAACCCTGGCCTATTCCGCCCAAACCCTGGGCCTGTCGGACGCGTTCATTTTCTGGCGGATACGGCTGCCCTGCTGCCGTCAGGGGATACTGGCGGGGGCGGTGCTGGCCTTTGCGCGCGCCCTTGGCGAATACGGCGCCACCAGTATGCTCATAGGCTATACCCCCGGCAGGACCGCCACCATATCCACCTCCGTATATCAGTATTGGCGCACCAACGACGAAAGGAGCGCCCTTATATGGGTGCTGATAAATCTCGCCATATCGGCGGCGGTGCTGTTGGCGGTGAATATGCTGGAGAAAAAGAACGGGAGGGCGAAAATATGAGCCTTATCGTGGATATAAAAAAGGAGCATGGCGGCTTTGCGCTGAGGGCGGCCTTTGAGGCAAAGGAGGGCGTGGCGGGCTTGCTCGGCCCCTCCGGCAGCGGCAAAACCATGACCCTCAAGTGCATCGCCGGCATAGAGCGTCCAGACAGCGGTCATATCGAGCTGAACGGCAATACGCTTTTTGACAGCGAAAAGGGCATAAATATTAAGCCGCAGCTTCGTCAGGTTGGGTATATGTTTCAAAACTACGCCCTCTTTCCCAATATGACGGTAAAGCAGAATATGCTTTGCGGGGCGAACCGTGAGCGTGACAGGGCGAAAAAAAAGGCCCTGTGCGAAAAATACATTAAGCTGCTGGGGCTTTCCGGCCTTGAGGAGCGGTATCCTTCCGAGCTTTCCGGCGGAGAGCAGCAGCGGGTGGCCCTGGGCAGGATACTTGTGGGCAGGCCAAAGCTTATCATGCTGGACGAGCCCTTTGCCGCCCTGGACAGCCACCTCAGGAACAGGCTGCTTACAGAGATGAAGGGGCTGCTGAAAAGCTTTGGCGGGCCCGCAATCGCCGTTACCCACAGCCGGGAGGAGGCCTGGAGCCTTTGCGACACCGTTGCCCTCATGGACGGGGGGCAGACGCTTACCCATAAGGAAACCATGGCGGTATTTGGGAACCCGGAAACCGTTAAAGGGGCGGAGATAACCGGCTGCCGCAACATCGCCCCGGCAAAAAGGGCCGGTGAACACAGCCTGTATGTGCCGGATTGGGGTATAACGCTGTCCTGCGCCGCCCCCGTAAGGGAGGATGTTATGGCCGTGGGCATACATGACCGCCACTTTGAGGATACGGAAAGCAATGCCTTTCCCGTGGAGATACTGGACAGGCGGCCGGACCCCTTTGGTGAGACCGTGCGCTTCCGCTATGCCTGTCAAAGGCCGGGCAGCCCGGATTTATGGAGGAGCGGAGCGCCGCTGCACAGGCTGGGCGTTTCCCCGGAGAAGGTGATGGCGCTGTATCAGTGGGGCGGGAATAAGTAAAAAGAGCGCTGATGTTTCTGTACACAAAAAGCCGCACGGTCTGTGCGGCTTTTGTAAAGACGCGTTAGGTCATCGTATCGCGAAACAAGTCATGCTTTCGCTTTTTTTGCCTCCTGCCATCTTCTTTTCCCGGGAAAAGAATACTTTTTTCACCCGAGTTACTTCGCCTGGATCTTCTTCAGCTTGGCAAAGCGGGGGAGGCCGTTGCGCAGGGGCCTGTTTGGCTGGCCCTGAATGAGGGGCAGGGCGTAATCCACGAAGTCGTCGGTAAGGCCGTTGCCCTCGGCGTTGATCCACTCGCGAGGTACCTTCTTTTCGGTATTGGCAACATCGGCGAGGTCCATAAGCTTTATGCTGCAAACATAGTTGCCGTATTCGTCGCCATGGCGCTCGAAGCCCACCATCTTGTCGGTGATGCCGTCAATGGCATATTCCACGGCGGCCTTGCCGGACATGAAGGACTCGCTGATATCGGTTGCGGAGGCGATGTGGGCGCCGCAGCGCTGCATGAGGGAAAACTCTATGCCCCTAACCTTGCAGCCAACCACGCCCTTGATGTATCCGGCCAGATAGCTTGCGAGACCGCCCAGCTGCTTGTGGCCGAAGGCGTCAACGGGGGCGCTGTCCGCGCCGTATTCGGCTATAAGGGTGCCGTTGGCGTCGTGTATGCCCTCGGATACCGCCACGATGCACTTGCCGTATTTGTCGTATACCTTTTTTACATCGTCGGCAAACTTGTCCAGATCAAAATCCACCTCGGGCATATAGATAAGATCCGGGCCTTCGCCGGTAAGAGACGCCAGGCAGGAGGCGGCGGTGAGCCAGCCGGCGTGGCGGCCCATTATTTCGATAACGCATACCATGCCGGCATCGTATACGCGAGCGTCACGGTAAATTTCCATGCAGGTGGTGGCCACAAACTTCGCGGCGGAAGCATAGCCGGGGCAATGGTCGGTTCCCCACAGGTCGTTGTCGATGGTCTTGGGCACGCCCATTATGCGGCACTCATAGCCAACGGACTGCATATACTTGGATATCTTGTTGCAGGTATCCATGGAGTCGTTGCCGCCGTTATAGAAGAAATAGCGCACGTTGTACTTTTTGAATATCTCAAGAATGCGCTTGTAGTCGGTATCGTCCACGGAGCTGTCCTTGAGCTTATAGCGGCAGGAGCCCAGGGCGGATGAGGGGGTGTACAGCAGCAGCTCAAGCTCCTCGGCGTCTTCCTGACCCATATCGTAAAGCACGTCGTCCAATACGCCGCGGATGCCGTTTGCAGCGCCATAAACCTTGGTTATGCAATCGGAATCAAGGGCAGTACGGATAACGCCGTATGCGCTGGCGTTGATGACGGAAGTAGGACCGCCGGACTGGCCGATTATGCAGGCACCTTTTAGCTGATTCATTGGTATATATCCTCCAAAAAAATAATTATTATCTATTTAATGCCAAATCTTTACAAATAACATTATAGCATATAGCTTTCCCCAATGGTAGTTAATTGAGGCATTGCATATTATGTATCTTGCCCCATTTTATATAATTATAATTAATAAGAGCGTCGGAACAGCCCTGAGTATGTCGGCGGGGCAAGGCGCGTTAAAAGGGGGCGGGGGATAAGCTTTCCCGGCTTATTCCCGTCCCAGCAGCATCCTTTCCGCCACATATCACAGTCCCATCCCCATATACCACATGGAATTATAAATTTTCCTGCCGAATACTGGCGCAAAGGCGCATTGTATTATATAATCATGATGAAAGTGTATGCTCGTGGATTATATATTTTTCCGGGCGGCACAGCAACCAACTTAGGAGCTGAATAATAATTATGCTTAGAAGGATATTCCCACTCATACTGGCATTTGCCATGATATTCTCAGCGGGAGCGGCCCTGGCTTCATCCTCCGCATCGGCGGCGGTGGTGCCTGTGTCCATGACCGTTGCAGGGGAAGGCACCATCACCGTTACCCTGCTGAATGAAAACAAGGCGGCGGAGGACGGCTCCGGTACCGCCCTTACAGACATAGTCATATACTCCCCCCTGTATCCCGAAATGTACTTCCCAACAGAGGGCGAGTCTGTGGCTCCCGGCACCAGCAGGGGCTTTTCCTGCAGATACCTCTTTACCGAGGAAATGCTGGATACCGCGATACCCCTTTCTGTAAGCTGGATAGACGGGGAAAACGCCAAGGGCAAGGACCTTTCCGTAACGGTTCAGCGCACCAAGGCCACCACCGTTACCCTTACCCGAACCGCCAGCAGTAAGCAGGCGTCCCCCGGCGAGGAGATAACCCTTACCTACACCGTTACCAATGCCGGCTTTACCCCCATAACCGTATCCTCCCTTGTGGATAGGGAAATTGGCGGCAAGTCTTCCATTATAACCGACAAGATAACCATTGAGGGCGGCGCAAAGGCAGATATCCCCTATGTTTACAAAATGGGCCGCAATACCGTCGCCTCAGAGCCCACCGTTACCTACAAGGACGAGGCCACCGGCGAAGAGCTCACCGCCACCGCTTCCCCAATAACCCTGGGCATGGTAAGCTCCAAAATATCCGTTGAGGTCCTTCAGGGGGAGGCCACCGCAAACGGCGTAATGTTCACCCTCAACCTTACCAACAACGGCAATCAGCGCATCAGCGGAATAGTCATTACCGACGACCTGGGCAACAGGGTAAACCCCGATGTATTCGCTCTTGCCGTTGGCGAAAGCCGCCAGCTTACCTATAACGTGCTTACCGATACGGAGCGGTATGTGGTGTTCAACATCTCCGGCGAAACCGCCGCAGGAGACAACTATGAGGACAAAACCAAAAGCTATGTTGTCCGCAAGTATATCGACCCCAGCCTCCTTGGCATAGAGCTTACCGCATCCGTGACCGAAACCCTGAACTCCGCCGGCTCCGTTGAGATAAGGTTCGATATAAACAACACCGGAACCATGGAGATGAAGGATCTTGTAATTTCCGAAGCGACCGTGGAGATTGCGGAGGACGGCACGGAGCAGCAGAAGCTTACCGAGCTTTACCGGGCGGACACCGTGCCCACCGGTATGTTTTCAACTCCCGTTACCCTGTATGTGGGCCAGCCCCGGGATCTTACCTTCCTTGTGGAAATGAAGGACCCGGCGGGCAATCCTTACAGCTATACCACCTACGTTAACGCAGACTACCTTGGCGTTGGCAATGTTAAGGAAACCGACGACGCCCAGCAGAGCGCCATAGACACCCTGGGCGCCTCGGTGGGGGATTCCATAAGCAAGGCGCTGACCATCGCCCTCATCGTGCTTGGCGCGCTGGTGGTAGTATCCGTCATCGCCATGATAGTGCTTTCCTCCCTTGAAAAGAAGCAGCGCCGTGACGCCGCCCGCAGAAGGGCCGCCCGGGAAAGACGGGCAAGACTTGAGCAGGATATGGCAACGGAAAATACCGCCAGGCGCAGGCCACGGGAATAGCATAATACATAAAAAGCCGCACCCATGCGGCTTTTTTTGTATAACGAAAACCACGCAGCAGCGGCGTGGTTGGAAAGAGGCTAATGCCGATAAACAGAAAGCAGGGGAATAACAAAGCATGGAGGCGGAATACCTCAAAAGCCTCCCTGTGTAAAGGTGGGAAGCAGAATCAAATATTTTGCGGGGGGAGGGGGGGGATTGTGGAACAGCAGCAATCTCTCAGTTTTTTGCCTGGGGCAAAAGCCGGCTCCCTTTGCGCAAGGGAGCCATGTAAACCTCTAAAAAGCAGCATTGCGCCGCTTTTTCGACAGCCTGAGCCCGAACGCTCCGTTCGGGCTTTTTGTATAACAAAAAGCAAATTTGGCCTCCCGCTGAGGTCAAATTTTGGAAATGGTACAAAGCCGCTTATTTCTTAATTTTTATTACTCTCTCGCTTTTCTTTCTCTTTTTGCTTCTTTTTCTTCTTTCTTTTCCCGTGAAAAGAAAGAGAAAAAGAAGATCTCGTCCCATCTTCCCATCCTACATTCCAAACAGCCTTGAAGCGTTCTCCGACGTTATCCGGGCCATTTCCTCGGAGCTTACGCCCTTTATCTCCGCCAGCTTTTCGCAGGTTATGGCGGTCATGGAGGGGTCGCACCGCATGCCCCGGTGTGGGGCGGGGGCCATGTATGGGCAGTCGGTTTCCAGGAGAAGCCTGTCCACCGGCGTCACCGCTGCGGCGGCAGGGGCTTTTTTGTTGTTTTTGAAGGTAAGCGCGCCGCCAAAGGCTATATACAGTCCCATCTTTACGCAGCGCTCGGCTATCTCCGGGCTGCCGGAAAAGCAGTGCATTACCCCCCTTATGCCGGGATAATCGGCAAGTATCTCCACCCCGTCGCCGTAGCCCTCACGGATGTGCATGGAAACGGGGATATTCAGCCTTTTCGCCATATCCAGCTGCCGCCTAAACAGCTTTATCTCTGCGTTTTTATCGTATGGCTCCCAATAATAATCAAGGCCTATCTCCCCAAGGGCAACGCACCTGGGGTGCTTAAGATATTCCTCAACTATGGATATATCCCTCTCCGCCCATTCTGAAGCGTACTCCGGATGTATTCCGAAGGCAAGGTACAGGTTTTCATGCCTGTCCGCAAGCTCCGCGGCCTTTGCGAAGCCCTGAGGGTCGCAGGCTATCTCTATCACCTTTTCCACGCCCTGTGACTTAAGGCCGCGTATGAGAGCGTCTCGGTCCCGGTCAAAGGCCTCGTCGCACAGGTGGGCATGGGTATCTATGAGCATATCAGAACTCCTTTTTCAGGCTTCGCATAAACAGCCCGTTTACTTCCTCACGGGGGGACGCTCCGCCGTATATGGTGTTGTGAACGGCGGCGCTTATGGGCATATCCACCCCGTATTTTTCCTTAAGCAGCATAAGGGCCTCAACGGTATAGCAGCCCTCCGCCAGTTCCTCAAAGGGAGTGCCCCTGACCAGCGCCTCGCCGTACGCCCTGTTGTGGCTATACTGGGAAAACACCGTGGCCTGATAGTCCCCCAAATGGCACAATCCGTATGCGGACTGCTCGTTGCCTCCCATTGCGGCGATAAGCCGGGCAACCTCCCTCGTGCCCCTCGCCATCAGCGCCCCTTTAAGGTTGGTAAGGCCAAGGCCATCCAGCACCCCCGCGGCAATGCCTATAACGTTCTTCGCCGCGGCTCCCACCTCGTTGCCTATAAGGTCATAGCCATAGTAAAACCGGATGAGGGGAGAGCTGAACTCCTTCACCAGCTTTTCCCGTATCCTGTCCGAGGTGCCGTCTATTACCATGCAGTTGGGTATGCCTGCGGTAAATTCCTGCACATGACCCGGGCCTATCCATACGCCGATATCGTTATCCGGCAGGTATTCTCCGGCGATCTCTGTAAGCCGCTTGCCTGTGCCCGTCTCAATGCCCTTCATGCAGAGGGCAATATCCCCCTTAAAGCCCGCCTTTGCAATGTCCGCCGCCACGCTGCGGAAGCTCTGGGCCCCTACGGATACAACTATCACTTCCGCCCCGCAGGCCTCCGCCGTGTCGTATCCCAATTTCAGGCTTTGGGGCAGGGTCACAAGGCCGTTTGTGCGGGTCTGTTCAAAGGCCGCCATGTGCCCTGACCCTTTTCTGCCATACAGAGTTACCTCATGGCCTATGCTGTCCAGATACCATGCGATGAAGCTTCCCCAGCGCCCGCAGCCTATTACGGATATTTTCATATTTGTTGTTCTCCTTTGTAGTGATGGAGTGTGTGGGTCACTATCTTCTTTTCTCTTTCTTTTCGCGGGAAAAGAAAGGAGAAAAAGAAGCAAAAAGAGAAAGAAAAGCGAGGGTATAGTCAGAATGCTGAATAAACCTCTTTGGTACATCTTCCAAATTTGTCCCGGAAGACGGGCCAAATTTGCTTTGTGTGGAATACATCCGCAAATACTTCCTGTCTTTGCGAAACTATCCGCCGGCCGGCAAATTCGCGCCCCTTTACAGTCGGGGGGAAACAGCAATGCCATGCTCTGCAAACTGATATTTATACAGCCCCGCATATATGCCGTCCAGCTCCATCAGCTCCCTGTGACTGCCCCGCTCCGCAATGCCGGAGCCTGTAAGCACCACTATCTCATTCGCCGCCTTTACGGTGGAGAGCCTGTGGGCAACTATAATGCAGGTGCGGCCCCTGGCAAGGTCAAACAGCTCCTGCTGTATCTCCATTTCGGTCTGATTGTCCAGCGCGCTTGTGGCCTCGTCCAGTATGAGTATGGCGGGATCCTTCAGGAACACCCGGGCGATGGAAATGCGCTGCTTCTGTCCGCCGGAAAGCTTTACTCCCCGCTCGCCCACCTCTGTATCATAGCCCTTTTCAAGGGACATCACATAGTCGTGTATCCGGGCCTTTTTCGCCGCCTCCACGACCCGCTCCATGGGGGCGTCAAGATCGCCATAGCGGATATTATCCGCCACCGTCCCGTCAAAGAGAAACACATCCTGGGCCACTATGCCTATGTTTTTTCTTAGGGATACCCGGGTGAAATCCCTTATGTCCGTGCCGTCTATGGTAATTCTTCCCGCCTCGGGGTCGTAAAATCTCGGTATAAGGTTGCATAGGGTTGTCTTTCCGCCGCCGGAAGGCCCAACCAGCGCCAGCGTTTCCCCCGCGGGAATATTGAGGGACAGGTTCTTTATTACCCGCTCCTCACCCTTTGCGTCGCTGTTTTTATAGCGAAAGCTCACGTTTTCAAAGGATATTTCCCCCTTGAGCCGGCCCGCCTCCATTGCGTCTTTTGCCTCTTCCTCCGGCGGAATATCCATTATCTCGGTAAAACGTTTAAAGCCGGTTATGCCGTTTTGCAGCTGCTCCACCATGGTTATAAGCTTGCGCACCGGGGTGAAAAAGTTTGCGATATACAGCAAAAACGCCGTAAACTCGCCCACGTCGATTCTGCCCCGGAAAAAGAATATGCCGCCAAAAAGCAGCACCATGGCATACATGGCATCCAGCAGAAAGTCCGTGCCCGCGTAAAAGCGGCCCATTTCCTTATATGCCCCCCGCCGGGCCTCTATGAGCAGGCCGTTCAGGCGGTCAAATTTTCTTATCTCGTGCCCGCTGCTGGTATACGCCCGGGAGACCCTGACGCCGGAGATGGCGGTCTCAACCCCCGCGTTTATCTCGCCCATGCGCACCCGGCTCTTTGCAAAGGCATCCAGCAGCCGTATCCTGCCCTTGCCCGCGAATATCACTATTGCCGGCACCATTATAAACACGATAACAGTCAGCGGAAGGCTTATCCCTGCCAGTATTATCAGGGAGCCCAGCATCATTACGGCAGAGAGGAATATGTCCTCCGGGCCGTGATGGGCAAGCTCGGATATATCCTGCAGGTCGTTTATCATGCGGCTCATTATTACGCCGGTTTTGTTTTCGTCAAAAAAAGACAGGGGCAGCCGCTCCATGTGCCGGAACATATCCCGCCGCATATCCGCCTGCACCCTTACGCCAACCATGTGGCCCCAGTAATCCACTATGTAGGTCATTGCCGCCTTAAGAATGTATATGCCAAACAGCACGGCGCACCATATCAGCAGGGACCGCATATCCTGATTGGGCACATAGTCGTTGATTATGTTCTTTGCGATAAGCGGATATACAAGGCCGCACATGGATATTATAAAGGCGCAGCCCATATCCAGCGCGAAAAGCTTTATGTGGGGCTTGTAGTATGACGCGAATCGTTTGACCATGGTGAGATCACCTTTCCCGGTATCTTCTTTTTCTTTTCACGGGGAAAGAAGCTAAAGAAAAAGAAAAGCGAAGGTATAGTTTATCCGAAAAGAAGCTTTCTTTTTCGGCATATCCAAAATTGGCCCGGAAAGCGGGCCAATTCTGCGTCTTTGTAAATACGGCGGCTTTGTTTGGGGGATTGTTTTCCTTAACAAAGCCCTTCTGTTTCCCGCGGGAAAAGGGTACTTGCAGGAGCGGCGAGGAGGTAGATAACCGGCGTTGCGATCCCTCAGGCGGCCGCGCCGCCGGCTCCCTTTGCCCAAGGGAGCCCTTTGGATCGCTCTGTCTCCTGACCGGCGGATTCTTACGTTCCCTTTTCGGCAAAAAGCTTTAGCTTATCACGTCGCCCTGATGGGTAATCAGGGTAGCGTCATACACGCCCTCAACCCGGAGGAACTTTTCAACAAAGCCGGTCTCGTTATCCTTAAGCCTGAGCTCCATGGTAAGCTCGGTGCCGTCCGTACGGACCACCTTGCTCTTTACCCTTGCGCCGGGCAGCTGCTTGGTCATCTTGCGAACGGCGTCCGCGGCGATGTCGTTATAGTGGAGTATAAGCAGATAGCCCATGCTGCCCCTGCCCTTGCCGGAGGCGATAACCAGCAGGAATATGCCTATGAGTATGCCGGCGATGATGGCCACATCGTAAAACTTTGTGCCCACGGCAATGCCCTGACCCACTGCCCAGAAAATAAACACCGTGTCGATGGGGTCCTTAATGGCGGTGCGGTAACGAACGATGGACAGCGCGCCCACCATGCCAAGGCTCAGGGTAAGGCTGTTGTTGATGAGCATCAGCATAAGGGCGGTAACCACTGTCATCATTACCAATGTTATGCCGAAACTGCGGGAATACATTACTCCTGCAAAGGTCTTCTTGTAGATAAACCAGATGTACAGGCCTACCAGCAGACCTATCACCAAGGTGGCCACCACCTGCAGGGGGTTCATTGTGATTGCGAAAAGATCGCTTGTGCTGAGCATTTTAGTCCTCCTGTTAATTAAGGCGTATATTGATGGATATTTTAAAACTCATACTTTCTGCACAGGCAATATTTGCTTATTGCGCTGCGGATGTTTGAAACGGGCTGTATCAGCTCCCGTATCCATGTGGGCAGGTAAGCGTTGAACTTTACCTCCATCACCATGGCGTAATCATCTATCACGGGGTATGTGGGCTGGCCAAAGTCAAACAGGCTTACTCCCCGGTATGCGGTGCGTATGTCCTTATCGAAGGTTATCCGCACATCCTCGGTGGGGAAGGTGTATGCCTCCCGAAGGTAGTCCACTATTACCACGGGCCTAAGGCCCCTTGTGGCAAACTCCCCGAACATCGCCCTTGCGAAGGGCTCGGGCCGCTTCAGCAGAAAGGAATAATCCCCTCCGCACAGCCTGTCGCATTCCGCCCGGCTTAAGGATACCGACTGCTTGGCGATGTAGCCGTTGTCCTTGTGCTTGCGCTCAAGCTTTATAACGTCGTCACGCCCGTTGTATATGCGGATGCGTACCTTGTCCCGGTCGTTCACGCCGTCCAGCTTTTCTCGCAGCGCGCTGTTCCAGGGGGTATCGAAATACAGGCTTCGGATAAAGTATTCCCCGCCGTTTATCCGGGCGTTTTTGTCCTGCTCCATGGCTGCCAGCAGCCTTCGGTGCAGCACCTCGTAATCTATTTGGTTAAGGAAATATTTCAGCTCATGCCGGTAGCTGAGGGGCCTTATGCGGGGCTTTTTCACCCTGGGCTGTCTCTCCGCCATTTCTATCCGAACACCTCCTGCATATAGGAATCCGAAAGGCCGAATTCCTGTTGATATATCCTCTTCAGCGCCTCGCTGCGGCCCTGCACGAATTGCCGCATACGCTCCATCTGGCTCTCAAAGCGGGCGTAATCCCCCTTCACCTCTTCGAGCTGCTTTACCCCCATAAAGGTATTCCCGTTGAATTTTTCCCGCTCACGGGCTATCTCCGGCTCAACCTGCGTATAAAGCTCCTCCAGCAGGGCGCTCATGCGCTCCGTGGTGTATACCGTCTTCATAAGCTCCGCGCTTCTGCGGATGAACATATCCCGCCATTCTCTGTTTTCAAGGAGAATGCTGAACATATCGCTCAAGGCAACGCTGGGGGATTTGCGGTATTTTATTGTATTGTGATCCACGCCGCTGGAGGCGAAGCTCCAGCAGAAATCATAATAGATGAACTTCCATTTGCCGCCGGGCAGCTTGTACATCTGAACGTTCCATGTGTCCGTCTGACCCACATATATCTCGCAGACCATGTAATCTATAAAGCTGTCCATATCCATCCGGCTCTCAAGGTATTTATACCCTTCTGAAGAGCACGAGGAGAGATCATGGGTCTTTACATATTCCATAAGGTCGGCCCATTCGTCCGCTTTGCCGTAGCTTACTCGGGTGGTGCTCTTTACTATATCCATATCGTCATAGTTTTCCGTTCCCTCATGCTGAGCCACAAAGAAGCGATTGCGTTTTTCCTTAAGGAAGTATACCCCCCAATATTCCCCGTTGAGATACAGCACATATGGCTCATAGGCCTGATACAGGAAGTTTACGTCTGTTCCCTCCAGCAGTCCCGTGGCAAGCTCGTCCTTTATCTTGGAGTAGTTCTGATCCTGCGCGCCGGCACGGAGGGTCACCGCCTTATACTGGGTATACGGCCTGTTGTCAAAGAAGGCATAGTTCATCCAGCCGCTTCCGTATTGGGAATCGGCGGAGATGTTGAAGCCCTTCTGCGCCCTTGAGCGCCCGTATGAGCCGGCAATGCGAATATCCACATTCTGCGTGAATACCTGCTGCCCTCCCTCGTCATATACCGCGAAGGCTGCGGGCCGTTCCCATGCTTCCTCATCGGAGGTGAACTTGCTTTTATAATACTGGGCGCTTTCCAGCATTTCGGTCATGTTGGTTGTATCCTCGTCATAGCCGTCGCCGTAAGCGTATATGCCTGTGCCGTCGCTCCAAAGGTTATCCGGGTCGGTAACCAGTGTTACCACGGGCAGGCTGTGGTTCACATTGTCGGATGTAAAAAGGTATGTTCCCGTTGCCGTGTCCCCCATAAGGCAGCCGTCCTCAAAGGCCGCGGCGCGAACAACCGTGTTTTTGCTGAGTGTCAGAGGAGCGGTATATACCGGGGAGGACGCGTTCGGTGTGGTGCAGTCGGTGGTGTAGCGTATGGTCTCCCCCTCTGCGGCGGAGATGGACAAAGTGACCGTCTCCGGATATATGCCGGGGTTCACGCCATACACCGGGGTGGAGGTTATTCCTCTGTATCCGCTGCCGTTGGCGGCGCCGGGAGTGGGAGCGCTGTAATACAGCCTGTTGTCCGAGGCGTCTCTGCCGTAGCTGAGGCCGGATCTCATGCGGCCTGCGCTGAGCTTATCAAGAAGCTGCCCGCTGCCGTCAAAGAGAAAGAGGCTCTCTCCCGATGCGCTTATATTGAAATTCAAACGGGCAGTATTTTTTTTTTGCCCGGAGCTGTCGCCCTGGGATTGGAGCAGCAGGTACTGTCCCGCGCCGATGGTGGTATCCGGGAACACCCACTTGGCAGGATTGCCGGGGTTATTGGTAAGGCCGTAGCCGGTAAGGGTAACGGCTTGGGACGTGGAGTTATACAGCTCCACCCAGTCGTAGCTCTGGCTGCCATACGCGCTGCCGAATTCCGATATATACACTCCGGAAAGGGGCAGCCTGTTTGCCTGGGAAAACGCCTCATAGCCGGCGGATGTATTTGGGTAGCCGGGGGTGGGCTGGGAGCATTGGGCAAACTCGCCCGTGCCGTCCGGCGTCCTTGCCATGGATACGTCCGCCTCCATGCGTGAATAGGAGAAGCTGTCTACTATGCGCCCATTTGCGGAGGAAATCACCACGTCCTCACCGTATGCCCTTAAACCAAAGGGAGCGTGCAGCTCGTCCCCGATAAACCCCTCGTTGCCGGAGCAGAATATCACAAGGTATCCGCCGGCAGCTATTTTTGCGCCCTCGGGCAGCCGGTACTTCATGGGCTGGGAAATGCTGTCGCTGACGCCGAAGCCGGAAAGGTCTATCTCCTGGGAAGTGGAGTTGTATATCTCTATCCAGTCGGAATACACGCCGTAGCCGTCCAATACGGTCGTGGCGTTTGAGGCCATGAATTCATTGATATACAGGCCCATGTCCTCAGTGGACATAAGCTCCGCCTCGTATGCGGCTATGCCCGCCTCGCTGTTTTCAAAGCCGGGGCTGGGTTTCATCGCCGTCCATGTGCCGTCGCTCTGCCTGGAAAGGGTGTATCCCGTTTCCACCGCCATAAGGTCCACGCTGTCCAGCACCCTTGCGGAGGAATCAAACAGCACCGCCTCCTCCTCGGCGTTTATCTTGAAGGGAGCGTGCGTCTCATCCGACGCGTTGCCGGAGCACCATACAACCACAAAGTCTCCGGGCTCCAATACGGTGCCCGTGGGGAATACGAACTTTGGCCCCTCCAGGAGGCTGTCGCTCAGTCCAAAGCCCGTGATGTCCACGGAGCTTGTCCCGCCGTTGTACAGTTCTATCCAGTCCGGATAATCTCCGCTGCCATCCGGCACAGAACCCTTGTTGCTGAGCATTATCTCATTGAGGCGCAATGCGTCCACCGGAGCGGTGTTTTCGCCCGCCTCCAGCTGTGTCATGAATACTATAAGCATCGCCAGCAGCACTACGCTCACCAGCAATGAAGTTATCCGTTTCTTTCTCAAAGTTTATCTATCCTTACTTAAAATTGGTTATCGCCTACAAGCATTGTTATTCTATCACAATTATGCCCATTTCGCCAACTGTACACGAAAACTTAACAAACCATACAACTTTTTCTTCTGTCCGCTCCCCTGATTAATACCAAAAAACCGCCCCTGATGAGCGGTTTTCCGGGCTGCGCCGATGGGTTTTCTTATACCAGATACCGTTTCTTTTTCCATAGCCTTTCTTTTTCTTTTCCCGAAAAAAGGAAAATGAGAGCCCCGGCGCAGACAAAGGCAGTTAAGCTGTTCCTGCCAGTCTGCCGCACAACCCCTTATGGGCGGCAGGGGGCCGCGGCCCCCAGATGCTTCAATCGGATTTGGCGGCCTGTGCGGCAAATCCCCGTAAACCTTGCGCGGCAAGGGTTTCTTTGCGCGGCTCTCCGGCCGTGCCGTAGGCGCAAAAGAGCCATGTAACCCTCCAAAAAGCGGCGCAACGCCACTTTTTCGACAGGCTGAAAGGCAGAGATTTGCCGCCTCTGCCTTTTCACGGGTTTGCTTATGGAGAAACATATAAACGGGAAATTGCTTATTGATGTGAATTGCAGCCGGAGCAGCCACTGCAATTGCCTGAGCACTTGCTGCCGGCGGAGCAGCCTATGCACTTAACGCCGTTCTTCCTGGCCTTGCGAACATAGCCTGCCGTCAGGCCCACGATTACCGCAACTACTGCAATGATGATTATATCCGTCATTTTTTACTTACCTGCCAGTGCATATTCCCTCTTAAGCCGTCTGTCTGTTTGCCTTATAAGGCATATCACCGCAGCGGCCATCCCGATGACCCCAGCGAGACCAGGGAGGAACCCGGCGCCAACGCTGCCTGTGGTGATGATGGTGCCGGCCTGATATACAACGAAGCCAACGGTGAAGCCCACCATAAGCTGCAGTCCTATGCCGCCCCAGAGCCACTTTCCGCTCTTCATTTCGGAGTTCATTGCGCCTATGGCCGCAAAGCATGGGGGAGTGTATAAATTAAACATCAGGTACGCAAGGGCCGCCACCCTTGTGATTGCCATTGCGCCCGCTATCTCCGCCCCGGCGCCCTCCAGCATGGCAAGCTCCTCGGTGTCGATAAGGTTCTCAAGCCCCGCAAAGCATACAGCCAACGTACCCACAACGTTTTCCTTAGCGATAAAGCCGGTAACGGCGGCGGCGGCAAGCTGCCAGCTCGCCACGCCCGCTATGGGTACCAGCAGATAGGCGAAGGGGCCGGCAATGGAGGCCAGTATGGATCTGTCGGCGGACTCTGCCAGGCGGAAGCTCCAGTCGAAGGTCTGCATTATCTGCACGGCAGTGTTGCACAGCAGTATGATGGTGGCGGCCTTTACAATATAGGCCCAGCCCCGGCTGCACATGGACATGAACGCCCTACGGAGGCTGGGGGCCTTATACTCCGGCAGCTCTATGATGAAGAAGGACTTTCTGGCCTTGTAACCCGCTATCCTGTTTACAAGGAGCGCGCAGAGGAAGATAAGCGCGATACCGGTAAAGTACATTGCAAAGCTTACCCAGCCCGCGTTATCAAAAAACGCGCCTGCAAAAAGGGCGATAACGGGGATCTTCGCGCCGCAGGGCATGAAGGGGGCCAGCATTGCGGTGGCCCTGCGCTCACGCTCGCTGCGTATGGTGCGGCTTGCCATGATGCCCGGTATGGCGCAGCCGATGGTTATAACAAAGGGTATTACGGACTTGCCGGAAAGACCCACCCTCTTGAAGATAGGGTCAAGCGCCACGGATACGCGGGCCATGTAACCGGAATCCTCCAGAAGGGCAATCAGGAAGTACATTACCATTACCAGGGGCAGGAAGCCGATTACGGCTATAACGCCTCCCATAACGCCGTCAACAAGCAGGGCGGAGAGGAAGGGGGAGGCGTTTTCCATAAGGCCGCCCACCCAGTCCTGGAAACCTTCCAGCCACCCAACCAGAGCGTCCGCAATGGGGGGTCCTACCCATACCTGGGATATCTGGAACACAAGGAACATTACCGCCGCGAATATGGGAATGCCAAGCCAACGGTTGGTAAGGATATCATCCAGCTTATCCTGGCTGCCGCGCTCACGGGTGAGCACCCTGCGCTTCTCAACCCTTTCAACTATGCCCTTTACAAAATCAAAGCGCTTTTTGTCCGCGGCTTCCACGTCCGCCTTGTCGGTAAGGTCAGTGTCTCCCTGAATATAGGGCGCCCGCTGCTCGCTGCCAAGGAGGGCCGCCGCGGCGGAAACAACGGCCTCAAGGCCCGCGCCGCTGGTGGATACGGTTTTCACCACCGGGCAGTTCAGAGCCTTTGAAAGGGCGGCGGCATCAATCTCGGTTCCCTTTTTTTCATTTATGTCGCTCTTATTGAGGGCCACCACCAGGGGAACGCCAAGCTCCAGCAGCTGTGTGGTAAAGAACAGGCTGCGGCTAAGGTTGGTGGCGTCAACTATGTTGATTATGGCGTCGGGACGCTCATTGCGTACATAGCTGCTGGTTATGCTCTCTTCTGAGGTGAAGGGAGACATGGAGTATGCGCCGGGGAGGTCCACGGCGATAAGGTCGGCCTCGCCGCAAAGCGCCTTTTTAATGGAATGCTCTTTTTTCCCCACGGTAACTCCCGCCCAGTTGCCAACTTTTTCGTTGCGACCGGTAAGGGCGTTGTACATGGTGGTCTTGCCGCTGTTTGGGTTGCCCGCCAGTGCGATTCTCATAATATTCCTCCTGTGGATTTTAATGATATTTCAAGGGCCCTCGTGGTTACCCTATGCTAACTTATTGTGAGAAAAAAAACGCCGCCTATCCGACGGCGATGGACTCCGCCAACTGGTTGTCTATAGTATAGCGCCCGTCCTTTATGGAAACTACGCAGCCCCCCTTAAGGCGGGAGACCACGGTGATGGGCTCTCCCTCATAGCAACCCAGGGAGAACAGGAAAGTATCCAGCTCCCGGTCCCGGGTGTTTACTTCCTTAATAATGTATTCCTTGCCCTCCAGGGCGCTTAGCAGCGTCATTGTCTTCACCTGACTTTTGTTGAGATAATACGGAGAATCTGCCGAATGCCGGCGAACCCTCAGCGTTGGTTAGCGTTAGCTAACTACAGGTATATTAAACCCACCCGCGGTTTTTGTCAAGCACAATTGTTTAAATTTTTCCATGCCCGCCATTCGGCTTGAATTTCTCACGGCCCTGTGCTATTATTATGGAACTTATCAACGGAGAAAAAGCGCCTATGTCATTACGCGAATCCGGACAAATGTATTTGGAAACCATATATGTCCTCTCCAAATCCCGCCCCACTGTGCGGGCAATAGACGTTGGTGAGCGCCTGGGCTATTCAAAGCCCAGCGTCAGCCGCGCCATGAGCATACTTAAAAAGAACGGCTATGTTACGTCGGATGGGGAGGGCGCCCTTACCCTTACCGACGCAGGCCGGGAGGTTGCGGAAACCATGTACACCCGGCACACGGTGCTTGCCAGGATGCTTACTGCCATTGGGGTGGATGAATCCATCGCCGCGGAGGACGCCTGCCGAATAGAGCACGTTATCAGCGAGGAAACTTTTAGCGCAATAAAGCGGCATATGAACTGGGCGGAGGGCAAATGACCCCCGCTTTTTTAATTTTGGCGGCAGCTTGCCGGGGTATCCCCTTACCCCCGACAGCGCTGCGTTTTCGCCCCGGATAACCAATCCGCGCCACCCGTTCCGCAATGGGAAAATACCCCTTCCTCATATGGGGTATCAGGTTTTTATGCTGTACAAAGCGGGGTTTGAATAGTATAATTAAAAAGTTAAAGGTGTAAGCCGATAAATATCTGCGGGGGCGGGGCCCCGACAAGTGACATATGGAGATAACATGGCGTATTATAAAATTAACGGCGGAAAGCGCCTTGAAGGCGCAGTGACCATCAGCGGCGCAAAGAACGCCGCATTGGCCATAATACCCGCCGCTATTCTTTGCGGCGAAAGCTGCCTGCTGGAAAATCTGCCTGCCATTGAGGACGTGCGCATAGTTGAGGAGATACTCCAAAGCATGGGGGCGGGGGTGGAGCATACCCCGGACGGGAGCCTCAGGCTGGACCCTTCCGGCATCAGCAGCTACAGCGTGACCGGTGAAATGGTAAGCTCGCTCCGGGCGTCTTACTACCTCCTCGGCGCATTGCTGGGCCGGTATAAAAGGGCGGAGATCGCCCTTCCCGGCGGCTGCGCCATAGGCCAGCGGCCCATAGACCAGCATATAAAGGGCATGAAGGCCCTTGGCGCGGATATAGTTATACAGGGAGGCGCTGTAAAGGCCTCCGCCGAAAGGCTTATCGGTGCGGAAATATACCTTGACGTGGTAAGCGTCGGCGCCACAATAAACATAATGCTGGCTGCCGTTGGGGCAGAGGGCAATACCATAATCGCCAACGCCGCCAAGGAGCCCCATGTGGTTGACGTGGCAAACTTCCTTAATATGATGGGCGCAAACGTAAAGGGCGCAGGCACAGACGTTATCCGCATACAGGGCGGGCGCAGGCTCCACGGCTGCACCTATGCCGTGATTCCGGATCAGATAGAGGCGGGCACATTCATGATAGCCGCCGCTGCCACCGGGGGAGACGTGGTGATAAATAACGTGATCCCCACCCACCTTGAAGCCATATCCGCCAAGCTCATGGAGAGCGGCGTCTCCGTTACCGAGGGCGACGACGGACGGGAGTTCTTCATCCGTGTTACCGCCGACAAGCGCCCCCGCGCGGTAAATATAAAAACACTGCCTTACCCCGGCTTCCCCACGGACCTGCAGCAGCCCATGATGGCATTCCTTGCCACCGCCAAGGGCAACAGCTTCATTGTGGAAAACATATTTGAGGACAGATTCAACCATGTGCCGGAGCTGGCGAAAATGGGCGCAAATATCCAGCTTAACGCCCGCACCGCCATGATAGAAGGAGTGGAAAAGCTATACGGCGCCCCCCTTTGCGCAAGCGACCTTAGAGCAGGCGCCGCCCTCATCGTTGCGGCCCTGGCTGCCGAGGGTACCAGCACCATCAAGCAGATACACTTTATTGACCGCGGATACGAGTTTATTGAGCAAAAACTCAAGGCGCTGGGCGCGGATATAGAGAGAGTAGAAAAGTAAGCTATTTGGCATACGGCCTTCTTTTTCCCTGAATATTATGCTTTAGTGTTTTTTTAAGATTCGGCCTCTGTATGAGGCCGGTTTTGCTTTTTGGATAAAAAGGGTTGGGGGTGAGGTCTTCTTTTTCTCTTTCTTTTCACGAGAAAAGAAAGAAAAAAAGAAGCTAAAAGTGAAAGAAAAGCGAGAGGGAGGGGTAGATAAAAAAAGTGGTCCATTAATGGGAACTTCATAAAAAACACCGGGCGGGCAGCATCGGCTGCCCGTCCGGATATTTTTATATAGGATAACTGTTTTTTAACCCTTTTCCTTTTCTTTTCCCGAAAAGGAAAAAGAAAAGAAGAGAAGAGAGAAAAGTCCTTACACCTCGGGCTGTATAGCGGGAATATATTCCAGCAGGGCGGCGATAACACGCTCGGGCTTTTCCTCATGGAGAAGGTGACCGGCGTTGCGGATGGTGGCGAAGCCCGCAAAGGGCATTGCGGCGTGATACAGCTCGGTGTTTTCGGCGGTGCGCCACTTGTCCTCGGAGCCCTGAAGCATCAGCACGGGCGTTTCAAGGGAGCGGAGGCGGTTTATGATGGACTCGTCCTCGTGGTTATGGAAGGATTCCCTGAGCGCGCGGCGGGAGTCACGGTCGGAAATGGTCTTATAATATTCGCTTACCACCTCGGGACTCATTGTGCGGGTAAGGTCAAAGAAGCACTCGGAGAGCACCTTTTCCACGGTGCGCATACCGTACAGCATGGCGGCCACGCTGCCGAAAAGGCTGCTGTCCAGCATTTTGATGGGCATGGGCATTTCGGGAGACATTCCGCCGGGGGCGATGAGCACCATCTTGCCTATGCGCTCCGGATTGTCCATAGCCATCTGCAGGGCATATGCGGAGCCCATGGAGAAGGCCATTATATGGGCGGACTGTATGTTTATGGCGTCCATGAACAGCTCCAGCACCTGAGCCTGTTCTTCTATTGTATAGGAGAAATTTTCAGGACGGGAGGAGTAGCCGTGACCGGGCAGGTCAAGGGCGATGACCCGGTAATTAAGGCTAAGGCGGCTGAATATATTGCGCCAGGTGTATATGGACTGGGATACGCTGTGTACCAAAATAAGAGGCTCGCCGTTGCCCTCCTCAACGTAGTGTATGCGTATACGCTCATAGGAAGGGCCCTCGGGCTCCCTGTGATAGTCCTCCCGGTAGTCATCCTCATCGTCGTCATGCTCGGGCAGGGGGGGGAGACCCATTTCCTCCCGTTCCTCCCGGTCAAGTTCCGCTTCGATATCGTCATAATCGTCATAATCCCGGCGGCCCTTGCGTGCCTTGTTCTTCCTGGGCTTCTTTTCCTTTTTTTCCGGCTTGGGGGCAGGGGCCTCTATGGGCAGCTCTATATCGACGAACTGTCCGATATACTCGGAATTGATGAACTTCTTTACCTCAAGCATTATACTCAACTGTATATCCTCCTATCGCCGAAGAAAAGCCTCCTCCGGCGGCATTGTCATGAATAATCAGTTTATTCTACATTTTTTCTGCCGTCATTGCAAGCATATATGCAATAAATTCCCCATTTGTCATGAATTGTTTACCAAATCCCGGGCGATTTTAAGCAGCTTATCCCGCCTGTTGTCCTCCGGAACACGGGCGCAGTGCAAAAGCAATCCCGCCTTTACGCTGCCCACCTTCGGTCCCGCGGGTATGGAAAGGGCTTCCATTATATCCGCCCCGGTCACCGCCAGCTCCTTTTCCGAAAAGGGCGCCCCCCGGCGCTCCATATCCATAAGCACCCGCTCCCATCTGTCCGCCGTTGCCACGGGGCCCGTCTCAATGCCGCTGCCCAATACATCCGCGCGGCGCAGGGCGATAAGCCCCCGCACGGTGTCCCGGCCCCGCAGCACCATCCATACCCGCAGGGTGGCCTCCCTGGCCTCCCCCCGAAGGTCATACATATGATGGCGCACAAGCTCCTTTACCCTCTGCGCCGCAGACGCGGGATAGCATAGCCGCTTCAGCACCCCTTCCGCCTTTTCCGCCCCTATCTTGTCATGCATATACATGCGCCCCGTTGTATTGAGTGATTCAGGCTTGCCTATGTCGTGAAGCAGGGCGGCCAGGCGCAGCTCCAGCTCCGCCGGGGCGAATGCCGCCGCATGGAAAAGGTGGTTCATCACGTCGTATTTATGGTATTCCCTTCGCTGGCCCACGCCCCGGCCCTCGGTGACCTCCGGCAGAATTATATCCAGCGCCCCCAGCTCCTCAAGCTGCTCCAGCGCCCCCACAAGGCCGTGGTTGCCGTACTTTGCGTCTGAAAGCAGTATCCTGTTCAGCTCGCTGCGTATCCATTGCGGGGATATATCCCTTAGCCCCTCAACCCCCGCCTTTGCGGCGGCAAATGTATCCGGCTCTATAGCAAAGCCCAGCTCTGCAGCGAAGCGCACCATGCGCAGTATCCTTACTCCGTCCCGGCTCATGGTGTCTTTTTTTACCCCTCGAAGGACCTTTTTCTCAATATCCGCAAGCCCGCCAAAGGGGTCTATTATCTCATTTGTCAGTATGTTGACATATAGTGTGTTGACTGTAAAATCCCTGCGAGCGGCGTCTTTCGTCAAATCATCCGTAAACTCCACATGATTCGGCCTGTGATTTCCTCCATCGCCGTAGCTTTCCCGGCGGAAAGTAGTATGCTGACATATAATATCTCCCACCCGCAGCTCCACCATGCCAAGCTGCTCTCCTGCGCCGGATACGGCGATGCCCCCCTCCACGGCCAGGGCTTTTACCCGCTCCGGCGCCATGTCAGAGCAGATGTCATAGTCGCTTACCGGCAGGCCCAGCAGCGGATTGCGCACCATACCCCCTATGCCGTACAGGGTGCTGCCCTCGGCGCGGAAGGCCTGCGCAAGTTGTTCTATGGTGGTTATCATGATGGCGCTCCTTTGCGTGGTTGGTCTTCTTTTTCTCTTTCCTTTCCCGGGAAAAGAAAGAGAAATAGAAGCAAAAAGATAAAAAAAGCGTGGGTATAGATTAATTCCAAATAAGCCGCTTTATACCACTTTCCACATTTGGTCTCATTGGGAAGCCAAATTCGTTTTTGGGCGGGGCAGCGGAGGCGCGACTCATATACCTTCTATCCGAACCCCAAGGCTGTGCCTGGGGGGTGATGAGGATGTTCAGCAATAATATCATCCCGCAACGCGTTGGCGCGGAGCGCGATGGTTCGCTTTCAGGAGAAGCGCCGTCATGACTGAGGGATACTCCCGCGCCGCCGGAGAAAATATGAGCGAAAAGCATTTTCCGCCTTTCGCTCAAGCAATATTCGGTTATTCCTCAGCCGTTTCCTCCTCAGGCTCCGCGTGGGGCACTATGGCCACGCCGGATACCCTGTCATCCGTGCGCATCAGCCTTACGCCCTGGGTATTTCTGGAAATGACGGATATCTGGCCCGCAGGCAGGCGTATTATTGTGCCCTCGGAGGAGATGAGCATTATGTCCTCATCATCCGTTACCATCTTCATGCACACCAGATCCCCTGTGCGCTCGGTTATCGCCATGGCGATTATGCCCTTGCCGCCCCTGCCCTGGGGACGGTATTCTTCCTCGTTTGTGCGCTTGCCCATGCCCAGCTCGGATATTGCCAGCACGCTGCCGCCGGGAATGACCTTTTCGGCGCTTACGACCTCGTCGTCCTCGCTGAGCATTATGCTGCGCACGCCCGTTGCGGCGCGGCCCATGGGGCGAACGTCCTCCTCGCTAAAGCGTATGCACTTGCCCTTCTTTGTGCCAACCAGTATGTCGTCCTCGCCGCCTGTGAGCATTGCGGCGATAAGCTCGTCCCCATCCCTCAGGCTCTGGGCTATCATGCCGCCCTTGCGGATGTTTTCAAATTCATCCATGGGCGTCTTCTTTATAACGCCATAGCGGGTGGCAAGCATAAGGTACTTGCCTTCGTCGCTTACCGGGAACATGGCGGTCACCTTTTCGCCCTCTCTCAGATCAAGGAGGTTCACTATGGCGGTGCCCTTTGCGGCCCTGCCCGCCTCGGGTATCATGTAGCACTTGATGCGGAACACCCTGCCCATGTTGGTGAAGAACATTATCTCATCGTGGGTATTGCAGCTAAACAGATGCTCCACGAAATCCTCCTCACGGGTGGTCTGCCCCGTAACGCCCCTGCCGCCCCTGTTCTGGGCGCGGTAGGTGTCCATGGAGGTGCGCTTCGCAAAGCCAAAGTGGGTCAGGGTTACGGCCATATCCTCAGGCTGTATGATGTCGTCCAGCTCTATATCGTCGGTAAGGGGCGCTATCTCGGTGCGGCGGGGGTCTGCGTACTTGCGGCGCACCTCAAGTATCTCATCCCTTATTATGCCCAGCAGCTTGCTCTCGTCTGCCAGTATGCTCTCATAATAGGCCACGGTTTCCACAAGGCCGTCCCGCTCCGCCTGAATTTTTTCCTGCTCAAGGCCGGTCAGCCGGCCCAGACGCATATCCAGTATTGCCTGGCTCTGCTTATCCGTAAGGCCAAAGCGCTCGTTCAGCCTTGCCTTTGCCTCGGCGGAGGTCTTGGAGGTTTTGATTATATCAACGACCTCGTCGATATTGGCCAGGGCTATCAGCAGGCCTTCCAATATATGCAGCCGCTCCCTTGCCTTTTCAAGGTCGTATTGAGTTCTGCGGGTTACCACCTGCTCCTGGAAGCGGAGATAGTGATACAGCATTTCCTTTATGTTCAGCACCTTTGGCTCGCCGTCCACAAGGGCCAGCATAATAACGCCGAAAGTATCCTGAAGCTGAGTGTGCTTATAAAGCTGATTCAGCACCACGTTGGCGTTAACATCCTTCTTTATTTCGATAACCACCCTCATGCCGTTGCGGTTGCTCTCGTCCCGCAATCCGGTGATTCCCTCGATGCGCTTTTCGTGAACCAGCTCGGCGATCTTCTCAACCAGCCTTGCCTTGTTCACCTGATAGGGCAGCTCCGTAACGACTATGCGGCTCTTGCCGTTTGCCATGGGCTCTATCTCGGCGCGGGCGCGGACCACAACCTTGCCCCTGCCCGTGCGGTACGCCTGACGGATGCCGGACGTGCCCATTATCATGGCGCCGGTGGGGAAGTCAGGACCGGGGAGATAGGTCATTATCTCCTCAACGGATATATCCGGATTGTCTATGAGCGCAACGTATGCGTCGATAGTCTCCCCAAGGTTATGGGGAGGTATATTTGTGGCCATGCCAACGGCTATGCCGTTGCTGCCGTTTACCAGAAGATTGGGATAGCGGGAGGGAAGCACCAATGGCTGCTGAAGGGTCTCGTCAAAGTTCGGCCCGAAGTCCACGGTGTTTTTCTCTATGTCCGCCAGCATTTCAAGGCTCATCCTGGAAAGCCGGGCCTCAGTATATCGCATTGCCGCGGCGGAGTCTCCGTCCACGCTGCCGAAGTTGCCCTGTCCTTCCACCAGCATATATCTGGTGTTGAAATCCTGAGCCAGGCGCACCATCGCATCGTAAACAGATCTGTCGCCGTGGGGGTGATATTTACCCAGTACGTCGCCTACTATACGGGCGGATTTATGGAAAGGCTTATCCGGGGTAAAGCCCTGTTCCCCCATGGAATACAGTATGCGCCTGTGAACCGGCTTAAGGCCGTCCCGCACGTCGGGCAGCGCCCTGTTTATGATTACCGCCATGGCGTAAGAAATGAAGGATTTCTTCATTTCCTGCTCAATGTCCAGCGGCTTTATTCTGGGGTTCATGTTGATGTCGTCCATTGTTGTGCTCCTTTGTGAGGGTTGGGGGGTAGTTGGCGTTTTTCTTTTTCTCTTTCTTTTCCTTTCTTTTCCATGAAAAGAAAGAGAAAAAGAAGCAGAAAAACAAGATAGGGTTTATAGGTTATTGCGGTATAAGCCGCTTCGGTCGCCTTATCCGAAAAGCCGCGCAACGGCTGCGCCTTTTGGCCCGCGAAGAAATAAGAAGCGTTCTGTCATTGCGAATCGGCCCGTTGACCGGCGGCGCGCCTGCTTATATAATGATAAAAAATACCAGTACAAGTAAAGGAGGTCACCATGACTAAAAAAACTACCGCTGCGCTGCTTGCAGTCTGTATGCTTTTGGCATTCCTTCCCGGCTGTAAGGCGGCACCGGCAGCGCCTGCCATTGAAATAGATGCGGCTAAATTTACAGGCGAAAAGGCCGAGGAGACTCCGGCGCAGGAGCCGGACGCCCCGCAGGTAGAGGATATAGACTATCTCAGCGTTTATGCCCCCGTTCTGGATACGGCCTACAATATACTCTGCCTTGGCAATGATGAGGATTTCGACTACTCATACGACCCGTATGATATGGTAGGCATCTTTGAGATGGCAGGTCAGGCGGAGCCTGCCAGCGTGGGCTATATGCTCCGCGACATCAGCGGCGACGGTATCCCTGAGCTGCTGATCGGTACCAACGAGGACTATGCCGGTACGCAGGGAGCGGGCGTTGTTTTCAACGGCTACACCTGCGATGAGAACGGGCCTGTCGCTTTTCTTACGGGCTGGTCACGCAACAGCTTCCAGTGGCTGGGGGAAGGCCGCTTCCTCAACATCGGCTCCGGCGGAGCGCTCTACAGTATGCTCACCATATATCATCTCAGCCCGGAAGGGACCAACCTCATCTGTGAGGATTACTACTTCACCTATGAAAAGGATGAGAATTTTCAGGAGATCGGCCTTTATCACAATCAGACGGGCGAATGGGACGTCCAAAAGTCAGAGGAGCTCGATGTCTCAGGCGATGGCTTTTGGGAGCTTGAGAGCATGTACCGTGAGCAGTCCGTGGCGCTGGAGCTGACGCCCCTTCCCGCCTGCGCCGGCGCAGCCGAAGCCAAATAATGCCCGGTATGCGATCCTTTGCCTTAGCCTTTTTCCTTTGCGCCTGATGCCGCTGTTTTACCATGGCCGCATCAGGTGAAAAGGATGTAAGTCTAAGGCATTTTTTGGCTCCTTTCTTCAGAAAAGAACACTCATCACACGTCTAAGTCCGTCACCAGCTTACTGTTCTGCTCAATAAACTCCTTACGGGGCTCAACCTTATCACCCATCAGTGTAGAGAATATCTCATCCGCCCTTATGGCGTCCTCCAGCCGCACCTGCAGCATGATGCGGTTGTCCGGGTCCATGGTGGTTTCCCACAGCTGATCCGGGTTCATCTCGCCAAGGCCCTTGTAGCGGTTGATAAGGGGCTTGGGATCGCGGCCTATCTCACGGAGGGTATTTTCCAGCTCCTCATCGGAATAGGCGTACCATATATTCTTGCCCCGGGTGATGCGATAGAGGGGGGGCTGAGCAACGTATACATAGCCCTTCTCTATTAGGGGGCGCATATGGCGATAGAAGAAGGTCAGCAGCAGTATGCGAATATGGCTGCCGTCCACGTCGGCATCCGTCATGCAGACGATCTTGTGATAGCGGAGCTTGCTGTCGTCAAACTCGCTGTCGATACCCGCGCCGAACGCGGTTATCATGGCGCGGATCTCGTTATTGGCAAGCATCTTGTCCAGGCGGGTCTTTTCAACGTTGAGTATTTTCCCCCTGAGGGGCAGGATCGCCTGATACTCGGGATTTCGGCCCATCTTGGCGGAACCGCCTGCGGAATCTCCCTCAACTATGAATATCTCGCAGAGGGCGGGGTCGCTGCTGTTGCAGTCCGCAAGCTTGCCGGGCAGGGAAGTATTGTCCAGGGCGGTCTTTCTCCGGGTAAGCTCCCTTGCCTTGCGGGCAGCTTCCCTTGCCCGGGAGGCGGTAAGGCACTTGTCTATTATTTGCCTGGCAACCTGAGGATGCTCCTCAAGGTAAAACGCAAGGCCGTTGCCCACGATGTTGTCCACAAGGGCGCGTATGTAGGCGTTGCCCAGCTTTGTCTTGGTTTGGCCTTCAAACTGGGGCTCAACCAGCTTTACGCTGATTATGGCGGTAAGGCCCTCGCGCACGTCCTCGCCGGAAAGGTTGGCGTCGCCGTCCTTGAGTATCTTATACTTGCGGGCGTAGTCGTTTATGCTGCGGACCAGGGCGGACCTGAAGCCCGCCAGATGGCTGCCCCCTTCTCCGGTGTTTATGTTGTTTGCGAATGTGAATACGCTCTCGTTATAGTCCGAGTTGTACTGCATGGCAACCTCAACCGTTGCCACCTGCTCCTTTTCAGGCTGGTTGCGGCTGCCCTCAAAGTACATTACCTCATCGTGCAGCACGTCCTTGCTCTTGTTGAGATGCTCCACGAAGGAGACTATGCCCCCCTCGTAGCAGAAGCTGCGGCTGAGCTCAGGCTCCGCCCGCCTGTCCGTTAAGGTTATGCGCACGCCCTTATTCAGGAAGGCAAGCTCCCGCATACGGCCCTTGAGGGTATCGAAGTTATACTCCAATGAATCGAATATCTTATCGTTTGCGAGGAAGGTTATGGTGGTGCCGGAGCCCATGGATCCATCGTATGTGCCCACCTGCCGAACGTCCGTAAGGGGATCCCCCTCCCGGTATTCCTGTCGGTATACTATGCCGTCCCTGCGCACCTCGGCGATAAGCCTCTCGGACAACGCGTTTACAACGCTAAGACCCACGCCGTGCAATCCGCCGGATACCTTGTAGCCGGAGCCGCCGAATTTGCCCCCTGCGTGCAGCACGGTAAGGGCAACCTCCAGCGCGGATTTGCCCATCTTTTCATGCATACCCACCGGGATGCCCCTGCCGTTGTCCGCAACGCTTACCGAGCTGTCCTCATGTATGGTTATCTCCACATGGGTGCAGTAGCCGGCGATGGCCTCGTCTATGGCGTTGTCCACCAGCTCCTTAACCAGATGATGCAGTCCCCGCACATCCGTTGAGCCTATGTACATTCCGGGGCGGCGCTTTACCGCCTCAAGGCCTTCCAGTACCTGTATTTCGCTGGCTTCGTAGCTGCTGTGGTTGTTCTGTTCCATTGTTGTACCTGCTTTTTGGTTTATTTGTTTGGGTTATCCTTTTTTCTCTTTCTTTTCACCGGGAAAGAAAGAATAAAAAGAAGCAAAAAGAGAAAGAAAAACGCGGGTATGGGTTAATACGGTATAAGTTACTTTTGTGCACCCCCAAAATTTGCCCCGGAAGACGGGCCAAATTTGCGTTGGAAAGATAAGGCGAGGGTTGGTTCAGACGGTGTGCGCAGATGAATCATGCCGCCCCGGCTTACTGCCGCCGCAATAGCGTTCTGTCCATCATCTGCCCGAATTCCCACCCCGCTGCCGTCCCGCGGCCTCCTGGCAAAGCGCTCTACATACCCCGCCTGGCCAAAACCACGCTGGACACCGGCGAAGCATACACCGCAGGCCGTTCCCCGGCGCATACAACGTATGTTTCGCCTCCTCCGGGCAGGGAGGTTATCCTGCCGCCGCCTATAAGGGCCCCAATGGCCCGGCGGGTATCATAGGAGGATACCACGGTCTTTCTTGGCAGCATAAAAAGTATATCGTCCTCGTCCAGGGATCTGTCCCCGCCGATATGTATGTACATCATTCCTCCACAATGCTGCCCTTTTCGCAGCGGAAAACTTTTATATCCGTAAGCCCCGCCCGCTTTATCCCCTCAAGGGAGGTGCAGGTGAGGAAGCACTGGCATTGCTGCATTGTTTCCATCAGCATCTGCTGGCGGCTGTCGTCCAGCTCGCTCAATACGTCGTCCAGTATCAATACCGGGGGTTCATCCTTCATTTCCCGAAGGAAAGTAAGCTCGGACAGCTTCAGGGATAATGCGGCGGTGCGCTTTTGCCCCTGTGAGCCGTATGTGCGAAGGTCGGCGCCGGAAAGGGATATTGCGATATCGTCCCTGTGCGGGCCGACGGTGGTGAAGCCCCTGCGCACATCTTCGGCGGCTGAGCGGCGCAATGCCTCCATCAGCTGTGAGTATATATCCCCCTCCGCCTTAAGGTTGGGCTCATAGGCTATTTCAAGGGCCTCCTTGCCGCCGGATATGCTCTTATGCAGATCGTAGGCAATGGTGGAAAGGCCGTCGATAAAGTCGTATCGCTCTATCATTATCTCCTGACCCAGCGCGGCAAGCTGCTGCTCCCACAGTTCAAGCATTTCCGCCTCCGGGGGTATCTGCTCCTTCAGGAGGGCGTTGCGCTGGCGCAACGCGGCGTTGTATCGCTGCAGGTTGTAAAAATAGGAGGGGTGGGTCTGGCTTATCTCCATATCCATAAACCGCCGCCGCTCCGCAGGGCCGTCCTTTACTATGGAAAGGTCCTCCGGGGCAAACATGACCACATTGAGATGGCCCATAAGCTCCCCGGTCTTTGCGGCAAGCTGGCGGTCGATGTATATCTTTTTTCGTTCCCCGTCCCGCAGCCTGATCTCGATGGTATGCGTGCCGGTGTTATTGGTGATATCCACCCCAACGTATCCCCCGGCGCACCCCCCCGTGATAAGCTCGGCGTCCCTGGCGGTGCGGTGAGACCGTCCGAAGGCGCAGAGGAACACGGCCTCCGCGGCGTTGGTCTTGCCCTGGGCGTTGTCCCCCAGTATGGCGTTTATACCGGGGCCGGGACGCATATCCAGCGTGGTATAATTGCGGTATTGGCTGAGGCGCAGCCGGTCTATCTGCATGGCGCAAAGCCGCCCCTTTTTCAATATTTTTACCAAATAATTTTATCATAAAACCGGCTTTTCTTCAAGGCGTTTATTATAATAAGAAGAAAGGGTTTTATTACTATTATAATTATGCAGATTTTGTGAATATTCTTTAATGGTTTTTAGCGGCAGGTTTACGGGCGGGGGGCGCCCCCAATGGCGTCCGGGCGCCGGCCTTTGCGCAGGGAGAACCGTTTTGCGTGTTTTTTCCTGCGGTCCCTTTCTGCCAGATTTGGAAAGTACGCCAAGGAGGCTTATTCAATAATCAAGCCATACCTTGGCTTTTCCTTTTCTTTTTCCGTGAAAACAAAAAGAAAAAGCCCTTTTCCATGCCGCGCTCCGGGGAAATGAAATAATTATTTCCCAAACACCCGCATATTTGCTATAATTAGTTTGAATTTATCGGAAAGGACAGATCCATGGCAAGATACATCGCAGGGGAATACGACGTTGCGGTACTTGGCGCCGGGCACGCAGGGTGCGAGGCGGCGCTTGCCTGCGCCCGAATGGGCCTTAAGACCCTCTGTCTCACCATGAACCTTGACAGCGTTGCGCTGATGGCCTGCAACCCCGCAATAGGGGGCACCTCAAAGGGACACCTTGTGCGGGAGCTGGATGCATTGGGCGGGGAAATGGGCCTTGCCGCGGACGATACCTTTATCCAGATACGGATGCTTAACACCGGCAAGGGCCCCGCCGTACATTCCTTGAGGGCCCAGATGGACAAGCGCCGGTATCACGAACGGATGAAGGCCGCATTGGAGCGGGAGCCCCTTCTTGACCTTTACATGGGGGAATGCCAAGCCATACTTACCGAGGGAGGCCATGTGTCCGGCGTGGTGGCGTCCGGCGTGGAATATAAATGCCGGGGGGCGATAGTGGCCGCAGGGGTATACCTTAAAAGCCGCATACTCATCGGCGACAGCGTTGCGGAAAGCGGCCCCTCCGGAATGCTTCGCTCAAACTCCCTTTCCGGGTCGCTGACCGACCTGGGCTTTGTTCTGCGCCGCTTTAAAACCGGCACGCCCCCACGGGTAAACCGCCGCAGCCTGGACTTTGACAAAATGGAGCCCCAGCAGGGGGATGTTCCTTCCCCAAGGTTCTCCTTTATGAGCGGCGGGGGAGAGCGGCGGCAGTATCCCTGCTATCTTACCTACACCAACCCCCGCACCCACGAGATAATTCTCAGCAATATACATAGAAGCAGTATGTACTCCGGCCTTGTCACAGGCACGGGCACACGGTACTGCCCCAGCATCGAGGATAAGATAAAGCGCTTTGCCGATAAGGACAGGCATCAGCTTTTTATCGAGCCGGAGGGCCTTTCCACCATGGAAATGTACGTTCAGGGCCTTTCCACCAGCCTTCCCTATGACGTTCAGGTGGCTATGCTCCATTCCATATCCGGCCTTGAGCATTGCGAGATAATGCGCCCCGGCTACGCCATAGAGTACGACTGCATTGACCCCAATACCCTTAACACCGACCTTGGCAGCAAGGATATTCCCGGCCTGTATTTCGCCGGGCAGATAAACGGCAGCTCCGGCTATGAAGAGGCCGCTGCACAGGGGCTGTATGCGGGCATAAACTGCGCCCTGTACCTTAAGGGCGAGGAACCCCTCATACTTTCCCGTGGGGACGCGTATATTGGAGTATTGGTGGACGACCTTGCCACCAAGGGCACAAATGAGCCCTACCGCATGATGACATCCCGCGCGGAATACCGCCTGCTGCTCAGGCAGGACAACGCGGACCTTCGCCTTACCGAGCTGGGCCGAAGGACGGGGCTTATATCCGAGGAGCGATATGCAAGGCTCATGGAAAAGCAATCGGACATGGAGCGGGCGGTAAAGGCCCTTTCCGCAACAGTTCCCCCAACCGAGGCGCTGAACGAGCTGCTGACCCAGCGGGGCAGCACCCCCGTATCAAGCCACGTTCGCCTTATGGACATGCTGCGCCGGGATGGCATAACTTATACGGACCTTACCCGCCTTGCACCGCTGCCGGATATATCCGATGCGGCGAGGGAGCAGGTGGAGATATCCGCCCATTACGACGGCTACATTGAAAAGCAGCGCAGGCAGGTGGAAAAACTTCGCGAGCAGGAATCCCGGCTGATTCCGGACGGGCTGGACTTTATGGCTATGGACGGCCTTCGCATTGAGGCCCGGCAGAAGCTCTCGTCCATACGCCCGAAAAACATCGGACAGGCCAGCCGTATAAGCGGCGTATCCCCCGCGGATATAGGCGTGCTGCTGATACATTTAAAGCAGCTGGAAGGGAAATAAGCCCATGGATTTTAGCATGAAAGAGTATTGCCTGGGAAATATACCCGGCATTTGTGAAAGGCAGGCGGAGCAATTTTCCGCTTATTTCCATATGCTCATAGACTGGAACAGCCGCATGAATCTTACCGCCATCACCGAGCCTCTGCAGGTGGCGCAGAAGCACTTTATGGACAGCCTGCTGCCCATGGCCCTTATACCGGAAAACGCCTCGGTGATTGACGTGGGAACGGGGGCAGGCTTCCCCGGAGTACCCCTTGCCATAATGCGCCCCGACATAAAGCTCACATTGCTGGACTCACTGAACAAGCGCATAATCTTCCTTACGGAGCTTTGCGCCGCCCTTCGTCTTGACGTCCGCTGCATACACGCCCGGGCGGAGGACGGAGGCCGCAGGGCCGAGCTTCGGGAGCGGTTTGATATTGCCACATCCCGGGCGGTGGCAAATGTATCCGCCCTTGCGGAATACACCGTGCCCTTCCTCAAGGTGGGCGGCGCGTCCCTGATGTACAAGGGCCCCCAAGCCCCCGATGAGCTTGCCTCCGGCAAACGGGCGCTGGAGCTTCTCTGCTGCGAGGCCGAGATACATTCCTTTCCCGCACCATGGGGCGAGCGCACGGTAATAGCCCTCACCAAACAGCGGCCCACCGCCCCGGCGTATCCCAGAAAGGCGGGAACTGCGGAGAAGAAGCCGCTGTAGCTTCGCTCAAGGTCTATTGGATTTTGAGCGAGGGTTACATGGCGCCTTGCGCTTACAGCACGGCCGGGGAGCCATAGAAAGAAGCTCTTGCGCGCAAGGCTCTTTCGGGTTTGCCCCAAAGGCCGCCAAATCCGGTTGAAGCCTCCGCCCCCGAACCCCCAGGGTTTTTTCCCTGGGCAAAGGCTCCTTTGCGCCAATGAGGCCGTTTGGTTTCGCCTTTCGCCTTTTCTTATTGCGCCCAAGCGTCGTATTTCGCATTCACCTATACTCTCCCTTTGCTTTTGCTTCTTTTTCTGAAAAAAGAAAAGGAAAACGGACCATTACAAAACCAATTCCAACAGGAGAAACACATCATGGCACTTGACATCGCCCATTCCCAGCGCAAACTGCTGGAGCTGCCCACAGAAAGCATACTTCCCAACCCGAACCAGCCGCGCCTCACCTTTGACGAGGAATCAATCGGGGAGCTTGCTCAAAGCATAAGCCAGGTAGGGCTGATACAGCCGCTGGTGGTGCGCAGAAGCAGCGGCGGCTATGAGCTGGTGGCGGGGGAGCGGCGTTTGCGTGCCTGCAAGTCCCTCGGCATGACAACTGTCACCTGCATAGTTGAGGAGCAGCTGAGGGAGGAATCCTCCGCCATGATGGCGCTGATAGAAAACCTCCAGCGCGAGGACCTTCACTATATCGAAGAGGCCCAGTGCTACTATGCCCTGCTGAACAATTACAACCTTACCCAGGAGGCGCTGGCGGAGCGGCTGGGCCGCAGCCAGTCCTCCATCGCAAACAAGCTGCGGCTGCTGCGCCTTTCCCCGGAAGTAAAGAGCGCGTTGCAGCAGGCAAACCTGTCCGAGCGCCACGCAAGGGCTATACTGAAGATAAAGGACGAAGGCGCACAGCTTGCGGTGCTGAAGCGCGCGGCGGATAAGGGCCTGTCCGTAAAGGATACGGAGCGGCTGGTGGAAAAGACCCTGGACAAGATGTATGACGACAAGCGCCCCGGCGCCGCGCCCCGGCCCATGATAATTCGCCAGGTGCGGGATTACCGCCTGTTTATGAATACGGTAAACTCCGCCATAGACGCCCTCAGGGAATCCGGCATGATGGTGGATGTGGATCAGGACGACCTGCCAAACGGCGTTGATATACACATTCATGTTCGGGTGGACGGCTGATTCCGGTAAATAAAGTATGACAATTTGCCGATAGGATTGTTGAAATTGCCTTTTTAGGGTAATATATATATCATGGAACACTTTAAGATGATATTCACACGCTGCGCCGTATGCGCCATCGCCTGCTTAACGGCGCTCCCCATGTTTGCCTGCGGCAAAGCGGAGGAGCCCATCCAGGCGCAGGAAGCCGCAGCAATATTTGACCTGCCGGAAGAGGATAACCCGGCGGGGAAGGACGGCCATGTGGTGGAGATAATCATTTCTCCCAACCTTGAGCCGGTAGTCACCCCTGTGCCCACCCCCAAGCTGCCCGAGACCGTGGCCTGCGAGCCGGTTAAAGGGTATACAAAAAAATCCGGCGTGAATATGCGCGCCCATCCCTCCACCGAAGCTGAGGTTATCGATACCCTCAGCAAGGCGGTGGTGCTTACCATAAAAGGCACCGCCGGCGAGTGGACTCAGGTGACCGTGGGCGATGAAACCGGATATATTTCCAGCGAGTTCGTGGCGGAGGGAAGCGTGCCCGCCGTGCTTACCATAGATTCCGTAAAGCGCCATAACGGCATCGCCACTGCCTCCGTGAATATGCGTGAATCCCCCTCCACCAACAGCAATGTTATCGAAAAGCTGGATGTTTTCACCCCCTTCACCATTACCGGCGAAAACGACGACTGGCACGAGATAGAGTATCAGGGCCAGCGTGGCTATGTTTCCAAGAAATACAGCGAGCCCGCCGTGGGCTATTACGATGCGGAGGACCTTTACCTGCTGGCTCAGCTTGTCCATCAGGAAGCCAAATATACCTCGCTGGAGGGCATGGTTGCCGTCGCAAACGTTGTTTACAACCGCCTCAGAAGCAGCAAGTATCCCAATTCCATCGAGGGGGTCATATTCCAGGACGGTCAGTTCTCCCCCGCTGAAAGCGAAAGCAAGCTCCGCGCCGTGCGCCCCAGCAGCGGCGCCATCGAGGCCGTGATAGAGGTTTTCGGTCGCGGTAAAACCATTCTCCCACGCAACATACTTTACTTCCGCGCCTCACGCCTTGGCACCACTTGGTCCAGCGCCCGCACCTATTACGAAACATATGGCGGGAATTGTTTCTTTAAGTAAATGAGGGGATCTTCTTTTTCTCTTTCTTTTCACGGGAAAAGAAAGAAGAAAAAGAAGCAAAAAGAGAAAGAAAAGCGAGGGGGACAGATAGAAGAATAAATATGCCGCTTTTGGTGCGTCTTCCAAATTTGGCCCGGAAAACGGGCCAAATTTGCTTTTGTATATAGAAAACCACGCGATAGTCGCGTGGTTCAGGAAAGCTTAAGCGGT
>JAEDIC010000038.1 GCA_016292635.1 Clostridia bacterium
ATTAGGGCTATGCCCGAAACTGAAATACCCCCCGCTATGCGGGGGGATCATTATTCTTTTACTTAAAACTCTGTGATCGGTAATAAGAATCTACAAATCGACGTCTGTTTCTGCTGAACCGCGAGGGAACCCCTCCTGCAAACACAACTTTTACTTATACATAAGGTATCCTTTGCCTTCTTTCAGAATTAAATGCGGCACAGGCAAATATAGCAAAGAAAAACCCCGCTTATTGCTTAAAGCGAGGTTTGCATATATCAGGTTGTGTGAGGGGCATCGGATTATTTTATTTTTCTGCCGCCCGTCTGTATCAGGTCTATTATGGAGGAGGACAAGGTTACCGTAATTATGGAATAAAATATCCTGACAAAGGGGATATAGCTGAGGGAAAGGGCAAGCACAGTAAAATCGGTTATAAGGTATGCCCTGGATAACCGCCAGCCGGTGATATCGGATATAAACAAGGCAAGGGCATCGTCGCCGCCGCAGGAGCCGCCGTTTTTTATTACTATGCCAACGCCTGCGCCAATAAACAGGGCTCCGAGAACTGCCGCTAAAATGGGCTTATCGTAAAAGCTTGGCAGCACCGGCGGAAAAAGCTCCCATATCTTAAAAAACATGGAGAAACAAAGGGTGGAAAAACCGGATACCACAAGGAATCTCAGCCCCAGCCGCCTGAAAGCCAATCCATAGCATATGGCGTCCAGCAAAACGGAAAGCAGGGAGGATGGTAGCCCCAGCCAATAGTTCAGCAGCAATATCATGCCAAGCACGCCGCCTTCAGTAACTCCGGTTTGCCTGTGGATATTGTACATGCCGAATGAGCATATTGCCGTTCCCAGCAATATGGATAATACGCGTTTTGTTGTAAAAGCGCCGCTGCATTCTTTGCGCAAGCGGCCGATGAGATCACGGAACATTGTTAATTACCTCTATTTTTAAACCATAGTATATCCCAAGGGTTATACAAGGTCAAATTGTATATTGCCGGATTGCTTATGAATTATCATGGACAAGCGGGTAAATTTGCTATAAAATCTAATTTGGAATTATATGCGGATGAGCTGACGGGAGGTGTTGTGAATGAATCAGGTGATCACGTCTGTGGACGTGGATTCTGTTGCGGATGAGCTGGGCATACTTGCGGGTATGGAGCTTGTGGCGATAGACGGAGAACCTATTCGGGATATCATAGACTATGAGCAGCTTACCGCCGCCGAGAGCCTTGTGCTTACAATACTGGACGACGACGGCAATATCGTAGATGTGCCGGTGGAAAAGGAGCTGTACGAACCGCTGGGTCTGGGCTTTGCCCATGGCGGACTTATGAGTCCCATACGCTCCTGCAAGAACCACTGCGTATTTTGTTTCATAGACCAAATGCCAAAGGGCGTAAGGAATTCCTTGCATGTTAAGGATGACGATTGGCGGCTATCCCTTATAATGGGCAACTATGTTACCCTTACAAACGTGGACGACGAGGAATTCGACAGGATAATAAAGCGTCATGTAAGTCCGCTGTACGTTTCGGTGCACGCCACAGACCCTGAAGTGCGCCGAAGAATGATGGGCAATCCTTCCGCC
Organism: Clostridia bacterium; assembly: GCA_016292635.1. Lineage (GTDB taxonomy): Bacteria > Bacillota > Clostridia > Christensenellales > CAG-138 > SFEL01. The sequence continues at coordinate 1,585 of JAEDIC010000038.1, forward strand.
GTTCGCATAATGGAACGGCTTACCGCACTGAAAAACGCCGGAATCCGGTTCCACTGCCAGATAGTATTGTGCCCGGAGCTGAACGATAAAGACGTGCTGGAGCGCAGTATATCGGACCTGTACAGTCTTTCGCCTGCGGCTCAAAGCCTTGCGGTGGTGCCCGTTGGCCTTACGAGATTCCGGGAGAAGCTGTATAAGCTTCGCTGCCTTACCAAAGAAGAGGCTGGGGAGGCAATAGACGCCATAGAAAAATGGCAGAAGAAAAGCCTTAAAGAGCATGGCACGGCATTTGTGTTCCCATCGGATGAGCTGTACATAATTGCGGGCCGGGAACTGCCAAAGGCCGAAACCTATGAAGACTACTGCCAGATCGAAAACGGCGTTGGACTTCTCAGAAAGTTCGAAGAGGAATTTTTGTATGCTCTGAAGGAGGCAAAGCCCCTCGGCAAGGAAGCGGTACTGGACAGCGCCTCAGGCGTGTCCGCCGCGCCATTTATGAGCAGGCTGTTTGAAAGGCTGATTCCATACGGAATAAAGATAAACGTACATCCGATAGTAAACCGGTATTTTGGCGAGAGCGTCACCGTATCCGGCCTTATAACTGCCGGAGACCTTATGGATCAGCTCATTGGGAAGCTCACAAGCGACATTCTGCTTATCCCACACAATATGATGAGAGAGAATGACGATGTTTTCCTTGACGGAATCCGTCTGCCGAAGCTGGAAAGCAGCCTCGGCGTAAAGGTAGCCCCAACATGGGCCACCGACGGCGAAGTGTTCATACATCAGTTATTCGATATGTTGAAATAAAGCGAGGTTAAATTATGTCTAAGCCCCTTGTGGCGGTAGTAGGCCGCCCGAACGTTGGCAAGTCCACGTTCTTTAATAAAATAATCGGCAAGCGCGTCGCCATCGTGGAGGATACCCCCGGCGTTACCCGTGACCGTATATACGGCGATGCGGAATGGCTGGATTATCACTTTGCCCTGGTGGATACCGGCGGCATAGAGCCCATGAAAGAGGATATAATCAGCACCCAGATGCGCCGTCAGGCAGAGCTTGCCATTGAGACGGCTGATGTTATTATCTTTATGGTGGACGGTAGGGAAGGCATAACCGCCGCAGATGAGGACGTGGCCGAGATGCTGCGCCGCTCACATAAGCCCATAGTGCTGGCGGTAAATAAAGTGGACCATCCAAAGTTTGAAGACACCGCCTATGATTTTTATGCCCTTGGCATAGGCAACCCCATCACCATATCTGCAGAGCAGGGCCTTGGCCTTGGAGATCTGCTGGATGAGGTGGTGGCCTATTTCCCCAAATGTGAAGCGGAACTGGAAAGCGACGCCATAAACATCGCCATAGTGGGCAAGCCCAACGTTGGCAAATCCAGCCTTGTAAACGCATTGCTGGGCTATGAGCGAACCATCGTAAGCGATATTTCCGGCACTACCCGTGATGCCATAGACACGCCCTTTACATGGAACGACAATGAATTTGTATTAGTGGACACTGCGGGTATACGCCGCAAGCGTGCCATCGAAGACGAAACCGTGGAGCGCTACAGCGTTATACGCTCTCTGGGCGCCATACGTCGGGCAGATGTTGTGCTTATCGTTATAGATGCGTCTGAGGGCATGAGCGAGCAGGATGTTCGTATAGCGGGCTATGTACACGAAGAGGGCAAGGCTTCCGTGGTAATAGTAAATAAGTGGGACATCATCGAAAAGGATACCCACACTATGAATGAATTTAAGAAAAAACTGTATTCGGATCTTGCATTCATGAGCTATGTGCCTATGCTGTTCATCTCGGCAAAGACGGGCCAGAGGGTAAATAAGGTACTGGAGCTTGCCAAGTACGCATATAACCAGAACAGCATACGCATTTCAACCGGCACGCTGAATGACGTCATATCCGAGGCGGTCACCGTAACCGAGCCCCCTTCCGACAAGGGCCGCCGCCTGAAGATATACTATGCCACACAGTTTGCCACCAATCCTCCCACATTTGCCCTGGTGGTAAACGACCCTGCCATAATGCACTTTTCGTATCAGCGGTATCTTGAGAACTATCTGCGAAAGTCCTTCGGTCTTGAGGCTACGCCAATACGTTTGAAGGTGCGGGCAAGGGGAAAGAACGATGAACTGAATAAGTAGCATAAAGCCGCCCGGTATGGTATGTTCCGGGCGGTTTTATATTACAGCCTGGAGGAGCTGTTGTAGCGATACCAAAAGCCAATGGCCCGTCCGAGGACACGATAGTAACAATTCCCAATGCGGAGGATACTGTCACAGCAATATCCAAAGCAAAATACTCAAAGAGGTAAGTTGGGGAGCGTTCGACGTGAAAATGTTGTTTTATTAAGTCCGCATGTTGCGCCCCCTTTGCTCATATATATCTACTGCACACATTTTAGGAGGTGCCCAATGGATAAAAATGAGCTGTACAGGGATATAGCGGAGAGGACCGGCGGAGATATATATATCGGCGTGGTGGGGCCGGTGCGCACGGGAAAATCCACCTTTATTAAACGTTTCATGGACGTTATGGTCATACCTAACGTTAAGGATGACAACCAGAAGGCACGGCTCATTGACGAGCTGCCTCAAAGCGCTGCGGGCCGCACCATAATGACTACACAGCCGAGATTTATACCAAACGAGGCTGCGACGCTGGATATCGGTCAGGATTGCAGCCTTCGCATTCGTATGGCGGACTGCGTTGGGTATATGGTGGAGGGGGCGGTAGGCCATACCGAAAATAACGCCCCAAGAATGGTGCGAACTCCGTGGTTTGATTATGATATACCCTTTGAGGACGCGGCGGAGATAGGCACCAATAAGGTGATAACCGAGCATTCCACAATAGGCATACTGGTAACCACAGACGGCACCATAACCGATATTGAGCGCCCAGCCTATGTGGAAGCGGAATGCAGAGTCATATCTGAGCTTAAGGCTGCCGGAAGACCATTCGTGGTGCTTGTGAACAGCACATCTCCGGCGGGAGCGGCGGCAACGGCGCTGGCTGCGGAGATCGAGGGAAAATACGGCGTTATAGCCATGACTGCGGACGTTATGAACATGGAGCAGGCCCAGTTTGAACGGCTGCTCAGGTCAATTCTTATGGCCTTCCCAATGCGTTCGGTGCAAATAAAGCTTCCCTCATGGGTAAATGCATTGGGGGCGGATCACTGGCTGGTACAGCGGGTTGCAGAGCCGCTTGCTGCGGCGCTGGAAAACGTGGAAATAATGGGGGATGGGCAGAGCATAATAGAGGCTCTGCAGGGCATAGAGGATTACGAGTGCCCAATATCCGAAGGTCTTGACCTTGCTGAGGGGATGATGAAAATATCCCTATCTCCGGCAGGCGGTATGTTCTATAAGATAATCAGCGAAGAATGCGGCTATGAGATACAGGACGACGCGCATCTTGTGTCATCAATAAAGGAATTTATCGTTGCGAAACGGGAATATGACCGCATACGCCATGCCCTTGAACAGGCTGCTGCCACTGGATACGGCACAGTTCCGCCGAATATGGATGATATGGAACTGGATGAGCCGGAGATAGTTCAGCGAGGAGGCAGATTCGGCGTAAAGCTCAGAGCCCATGCTTCAGGACTTCATCTGATAAAGGTGAATATTGAATCCGAGGTGTCTCCACTGGTGGGCACAGAGGAGCAAAGCGAGGAATTCGCGTCATATCTAAGCGGCATATTTGAAAAAGACCCTGCACAACTGTGGCAGACGGATATTTTCGGAAAATCATTATACGACATGGTGAGAGAGGGGATGGCCTCGAAGGTAAGCCGAATGCCGGAGAGCGTACAGCAAAAGCTGCAGAATACCGTTGAGCGGATGGTGAACGACGGCTGTAACGGGCTGATATGCATAATGCTTTAAGATAAAATAAGAAACCGAACAACAAAAAACATCGCAGTCATATGACTGCGATGTTTAATGGTCTGGGTGAGAAGATTTGAACTTCCGGCCTCTTGAACCCCATTCAAGCACGCTACCAAACTGCGCCACACCC
>JAEDIC010000039.1 GCA_016292635.1 Clostridia bacterium
CGTACCGCATTCACGGCAGAACTTATCGCCCTTTATCAATTTCTCACCGCATTCGGTGCAGAAGTTCTGCACTTTCTGCTCCTGTGGCTTTGATTCATCTACTATGATAAATGTATAGATAATTGAGAAATCCGCATCGTAAACTTGCTGTTTTGCGTAAACGGAGAATTCCTCGCCGTATTTTACCGTTACGAGCTCTTCCGTCTCTGTTGTCACCAGTGTGTCCCCACCTTCGGAGTATGTTTCCTGATGCAGTATGGCAACCACTACGGAATCTTCGCCCAGTTCTTTTATTCGTAAAAGTCTTTCCGATTGTTTGAACGGAGTATTGGAAACCTTCTTTCGGGTGATTGGTTTTGTAAAATCCATTGCGGCAGGTAGCACTTCAAATTGGTAGGATTTATCAAGAATGATATCTCCTTCTCTGATAGCAAATTCAAGAGCGTCCTTTTCCTTGTTTTCGGAACAGAGATCTACCTGTTTCAAAATATATTTTGATTTCATAACTCCTCCAGTTGCCAATTGTAATCCAATTATGCCCAAAGCAAGGATGAAAATAATCGATGTAAGAAGGAATATCCGCGGAAGTATCTTTTTCATGTTGAACTGTTCACCTCCACAAATTCCAATTTATTGCTCTGTTTATTATTTTATCACGGGATAGTGAATTTTTCTATCGCGAACACGAAAAATGCCCGAACCTGTTTTTTCTCTGCTCGGACATTTTCTCTCATTCAGATAACAGCTCTCATCGGCTCCCTCGGCGGCAGACTGCTTACCGGGACGAACACACCCTTTGCAATGTCCTCCGCACGAATGGAGGTTTTCTTGGCTTGGATATCTTACTGTCTTATGAACACCTGACCATATCCGGCCTTTTTGTTATATCTGTCACATTTTATTGAACACTATTTCATCATAACCTGTTTCCTTATCCTGCTCCATATCATAGCGTACTCCCTCAAGTATACCTACCACCAGCTCGCAGGTGGTGTTTATTATGCAGCCTTCCACAAGATGTCCGCCATATGTTGAAAGGTCCTCTGCGGAAAGGGCGATATGGAGATGGCATCTGGCGGCGCTTACAGTTCCGTTGAGGGACACTATTTCCATATGTCTGTTAATTTCCCGTATATTTATCCCGGAGGCATCCCGTATCCGTGCCCGGGATACACAGCCCACGCCGGACAGCGCTACACCCGCCGCGATATTATGCTCCACGCAGAGGGCTTTTATCTCTATGAGCAGGTCATCTCCGCGATGGAGTCTTTTACATACCGTCTTCATTGGCTGGCATCCTCTGTGTAACGTATTCTTCCATGGGGGTATCCATTATCACCGTCTTAGCGTATTTGATGAAGGTGCGGGCGGCAAGGGGAGCGTTTGCCAGGGAGCGCACCGCTATGCCCAGCGGGCGGTAGCGGCAGGGGGATAATTCCTTTATTACCACGTTTGTTTTTATGTCGGTAAGTATCATTTCAGGCACAACACTTATACCAAGGCCGTGCTGCACCATGGCAACTATGGCCCTGAAATCCATGGAAGAGAATACTACCTTAAGCTTATCCTCAAGGCCGCTGATTATGTGCTTTATGTCGGAATCGAACCCGGCGGCGGGCATTATAAATGGCTGGTTCACTATATCAGTAAGGGAGAGGGCGTCCTTTTCAGCAAGGGGATGACCCGGGGGCAGCAGCGCGACTATGCGGTCATTGGCAAGTGGGATCCACTCATTCAGTATATTGGGATTGCTCATAAAGGCAAAGTCTATAGCACCGTCGCTGAGATGCTTATCGATAAGAGGATCATTATCCAGCTCTGCCAGCTCTATGCGTATGCCGGGATAATCCTGACTAAAACGCTGTATTATGCGGGGCATCCAGAAAATGGATACGCTGGTATATGTGCCTATGCGTATGCGGCCGGAGCTCATACCCCGAATGTTGGAGGAAAACTGGGAAAGGCGCTCTGTGGCGTTTACAATTTCCCGTATGGTAGGCAGCAGCTCCTCTCCGTCCGGGGTAAGACGAACGCCGCTTTTGCCCCTTATCAGCACCTGAAAACCCAGCTCGTTTTCTATGCTCTTTATAAGATGGCTCACGCCGGACTGGGTAAAGCCCATCTCGTCTCCGGCGGCGGTAAGGTTGCCGGTTTCAATGGCTTTCAGCAGCACTTCCAGCTTTTTGGTATCCATGGCCTGTCCTCGCTTTAGATGAATTGGCGTACTGCGTCCGCAGCGAAACATGAGATCAACTTGTTGTTCTGTATAAATAGTATAATATTTTTTACATCAATACAAGGCCGGATAATAAAACATATTGAAATGCGCCCATTTAATGGCATGGCAAAGGCGTTTTGCTTTGTACATATTATTCTCAATGGTGTATAATAAATAAAAGAATAATCAAGAGAGGTCTATATACATGGAAGATGTGCGTCTTACCGGCATGACCAGTTGCGGAGGCTGAGCGGCAAAGATCGGTCCGGGGACCCTGGACGAGATGCTATCCGCCCTGCCGAGGAGCGCTGTACCGGATCCTGATCTGCTGGTGGGCTTTGATACTGCGGATGATGCGGCGGTATACCGCGTCAGCCCGGATGTTGCGATAATTCAAACCGTGGACTTTTTCCCGCCCATGGTGGATGATCCCTATGCTTTCGGTCAGGTGGCGGCGGCAAATGCACTGAGCGACATATACGCAATGGGCGGCACGCCAAAGCTTGCGCTGAATCTTTTCTGCTTCCCCTCGGATAAACTGCCGCGGGAGGCTATTCAGGCTATACTTATGGGCGGAGCGGATAAGGTGCTGGAAGCGGGAGCTGCCCTCTGCGGCGGTCATACCATAGAAGACCCGGAGCCCAAATACGGCCTTGCTGTTACGGGATTTGTTCACCCGGATAAGGTATTGGCAAACTCCTCCGCAAAGGAGGGAGACCTGCTGCTGCTTACAAAGCCCATAGGCAGCGGTGTGCTCACCACCGCCGCAAAGGCGGAGCTGCTGAATGACAATGCCTACAAAAAGCTTGTTAAAGTTATGACCACCCTGAACGCCGGAGCCCAGAAGGCCATGCTCAATTACCATGTAAGTTCATGCACTGATATAACAGGCTTTGGTCTCTTGGGGCATCTTAGGGAAATGGCGGAGGGCAGCGGCCTTACCGCGGAAGTTATCGCCAATGATGTGCCCCTTATGGATGACGCGGTGCCATTTGCAAATGTTGGCATAATACCCGGCGGCGCATACCGAAACAGAGAATTTATAGGGGATAGAGTAAGCATTGCGGAATCCGTAAAGCGTTCCACGGCTGATCTGCTCTTTGATCCTCAAACCTCCGGAGGTTTGCTCATAAGTCTGCCTGAAAAGGAGGCGTATAAACTGCTTTCGGATATCCGCTCTTTTGCCCCGGAAACCGCCGTAATAGGCCGCATGAAGGCAAAGACAGAGCGGGTAATAGAGGTAATATAAACTAATAAAATATCTGGAGGGAAACCGTTATGAAGCTTGCTATAACCGCACCCAACGGCAAAATGGGAAAGCTGGTAATAAGGGAGGCGCTGAAGCGCCCCGATGAATTTGACATAGTTGGCGCCATTGCCCCTGCGGGCAGGGATTATATCGGTCATGATATAGGCGAGGTGGCAAAGACCGGCGCTGCGAACGCATTGGCCTATGACGATGCTGAAAAGGTAGTTGAAATGTGCGACGGCGTGGTGGATTTTTCCACCATTGAAGCTTCCGTGGAGGTGCTTCGCGCCTGCGTAAAGTATAAAAAGCCCCTTATGCTTGGCACTACAGGCTTCAGCCCGGAGCAGGAGGCGGAGATAGAGGCCGCATCCAAGGTCATTCCAATATTGGTTGCTCATAATACCTCCAAGGCGGTAAACCTTATATACGAGCTGGCCCGCATAATGACCCGCGTACTGGGGGATGAATCAGATATAGAGATAATCGAAATGCACGACAGTAAAAAACTGGATGCTCCCAGCGGCACATCCAAGGAGCTTGGTACTGCCATTGCGGAGGAAATGGGCGCAAACCTTATGGATATCGCCGACTTTGGCCGCAAGGGAAGGGGCGTAAGGGAAAAGGGCCATATCGGCTATCATTCCATCCGGGCCGGGGATATCTCCAGCACACATACCCTCATGTTCGGCATGGAGGGAGAGCGCATAGAGATAACCCATCGCTCCTACGACTTTGGCACATTCGCCAAGGGTTCATTAGACGGTATACTGTTCCTGCTTGATAAGGAGCCCCGCATATACGCCTATAAAGAGGTGCTTGGTTTTTGATGATAGCTTGTTCCGGGGAAAGATTTCTCCGGAATTTTTTATTTTGCCTATTGACCCTTACGTTGGGTGAGGGAGTATGATATGACCATGATGACGGTAAAGGAAGTAAGCGAAAAAAGTGGTGTGAGCGTGCGCACGCTGCATTATTATGATGAGATCGGCCTGCTCCATCCCGAGGAAATAACTTCGGCGGGGTACAGGCTGTATGGCAAAAGGAGCCTTATGAGGCTGCAGGAGATATTGCTGCTTCGGGAGCTGGAGTTTCCGCTGAAGTACATCGCTGCAATACTGGACGACCCTAAGATAGACAAAGCCGCTGCCATGGAGGGGCAGATAAAGCTGCTGACAACCAAGCGAAACAGGCTTTCCAGGCTTATTTCCCTTGCCGAAAGGATAAGAAAAGGAGAGGATATAATGGACTTTAAGGCATTTGACAAAAGCGAGATAGAAAAATACCAAAAGGAAGCCCGGGAACGCTGGGGCGATACCGACGCATATAAGGAAAGCCAGCGCAGAACAGGGCTGTACGGAAAGGAAGAATGGCAGGCGGCTAATCAGGGGATAACAAACTGCTTTGTGGGCTTTGGCGCCATAAAGGAGCTGTCTCCCGCATCTGACGAGGCGAAGGCACAGGCGAAGGCTCTGCAGGATACCATCACTGCAAACTTTTATCAATGTACAAAAGAGATACTGGCTTCGCTGGGCAGGATGTACATAGCGGATGACCGCTTTCGGGAGAATATTGACCGGATGGGCGGCGAGGGCACGGCGGAGTTTGCGGCGAAGGCCATAGAGGAATACTGCAAATAGCATGGCAAGCTGTAAAACATATTGAGTCGTCATATCGTTAATGAACACAATTGCTTTTCGGCCTTTATTTACATCGCTTCCGGTCCGTAAGTCAGCCGATATATTTGGATGATGTACAGAGAGTTTCGGTATTCAATGGAGAGATATACTATTTTACAGGCGAGGAAGTACAGGATGTGCTGAAGCGACCGGATGTCAGTGGAGCTGGAAGTAAGGAATTTATTGAGACCTGCATAAATAAATATTCCCGCACAGTGTGCGGGAATATTTCTGACTGTAAAAAACCCCTCGGGGGTTCGGGGGCCGCAGCCCCCGGAGGCTTCAATCGGATTTGGCGACATGTGC
>JAEDIC010000012.1 GCA_016292635.1 Clostridia bacterium
GCTGCGGCGGCATTGAAAATGCGGTAAAACAGGCCCTTATGCAAAGCGGAAAATTCATACCCTGGCAGGTGGTTACCATATCTACCGATGGCAGGATAATTGAATAACGGAAGCCGAAAGGAACTGGCTGACCCAATAAAGCATGGCGGTATTGAGGGAGAAAACCCATCAATACCGCCTTTGCTTGCTAAGCGCAGTGTCGGTTAGCGGTAATTCTGATTGTTCTGGCTGTTGCGGTTGTTCTGCTGGTTCTGCCGGTTCTGTTGATTCTGGTTGTTGCGGTTTTTCTGCTGATTCTGGTTGCAGCGGTTGTTCTGCTGGTTCTGGCGGTTCTGGTCGTTGCAGTTAAACTGGGGATTCTGGTTGTTCTGATTGAAGCTCATGGGTTTCCCTCCTGGTTAGTTTTATGGATAGTTTGTCTGTATTTAAGGAAAGCTATTCATGTAAATATTCAGAAAGGGAGCGTAAGGATGCTTTTAATAAAAAACGGACTGCTTTATACCATGGAGAAAGATGCTCCAATACAGGCTGATCTGCTGATAAATAATGGAAAAATCAAAAGCGTTGGAAAAGGAATGCAGCCACCTGCAAATGCAGAAGTTTTTGATGCGGCGGGGCTGAATGTGTACCCCGGATTTATAGATGCTCACAGCCACATCGGCATATCCGAGGAAAAGAAAACCGCGCAGGGCGACAGGTGCAATGAGGGTACAAACCCCATCACGCCCTGCATGAGGGCTATTGACGCAATAAATCCCATGGACAGCGCTTTTCATAATGCGCTTGCCGCAGGTATTACGGGGGTAATGGTGGGGCCGGGCAGTTCCAATCCCATCGGCGGCCAGTTTGCGTTCATCAAAACCGATGGAAGGCGGATTGATGATATGGTAGTGCTCTCGCCTGCGGCGATCAAGGTTGCATTTGGGGAAAACCCCATGAACTGCTACGGGATAAACGGCAACATACCTTCCACCCGAATGGGTATAGCATCCCTTATACGGGAGGAACTGGATCTTGCAAGACAGTATTTTGATGGCAATAATTCCGGCGAGTTTGGCATGGAGTGCTATCGGGAACTGTTTGAACGGAAGATACCCCTTAAGGCGCATGTGCATCGAGCGGACGATATTTTCACCGCCATGCGTATAGCTGATGAATTTGGCCTTGATATTACGTTGGATCACTGTACAGAGGGCCATCTTATAGCCGAGGAGATAGCCGCAAGTGGGTATCCAGCCATTGTGGGACCGTCACTGGCCTCCCGCAGCAAGGATGAGGTAAGTTTGTCTGATTTTAAGACCCCCGGCATACTGCAAAAGGCGGGGGTAAGGGTGGCGATTACCACAGACCATCCCGTATCATGCATACAATATCTGCCCCTGTGCGCAGGCATTGCTGCAAAGGAGGGAATGGGTGAATATGGCGCTCTCAGGGCCATAACCATAGACGCGGCCCGGATATGCCGGGTGGATCATCGCCTCGGCAGCCTTAAGGAGGGCAAGGACGCGGACATTGTTATATACCGCGGAAACCCGCTGGAGATCGCATCATCGGTGGCGGCAACACTAATAAACGGTAATATAGTATGGCATGGGAATAACGGGAGGTGAAAATATGGAAAAAAGAAAGAATCGCCTGCAGTACGAGACCAGCCCGTATCTGCTTCAGCATGCGGAAAACCCCGTGGAGTGGTATCCGTGGTGTGATGAGGCTTTCATCCGGGCAAAGAAGGAGGATAAGCCGGTATTTTTGAGCATTGGATACAGCACCTGCCACTGGTGTCATGTTATGGCACATGAAAGCTTTGAGGATGAGGACATCGCAGAACTGCTGAACCGGTATTTTATCTGCATAAAGGTGGATAAGGAGGAAAGACCGGACATAGACAGCATTTATATGAGCGTATGTCAGGCTTTTACCGGGAGCGGCGGCTGGCCCACCAGCATCTTCATGACCCCGGAACAGCTGCCCTTTTTTGCGGGAACTTATTTTCCAAAGCGGAGCCGCCGGGGCATTGCGGGGTTTTATGAACTGTTGACGGCGATACGCAATAAATGGGAGACAGACCGGGAGGATTTGCTGGAGTGGGCGGATGTTGTGATGCTTCATCTTTCCAGGGAACAGAAGACAGCCAGGGGTACGGATGATTCGCTGACGGATTCTGCGGTCAGTATGTTTATCCGGGCGTATGACAGGGATAACGGCGGCTTCGGCACGGCGCCAAAGTTCCCAACCCCACATAATCTGCTGTTTTTATTGAGCTGCTATCGTCGTTATCGTGATGAAAAGTGTCTCCATATGGCGGAGCATACCCTCATGCAGATATATCGGGGCGGATTGTTTGACCATATTGGCGGAGGATTCAGCCGGTATTCCACGGATGAGATGTTCCTCGTGCCCCATTTTGAGAAGATGCTCTATGACAACGCCATGCTGATGCTAGTCTACTGCGAGGCGCATTTCGCAACAAAGGATAATGAAATGGCGGAGCTGTGCCTAAAAATTGCCGAGAGGACGGCAGAATACATCCTTAGGGAAATGACTTCCCCCGAGGGCGGGTTTTACAGCGCCCAGGATGCGGACAGCGAAGGAGAAGAGGGCAGGTATTATGTATTCGCGCCGGAGGAGATAAGAAAAATACTGGGAGAAAAGGATGGAGAAAGCTTTTGCCGTCATTTCGATATTACCCGCCACGGCAATTTTGAAGGAAAAAATATTCCCAACCTGCTGAACAGCGACCCCTTTGACGCTTCATTTGATGAGAATTATCCAAAGCTGTATCAATATCGCAAGGATCGCTATGGGCTGCATATGGATAAAAAGATACTTACGGCGTGGAATTCCCTGATGATAGCAGCCATGTGCGCATTGTACAGGGCGAGCGGAAAGAAACAGTATTTTTATGCGGCCCAAAATGCGGATAGGTTTATCGAGGAAAAGCTCTGGGATGGCCAATCACTTTATGTCAGCTTTGCGGGGGACAGGCGGGGAACCAATGGATTTTTGGATGATTATGCCGCGTATTGCTTTGCGAAGCTTGCGTTGTACCGGGCAACCCTTAAGGCGGAATACCTTCAAAGCGCGGAAAAACTCTGCGAAAAGGTATTGAAGGACTTTTCGGATAACGCTTGCGGCGGTTTTTATTTTTCCGGAAGGGACAACGAAAAACTTATCCTCAGGCCCAAGGAGGCCTACGATGGAGCAATGCCCAGCGGGAATTCCCTTATGGCGTGGAATCTTGTAAAGCTGTATCAGCTTACGGGCAACGATGAGTACAAAGTTCGGGCGCAAAGCCAGCTGGATTATCTTTCTTCAGAAGCGGCGTCATATCCCATGGGCCACAGTATGTTCCTCAGGACGCTTGTGGAGTTTACGAATCCACCGGTGAGCGTGAAGGCGGTGTCCAACAACCGTGAACGTCTGGACGAATTGATATTCAGGTTTCCATTTGACGCGGATATAACGCTGAACCCGCCATCGGGAAAATATCCTCTTAAGGATGGCGAAATGACTTTTTATATATGTGATGAGCGGGGCTGCCATGCGCCGGTGAATGACCCCGGCGAGGTGCTGGGATAAAAGAAGAATATTGGCAAGCACAATCAAAACCACCAGTTTAACTGGTGGTTTTGATTAATAAAAGAACGAAGGCGGCCCAAAGGCCGCCTTTAAAAGCAGGTGCTTTCAGAGGGAAAGGATCTTGTCCACTGCGCCGGAAATGGCAGAGAGGTCTATCTCATCTATGCGGCCCTGGTCGCAGGCTGCGGCAACGGCGGGATCAATGGGCAGAGTGGCCAGAAGCGGCACGCCGTAGCCCATGGCAATGCTTTCAACGTGGCTTTCGCCAAATACCTTTATCTGCTTGCCGCAATCGGGGCAGACAAAATAGCTCATGTTTTCCACCACGCCAAGGACGGGTACATTCATAAGCCCGGCCATGCGAACGGCTTTCTCAACCACCATGGAAACAAGGCTCTGGGGAGAAGTGACCACCACTATGCCGTCCACGGGCAAACTCTGGAATACGGTAAGGGGCACATCGCCGGTTCCCGGAGGCATATCCACAAACATATAGTCCACATCCTGCCATATAACCTCGGTCCAGAACTGCTTTACCGCGCCGGCAATGACGGGGCCGCGCCATACTACTGGATCGGTATCGGATTCCAGAAGCAGATTTATGGACATTATCTCCACGCCGCCGCGGCTTACCGCAGGCAGAATATGATCATTTCCGTCGCCCATGGCCTTTTCGGTTATGCCGAATATCTTGGGAATGGAGGGGCCGGTTATATCAGCGTCCAGAACGGCTGCCTTCTTGCCCCGGGCCGCTACGGCGGAGGCAAGCATGGAGGTGACAAGGGACTTGCCCACGCCGCCTTTGCCGCTTACTACACCAATTACCTTGCCAACCCTGCTGAATTCATTAAGGGCTTCTTTGGTGATGGCATTGCGGGAGGAGCAGTCGCTCTGGCTGCAGTTGCTGCAATCGTGATTACATTCGCTCATGATAATCGCCTTTCCTGTTTAAAAAGATTTAGTCGCTATATTGGATTATATTACCCTTTTTCCTATACGTCAAAGGGAAGGGGCAAAAACAGCCAAATAAGTCCAAATATATAAAATCAGAGGTTAAAAGTTGTCATATTATGTGGTAATATATACCTTGGTATTATACAGATATGAATTAATGGACATATACTATAATGCGGGGAAACCCGACTTTTTGACATCTGGAGAATGATATTATGATATATCTGGACAACAGCGCTACCACCCCAACGCTGCCTGCGGCGGCGGACAGGGCAAGGCGATATATGACGGAAGAATTCTTTAACCCCGCGGCGGCATATTCTCCCGCCGTAAGGGAGGAGCGTGCGGTAAATACCGCAAGAAAGACCATTGCCGGCGTGATAAACGCAAGCGGCGATGAGATAATATTTACCTCCGGAGGCACCGAGAGCAACAATATGGCTATATTCGGCGCCCTTAAGGCCATGCGGGGACAGGGACGGATAATCGTGGGCGCAACGGAGCATCCCTCGGTATACGAGCCATTCAAAGGCATCGCCTCCCAGTATGACGTTATGGAAGCTCCTGTGGACAGCATAGGCGCAGTGGATATACAAAAGCTGGAGGAGATGGTTACATCGGATACCCGCTTTGTATCCATAATGCAGGTAAACAATGAGGTGGGCGCCATAAACGATGCGGAAACAATACGCCGCACCATAAAGAAAAAAGCTCCGGGTGCTCTGCTTCATATGGACGGCGTGCAGGGATTTCTAAAGGTGCCCTTTGATGCCAGATACTGCGATTTTTACTCCATCAGCGGTCATAAGTTCCATGGGCCCAAGGGCGTGGGCGCTCTGTATGCGAGAAGCGGAGTAAAGTTTGCCGGCGGACAGATAGGCGGCGGTCAGGAAAAGAACCTTCGAAGCGGCACAACCAACACCCCCGGCATAATGGGCATGGAAGCCGCGGTAAGGGATTACCTTGAAAACCTCAGCGAATACCGGGCCAGGATGAGAAGCTGCAAGCTGCATCTTGCAGAGATGCTCACATCTTTGCCCGACGTGCTGCTGAACGGCCCTGCCGTGGAAGCGGGCGCGCCCCATATACTGAATGCTTCATTTCTGGGGGTAAGGGGCGAGGTGCTGCTCCATGCTCTGGAAGAAAAGGAGATATATGTATCAACGGGCTCAGCCTGCTCCGCTCATAAAAAGGGAAAAAACCGCATACTCAACGCAATGGGTATAACCGGAGAGCGGCAGGAAGGCGCCATACGCTTCAGCTTCAGCCCCATGAATACCATGGATGAGATGGACAGAACAGCGGAGGTCATTGCCTCCACCATAACCATGCTGAGGCGCTTTAAGAGAAGATAGGACAAAACAAAAGGACATACCGTTCCCGCCGCGGATAACGGCGGGGCGGCATTTATGAGAGGAGCATCCAATGGAACAGGTATTGCTTGTACGCTATGGCGAGATACACCTTAAAGGCCTTAATCGCCCCTATTTCGAGCGTAAGCTTATAGAGGGCATAAAGTGCGCCCTTATAGATATGCAGGCCACCGTGCGCATTGAGCAGGGCCGCATATTTATATGGGGAATAACGGAGGAACAGCGGGATGAGGCTGTGGACAGGCTTACCCGTGTATTCGGCATACATTCCATAAGCCCTGCGGTAGCCGTGGAAAAGGACTGGAACGCCATAGTGGATGCGGTGAAGGGGCTTATGACCCGTACTCTGGGCGATAGGCAAAAGGCCACCTTCAAGTGCTTTTCCCGCCGGGCAGACAAGCGCTTCCCCCTGAACAGCGAGCAGATAAACCGTGAGCTGGGCCATGAGCTGCTTGCTGCCTTCCCTCAGCTTTCTGTGGATGTGCATGAACCTGAGATAAAGGTATGCACTGAGATAAGGGAGAAGGCCTATCTTTATTCCGATGAGATAATGGGTGCGGGCGGTATGCCCACCGGCACCGCAGGCCGTGCTGCGCTGCTTATCTCCGGCGGTATAGACAGCCCGGTAGCCGGTTATCTTATGGCCCGGCGCGGACTTGAACTCTCCGCCGTGCATTTCTTCAGCTATCCCTATACCAGCGAGCGGGCAAAGGACAAGGTGATTGAGCTTGCCCGGCTGGTATCCAGATATTCCGGCCCCGTAAGGCTGCATTTGGTGCCCTTTACCGATATCCAGCTGGCAATATATGAGCAGTGCCCTCCCAAAGAAACCACGGTGCTTATGCGCAGGCTTATGATGCGCATATCCGAAATGTGGGCCAGAGAGGACGGCGCACTTGCCCTTATTACAGGTGAAGCCCTGGGTCAGGTAGCCAGTCAGACTCTTGAAAGCCTCTGCGTTACGGATGATGCGGTATCCATGCCGGTATTTCGCCCCTTGATAGGCTTTGACAAGGATGATATAGTGGCAATTGCCAAAAAGATAGACACTTTTGAGACTTCCATACTGCCCTATGAGGACTGCTGCACGGTATTCGTGCCCCAGCATCCCGTTACCCGACCCAAGGTGGAGGACCTTCGCAAGAGCGAAGCCATGGTGGACTTCAGCGAGATGATCGCCAAGGCCATGGCGGATACCGAAACCCTGATAGTGTCTCAAACAGGAGCGGTGGAAAAGAAATAAAAAGGCGGAAACCTCAAGTTTCTTAACCTTTTATTTACAGAAGTTACATCATGAGGGTGGTATAATACCGTTAGCGAAAAATGAAGGGAGGTACCGGGCATGAAGAAAACATATGTTGCGCTGACGCTCTGCATAGCCATGCTCACAACGGGATGTGGCGCGGCGGCTAAGCCGGCCGCAACGGAAACCGACATGGCCCGGAATGTATCCTCCGATACGCCGGACATAACCGTTGAGCAGGTTATAAACGAGTACAACTCGGCCCGCAGAGCGGTAAGCGCCGAAGCGGCAGAAAACGATATGTATGCGCCTCTCTCGGTTATGAGCTGCGTTTGTCGGGCGGGCGAAAGCTATATTGTATTCCCAAAGGTGGAAGGCCAAGCCGGGGATATCATCAATTCCGCCATATGTTCCGCCGTGATAAGCCGTGCGGAACGGCTGGGCATACCGGTGTTTACCGACTACCGGGTGGAATACAACCGCAACGGCATATTCTCCATACGGATGTTCCTGTATGATATGTACGGCGAACAGGAGGGCTGCATAGACTGCCTGCCCCTTACCTTTAACGGACTGACAGGAGAAATATGCCGCATAAGCGATTTCTTTGACAGCGAAGATCAAAACTGGCGGGGCAGGATTCCTGACATCATAACCGCACAGGCAGCGGATTACGAAATGGTGCTGCTGAGCGATGTTTTGCCCATATCAGACGACAGGCCGTTCTACATTACCGACGAAGCGGTGGTAATAATGTACGATCTGTATGAGATCTCCACCTATTCCGCCGGAGAGCCGGAGTTTGAAATACCTGTAAACGACATTGCGGAGTGTCTTGATGAGAGCAGCATGCTGAACGCAATGCTTCCGCAGCTCCGGGAGGCCACTGCGCCGGTGAATGATGCAGAGCCATCTCACCTCCAGAATACGCAGGAGACTGAGCTTGCAAATCAACCCGAGTCGGAGCAGATGAAGCAGCCGGAACAGGAAACGGAGCCTCAGTCCGGGGAGCAGACGGATGCATTGCCTGATGAGCAGACCGATGAACAGGAGCCGACTGCCGAAAGGGAGAAAGTACAATGAGATGCAGCTGCAAGGCCTGCGGCACATATATGATACAGAGCGAGAAGGGGCTGCTGAGCGGATGTAAATGT
Organism: Clostridia bacterium; assembly: GCA_016292635.1. GTDB lineage: Bacteria > Bacillota > Clostridia > Christensenellales > CAG-138 > SFEL01. The sequence continues at coordinate 8,304 of JAEDIC010000012.1, forward strand.
CCTGAATGCGGCAATGCGTGCCGGGATTGCATGGGCAGCGTGGAAGCTCCCCTTACCCCGGAGCAGCTTCGGGAAAGATTCACGGGAGCAAACTTTCAGGCCGCAACGGCCCAGCCGCCGGATCCTCCGGAATGGGCAGAAAGAATAAAAGACTGGCGGAAAATGCTGTAAATAATTATAAAAATATGAACGGGCGGCCCGACGGGCCGCCCGTTCATATATACGGGTGCGAAAAAATACTATTATTAGCTGAATTCGTCCCTCTTTGGCATATGCGAGAATACGACAAATCCTTTGTGCTATTATTTGATGAACGCAAAAATACATGGATGATGCGTGAAAAATAATAACATGGAGGATATGCCATGGAACGTGGTTTAAAAAGGATAGGAGCAGTGCTCCTCGCGCTGCTCATATGGGGTATGGTTCCGGCGTACGCAGCGGGAGAGGACAGCCAGATAGCCTATACAGGCGATAGCGCAGGCAGCCTTGAGGATGATGGCGTGCAGGTAAGCAAGACCGTAGCAGAGACCGGGATCGAGAACTATTTTGATATAACTTTAACCGCAAAAACAAGAAAGGTAATCAGCGAGGAGGTGTGTGACGGCAACATGGCCGTGGTGCTGGTTATGGATTTGTCAAATACAATGAACTACGCTTTCGGTTCATCGGCGGTGCCGAAAAACGGCGAGAAGTCCAGATATGACGCCGCCGTGAATGCGGCGGAAGAATTCATACACGACTTTGCCAGGATAAGCCAGGATGACAGCTCCGCATACCGATCCATCGGCGTGGTGGCGTTTAATACCAACGGGCACAAGATAAGCGATATGACGAAATGCGCTTCCAAGCAGGATGCAGAGGCACTTATCGATCAGATGAAAAAAGCAACAAGGGGCATAATCAGGGCAGAGGGATATGCGGACAGCAAAACCCGCTTTACCAATATGGAGGCGGGGCTGAAAAGGGCAAAGGATATGCTGGATGGCGTTACCGGTATAAACGGGCAGGACAAAATAATAGTATTCATTACCGACGGCTATCCAACCACATACTTGAAGGACACCAACGGGGAAGACTATGAAGGTTATGAGCCGTATAGTGCAGGAGGAGACCCGGGCGAAAACGGGGTTTTCTATGATGGAAATCAAAACGGCAAGGTACACTGTTGTTGTGGCGTGGATTACAGCGATAAAGCTGCAAAAAGGGCGGCGGCAATGGCAAAATCCATACGGGACAGCGGCATAGACATATATTCCGTAGGCGTGGACCTAAATGGTCAATCCATTGAAAAATATGAAGAGAAAAACTACGGCAAGGATGGTAAAGGCGGCCTTGTGGCAACTTCACATATGTCTACCATTGACACCCTTGGCGATGGATATGAGATAAAGGACTTTACCAAATGGCTTACCGGCATCGATACAAACGGAGGCATTGGTTCGGGCGAGGGGTATTACTATCCCTGCGAAAGCACAAGCGGCCTTGTATCTGCGCTGGAAAGAATATTCAACAGCATTAATAAGGATAGGGTATTCGGCACAACGGCACTGTCCACCGTTGATCCGATATACAGCCAGGATATGGGGGACTATATCCAATTTGTGGGTTTCTTCGGCAAGGCGGGCACAGAGTCCCCCTCCCTTGAAGGGGGAAATCTCAGCGGCAGCAATGTAAGCTGGGATACCGAAGGAGCTGAAAACACCGCCGCTTTATCAACGAAGGAGGATAAAAGCATAATCAAGTGGGATATTGAAAACTCGGCATACAGCAGAGATGTTGTGACTGAGGGCAGTGTGAAGACTATTACATACACATATACCCTGAAATACCGGGTGCGGCTCAAAAACGAGGCTGACGCCTTTGCGGGTTCGGCTGATTACCATACCAACGGTACCACCATCCTTACTTATGACAATACCGAAATAGACGGTTCCCAGACCATAGAGTACCCCCTGCCAAAGGTAAGAGGCTATTTCGGACAGCTGAGCTTTAAAAAGGCAGACAGCAATACAGGCGCGGCTTTGTCCGGCGCAGAATTTGCGCTGAAGCACGCCGCGGATTGCCGGGAGTGCGAAAAGGGCGGCTGTGATGTGACCATAGAGGATATTACGGCGGTATCCGACAGCGAGGGCATAGTATCCTTTGATAAAATACCTTCCGGACACAGCTATACCCTCATCGAGACAAAGGCTCCTGACCTCCATCATATTCTCAGGGAGGCATACGATGTAAAGGTATCCTACGGCAAAACAACGGTGACCGGAGAGGGGGAGCATTTCAGCGATACTTTGAGCGGCACGGTGATAACTAACGACTCTGTGCTGCCGGGGGATGTTACGGTATCTCTGCAAAAACTCCTTAACGGCAATACGCCCCCGGACGGAGAGTTTGAGTTTGTGCTGACCGATGAGAATGGCAGCGTTAAAACATCAAAAGCAACCAACGGAGAGGCTTCCTTCGTGCTGAATTTCAAGGGGGCGGAGATAGACGTGAACAAAGCGTACCGTTATACTCTGCGGGAATCCAAGACGAATGGCAGATATATTTATGACGACACGGTATACACTGTGGTGATAACATTCGCGAAAAACGATGAAAGCTATACCGCGAACGTGGCATATTATAAGGGGGAAAACATACGGGAAGAAACACCGCTGAACGGGCCCCCCACATTTTATAACCACACCCGGTCAAATCCTCCCCATACCCATTTGGTAATAAATGTACCGCCGAAAACAGGCGATGCCGGCGGGCTGGGCATGGGCATGGCGCTGATGTTCGCGGCTATAGTATTGGCGGCTAAGGGCAGGCGTGGAATGGGCAAAAGATAAATAACGGCAAAATAACCATCAAAAAAACTGTTTTGCTTTTGCAAATGAAAAATAGATAATACTATTATGATATTTGCGTTTTCATTTGCCGTGTGATACACTTTTTATGTCATATTGCATGACATAGACCTCCTTTGTTTTTGATGCGGTTGGCGAACCTTCATCATTCTAACATTGGAGGTCTTCTTATTGAAACTCTTTTCCTCACCGGCATAGCTGGCGGTTGTTTGCCGCTAAACAATCTAAACCTGGATAAGCCTATGGAAAACGATGTTTATGAGGAATTGTCTCCTCTGCTTCATCGTATCCATGCACAGCGTAAGGAGATCAAAGGTCAAATGCAGGCCTTAAAACGCAAACAGGATGAATTTGATCAGATTACCGGAAACATGAAGGAAGGACTGGTTCTGCTTGACCACATGGGCAGAATCATCAGCATCAATCCCGCTGCAAGAGCTTTATTTGGAGCGAATGCAGACTGCGTAGGCGAAGACTTTTTGACTATTGACCGTAAGCGGGATATACGCCAGGCAGTAGGCGCTGCCAAAGAACGGGGGCATTCCAGTTTTCGTGCGAAAAAGAATGGACGTGAGTACCAGTTTGATCTGAGCCGCATTGATTCCGAAGGAAGTGTGCATGGTCTGGTAATTCTGGCTTTTGACATTACAGAGCAGGTAAACGCCGAAAGAAATCGCAGAGAGTTTACTGCGAATGTATCACACGAACTGAAAACGCCATTGCAATCCATCATCGGCTCTGCCGAGCTGATGGAGAATGGCATTGTAAAACCGGACGATATGCCAAAATTTGTGGAGCGTATTCATAAAGAAGCGTCCAGGCTGGTTCTCCTGATTGATGACATCATTCGCCTTTCACAGCTGGATGAGAACGCAGAAATGCCGCATGAAGAGGTTTCGGTCCGTGTTCTGGCTGAGGAAGTCTGCGAGGCATTGTCTGATGCGGCCAAGCTGAAAGACATATCTCTGGAGGTATCCGGCGATGATGGCGTAATGAATGGCGTCCGCAGATTGCTGTACGAAATAATCTACAATCTATGCGATAATGCCATTAAGTACAATCATCCGGGCGGCAAGGTTCATGTCTCTGTGAAAGAGCAGGCGGGCATGTTATCTCTGTGCGTGCAGGATGATGGTATAGGCATTGCGCCGGAGTATCAGGAAAAGGTGTTTGAACGCTTCTACCGCGTCGATAAAAGCCATTCCAAACAGTCAGGCGGCACGGGCCTTGGCCTGTCGATTGTAAAACACGCCGTGAAGTATCATCATGGAAAAATTGATATTCAGAGCGAACCCGAAAAAGGAACGGCTATCTCCGTATCCTTTAACACAAACGAATATTAGTATTGCGGAACCACGGTTTTTCTTTAAGAGGCATCGTGGTTCTTTTTGCCCCTATTTATATTTGATATGGAAATTTCGCATCCAATCCCATCTGATCCTGAAAGGGGCGCGGCTCTTCTTTGATTCAACCCTTTAAAGCTTAAACTATTGCATTAATAAAAGGGTAGACATACGGTTTTTTCCGTCTGTCTACCTTTACTTTAGTTTACAGCTTTACAAAAATGCCGTTGATGGTTCTTTTTTGTTAAGCAGCAGGGTGCTGTATGGATTTTTGTGTTATACTAATATCGGAAAATCAAATTCAGCTTTTAGAAGCCGGTCTCCTGTTTCAGCTGCTGTACCTTTTGCCGGGTGGACTGCACCTCGTTCTGCTGGGCCTTCTTGGTTTCGTACATCTGACGGTTCTTCATTTGTTCGAATACGGTGTACTGGTCGGCAGCGACTTCCGTCATATTGTTCAGCAGCAGCTGCCTGAGATTGGTGCAGGAAGATTCGGTGATATTGCTGGCGTATTCCTTTATGAGGGTCCTCTCCTGATTAAGGATATCGGTGAGAAGTTCCTGCTGGGTCATAGTGGTTTGGTTGGTCATAGCTGCCTCCTTTACTGATGGCTGTCCAGATAGTTCTGCAGTGCGTCAAAATGCTGCTTGTGATGCTGTGCTAATGTGCAGGCCATATCCCTCAGGGGCTGCTCGGCAAGAAGCTCCGAGTATACCTTGCATTTTTTATAAGCAAGGGCTTCGTGGTACATTTCCTCTTTCAGGATCTCCAGATTCTTTGCGTCCAGATTGGCGGATGCCTCGGTGCTGAAATTCTTGGGGTCTGTCTGCTGCATGAATTGGCTGGGACCATTGCTCTTGTTTTGTGTCATTTTTTACCTCCGTGTCTTTATTTTGCGCTGATGCGCATATTTAGTATGGATGGGGAGGGCTTCAATAATTACAGTGAGGAGAACGGATGAAAAAGAAAAAAACGGGAAAATCCGCCCTGGATTGCGCATTTGACTACCTGGCGGCAAAGGCCCGCACAGTGCGGGAGGTTGAGGACAAGCTGGATTCTTTAGACTACGGAGATTATGAAGTATACGCAGCAGTAGAACGGCTTAAGGAGCTGGGCTACCTGAATGATGAAAAATATGCGACGGATTTCGTAAACAGCCGCCTTGCCACAAAGCCTGTAAGCAGGCGCAAATTAAGGGAACAGCTGTACTCCCACCACATCAGCCGGGAGGATATTGATATCGCCATGTCGTTGGTTACGGACGATATAGAGCGCAAAAACGCCGCGGAGGTGGCAGAGAAGTATTATCGTCAGTTTGATGGACTGGAGGAGGACGAGCGCAAAAAACGCACCATGCGGCGGCTGATGGGCCGTGGATATGATTTTGCCCTGGTCAGGGACAGCGTAGAGGCGGTCATAGGACAAGTGGAATGCGTTGAGGATTATGAAGAGGATGACGATGAGTAAGGAGGAGCGCATGGGCAGCATTACCGATATCCATGGTATAGAAGTGGGCCATTATACAGACAAAGGGGCAAGGACGGGATGTACCGTTGTTTTGTGCAAAAACGGCGCCGTGGGCGGCGTGGACGTTCGGGGCAGCGCGCCCGGAACGAGGGAGACCGACCTTATGCGCGGCTATAATTCCGTTCAGCGCGTACATGCGATAATGCTTTCCGGCGGCAGCGCCTATGGACTGGACGCGGCCTCCGGTGCAATGCAGTACCTAGAAGAGCGGGGCATAGGGGAAAACGTGGGCGTGGGCGTCGTGCCGATAGTTCCCGGCGCTGTAATATTTGACCTTGCTGTGGGCGATTCAAGGACCCGCCCCGGCAAAGCAGAGGGCTATGCCGCCTGCCTGAATGCTGCGGACAGCACTCCCGTGGGAGCTGTAGGCGCAGGAACAGGCGCTACGGTAGCCAAGGCCTTTGGCATGGAATATGCGGTAAACAGCGGCGTGGGCACCGCCTGCGTGGAGCTTGAAGGCGGGGTAAAGGTGGGCGCCATCGCTGTGGTAAACGCCCTTGGGGATATATACGACCCTGCAACCGGCGAGCTTGTGGCGGCGGCTAATATAGACGGGAAAATGACCCCCTGTATGGGTTCTTCCGCTTTGGGACAGGCTTCCTTCGGCAATACCACCATAGGCGTTGTAGCCACCAACGCAAAGCTTACCCGGGAGGAAGCCAACAAGCTGGCGGCAATGGCCCATGACGGTCTTGCCATGACCATTCGCCCTGTGCATACCTCGCTGGACGGGGATACCTTCTTTGCCATGTCCACAGGCGAGCTGGAATACCCGTTGCTTCCGGTGCTTATTGCGGGAGTGCGGGCGGTGTCCATGGCAATACTGGACGCAGTGAGGAACGCCTGATGATACTTGGCACAGGCATAGACATAATAGAGGTTGATCGGGTTGCAAAAGCCGCCGTAAAGGAGGGCTTTATGACCAGGGTATTTACGACGGAGGAGCGGACGCGCTTTACGGAATACAACGACGATCCTGCTCACATAGCCGGTGCCTTTGCCGCCAAGGAGGCGGTTGCAAAGGCGCTGGGCACAGGCATAGGAGCGGTGGAGTGGAAGGATATGGAAATACTGCATTACCCAGGCGGACAGCCCTATGCAAGGCTGACGGGGGATGCGGAAAAGCGCATGGAGGAGCTTGGCGGGGAGCGGCTGCATATAAGCATATCCCACATAAAGCAGATAGCCGTCGCCCAGGCAATACTGGAGGGCAAATGCTGACCCTTGACCATGAGTACATAGCGAATATAGTAGGTCTGCGCCCAAAGAGCAGCCACAAAGGCAGCAATGGGCGTGGGCTGATACTGGCAGGCAGCGGCGGCCTATCAGGGGCGGCGGTAATGGCATCCTGCGGGGCGCTGAGAGGCGGCATAGGCCTGCTTAAGGTGCTGTGTCCGGAAAGGGCGCGCCCGGCGTTTTATGTCCTGCCTGAGGCCATGGTGCAATCCCTGGGCGAAAGCTGGGCGGGCTGTGATAAGGCGCAGCTGCTGGAACTCATATCATGGGCGGACTGCATTTGCGCAGGCCCCGGCATGGGAAGCGAATGTACAGAAGCGATAAAGACAGTGCTGGAATCCGGCAAGCGGGTCGTTGTGGACGCGGATGGGCTGAATGCCGTATCCCGGGACAATATGCAGCGTCTGCTTCATAACAACGTGATAGTTACGCCCCACCCCGGCGAGATGTCAAGGCTTACGGGGCTGGACACTGGGGAAATAACTTCGGATCCCGCTCGCATTGCGGGAAAATACGCTGAGCAGTGGGGGTGTACCGTGCTGCTCAAAGGCTCGGAAAGCCATATTGCCTCATTTGACGGGCGCATCGCAAAAAATGTTTCCGGCAATCCCGGCCTTGCCAAAGGGGGCAGCGGGGATGTGCTTTCCGGAATAATACTTGCGCTGCTGGGTCAGGGGCTTGAAACATACGATGCGGCCTGTGCCGGGGCGTATTTGCTTGGCACGTCGGCGGATAGGGCGATGGACGTGCTGCGGGAGCGTATGCTTATGAGCAGGGATGTTGTGGAGGCGGTGGAGGAAACGCTGAAAAGCTTTTGATATGGATAAGCTTTGGGGAAAAAAGGCCATAAGGACCAAAATAAGGCAAAGCATAGCCGGGCTGTCATATGAAGAAATGGAGAGACAGTCCGCTGCGGCCTGCGAAAAGCTCATAGGGAACAAATCATTTGCAGAGGCAAAAACCGTGCTTGTATACAGCGCCGTGAGAGGTGAATGCGACCCAGCCCGTATTGCGGATGCCGCCGCCAAAATGGGCAAGCGGGTGGCGTACCCCAAATGCTGCGGGGATGACCTTGCGCTGTATATTGCGAACCAAAGCCAACTGAGCATCGGGGCTTACGGCATACTTGAACCGATCCAAGGCTGTCAAAGGATAGATATCTCGGAGGTAGATTTTGCCGTGATACCAGGCGTGGCCTTTGACAGGCATGGAGGCAGGCTGGGCAGAGGAAAGGGGTATTACGACAGGCTGCTGAAGGATGCGAATGCCGTAAAAGCGGGGCTTTGCTTCAATGAACAGCTCCTGGAAAAAGTGCCCATGGAGCCCCACGATGGGAGAATGGATATGATTGCTGCGGAAAAATGGGATATATTGTTAATAAAGTAAATTTTCGCTTGTTACATATCCGCTGTAATGATAAAATATAGAGCAGTTGTATACTGGAGGTATGAATGCGCATAATCGCCGGAGAAAAAAGGGGATGCAGGCTGTCTGCCCCCAAGGGATATGATACCCGGCCTACGCTGGACAGGGTTAAGGAATCCTTATTCGGAATACTCCAGTTTGAAATTGCGGGCAAAAGGGTGCTGGATCTGTTCGCAGGCTCCGGCGGCCTTGGTCTTGAGGCGCTGTCCAGATACGCGGATTTTGCCGTGTTTTGCGACAGCTCCAGGGAAAGCATAGCCACCGTGCGGGAAAACATCAAAAAGCTGGGCTATGAGGATAGATGCGAGGTTTACCACTGCGATTGGGAAAAGGCCGTCAGCGATATGGCGGCAAAGGGAGAAAGGTTCGATATAGCGTTCCTTGACCCTCCCTACGGCGCAGACATAGCCGCAAAGGCTGCGGAAAGGCTGTATCAGCTGAATCTGCTGAATCCCGGCTTCATAATTGCCATTGAGCACGATTCAGGGCTTCCACCGGAATTATCCGATAATTTCAATGTTTACGACAGGCGCAATTACGGCGAGCTTGCCGCAATATCCTTCATAAGGGGGAAAGCATGATGAAAACAGCCGTATGCACCGGCAGCTTCGACCCGGTGACACTGGGCCATATGGATATATTTCGCCGGGCGGCAGGGCTGTTTGACATGATATATGTGGCGGTGTTGGCAAACACAAATAAGTCGTATGCCTTTACCACGGAAGAACGGCGCGCCATGATAAACGAGGCGGCGGAGGCCGCGGGAATAACCAACCTTAAGGCGGAATCGTTCAGCGGCCTTGCGGTGGATTATGCGAAAGAAAAAAACGCCTGCGCACTGGTGCGGGGCATACGGAACGAGGCGGATTTCGCCTATGAAAGCGGCATGGGCCTTGCAAACAGGCGTCTTGCCGGCGACATTGAGACGGTGTACATTTACGCCGCCCCTGAGCTTTCCTTCATAAGCTCAAGCCTTGTAAAGGAATTGGCCTCATATGGAAGGGATATCGACGGGCTGGTGCCCGACGCAATAAAAAATAAAATCGCAGAAAGGTTGATTAAGCGATGAGCAATAACGTGCAGAACCTGAAGATCTACGACATAATAGAGCAGCTGGAAGACCTGGTGGAAAACAGCCCCAAGCCCAAGCTGGGCGGCAGCGCCACCAAGCGCACCGTGGATGTGGAAGAGGTATTCGACCTGCTGGGCGATCTTAAAACCACCATTCCCGAGGATATCCGCAGGGCCAACAGCATGATGATAGAGGCCCAGAACACCATAGACGACGCGGAGGAGACCGCAAGGGACACCATCGAGGCCGCCAACAATAAGGCGGACGCCATCATTGCCGAGGCCCAGAACAAGGCCAATCTGGTTCTTGAAAAGGCCCGTGAAGAATATGAGCGCCTCATCGCCGAGGATGAGATATATCAGGAAGCCCAGAAGAGGGCTCAGCTTCTGGCAGCAAAGGCGGAATACAATGCAAACGAAATATTCGAAAGCGCAAAGACCTATGCGGACGACATACTTGCGGATCTGGATCGCTTCCTTGGCGAATACAGAAACCTCGTTGGCGTAAACCGCAGCGATCTTGGCGCAAGGGCCCGGGTAGCCCAGCCTGCGCAGCCTGTTCAGGCTCCCGTTGCCCAGACCATCGCTCAGCAGTCCGTAATGCAGCAGGCAGCCGCTCAGAAGGCGGCCGCCTCTGAGCCCGTCCGTCAGCAGGTATCTCCCAGGGCCGCCGCGGCGCCCGCTCCCCGCAATTCCGTAAGGGATGCCGGACGCACCAGGCGCAGGCCTGAACCCGTTGAGGAATTCGACGATGACAATGACGATTTCTATGACGATGAAGACGACGAGGACGATGAAGACCGTGGTTTCCTCTTCGGCCTGTTTAAGAAGCGCAATAATTACGACGACGATGATTTCTATGATGATGACGACGACTTTGAAGAATAATGGATAACAGCAAGTGCGGCCCATAGCTTATATGGGCCGCTTGTCTGTCGAAAACCCCCTGGGGTTCGGTGGCCGCAGCTCCCGGAGGCTTTAATCGGATTTGGCGACCTGCGGGGCAAATTCGCAAAAGCCTTGGGCAGTAAGGGTTTATTTGCGTGGCTCCCTGATCGTGCAGTAGGTACAAGGTAGCCGTGTAATCTTCGAAGAGGCGACTCAATGGCGCTTTTTCGACAGCCTGGCAGCCGGAGATGATCCGGCTGTTTTTATATGCGTTTACTGTAGAATTTTCTGTACCGTGCCGCCGCCCCGATCATCAGCACCACTGCCATGGCCACGGCGGACACCCCTGCTGTCTGCAAAAAGGACATAGTGTTAGAGAGGAGAGCTTCTCCGGATATGCTGTTATATACGGCGGAAGCGGCGGGGAAAAGTGGAACGATGAGCCATGCAATAAAGGCGGAAATTGCCCCCTGTATAAGCTTGGCGGAAAAGTATTCTATAGCGCTGAGCTTGCAGAATGTTAAGGACTGGGCGAATATACAAAGCCCGCCGAATGAGAAAAGAAAGGCGGATGCGGCAGCCATTATTCTGGGGTGAAGTGAAAGCTTGCTCAGCTCAATACAGCCGCTTACCATTTCCAGCATTCCGGACACAACGGCTCCCCCGACGCCGCCCGGCATGGGAATTGTTTCCTGTATTGCCGCCATAAAGGCCATGAAAAACACCAGCGCCCCGCATATATTGAGCATTGCGGAAATGCCGCCGGCAATGCCGTCTCCCAGCAGCTTTAGAGGGGGAACATCGGGCTTTGTTTGCGGTGCATTGCCGTACTTTGGCGGGAATATCAGCAGCATGATGAGGGCGGCGGTGAATTGAGCAATAAGTATGGGCGCAGCGAGGCCGGGCGCACCCAGCATGCCGCCGCAGAATGAGGCGTATATAAACATGGGGCTTACTGTGTTGAGTATTGCGGCGGTGCGGCTGTTTGTTTCTCCCCGGACGGAAAGAAGCCGTGCTCCGGAAGGCGCGCCTGAAATGAGCGACAGGGCTATAAGGGCGGCCCGTTCAAGCTTTGTGGGCACGCCAAGATTCTGCATAACATACGCACATACGAAAAAGGGCAGCAGGGCGGGCAGCAGAGAGTCCCGCCAAACATAAAAGCCCCGTATTCCGGCACAAACCGCACTGCCGCTATGGAGAAACAGCAGGCAGCAGGCCAGCATACAGGACAGGTATATCAGTATCTTTTTCATATTCACCTCCGGCGTTACGATAATATATATGCCGGAAGGCGGGGGTTAAACTATCAGCAGCGGGCGGGAATAATCAAAGGGGGCGGGCGAGGGGGACGGCGTACCCAATGAGGCGATATCCGCCGCCAGCATATCTATATCGTGCAGGACGCGCTGAGCGTCATTCAGCCTGTCCGTATCAGAAAAGCGGGCGATTACCGGCAGGGAGGCAGATTGATTTAGCAATGACAGCAGGTGCATTGCGTCCTTTCTTATGCCAAGCACCCGTATGTACAGCCCGGCCAGCTTTTCCATGGGATTTCCATATATGCCGAGAAGGGCGCACATGCATATGCGCTTCAGCCGGGCCATGGTGTACCGGCGGCTTTTTACTTTTTCCAGCACATCCTGTATGTGGGCGCACTCACGGCAGGCAGAATATAATAGGTTTTCCAGCCCTTCGGAAACATCCGGCAGGGCGGAAAGCTGTTCTTTGGACATTCTTCTCAGGGCGTACACCGTTTCCCGGGACAGCTGGTCCTGCGTGCGCCTGGGATTAATGGAAATATCCTCACGCACGGTATTGGGCAGGAATGCGGAAACGTCATCGCCTGCAAGCATATGCTTGCGTATTGCGGAGGCGCTGGCAAATTCTGATGTAAGCTCTGGGCTGTCGTGGCCGGGGCCGGTACGGGGTATGGGCAGGGGAATCATATCCGAACCTGCGGCGTTCAGCGCACGGATGTATTCTATGCCCAATATGTCGTTTGGAGAGGATAGAAGGGAAACGCCCATAAGCTGATTTACGGCCCTTGCCCGGGAATCAGGGAAGGACAGGCCCTCCGCAAGATTGCCCCTTATGAGTTCCTTTAGTTCATCCGGCTCATTATCCAGCATTTCGGCGGCTTTTTTCAGGGGGGAAATATCACCGCATTCGCTGCCGAAAGCTATGGAATCCACTATTCCTGTGCCGTGGAGCAAATTCACGCCTGCCGAGGCGAAGGCCTGCGCGCTGGCAAGGGAAAAGGCGGCGGGCAGGGCAATCACCATGTCCGCGCCGTTTTGCAGAGCCCATTTTGCCCGTATGTGTTTATCAAACATGGCAGGCTCGCCCCGTTGAACGAAATCACCGCTCATGACCACCACTGCATATTTCGCGCACGAAAGCTCCTTTGCTGCCTTCAGGTGGTATTTATGCCCGTTGTGTAAGGGATTGTATTCGGCTATTATTCCAACTGTGCTCATGGAAATATTATACACCAGCGGCGACACATTAGAGAAGAGGAAAGGGAGGGAATGCTCTGAATAAATTTGGCAGATAAGGGGATTTTTGCGCCTTTACGCTGTTGCAATCATAAAACTTGTGCTATAATAAAAAAGTTAAGGTATGCACTGAATCAAATCATATATACAAATTCTGAAAGGAGACATAACAATGTCTATCATCGACACCATTAAAGCAAAAGCCAAGGCTGACGTAAAGCATATCGTCCTTCCCGAAGGCAGCGAAGAGCGTACCGTTCAGGCTGCCCGTCTTATTACGGATCAGGGCATAGCAAAGGTCACTCTTATTGGTGATCCTGACGAGATAAAGGCCACCGCCGCAAAGTTCAACGTATGCGTTGACGACGTGGCTATGATAGATCCCGCCAAGTCCGAGCTTTATCCCGTATACTGCGAAAAGTTTGCCGAGATGCGCGCCAAGAAGGGCGTAACCCTTGAGCAGGCGCGGAAGACTATGCTGGATCCTCTGTTTTTCGCCGCAATGATGGTATACGATGACAAGGCTGACGGTTTTGTTTCCGGCGCAATCAATACCACCGGCAACACCCTTCGTCCCGGCCTTCAGATAATCAAGACCGCCAAGGGCGTATCCACCGTTTCCAGCTGCTTCATAATGGAAGTTCCCAATAAGGAATACGGCGACAACGGCGTTCTGGTATTCGGCGACTGCGCCGTAAATATCGACCCAAGCGCAGAACAGCTGGCTGCCATCGCCATAGGCTCCGCGCAGACCGCCAAGGCTCTCTGCGGAATGGAGCCACGTGTAGCAATGCTTTCTTTCTCCACCAAGGGCAGCGCAAAGCATGAGAATGTTGACAAGGTAGCAGAGGCTACCCGGCTTGTAAAGGAACTGGCTCCCGAGCTGAATGTGGACGGCGAGCTTCAGGCGGACGCCGCTCTGGTTGAAAAGGTGGGCCAGCTCAAGAGCCCCGGCAGCCCTGTTGCCGGCAAGGCAAACGTTCTGGTATTCCCAGACCTGCAGGCGGGCAATATAGGCTATAAGCTGGTTCAGCGCCTTGCTGGAGCAGAGGCCGTAGGCCCCATCTGCCAGGGCTTTGCAAAGCCCATAAACGACCTCTCCCGGGGCTGCAGCATTGAGGATATAGTATCCGTTGTTGCCATAACCGCTGTGCAGGCCCAGAATATGTAATAATTTTCGGAGGAAAACATAAATGAAAATTCTCGTTATCAACGCAGGCAGTTCTTCCCTTAAATATCAGCTCATGGATTCCGAGAGCGGTTATGTTATCGCAAAGGGCCTTTGCGAGCGCATCGGCATAGACGGTGCAATGACCTACAAGCCCACCGGCAAAGACCCCGTCAAGTTTAACGATACCCTTAAGGATCATACCGAGGCCATAAAGCTGGTAATCAACACCCTTACCGACCCCGAGATTGGCGTTGTTAAGAGCATGGCCGAGATAGATGCCGTTGGTCACCGTTTGGTGCACGGCGGCGAAAAGTTTGCCAAGTCCGTGCTCATAACCGACGAAGTATTGGAGACCGTTGAGAGCCTGAACAGCCTTGCTCCCCTCCATAACCCCGCAAACCTCATGGGCGTTCGCGCCTGCCGGGAGATAATGCCCGGCGTTCCAATGGTAGCCGTGTTTGACACCGCTTTCCATCAGACCATGCCCCGGGAAGCTTTCCTGTACGGACTGCCCTACGAAGCATATACCGACCATATGGTGCGCCGATACGGATTCCACGGCACTTCGCATCTTTATGTTTCCCGCAGGGCAATAGAGCTGCTGGGCAAGCCTGCAGAGGAGACCAGGGTGGTAACATGCCATCTGGGCAACGGTTCTTCCATTAGCGCCGTAAAGGGCGGCAAGAGCATAGACACCTCCATGGGCCTTACTCCCCTTGAGGGCGTTCCCATGGGCACCCGCAGCGGCAGCATAGACCCCGCCATCGTAACCTACCTGATGGATAAGCTGGGCCTTGACGCCAAGGGCATCGACAACTACATGAACAAAAAGAGCGGCGTTATGGGCATTTCCGGCGTATCTTCCGACTTCCGTGATATCACTGCCGCCGCAGCCGAGGGCAACGACAGAGCAAAGGCTGCTCTGGAGTGCTTCGCCTATCAGGTAAAGAAGTACATCGGCGCATACTCTGCCGCAATGGGCGGCGTTGACGCCATAGTATTCACCGCAGGCGTTGGCGAGAATCACCGCGGCATCCGCGAAATGGTACTTACCGGCCTGGATTATCTCGGCGTGGATGTGGATTTCGAATACAATCAGAGCTGCCCCGGCGGTCAGGAAGTTGAACTTACCAAGGCCGGCAGTAAGGTAAAGGTGTTCGTTATTCCCACCGACGAGGAAATGGTTATCGCTCAGGACACCGCAAGGCTTTCTGCAAAATAATATAGTTGACAAATTTCTGCCTTACAGCTAAAATAGTGAGGGTGTGCTTTCGAAAGGAAAAATTATGAAGCTTAACGTGGCGCAGGAGCTCAAACAGCCCGGCAGGGTTGGCAGGAGCCATATGGAACAAGACCTCGGCTGTCAGGAATATATGGGCCGTGCGCTGAGTTTTGCTTCACCCCCTGTCATAGACGTTGAGTATATATATGACGGCGAGGGCTTTAATCTTCGAGGCACAATCACAGCCAGGCTCAATTCCGAATGCGCCCTCTGCGGCAAACCATTCACCGAGCCCCTTTCCTTTGATTTTGACGAGCGCTTTGTCAGAGAGCCGGGGGAAGATGACGAATGCTACGGATACAGCGGCGAAGAATTGGACATTGGCCAAATGGTTCTGGACAATCTTTTCCTGAATTTGCCCGTTTACAGCAAGTGCAGCGGGGATTGCAAAGGACTTTGCCCGGTTTGTGGGTGCGATTTGAACACAGTGCAGTGTTCCTGCGTCAGGGAGGAAGTAAAAGAGAATCCTTTTGCGGCTCTGGAACAGCTGTTGTATCACGATAAGGAGGTGTAACCATGGCAGTCCCTAAGAGAAAAACGTCTAAGGCAAGGCGCGATCAGCGCAGAGCGAACTGGAAGTTGACCGTTCCCGGTATCGTGGAATGTCCGCAGTGCCATGAGCCCAAGTTGGCTC
Organism: Clostridia bacterium; assembly: GCA_016292635.1. Lineage (GTDB taxonomy): Bacteria > Bacillota > Clostridia > Christensenellales > CAG-138 > SFEL01. The sequence goes on from JAEDIC010000012.1 coordinate 24,228, forward strand.
ATCGTGTATGCAAGAAGTGCGGCTATTACGACGGCAAGCAGGCCATCGCGGTTGAAAGCAAATAATTGCATGAAATGTAACTTTGGGGGTTCGGCAGAGCCCCTTTTGTTTTTTCGTGAATTATTGTATAATTCAGTCATACTTATTTACACGGGAGAAGCGCCATGAAAATAGCGGTTGATGCATTCGGCGGAGATAACGCACCAAGGGCAGTGATTGAAGGCTGCGTTGCCGCCCTTAATACTTATAAGGATATTACCATCGCCCTCTGCGGCGATGAGGAAAGCATAAAGAAAGAGCTTTCCTCCCTTACTTACGACAGCTCACGGGTGGAGATACACCATGCGCCGGAGGTGATAGGCTGCGATGAACAGCCCACCTTCGCGATACGCCGCAAAAAGAATTCCTCCCTTGTAAGGGCCATGGAGCTTGCGCGGGACAAGGAAGCGGAGTGTGTGGTCTCCGCCGGCAGCACAGGCGCTGTGCTGGCAGGCGCAACCTTTATCGTGCGCCGTATCGATGGGGTAAAGCGCCCCGCTCTCGGCGTGGTGTTTCCTGCGGAAAAGGGCTGCGTTATGGTAATGGACTGCGGGGCGAATGTTGACTGCAAGCCCTCTTACCTCATGCAGTTTGCGGTGATGGCCTCAGCGTATATGAAGGACGTTATGGATGCGGATAATCCCAGGATCGGCCTGCTGAACAACGGCGCGGAAGCAGAAAAAGGCAACGAACTTACCAAGGCCGCATATAAGCTGCTGGAGACCGCTCCCATAAATTTTGCGGGCAACTGCGAGGCAAGGGATATACTCACCGGCGAGTTTGACGCCGTTATCTGCGATGGTTTTGCCGGCAACGTGGTGCTCAAGCACACCGAAGGCATGGCTTCAACCCTTATATCCATGCTTAAAGCCGAGCTGATGGCAGACACCCGCAGCAAGATAGGCGCGCTGCTTTCAAAGCCCGCTTTCCGCCGCTTTAAAAAGGTGATGGACTATACCGAATACGGCGGAGCGCCCCTGCTGGGCATAGACGGCGGCGTGATAAAGGCCCATGGCAGCTCAAACGCAAAGGCATTTACTGCGGCAATAGGCCAGGCAAGGCGGCTTGCCCTCTGCGGAATAAATGAATCCATCCGCTCTGCAATAGGGCAGCTTCCGGATATACAGGATTGACAGGGTTGAAATATAAAGCTAAACTATATTAAAACCTTAAATATTTTTAATGTGTTTACAGGTATTGAAAGGCGGTATATATAATGGATTTCGAAAAGATTTGCGCAATGCTTTCCAAGCAGATGGACGTTCCCGCAGACCAGATCACAATGGAAACAAGGCTTGTGGAAGACCTTAAGGCCGACTCTCTGGACGTTGTGGAGCTTATAATGGACATAGAGCAGGAATATGGCATTCAGGTTCCGGAAGAGGAACTGCCCAACGTACACACTGTTGGGGATATCCTCAAGTTTATCGTAAAATAACAGCATCAATAGAGTACCCGCATCTCGTGTATGCGGGTATTTTGATATGGAGGCATCGGTACAATGGATTTTGCAAGGCAAAAAGAGCTTGAGGAGCTTCAGCGTGAGTTGGACTATACCTTTAAAGATATCACCGTTCTGGACACGGCTCTTACCCATACCTCATATGTAAAAGGAGACGGAAACGGCAGCGAGCACAATGAGCGGCTGGAGTTTTTGGGGGATGCGGTGCTGGAGCTTTGTGTAAGCGAAAGGCTGTATAAGGAATATGCCGACCTGAACGAGGGCGTAATGACGCGGGTAAGGGCCCTTTGCGTATGCGAAGGGGCGCTGCATCGGGCGGCAGGCAGGCTGGGTCTTGGAAAATATCTCAGGCTGAGCCACGGCGAGGAAAACTCCGGCGGCCGTGAAAAACCGTCCATTCTGGCAGACGCGACCGAGGCGGTAATAGGGGCGATATTTCTGGACGGCGGCATAGAGCGGTCGAGAGCGCTTGTGCAGCGCATAGTTGAAGACGGCATTGAAAAGGCTGTGCAGAGCGTGAACATAAAGGATTACAAGACCATGCTTCAGGAACACGTTCAGAAAAAGCACATGGGCAACGTTACCTATGAGCTTGTGGAGGCGTCCGGCCCGGACCATATGCGTACGTTTACCCTTAGGGCGGTAATAGCAGGAGAGAAAAAAGGCATAGGCTCCGGCGCCAGCAAACAGGAGGCGGGGCAGCGGGCCGCCAAGGCCACATTGGAAGAAATGGGCCTTGTGTGATTTGCGAAGAGGGCCGTTTTGTGGTAAGATTAATATGAAATAATACGGCTCAGAGGATAAACTAATTGCGACTTACAAAAATAGAGATCAACGGCTTTAAATCCTTCGCCAAAAAGACGGAGATTCAGGTCGAAAAGGGAATAACCGCCATAATCGGCCCAAACGGCAGCGGCAAGAGCAACATCGCCGACGCCGTTCGTTGGGTTTTGGGCGAGCAGAGCGCAAGAGTCCTTCGCGGAAACAAGATGGAGGATGTTATATTCAACGGCACCGAGCAGCGCAAGCCCCAGTCCTTCTGCGAGGTTACCCTCACATTGGATAATTCCGACGGCAGGCTGCCCACGGATTACGCCGAGGTAAGCATTACACGCCGGGTATACCGTTCCGGCGAGAGCGAGTATCTCATGAACCGCACCCAGTGCAGGCTGAAGGATATAAGCGAGCTTTTGCGTGATACCGGCATAGGTAAGGAAGGCTATTCCATAATCGGTCAGGGCAGGGTTGAGGAGATACTCTCCAATAAGTCCAACGATCGCCGCAATGCCTTTGAGGAGGCGGCGGGCGTTATGAAATACCGTGTACGCAAGGAAGAGGCGGAGCGCAAGCTGGATAACACCAGAAAGAACCTTGTGCGCCTTAATGATATTCTGGAAGAGCTGGAGCGCCAGATAGGCCCCCTTGAAGAGCAGAGCGCAGCCGCAAGGGAATACCTTAAGCTGAGGGACGAGCTTAAGGAAATTGAGATAAACGTATTTTTGTATCAGTATGACAGGCTGAATGAGCGCATAAAGACCCTTTCCGACAGCCTCGCATCCTACGAGGCCGAGATAAAGAGCGCTTTCGCAACGGAATCCGCTGTGGCTGCGGATTGCGTAGTTGAGGAGGAAAAGGAACGCTGGCTCAGCGTTGCCATAGGCGAGATGCAGTCCAAGCTCCTTGCCGCAACTCAGGATGTGGAAAACCGGGCTGGCGAGGCCAAGGTGGCCCGGGAGCGCATGGCAAACCTTGCAAAGGACAGGGAGCGCCTTGAAGAAGAGATGCGCTATAGCGGCGAAAGGTACGACAGCCTCCGCAAGGATATTGCAGAGGCCGCAGAGCGCGGCCGGACTGCCGGCGAAAAGCGGGAAGCGGCCGCAAAGACCCTTGGGGAAATTCAGGATAAGCTTTCCTCGTTGGAGCAGAGTATATCCGACAAAGAGGATATGCTGGAGCGGCAGAAGCAGAGCATGATAGAGGCCATGAACCGCCTTTCGGATGCAAAGAGCCGTATCTCCCGTCTTGAAGCCATAAAGACCACCCTGCTTTCCCGCATAGACGACATAAAGGAACGCAGGCAGGATATTTCCGCCGAAGGGAAAAAACTTCAAAAAGAGTATGACGATGTATACGGCGGATTTGCCGTTATAAAGGCGGAATACGATAAGGTAAGCGAAAAGCGCGCCGCTGCAATTTCCAGCCTCAATGAGCATAATGTGGCCCTTAAGCAGGCCCGTGAGGACGTCCGCCGCATGGAGCAGCAGATAGAGGCGGAAAACTCCCGTATAAAGGTGCTTCAGGAAATGAAGCGGGCATATGAGGGATATTATTCCAGCGTGCGAAATCTTCTCAGAGACGCTGCAAGGGATACCGGCCTTGGCCGCTGCATTGAAGGCGTTGTGGCAGAGCTTATAAAAGTTCCGGAGCAATATGAAAGCGCAATAGAGATGACGCTTGGTTCAGCTTTGCAGAATATCGTTACCCCAACCGAGCAGGAAGGCAAGCGGGTAATAGAATACCTCAGGGCAAAGCAGTACGGCAGGGCTACGATGCTGCCTGTATCCTCGATGCGCTCAAGGCTGCTTTCGGCCGATGAAAAGGCCATGTGCAATGTGGATGGCTTTATAGGCATAGCGTCAGATCTTGTGGGCTTTGAGGAGCGCTACAGGGGCATATTCGAGAACCTTCTTGGCAGAACCGTAATAGTAAAGGATTTGGATGCGGGCATAGCCATAAACAAGCGGGCCCGTTCCTTCTTCCGCATAGCCACACTTAAGGGGGACATCATAAACCCCGGCGGCAGCATGACCGGCGGCAGCGTTCAGAAGCGTGAGTTCAGCCTTATAGGTCGTGAGCGCGAGATAGAGGTTCTGAGCGAATCCGTAAAGCAGAAGCAGGCGGCCCTTGAAAGAAGCGTTGGCCAGTGCCTGCGCATGGAGGGGGAAATCGCTGAAGCGAACCGCCTTGTGGAGCAGCTTGGGCAGGAGCTTCACGCCAGGGATATCGAAATGGCCACACACCGGGAAAAGGTGGATGTGGTGCTCAAATACGTTGAGGATAACAAGGCGGATCTGGAGCGCTCTGACATGGAACTCTCCCAGATTCAGGACAATATAGACAACATTGATCAGCAGTGCGCCGAGGCGGATAAGGACCGCACTCAGTGGGAGCAGGGCAATGTTGCCAGCCAGGAAGATATAAAGAAGCTGCAGGAGGAGCTGAATTCTCTTCGCTCAGAGCAGGCGGAGGTAAATCAGAACTTCACCGAAAGCAGGGTGGTCATGACCGCCATGGAAAAGGAATATGCTGCTGCTGAGGGAGACATAAAGCGCCTTGAGAAGGAGTCTGCCCAGCTGCAGGAAACCATGGCAAAGGCAAAGGCCGCCGTGGAAGAAGGCCTTTGCAGGTTTATGGAGCTGCAGGAGCAGGCGGGTTCGCTGGATCAGAATATTACCGCCGAGCGAAAGGACGTGGATAAGCTTACCGACCAGCTGAGAACCATGGAAGAAGAACGGGCAAAGCGCCTTGCGGATATAGACGATATGCGTGAGCGCCGTGAGGCCATTGCGGCAGAATTGGGCGAAGCGAGGGAGCGCAGCCACAGGACGGAGCTGAACCTTAGCAAAGCCCAGCTGGAGCTGCAGAATATGCAGGACCGCATCTGGAACGACTACGAGCTTACCTACGAAAACGCCCAGCATATGCGCCGTCAGATAGCCATAACCGCATCCCATCTCCGGGTGGATGAGCTGCGCACGGCCATAAAGGCTCTCGGCGATGTAAACGTGGCCTCAATAGAGGACTACCGTACCGTTAAGGAGCGCTTTGACGGGCTGAATACCCAATATGACGACCTTACCAAGGCGGAGGCTGACCTTCAGGTGCTCATTGCGGATTTGGTGGCAACCATGGAAGAAGAGTTCCGACGCCAGTTTGCCCTTATTCAGCGGAACTTCTCCGAGGTGTTCGTGGAGCTGTTCGGCGGCGGCAGGGCGGAGCTTGTGCTTTCCGATAAGGATGATATACTAAACTGCGATATAGACATAATCGCTCAGCCCCCCGGAAAGAAGCTGCAGCTGCTTTCACTGCTGTCCGGCGGCGAAAGGGCTCTTACCGCCATTGCGCTGCTGTTTGCCATACTCAAGCTGAAGCCCACAGCCTTCTGCATACTGGATGAGATAGAGTCCGCACTGGACGAGGCCAATGTTACCAACTTTGCCGAGTATGTGCGCAACTATTCCGACGATACTCAGTTTATACTGATAACCCACCGCCGGGGCAGCATGGCTGTTTGCGATTCACTTTACGGCGTTGCAATGGAGGAAAAGGGCGTATCAAAGGTGGTATCCGCAAAATTTACCGAAAGCGCATAAGGAGACAGAATGGCAGGATTTTTTAACAGGCTCAGGCAGGGCCTTTCCCGCACGGGCGGCGGCCTTTCCGCCATATTCCAGGGCGGCGGTATAAATGACGAATTCTTTGAGGAGCTGGAAGAAGCTCTCATAATGGCGGACGTGGGCATGACCACCACGGAAAAGCTGCTGGACAGCCTTAGGGACGCCATAACCGAAGATAAGCTGAAGGAGCGCAGCGAAGCCAGGGAGCGGATGATATCCATTCTCGCTGACTTTATGCGCCCCGAAAGCGGCTTCCTTGAGAATGCGGACAAGGCTGTTATACTGATAGTTGGCGTAAACGGCGTTGGAAAGACCACCTCCATAGGCAAGATAGCCGCATACTACAAGGCCAGGGGCAAGGATGTTATGATGGCGGCAGCGGATACCTTCCGCGCAGCCGCTGCGGAGCAGCTTGCCGTTTGGGCGGAGCGGGCAGGGACGCCCATCGTAAAGCACGGCGAGGGCGCGGACCCTGCGGCAGTGGTATTTGACGCGGCGTCGTCCTTTAAAGCCCGGGGGCGGGATATACTGCTTTGCGATACTGCGGGGCGGCTTCACAACAAAAAAAACCTTATGAATGAGCTGGAAAAGATGCGCCGTGTAATAGATCGTGAGCTTCCCGGCATACCCGTTGAGGCACTTATGGTTCTGGACGCAACTACCGGTCAGAACGCCATTGCCCAGGCGAGGGCTTTTGGCGAGTCCGCCGGCCTTACCGGCATAATACTCACAAAGCTGGACGGCACAGCCAAGGGCGGCGTGGCGGTTGCGGTGAAGGAAGAGCTGAATATCCCCGTGCGTTTTGTGGGCGTGGGAGAGGGCATAGAGGATATGCGCCCCTTTGACCCTGAGGACTACGCAAGGGCGCTGTTGGAGCAGTAAAAGGATAACGAGGGGGGGCGATGCCCCCGTTTGATTGTTTCGGAGGAAAGCATGGAAATAACCGCAAAAAAGGGACTGAACGCAAGCTGGCTGAAGCTCATAGCCATAATAGCCATGACGATAGACCATCTGGCATGGGTGATATGGCCGGGATATGAAAGGGCTGTTCCGGCGGTTATAGTGCATTGCATAGGCCGCATAACCGCACCCATAATGTGGTATTTCATTGCGGAGGGATATCGCCATACTCGAAGCGTAAAGAGGTATGCCGTACGGCTGTTTGTATTTGCCGTAATATCCCATTTTGCATATACCTTTGCGTTTGGCATTCCCGCAGTGCCTTTTAAAGAGACCGCATTTAATCAGACAAGCGTAATGTGGGCGCTGTTTTGGGGGCTTATCGCGCTGCATATAAGCGGCAATGAAAAACTGAAGGATTGGCAGAAGATATGCCTGATTATCATCATATGCGCTGTGAGCTTTTCAGCGGATTGGAGCTGTATCGCCGTAATGGCCATAGTGTATATAGGCGAATATCATGGCGATTTTGAAAAGCAGATGCGCAGCATGATGATTTTCGTTGTCATGTATGCGGCGGTATATGCTCTGTTTATAGACTGGATGTACGGATTGATACAGCTATGCGTAGCCTTTGCAATACCGCTCCTCAGGGCATATAACGGTCAGCGTGGCGGCACAGGAGGCAGGGGGATGAAGTGGCTGTTTTATGTATACTATCCGCTTCATCTGGTTATTTGCGGCATTATAAGGCTTATGCTCCACGGCAACGTGGGGGTAATGATAGGCGGATAATACGAAACGAAAACACATATGAGTTTTTTGTAAAAAGCCTTGACAGCAGGGGAAAAAACTGTATAATAGAACAGGTGTAAAGCAAAAACGCTTTACAGCCTGCAAGAAAAGGCGGTGTTCCATACTATGGAAAAACACATACGGCTTGGAATATTGCTGGACTGCTACGGCCCGTTGCTTACCGAGCGGCAGCGCTCGCTGCTGGATCAGTCCGTAAATGAAGACTGTTCCCTTTCAGAGATAGCCGAGAGAGAAGGTATATCTCGCCAGGGCGTAAGGGATGCCGTTGCCAAGGCTTCCGGTCAGCTTGAGGAATACGAGGCAAAGCTGGGACTTATGGCCCGGAGGGAAGCCCTAAGGGCAGAGCTTGCAAGGCTCAGGCAGGCTGTAAACAGCGGGGAAGCGATCCCCGGCGAAATAATTCAGCGGCTAACGGAGATATGCGACGATGGCGTTTGAAGGCCTTTCAACAAAACTTCAGAACATATTTAAAAAGCTGTCCGGCCGCGGCAAGCTTTCCGAAAAGGAAGTAAAGGAAGCTATGCGGGAGGTCAAGCTTGCCCTGCTTGAGGCGGACGTAAGCTTCACCGTTGTAAAAAAGTTCATCAACTCCGTGACCGAGCGTGCGGTGGGCGCAGAGGTACTTGAAAGCCTTACCCCCGGACAGCAGGTAATAAAAATAGTAAACGACGAGCTGACAAAGCTTATGGGCGGCACAAACGCCAAGCTTGAGTTCGGCTCAAAGAACCCATCGGTGGTGCTTCTTGCGGGCCTTCAGGGCGCAGGTAAGACTACCATGGCAGGTAAGCTGGGCGCTTACTGCAAAAAGCACTTCGGCAAATCTCCCCTGCTTGTGGCCTGCGATGTTTACAGGCCCGCTGCAATAAAGCAGCTTCAGGTGGTGGGCGAAAAGCTGGATATTCCGGTATTTGAGCGGGGCACACAAAATCCTGTTGAAACCGCCAGGGAAGCTATCGACTACGCAAAGCGCAATATGCGGGATCTTGTAATAGTGGATACAGCGGGACGCCTCCATATCGACGAGGATATGATGAGCGAGATCGAGTCGGTGCGCGATGCGGTTCAGCCTGCCGAGATTCTTCTCGTCATAGATGCCATGACGGGCCAGGACGCGGTAAACGCCGCCAAGGCATTCAACGATACCCTTGAGCTTACCGGCGTGATAATCACAAAGCTTGACGGTGATACGAGGGGCGGCGCGTCTCTGTCTGTAAGGGAAGTTACCGGCAAGCCCATCAAGTTCTGCGGAAACGGAGAAAAGCTTACGGATATCGAGCCCTTTCATCCGGACCGCCTGGCGAGCCGTATACTGGGCATGGGGGATGTAATGACCCTCATCGAAAAGGCTCAGGAATCCTTCGATATGAAAAAGGCGGAGGAGCTTGCCAAAAAGATAAAAACCAACGAGTTCACTCTGGATGATTTCATGGCCCAGATGGAACAGATGCAGAGCATGGGCATGGAAAGCATGCTCTCCATGGTTCCGGGAATGGACGCAAGCAAGCTGGGCGATGTGCAGATAGACGAAAAGCAGCTTAAAAAGACTTTGGCCATAATAAAGTCCATGACCCCCAAAGAGCGGGAAAAGCCCGAGCTGCTAAACGCCAGCCGCAGAAGGCGCATAGCCGCCGGCAGCGGAAACACGGTTCAGGAAGTGAACCGGCTGCTGAACCAGTTCGAATCTTCCCGCAAGCTCATGAAGCAGCTTAGCTCCGGTAAATTCGGCAAAAAAGGAAAGATGCGTTTTCCCTTCGGCTTCTAAGCCGGGATACCGCTTTCGATAATATAAAAATTACAATATAACTTGGAGGAAATCAATCATGTTGAAGATCAGGCTTCGCCGCATGGGCGCCAAGAAAGCTCCTTTTTACCGTATCGTTGTTGCGGATTCCCGTGCTCCCCGCAACGGCGCATTCGTAGAGGAAATCGGCTACTATAACCCCACTTCCGAGCCTGCCGAGCTGCGCGTTGACAACGAGAAGGCCGCTCAGTGGATAAAGAACGGCGCACAGCCCACCGATACCGTTCGCGGGCTGCTGAAGAAGACCGGCGCCATCCAGTAGTGGCCCCGGACTCAGCGAGGGACGCTATGGGTGAATTGGTAAAGTACATCGCCATGAACCTCGTGGATAAGCCCGAGGAGGTCAGGGTCCAGGTAAAGGAAGGCGAAAATTCCACCATAATCGAGCTTACCGTAGCTCCGGAAGACATGGGCAAGGTAATAGGCAAGCAGGGCCGCATCGCCAAGGCGATACGTACCGTTGTTAAGGCCGCGTCTGTAAAGGAAAACAAAAAGTATGTGGTTGAGATAATGTAATCTCGACAATGACAAAAAAGTGGGCAAAACCACTTTTTTGCGTAAAAGGAGAAAAATCTATGGACTATCTTCGTATAGCCCTTATAGCCCGGCCCCACGGGGTGCAGGGCTCGGTAAAGCTGCTGCCTCTTTCTGAGGATATGAACAGGTATCACGGCCTTAAGGAGGCATATCTTGAGCGTAACGGGCAGTATCAGCCCATTACCCTTTCGGACGTTGGGGTGCAGCCGGATGCGGTATACGCCCGTCTTTCCTGCTGTCCCGACAGAAACACCGCAGAGACCCTCAGAAACCTTTATATCTGCGTGGACAGGGCAAACGCCATCAAGCTGCCGGAGGGCAGGTATTTCATATCCGACATTATAGGCTGCGCGGTGACCGATACCGAGGGAAAGCAATACGGCAAGCTTACGGATGTTCTGGAGACCGGAGCAAATGACGTATACGTTATAAAAGGGGACAAGACCCTTATGGTGCCTGCCCTGAAGAAGCTGCTGAGCTCCGTGGATATCCAGGCGAAAGCTATAGTGCTGGACGCAGCCGTTCTTGAGGAGGTGGGCCTCTTTGAGGATTGATATACTTACCCTGTTTCCGGAAATGTTTGAAGGCCCTTTGGGACACAGCATGCTGGGCAGGGCAAGGGACAAGGGGATACTTGATATACGGCTCCACAATATCCGTGATTATTCCGAAAGCAAGCACAGCAATACCGACGACTATCCCTTTGGCGGCGGCGCAGGCATGGTCATGATGGCACAGCCAATATTTTCCTGCCTTGACGCCGTTGACCCGGATCACGAGGCGCTCCGCATTGTTATGGCCCCCCGAGGGAAAACAATGAATGCAAAAACGGCAAGGGAGCTTGCGGCAAAGGAACGGCTGCTGTTCCTCTGCGGACACTATGAGGGCATAGACGAGCGGGCCATGGAGCAGATGGATATGGAAATGTCCATCGGCGACTATGTGCTTACCGGGGGGGAATTGCCTGCCATGGTGTGCGTGGATTGCCTCAGCCGGTTTATTCCCGGAGTGCTGGGCAGCGCAGATTCCGCCGAGGATGAGTCATTTTCGGATGGGCTGCTGGAATACCCCCAGTACACCCGCCCTGCGGTATTCAGGGGCATGGAGGTGCCTGAGGTGCTGCTGAACGGCAACCATGCCCTCATAATCAAATGGCGCAGGGAAAGGGCCATAGAGACTACGTATCGGGTGCGCCCGGAACTTATAGACGAATCCACCCTGGACAAGAAGGAAAAACTCTTTCTCCAGGGGCTGAAAAATCAGCAAAATAACCAATGAAACCCTTGCAAACACCGGGTTTGCATGGTATAATATCTGCGTTTGTGACAACGGATGGTCCTCTGGCGGCGGACAGTCGTGAAAGAACATTCGTAGGAAGGAGAATAAAATGTCCGACATCATCAGAGAACTCGAAAAAGAACAGCTCCGTACTGACCTGCCCAAGCTGGAGATCGGCGATACCGTACGCGTATTCGTTAAGGTCGTTGAAGGCAACCGCGAGCGTCTTCAGAACTTCGAAGGCATCGTGATCAAGCAGCAGGGCGGCGGCATCCGCCAGTCCTTCACCGTGCGTCGTGTATCCTACGGCGTAGGTGTTGAGCGCACCTTCCCCTACCACAGCCCCCGTATCGGCCGCATTGAAGTGGTTCGTCACGGTAAGGTTCGCAGGGCCAAGCTGTACTACCTCCGCAATCGCGTTGGCAAGGCTGCCAAGGTGGTCGAGCGCATCGTATCCAAGTAAAAAGGCCAAAGGCAAAGCATCGCCCTCGTTCATATGGAACGGGGGCTTGTTTTATCTTGGCGACGGGAAGAATTGCTGATATACTGATAGCAGCCGAAACATCGGCACAGGGAGGAAATATGCTCATTCAATGGTATCCGGGGCACATGGCAAAGGCCAGAAGGCAGCTTACGGAAAACTTAAAGCTTATAGACGTGGTCGTGGAGATAGTGGACGCCCGTGCGCCCCGGGCTACCCGCAATCCGGATTTTGACGACCTTTTTAAGGATAAAAAGCGTGTGGTGCTGCTGAATAAAAGCGATCTTGCCTCTCCTTTGGAAACCAAAAAATGGATAGCCGCATATAAGGCGCAGGATATAAGCGCCATAGAGTTTGTGGCTACCAACTCCGCAAAGAAAAAGGCAGCGTTGGAGCTTATCCAAAATGCGGCGGAGGAGAAGATACGGAAATCTCTGGCGAAGGGCATAAAGAAGACCGTCCGGGTTATGGTGGTTGGCATACCCAACGTGGGCAAGTCCACCTTTATAAACCGTATCGCCGGCATGAACCGTGCACTGGTTGGGGATAAGCCCGGCGTTACCAAGGGACAGCAATGGGTAAAAATAACCCCGTACCTTGAGCTGATGGACACTCCGGGCCTCCTTTGGCCCAAGCTGGAGGACCCTCAGCTTGCCCGCCATGTGGCTTATATTGGCTCCATTAAGGATGATATAATGGACATGGAGGAGCTGGCGGCGCTGCTGCTTAGTGACCTTATGCGGCTTTGTCCCGATGAGCTTATCACAAGATACAAAAAGCTTGAGCGGGATATGACGCCGGAAGAACTGCTACAGGGCGTATGCAGAAGCCGCGGCTTTATGCTGGGGGGAGGAAACCTTGATACCGAGAGAGCCGCAAGGATTGTTCTGGATGAATTCCGGGGCGGCAAGATAGCCCGGGTAACGCTGGACAAGGCGGAGGAAAAGCAGGAGAGCAAAAACGCAGAGGATATACACGATGGCCCGGAGGAATGAAGAGGAGCGGCTTTATGAGCTTACTCAAATAGAGCGGGAATACTGGGCAAAGGGAATACTGCCCGCAGGCATGGATGAGGTGGGCCGAGGCCCTCTTGCCGGCCCTGTGGTTACGGCCTGCATAATTCTGCCGCCGGAACCCCTCATAAAATACGTAAACGACTCAAAAAAGCTCTCAGCGGGGCGGAGAGAAAAGCTTTATCCCGAGCTTAAGGCCGCCGCAATAGCCTGCGCAACGGGCTGGAAAAGTCCTGAGGAAATAGACGAGCTGAATATACTCAACGCCACCAGACGTGCCTTTGAGATGGCGTTCAATGCCATGGAACAAAAGCCAGAGGTGGTATTGCTGGACGCCATGACAGGGGTGAATATGGCAGCAGAGCAGCATTCGTTCATACACGGAGATGCGCTTAGCTATCTTATCGCCGCCGCATCCGTAATAGCCAAGGTGGAAAGGGACAGATACATGGAAGAAATGGATGAAGCATATCCCATGTACGGCTTTGCGCGAAACAAAGGCTATGGTACGGCGGAGCATATTGCCGCCCTGAAGCGATACGGCCCCTGCCCAATACACCGCCGCAGCTTTATTAAGAATTTCATAGGAGAGTGACCTATGGGAAACAGCCATAAAATGGGTATCCGAGGGGAGGATACAGCCGCTTTGTATATGGAGAAAAGCGGCTTTGTGCTTCTTGAGAGGAATTACCGCCGCACCGGGAGCGAAGTGGATATCATCGCTATGGAAGGGGATGTGCTGGTATTTACCGAAGTAAAGGCAAGGAGCAGCACATACGGCGGCGCAGGACGGGAAGCCGTGAACCGGCGCAAACAGGAGCGGATAATTCGGGGTGCGCTGAATTACATAGCGGAAAACCGCATGGAAAACATATGCGGCCGCTTTGACGTGGCGGAGGTGGACCTTATTACAGGGAACGTGGATTATATTAGAAATGCATTTCAGGTGTAAATTTTTATATCCGGGGTGTGGCATTTCGCTTAATGTGGTAAAATAAACCTATAACTATCTTTCCAGAGGTTTTATGCGTAAATTTGTTGCCGCTGTTTTTGCTTTGATACTTATGGCCGCGCCCTTTGGCATGGCTTTTGCTGACGAGGTGCTGCATATAGAAAATGCCGATTTTTCCGAGGTTTATTCCGATGGTATCCCCTCCGGCTGGTACACCGAAGCCTGGTATGACGAGGGCGGAGAGTATACCATGGAGACGGTGCGGCTGAACGGAGCAAGCTGCCTGCACATAGTAAGCCTTCAGGATAACGACGTTCGCCTCTGCAAAGAGATAGAGGTGGAGGGCAACAGCCTATACCGAATAAGCTGCCAGGTGAAGACCGAGGGTATTGAATATGGCGGCGGAGCCAACATATCGGTTGTGAATACCTTTGCTGCGTCAGAGCCGGTATTTGAGGCAGAGGACTGGACGTATATCGAGATGATAGGCCGTACGGACAAGCGTATGGACAGCATGGTGGTGTGCCTGCGCGTCGGTGGATACGGCAGCCTCTCCATGGGCGAGGCATGGTTTAAGGATTTCGCAGTAACAAAGCTGGATGATGCTCCGCAAGGTGCTGCTGTTCAGGATATATCCATTATCGACAGCAGCGATAACGGCGATAACGGCGGCGGTGCGATGAGCCGCCTTCCCATAGGAGGGATGTTGCTCGCCGTTATAGGCACTGCTGTGGCGGGCATTGTATGCTACAGAAAATTTATACTGCCCAAGTATGATATGCAGGATATGGCTGATACCTCGGACAGCGGCAATACCGCGGCGCTGTTGCTGCTGTTGTCGGCCTTCTGCATAAGGTGCGCGCTGTCTATAATATTTTACGGACACAGCACGGATATAAACTGCTTCATGGCATGGGCCCATTACCTTGCCGAAGGCGGCCCCGGCGTGTTTTATACCTCCGAATTTTTTGCGGATTATCCTCCGGGATATATGTATGTTCTGTGGCTTGTGGGCTCAATATCAAAGCTTTTGAACCTTGCCTACAGCAGCACGGCTCACATACTGCTCATTAAGATGCCCGCGATCCTTGCTGACCTTGCGGCGGCTTATATCGTATATAGAATTGCGTCAAAGCGCCATTCTCTTCCCGCGTCCCATGCCCTTATGGCTATGGTGGCCTTTAACCCCGCCATGGCTTTCATATCCGGCGGCTGGGGACAGGTGGATCAGATACTTACCCTGCTGCTGCTACTCGTGATATATCTCTTTGATGAGGACAGGCTGGAGCTTGCGGGCTTGGCATACGGTGTCGCCATTATAACTAAGCCTCAGGCGCTTATGGCGGGGCCGCTGCTGGCGGCGGCATATTTTGCCAGGGTATACCGCGGAGGATGGAAATACCTTTTGCGCACGGTCGCGTCTGTCATAGCGGCGGTTGCGGCCATATTTCTCCTGACACTTCCCTTTAAGGGGAGTCAGGAGCCCCTGTGGTTCCTTGAAAAGATAATGGGCACAGCCACATCCTATCCCTACGCAAGCGTTGAAGCGTTCAATGCTATGGCGCTGTTGGGAGGCAACTGGGTTTCTGTGGACAGCAGGCTGCTGGGCCTTACATATGGCACATGGGGCAGCATAATGATAGCGCTGTCCTGCGGGGTGGGCATATGGCTGTATCTTAAGGCAAAAAAGCAAAAGGGCTGCCTGGCCCTCTGCATGGCGCTGATGCTGGCTGCCATATTCACATTCGGTCAGTATATGCATGAGCGGTATGTGTTCCCGGTGCTGATGCTTATAATGATCGCCTTCCTTTATTACGGCGACAGGCGGCTTATGGTGTCTTATACGGCATTTACCTGCTCGCTGCTGCTTAATACAATTGCAGCGTTTGTAATAACCGGCAGGGTGGATCTTCGCGGCAATGCATATGACCTTATAACATTAATGGGCAGCGTCATGACCGTGGCGGCGTTTGTGCATCTTTTTGGCGCATGCCTTGACATACTGACGGATAGGGTGAAGTATCCCGCCTTTATAGAAGGGGAAAAGGACGCCGGTGAGTTTATTCTTAAAAAGAGCGAACCCATGCCCCGGTTTGCAAAAAAGGACAGGCTGTATTGCTTTGGCCTTACTTTGGTATACGGCGTTATTGCCCTGCTTAACCTTGGCACTACGGTTGCCCCGGAGAATTACTGGCTGGGCAGCCGGGAGAGCGGCGCTGCGGAAATATTCTTTGATGGACAGGCGGATATTTCGGAGATTTGGGTATTCGGCGGCATTGAAGAGGGCGGCGCGCGGCTTGAGTTTGACAGCGGGGAAACCGTTGAATATAAGCAGTACAACGGCGATATGTTCCGCTGGGAGACATTGAACGATAAAGATATAACCGCATCAAGTGTGACCATAATGGTGGATTACGGTCATATATGGCTGAATGAAATAGCTTTCTTTGATGAAAACGGTGAGCTTATTCCCGCATATTCCGAGAGCGCGCCCCAGCTTGTGGACGAGCAGGATACCGTGCCGGAATTCCCGTCATACATGAACGGAATGTACTTTGACGAGCTGTATCATGGGCGCACCGCCTATGAGCATCTCAATGGCATTGACCCATACGAAAACTCGCATCCCCCCCTTGGCAAGGTGTTCATAATGCTGGGCATTGCGGTATTCGGCATGAATGCCTTTGGCTGGCGAATAGTGGGAACGCTGTTAGGCATAGCCATGGTGCCCATTATGTACGCGTTCGCCAGAAGGCTGTTAAAAAACAGCGAATACGCTCTGGTGGGTGCGGGGCTGTTCGCCTTTGACTTTATGCACTTTACCCAAACGCGCATAGCCACCATAGACGTATACGGCGTGTTCTTCATAATACTGATGTATCACTTTATGTATCAGTATTACTGTATGAATTTCCATACCGACGGCCTTAAGGCTACCCTTAAGCCACTCGGTATAGCGGGGCTGTTCTTTGGCCTGGGAGCTGCCAGCAAGTGGATATGCATATACGCAGGCGGCGGTCTAGCGGTAATACTGTTTGCATCCCTTTATAAGCGGTATCGTGAATACCTCTGCTTCCGGGATTCGGAAAACCCGCAGGAGCGGGAAGCTGTAGGGAACTTTAAGAGGAATACCATACTTACGCTGCTGTGGTGCTGTGTATTCTATATCGCAGTGCCGGTGGCAATATATATCGCCAGCTATATACCTTATATGCTCTGCGAAAATCCATATGACCTTTCCGGCATATGGGGCGTGCAGGAGTTTATGTTCAGCTATCATAGCGGGCTTACTGTCACCCATCCATATCAGTCCTCCTGGTGGCAGTGGCCGCTGAACCTGAGGCCGGTGTGGTATTTCATAAACTATAACCTGCCCGATGGCATGAGCTCTACCATATCCGCGTTTGGCAACCCCGCCGTGTGGTGGGTATGCTCTGCTGGTGCCGTGGCGCTGATGTTGCGTATGCTCAGCCGAAAGTATAAAGGCAATAACGGCACTTTTGTATTACTTATTGGGCTAGGGGCAAACTATCTCCCATGGGTACTGGTGAGCCGCTGCACCTTTGCCTATCACTTTTTTGCAAGCGTTCCCTTCATAATACTGCTTACTCTTTACCTTCTCATGGATATTGAGGAGCGCAGGCCGGAGCTGAAGTGGATAAAGTGGGCATGGCTGGCAGTTGCCGTTGTGCTGTTTGCGGTGTATTATCCCGTGATATCCGGCGTATCCGCACCCACGTCTTACATAAAAGCGCTGGAGCTGCTGCCGGGATGGGACTTCCTGGGATATTGATAAAACATGGAGAAAGGCAAAATGAAGGAAGTAAAGCAAAGCTTTAGACAGCTGATCAAATTCGGAGCGGTGGGCGTTATGAACACCGCTGTGGATTTTGTGGCATATCAGCTGCTTACTTTGATTGGCGTAAATTTTGCCGTGGCCCAGTGCGTATCCTACAGCTGCGGCATACTGAACAGCTATCTTTTTAACAGCTTCTGGACATTCAAAGAAGAAGCAAAGCATAAAGGAAAGGAAATTGTATCCTTTATTGCGGTAAATCTCGTATCTTTAAGCATATCTGTAGCGCTGCTGAAGGTATGCTACGATGTTTTGGGCATCGAGAGCAACCTTATCAGCAAGGCGCTGGTAACCCCCGTGGTCATGGCCATCAATTTTATAGGAACAAAGCTTCTGGTTTTTAAAAAAACAAAATAATCATATCCGGAGGAACAGCCCATGATTGCTAAGATCAAGAGCTACGGACTGTACGGCCTGGACGGCTTCATGGTAACGGTGGAGGTGGACGTGAACAATGGACTCACCGCCTGCGATATTGTTGGGCTGCCCGATGCGGCTGTGCGGGAATCCCGGGAGCGTGTTCGCGCTGCCATAAAAAACAGCGGCTATACCTTTCCCATAGGGCGGGTGACCGTAAATCTTGCCCCGGCGGACAGAAAAAAAGAAGGCTCAATATATGACCTTCCCATAGCCCTGGGCATACTTGCTGCCACGGAGCAGATACCCCATGAGCTGCCGGAGTATGTTTACTTAGGCGAGCTGGCGCTGGATGGGTCAGTGAGGGGCATAAACGGCCTGTTGCCCATGGTGATAAGCGCCGCGGGCGAGGGGATGAATACCTTTATGGTGCCTGCGGACAATGCCCCGGAAACCAGCTATATCGACGGAGTCAATGCCTATGGAGTAAACAGCCTTAAGGAGGCTGCGGCATTCTTAAGGGGCGAGCTTTCAATTGGCCCGCAGGAAAAGCGCAAATGGAGCCCCAAGCGTATAAATTACAGCAGTGATTTTTCCGAGATAAAGGGCCAATATGCCGCAAAGCGTGCCGCAGAGATAGCGGCGGCGGGCGGACACAATATGCTGCTGGTGGGTACGCCTGGCTCAGGAAAAACGATGCTTGCCAAAAGTATGCCTTCAATACTGCCGGAGCTTACCTTTGAGGAAGCGCTGGAGATAACCAAAATACAATCCATTACCGGCGGCATGACGGGGGAGGATGGAATAGCGGCGGAACGTCCCTTCCGCTCGCCGCATCATTCCGCGTCTACCGCGGCGCTGGTGGGCGGCGGACAAAAGGCTATGCCGGGAGAAATAAGCCTTGCCCACTTTGGGGTGCTGTTCCTGGATGAATTCCCGGAGTTTCAAAAGGATGTGCTGGAGGGGCTGCGTCAGCCCCTTGAGGATGGCGTGGTAAGCGTTACCCGGGCCAGCTTTAAGGCCACATACCCTGCGGATTTCATGCTTATAGCCGCAATGAACCCATGCCCCTGCGGATATTATGGGAGCCGTACCCAGGAATGCCGCTGCAAGCCATACGAGGTATCCCGCTACCGGGGCAGGATAAGCGGCCCCATGCTGGACAGGATAGATATGCACGTGGAGATGGCGGAGGTGGGATATTCGGACATCACATCAAAAAGTGCGGGGGAAAGCTCCGCCGCTATACGGGCAAGGGTGGACGCCGCCCGCAGCATACAGCGGCAGCGGTATAAGGATGAGGGGATAATATCCAACTCCCAACTCACCTCCCGCCTTGTGAAAAAATACTGTAAGATGGAAGAAAAGGCGGAGAATCTGATGAAACAGGCCTATACACGGCTTAATTTCAGCGCCCGTGCATATAACAGGATAATGAAGGTTGCCCGCACCATAGCAGACTTGGACGGCAGCGATATAATAACCGCCGTTCACATGGCGGAGGCCATTCAATATCGCACGGTGGATAAAAAATACTGGGGAGATTAAGCTATGGACAGGGAGAGAAGATATAAGCTGTGGCTGGCATTTGCCTTGGGCGACAGGATAAAGCGCCAAAACAGCCTACTGGAGGAATACGGGAGCGCAGAGGCTGTGTTTCATGCGGCAAAGGCCGGGAAGATACAGCAGCTTATCCGTGGAGATGACATACTTATCCCCTTGCTTAAAAATAAGGCGGAGGAGTCATATATAGACAGATGCCTCGCCTACCTTGAAAAGCATAAGATAGACACGGTGCTTATGGATGATGCGAATTATCCTTTGTTGCTCAGGGAAATAACCATGCCTCCTATGTTACTGTATGTTAAGGGCAGACTGCCCGAGCGAATAGACCTTCCCATTGCGGTAATAGGTTCCCGTGACTGCTCCCAATACGGCGCAAATATTGCCGCCTCCATTTCCGGGGAGCTTGCGGCCTGCGGCGTGTGTGTGGTATCCGGCCTTGCCCGCGGCATAGACTGCACCTCCGCTGAGGCGGCGCTGGACAACGCCCCGAAGGACAGCTTCCCAACGGTGGCGGTGCTGGGCAGCGGGGTGGATGTGTTTTACCCCGCTGAAAACAGGCGGCTGTATGACAGAATTTGCGAGAGGGGCGCTGTTATCTCGGAATTTCCGCCCGGAACATCCCCGGAAAGATTTAATTTTCCCCGGCGAAACAGGATAATATCCGGAATGTCCAAGGGAGTGCTGGTTGTTGAGGCCGCAAAGAAAAGCGGCACCCGCATAACCGTTGACTATGCCCTTGAACAGGGGAGGGATGTTTTTGCCGTGCCGGGGCGAATAACCGACGAGACCTGTCAGGGCACAAATGAAATGATAAGGGACGGCATAGCCAAGCTTGTAAACGAGGCGGAGGATGTGCTGGTGGAATACGGCGTCAGGGCAGCGGCGAGAAAAAAGGCCGAGGATATAGATATTTTCGCCCTTTCCGTGGAGGAGGCGCTGATAGTAAAGCTGCTTAAAGCCCGGGAAAGAACGGTGGATGAGCTTATAGAAATGACCGGCATGGATACCGGCATATTAAATTCCACCTTGACAGGGATGGAAATTTCGGGAATAATTAAGCAATCGCCCGGAAGATTATATTCATTATAAATGGATATGACCTATACGGGTCAGGTCAGGCGAAAAAGGAGCGCCTGAACCATGTTTGCGCGGAGGTGGTAATATGTCAGAAATGCTGGTAATCGTCGAGTCCCCGGCCAAGGCGAAGACCATAGGAAAATTTCTTGGCAGTAAATATAAGGTGGTGGCGTCCAACGGCCATGTGAGGGATTTGCCCAAAAGTCAGCTTGGCGTGGATATTGAAAAGAACTTTGAGCCCAAGTATATTACCCTTAGGGGCAGGGGCGACGTTCTGGATACCATACGGAAAGAAGCAAAGAACGCAAAAAAGGTCTATCTTGCAACCGACCCTGATATGGAGGGGGAAGCCATATCCTGGCATCTTGCCCATATACTCAAGATGGACGCAAACTCCCCCTGCAGAATAGTGTTTAATGAGATAACCGCAAACACCGTAAAGAAGTCCGTAAAGACCCCCCGGGCCATAGACATGGACCTTGTGGATGCTCAACAGGCGAGGCGTGTGCTGGATAGGCTTGTGGGCTATAAGATCAGCCCCATACTCTGGGCAAAGGTTCGCCGGGGTCTATCCGCAGGTCGCGTACAATCCGTGGCCACCCGCATAATATGCGACCGTGAGCAGGAGATAATGGACTTTATCCCTGAGGAGTTCTGGACCATAGCCGCAAAGCTCAGGATAAAGGGCGCCCGCAAAGCGGTGGAAGCCCGCTTTTACGGCATTGACGGCAAAAAGACTGATATAAAGAGCGAAAGCAGCGCAAATGAGATAATCGCCCGCTCCGGCAGCGAGTTTGCAGTAACCGATGTTAAGGTGAGCGAAAAAAGCCGCCACGCTCCGGCTCCGTTTACCACCAGCAGTATGCAGCAGGAGGCCTCCCGCAAGCTGGGCTTTACCACAAAGCTCACCATGATGATCGCCCAGCAGCTATATGAAGGCGTGGAGATTCAGGGCAAGGGTACCACCGGCCTTATCACCTATATCCGTACCGACTCGGTCCGCATATCCGACGAGGCGCAGCAGCAGGCTCTGGAGCATATAAAAAACCAATACGGCGCGGAATACGCTCCCGCCAAGCCCAATGTATATAAGGGCCGCAAGGGAGCTCAGGATGCCCATGAGGCCATTAGACCCGCCTATATAGATCTTACTCCTCAGGCAGTAAAGACTTCATTGAACGCCAGCCAGTATAAGCTGTATAAGCTGATATACGAGCGCTTTGTGGCCAGCCAGATGTCAGAGGCAAAGTTTGAGACCACATCGGTAACTCTGGATGCCAACGGCTGTACTTATAAGGCGTCCGGCACAAAGACGCTGTTCCCGGGCTATACCGCAGTATATACCGAGGGCAGAGATGACGACGCCGAGGCGGAGACTGCCCTGCCCGCCATTAAAACCGGCGACAGCTTTAAGGCGGACAGCGTGGAGGCGGAGCAGCATTTTACTCAGGCGCCCCCAAGGTATACCGAAGCCTCTCTTGTGAAGCTGCTGGAGGAAAAGGGCATAGGCCGCCCCAGCACATACGCTCCCACCATTTCCACCATAATCGAGCGTGGATATGTTCGCAGGGATAAGAAACAGCTTATCCCCACGGAACTGGGTTTTGTGGTTACCCGCATAATGAAGGAAAACTTCCGGGATATAGTGGATGTGAAGTTTACCGCCGATATGGAAAGCAAGCTGGACCTTATAAAGGACGGCGAGCAGGAGTGGAGCAGCGTAATAAAGGATTTCTACGGCCCCTTTAAAGACACCCTTGACAAGGCCTCCGAAAGCATAGAAAAGGTAGTTATCCCCGATGAGGAATCCGATGTGCCCTGCGAAAAGTGCGGTGCGATGATGGTATACAAGATGGGGCGCTTCGGCAAGTTCCTTGCCTGCCCAAATTTCCCGGAATGCCGCAATACAAAGGCCATAGTTGAGAAGATAGACGTACCATGCCCGGTATGCGGTGCTGATATAATAAAGCGCAAGTCCAAGAGGGGAAAGGTATTCTACGGCTGCGAAAGGTATCCAGAGTGCAGCTTTGTATCATGGGATAAGCCCGCAAAGGAAAAGTGTCCCAAGTGCGGCGGCATGATGGTGCATAGAATGGGCCGCAGCGGCGGCTATACTGCCTGCACCGCCGAAGGATGCGGCTATGTGTCCAGACCGGAAAAGAAGGAGAACAAGGAATGACCCACAAAGCCAAGGTCATAGGCGCAGGCCTTGCGGGCAGCGAGGCCGCATGGCAGCTTGCAAACAGGGGTATAGACGTGGAACTTTACGAGATGAAGCCCCTGCGCCGTTCTCCCGCCCATCACAGGGACAGCTTTGCCGAGCTTGTGTGCTCAAATTCCCTCCGTTCAGATCGCCTGCAAAACGGCGCGGGCCTTATGAAGGAGGAGATGCGTAGACTGGGCTCCCTTATAATGGAATGCGCCGATGCCTGCCGGGTACCTGCCGGCGGCGCCCTTGCGGTGGATCGTGAGGGCTTTACAGAGACGGTTACCGATAGAATAAAGAGCCATCCCAACATAACCGTCATCCATGAGGAGATGGATTCAATACCGGAAAGCCCTGCCATAGTTGCCACAGGCCCCCTTACAGACGGCGCGCTGTATAACGCCATAGAGGAGTTCTTTGGCGTAAGCCTGCATTTTTACGATGCGGCGGCTCCCGTGGTCAGGGCGGATTCTCTGAATATGGATAAGGTGTTCCGCGCGTCAAGATATGAGCGAGGTAGCGATTATCTCAATTGCCCCATGACGAGGGATGAATATTTCACCTTTGTCCATGAGCTTATCAAAGCCGAGACCGCTCCATTGAAGGAATTTGAAACGCCAAGGGTGTTTGAAGGCTGTATGCCTGTTGAGGTAATGGCAAAGCGGGGGGACATGACCCTTGCCTTTGGCCCCCTGAAGCCTGTTGGCCTTAGGGATGAGCGCATGGAAGTAAAGCCCTTTGCGGTGGTTCAACTCAGACAGGATGATGCGGAAGGCACGCTTTATAATATCGTAGGCTTCCAGACCAATCTTAAATTCCAGGAGCAGCGCCGTGTATTTGGCCTGATTCCCGGCCTTGAAAACGCGGAATATGCAAGATACGGCGTTATGCACCGCAATACCTTCATAAATTCCCCCGGCAGACTGGATTGGCGCTACAGCGTAAAAGATACCCCGGGCCTGTATTTTGCAGGGCAGATGACCGGCGTTGAAGGATACGTTGAAAGCGCGGGCAGCGGTCTTGTGGCGGGCATAAACCTTGCCCATGAGCTGCAGGGAAAACCGCCGGTGGACTTCGGCAGGCAGACTGCTCTGGGTGCCATGGCCCATTATGTATCAGAATACTGCGGAAGCGATTTTCAGCCAATGAATATAAATTTCGGCATAATGGACGGAATTGAGAACGCTCCCCGCAAAAAAGAGGAGCGCTATACCCTGATAGCCGAGAGGGCGCTTTCACAGATTGATGGCATAATATCGAACATGCTGTAAACATTACGGCCCGTTTAACACCCGGGCCGGTTTTTGTGGTAAGCTATATATTGAAAAAATGATTACCGAGAGGTGTTGCAACGATATGTCACTTAAAGGCACAACCATAGTAGCGGTAAGAAGAAACGGCAAATGCGCCGTTGCGGGCGACGGCCAGGTAACCATGGGCGAAAAAACCATCATGAAAGGCACCGCCAAAAAGGTGCGCAGGCTGTATAACGGCAAGGTGGTGGTTGGATTCGCAGGCTCCGTGGCGGATGCCTTTTCCCTTTGCGAGAAATTTGAGGCAAAGCTTACCCAGTATAGCGGCGGGCTGAAGAAGGCCGCCGTGTCCCTTGCCCAGGATTGGCGCAGCGATAAGGCCCTGCGTCAGCTGGAGGCCATGCTTATTGCGGCAAATGAAGAGGAACTGTTGGTAATATCCGGCACTGGCGAGGTGATAGATCCGGATGACGGCATAGCGGCAATAGGCTCCGGCGGCATGTACGCTATGGCGGCCGCAAAGGCAATGCTTGAGAATACAGACCTTGAGGCCAAGGAAATCGCCGAAAAGGCCATACGCATAGCATCAGAGATATGCGTATTCACAAACGGAAATATAACTCTGGAGGAAGTGTAGCCCTATGATGACCCCAAGAGAGACCGTAGAGGCGCTGGACAGATATATAATCGGGCAATCCGAGGCAAAGCGGGCGGTAGCTATTGCCCTGCGAAACCGCTACAGGCGCAGCCGCCTTTCCCCGGAGCTTCGGGAGGAGATAACCCCAAAGAATATAATCATGATGGGCCCGACCGGCGTTGGCAAGACCGAGATAGCAAGACGGCTTGCAAAGCTTGTTGAAGCTCCCTTTGTAAAGGTGGAAGCCACCAAGTTCACGGAGGTGGGCTATGTGGGCCGGGATGTGGACTCCATGATACGCGACCTTGTGGAAGCTGCGATACGCCTCTGCAAGGAGCAGCGCATGAAGGTGGTGCGTCCCGTTGCCGAGGCAAATGCCGAGCAGCGGCTTATTGATGCCCTTATGCCCGCGTATAAGTCCGGATGGAAAGCCCCGGAAAATCCCCTGCAGTTCCTTCTGGGGGGCAATAAGCCCCCAGTGGAGCTTACGGAGGAGGAAAAGAGTCAGCGCCTTTCCAAACGGGAAGAGATAACCAATGCTCTGAGAGCAGGACAGCTTGAGGACGAGATAGTTGAGATACAGATAGAGCAGCCAAATAACGGTGCAAATGCCATGATCGCCATGGGCATAGACGTTAATCTTAACGAGATGATGGGCGGAATACTGCCCCCAAAGAAAAAGAACCGCAAAGCCAAGGTATCCGAGGCACGCAAGCTGCTCATACAGGATGAGAGCGAAAAACTCATCGACATGGACGACGTCACTCAGGAGGCCATTGAGCGGGCGGAGCAGGACGGCATAGTGTTTATAGACGAAATAGACAAGATCGCCGCCGCCGCAAATACTCATGGCGCAGATGTATCCCGTGAGGGCGTACAGAGGGATATTCTCCCCATAGTTGAAGGCTGCACCGTAACCACTAAATACGGACCGGTAAAGACGGATTTTATCCTCTTTATCGCCGCAGGCGCTTTCCATGTATCCAAGGTATCGGATCTTATTCCGGAGCTTCAGGGCCGCTTCCCCATAAGGGTAAAGCTGGAGCCATTAAGCGTTGAGGATTACCGCAGCATACTCATTCAGCCGGAGCACGCAATAACCAAGCAATATGAGGCGCTGCTCAGAACCGACAACATTCTGCTCAGCTTTACCGACGACGCAATATCCGCCATTGCCCGCTCCGCGTTTAACGCAAACGAAAGCGAGGAAAACATAGGCGCACGCCGCCTGCATACTATTGTTGAAAACCTGCTGGACGATATTTCCTTCAATGCCGGCGGGGATCATCCCCTTACCAAGGTGGTGGTGGATGAGGAATACGTTAAGGAACACGTTCGCAAAGAATACGAGGGAGAGGATCTGCAAAGGTTTATCCTGTAAAACGAATGAAGCATACCGTTGCCATAATCATAATAACAGCCATGCTTATGGCGCTGCTTACGGGCTGCGTACAGGCCGCCACCACGGCAAATACCAATGTGGAGGTTTTGACGGTGCCTGAGGCAACGTCTGTATTTGAGCTGTCTACGGTGCCAACCGTCACGCCGGTGATAACCTACGTTCCGGAGGAGATAGCTGAGCTTAAGGCGGAGGTGATGCTCATGACGGCGGCAATAGGCTCTTTGCCTGAGCAAACGGCTGAACCGGCGGAAGGCGCCTCCCCCGCTCCAGAGGAAACCAAAGCGCCGGAGGTTACCGAAAAACCAGAAGCCACGGCCACGCCTGGAGCAACAGAAAAGCCGGAATAT
Organism: Clostridia bacterium; assembly: GCA_016292635.1. GTDB lineage: Bacteria > Bacillota > Clostridia > Christensenellales > CAG-138 > SFEL01. The sequence goes on from JAEDIC010000012.1 coordinate 50,605, forward strand.
ACCGTTTCGGATGTGGAGGATCAGGACGGCTACGTTTACGCAAAGAGCGTAAATCTGCGCTCCGGTCCCGGGACAAGCTATGATGTAATAAAAGAATACGAGCAATACCGGCAGCTCACCGTTACAGGAAAAAGCGGCGATTGGTATCAGGTAAAGATAGGCAGCCGTACAGGCTTTATGCTTAAGAAATATGTAAAGCTGGGCGAAGTGCCGGAGGCAACGCCCACACCCACGTTGAAGCCCACCGCAACGCCCGGGCCCACCGCAACGCCCGAGCCCACCGCAATGCCTGAAGTTACCCCCGAGCCTACCGCCGCGCCAACAGCACCGCCTTCGTCCGATATGCCCTCATCAGGCTCATATACCAGCGATGAGCTGTATCTGCTGGCTCAGCTTGTGTATAAGGAGGGGGACGGGCCAAGCTATACTGCCGTTGCAACGGTTATACTGAACCGCATAAACAGCAGCAAGTTTCCCAATACCGTATCCGGGGTGGTGTATCAAAAGAACCAGTTTTCCACCTCAAACCTTAAAACCCCCAGCTCCGCCGCAAAGGAGGCTGTAACTTCGGTGTTTGTAAACGGCAATACCGTGCTGCCTTCCGATGTGTATTATTTCCGCACCGCCTCCAGCTGGAGCGGGCATGAGCTTTACGGCAAGATAGGCGAAAATTATTTTTACTATTAATAATACATTGCTGCGCCGGGCAGACTAATACCGCAATTTCCCAAGGAAAGGCGGTATTTTTTATTTTATGAAGGCCGTGATAATGGCAGGCGGCGAGGGAAAACGCCTGCGCCCCATAACCTGCACCATGCCAAAGCCCATGGTGCCGCTGCTGAACAAGCCGGTGATAGATTACTGCATAGAGCTGCTGAAAAGCCATGGCATTGAGGACATAACCGCAACGCTGCACTATCTGCCCCGGGTGATAACCAATCACTGCGGCGACGGTGAAAAATATGGAGTTAAGCTCAGCTATTCCATAGAGAACAAACCCCTTGGAACGGCGGGAAGCGTAAGAAAGGCGATGGGGGATAAGCCTGAGCGCGCAATCGTTATAAGCGGGGACGCCATGACGGATCTGGATATAACATCTGCGCTGAAGTTCCATACGGAAAAGGGCGGAGGGGCAACCATAGTTCTAAAGCATGTGGATGTGCCCACGGAATACGGCGTGGTCTTAATGAAGAAGGGCGGGCAGGTATACCGCTTTCTTGAAAAACCCATGATGTCCGAGGTGTTCAGCGATCTTGCCAATACCGGCATATACATACTTGAGCCGGAGGTGATAGAACGCATACCCAAGGGGCAGAAGTTTGATTTCAGCAAGGACCTGTTTCCGCTGCTTCTGAGGGAACAAATACCCATATACGGCTATATAACCGACAAGTACTGGTGCGATATTGGGGATATATCCCAATATAGGGCGGCTCAGCGGGATATGCTGACCGGCAGATGCAGATTTAAAACAATTGCAAAAGAGCAAAACGGCGTATGGATAGAGCCAGGTGCGCTCATATCCGAAAAAGCGACCCTTTCGGCTCCCTGCTACATAGGCAGCGGGGCGGAGATAGGGGCGGCGGTGATAACCGACTCGACGGTGGTTGGCAGCGGTTCCCGTATAGGAGACCACAGCAGCGCCAAGCGCACCGTGATAATGCAGAATGTTCGCATAAGGGAAAACGTGGAGATGCGGGGAGCAATTCTGTGCGAGGGGGCGGAAGCGGAAAGCGGCGCATCCATGTTCAGCGATACGGTGATAGGCTGGGGCGGCAGGGCAGGCAAAAACAGCACTCTGTGCAACGGGGCCTCGGTTTGGCCGGAAAAGAGGGTGAGCGAGGAGCAGACCTGCCGGGAGAATATCAGGTGGGATGACGGAGAACGTCCGGGGGAGGGCAGCGTGTCCGGGTATACGGATACCCTGCTTACCCCGGAGAGGGCTGCACGCATAGGCGGCGCTTTCGCAGCAAGCCTCGGTAGGCTGCCCCTTGAGGCGGCGGTGGCCACAGACGGCAGCCAGCAGGGGGTAATGCTGAAGCACGGCATTATATCCGGCCTTGTTGCTCAGGGCGTGGATGCGGCGGATATGGGATATTGCAGCCGTTCCGCATTTGAGCACAGCATAAGGGAGTTCGGCTATTCGGGCGGAATATACATACGCTGCGGCGCAGCGCCCCACAGGGTGGAACTGATACTATGCGATAAGACCGGAACTGAGCTTACGGGCAGCGGATACAGGGCCTTTGAGCAGGAACTGAAGGCGGGGGCAAAGCGGCCCATTACATCAGAGCGACTGGGCATAGTTCAGCGGGTAAGCGGCGCTGCAAAGGCATACGAGGCCCATCTGAATCGGGTAACACATTCGGTAAAGGGAGGGGGAAACGGTCTGTCAATACTGATAGGGGGCAGCCCCGAGGTATATGACGGAGTCGCCAGGGTACTGCTGCCTTGCGGCTATTCCGTGCGTTATTACAGCGGCAGCGCGGATAGACTGTATTCTTACGTTGCCCATGAGCGTGCGGATATGGGCTTTTATGTGGAGGGCGGCGTAAAGGAGACCGTGGCGCTGGAGCGACACATATCGGAGGACAGCATGACCGCGGTGCTGGCTATTGCAGCAGCCGAGGACAAGCGGACGGATAAACTGGTGCTGCCTACCCATCTTCCTGGCGAGTATCTTAGGCTTATTGCGCAAAAAGGGGCCAAAGTGTCCATTGCTCCGTCAAAAAAGAGCAGATGGGCGAGAAGCGCCCTGGAAAACAATGCATATATGCCGGAATTCTTTGAGCCGGAGGCCCGTATAATACGGGGGGCGGAACTGATGCTGTCCGGCAGACTGGAAAAGTATCTTGATATGCTGCCAAATGTGGAGCAGAGCGAAACGGATATAAAATGCAGCTGGAAGGATGTGGGCCGTATGCTGAGAAGCCTTGTGGATACGGAAAAATACGAGAACATTGAGCTGGTGGATGGAGTGAAGGTGCAGGTGGACAGGGGCTGGGTACTGGTAAAGCCCAACGCTGCCATAACCGCCTGCAGAATTATAGCAGGCAGCATGGATGCGGAGTATTCAAAGGAGCTTACCGATATATACGGCAGCAAGCTGAGGCATATAGCGGAACAGCGGGAAGAATAGCGTTAAGCAGGCGGGAAATATGTGTCCCGCTTGCTTTTTTGTAATATGGTGGTAGAATATTAGGGCTACGATACCTTTAGAGGAGCGAATATGTTCAACATAGTGCTTGTTAATCCCGAAATACCGCCTAATACCGGCAATATATCCCGCACCTGCGCCGTTACCGGCACAAGGCTGCATCTTGTGCGTCCCTTCGGCTTTGAAATAAGCGACAAGACCCTTAAGCGTGCGGGACTGGATTACTGGAAAGACCTTGATGTGCGCTATTATGATTCATTCGAGGAACTGGAGGAGGCATATCCCGACGGACGGTTCTTTCTCACCTCCACCCATGCGATAAGAAGCTATGCGGATGTTGAATACAGGGATGGAGATTTTATCGTATTCGGACGGGAGACCGCAGGACTTGGGCCCGAATTGCTCAGCCGAAGGGCAAGGGATACCATAAGGATACCCATGCTGCCAGATCAGCGCTCGCTGAACCTTTCCAACTCCGCCGCCATAGTGCTGTATGAGGCGCTGCGGCAAACCGGCTTTAAGGGGCTGGAATAACAAAATCAACTAAATCATTATATAAGGAGAAAATATGCCAATATCTTCAAAACAGCTTTTGGAAGAAAGCAGACTCAGAAGGAGCTGCAGAAAGTTTTCCAATGATGAAGTGGATATGGATGTAATAAGGGACTGCATACTTACGGCAGGCACAGCACCGAGCGGAGCGAATATTCAGCCCTGGCACTTTACTGTGATAACCGATCCGGCGATGAAGGGCAGGATAAGGGAAGAGGCTGAAAAGGTGGAGGCAGCCTTTTACGGGGGAAAAATATCGGATAAGTGGCGGGAAGATTTGGACATACTGAAAACCAATGCGCAAAAGCCTTTTCTGACCGAAGCCCCCTGTCTTATAGCGGTATTCAAAGAAATTTACCGCATTGAGGAGGACGGCACCCATGTGCCGAATTACTATGTAAGCGAATCCTGCGGAATAGCCATAGGGCTGCTGATAAACGCACTGCGGAATGCGGGCTACGCAAGCCTTACCTATACACCTGCGCCGCCGACATTTCTCAGGAAACTGCTGAACCGTCCGGAAAACGAAACACCTGTAATGATACTTGCGGTGGGCAAAATGCATCCGGATTTTGAACTGCCTCCCATAGGCAGGAAAACCTTTGAGGAAATTGCGGAAATAATCTGATAAAATACGGCTTATACGGTGGTTTTGCGGGAAGTTGACCCTGTTGAACGGCCTCTGCAAAGAAAAATGGCAAAATATATAAAAAAATCCCTGAAGAAAGGCACTTTTGCCCTTGACAGGGGAGTATAATTTGGTTAAAATAGCAAATGTGCGTTTGGTAGGATAGGTAATTCTGCGGCCACAGCCCCGGCACGCCGAAAAACACACCTATAAACACACATATTAAATCATCTAAATTATTTTTTAAATCTACTCAGGAGGTTTAGCCATGAACACCTATATGGCAAAAGGCGAAACCGTAGAACGCAAGTGGTACGTTGTGGACGCAGAAGGCATGGTACTCGGCCGTCTCGCCTCCCAGGTTGCCTCTATTCTTCGCGGTAAACATAAGCCCATATATACTCCGCACGTCGACACCGGCGATCACGTGATCATCGTGAATGCGGACAAGGTCGTACTGACCGGCGCAAAGCTTGACAAGAAAAAGTACTATCATCATACCGGATATCCCGGAGGACTCAAAGAGCTCACTTATCGTCAGCTCATGGCCAAGAAGCCCGAGTTCGCCGTATATGAAGCTATCCGCCTGATGATGCCCAAGGGCCCCCTTGGTCGTCAGATGCTCAAGAAGGTCCGCATCTATGCAGGCCCCGAGCACAAGAACGCAGCCCAGAAGCCCGAGACTCTGGTGCTTAAGTAATAAGGAGGAACATAGAAATGGCAGCCACTACTCAGTATCTTGGTACCGGCAGGCGTAAGAAGTCCATTGCTCGCGTTCGCCTTATTCCCGGAACCGGTGTTATTACCATCAACGGTCGTGACGTTGAGGAATACTTCGGCTATGAGACCCTTAAGATGATCGTTCGCGCTCCACTGGTGCTCACTGACACCCTGAGCAAGTTCGATGTTAAGGTCAATGTCTATGGCGGCGGCACCACCGGACAGGCTGGCGCTATCCGTCATGGCATCTCCCGCGCCCTTCTCGTTGCAGAGCCCGAGCTCCGCGGCGCCCTTAAGAAGGCCGGTTATCTGACCCGTGACCCCAGAATGAAGGAGAGGAAGAAGTACGGTCTCAAGGCCGCCCGTCGCGCTCCCCAGTTCTCCAAGCGTTAATATCATCGCTTACATACAAAAGCCCCGACTTTCGGGGCTTTTTGCGTATTAATTCCGTTTGTCAATCTTTTTTGAGAAGCCGCTTATAATAAGAGTCTGCGGTATACAGGGCAGCAACCGGGTTGTGGCCCAAAACCCTGTCCTTGGCAACAAGGGTTGTAACGGGTGCTTCGGAGTATTTGGTAAAAAGACAGTCGTGACCTACACAAAGGCCCATTATGATATTCAGCTCAGTGCCTTCGGCATTCAGGTGCTTAGCCTGATGTATGGGGTTGCACATATTTTCGCCCAGCTGTTCGCATTTGGGATATATGCCAACGGCTGTCTTTCTTACCATACCCGCCTTGCAGGCCACGCCGAACACTTCGAAACCATGCGCCCTAAGTATATGGGCCAGTGTGCGGGATTCGGATATAAGGCCTACGCAGGTGGCAATGCCTATCTTTTTATAGCCCATGCGTTTAGCAAATTCCATGGTTTCTTCTACTCGGGTCATGCGGCAGTAAAACTCGTATTCAATATCCGCGGCGTTTACCATCATGGCGTGGTTTACGGGGTCATCATAAAGCTCAAAGGCGCAGTTTAGCGCATCATCATTGGCGTTTTCGGTGGTAAGGCAAAAATCCGGGAAGCCGGCTCCTTTGTTGCAGCCGGTTACGGCGCAGTCTATGCAGCTGTGGGTGATATCTTTTTCCATGGCGCTCTCCTGAATGTGATATTATATTCGAATTATACCATTTTGAGCCTGCGTCATCTATGCTTTGCAGATAAATCATTTGTTTGCATAATATTTTATGGAAAAAGCGTACGAAAAGGTGTAAAATAATTCTGATAAGTAAATTTAAGCATCCTTATTACTTTCTTTGATATATCAAATCAAAATCAACCGAAAGGAATAATCATCATATGGCAAGATTGTTTGGAACAGACGGCGTTAGAGGCATAGCGAATAAGGACCTGAGCATAGAACTGGCAATGAAGATAGGCACAGCGGGAGCATATGTGCTTACGAGCGAAGTGCATAAGCCACGTATACTTTTGGGCAGGGATACCCGCCTTTCCGGTGATATGCTGTCTGCCGCCCTTGCGGCGGGTATATGCTCCGTTGGCGGTGACGTTATTGATGTGGGCGTGATACCCACCCCGGCAATGGCGTATCTTGCAAGGCTGTATGAGGCGGACGCTGCGGTAATGGTGAGCGCCTCGCATAATACCATGGAATATAACGGCATTAAGTGGTTCAACGGCAAGGGCTTTAAGCTGTCGGATGAACTGGAGGACCGTATAGAGCAGCTGATAAATGATGGATTTGAATTTGACCGTCCGGAAGGTGCGGATGTGGGCCATGTGATAATCGCCAAAAAGGCTGCGGAGGAATATAAAGACTTTCTCAAATCCACTGCCGCCCATCGCTTTGACGGCATAACCGTGGTGCTGGATTGCGCAAACGGCGCGTCTGCCGCCATTGCATATGATGTATTTACTGACTTGGGCGCAAAGGTATACTCCCGTGCAGATGAACCGGACGGAATAAACATAAACTTCAAGTGCGGCTCAACTCATCCCGAGCGTCTTCAGGAGCTTGTTGCGGAATCCGATGCCGATGTTGGCTTTGCCTTTGACGGGGATGCGGACAGGGTAATCGCAACGGACGAGCGGGGCAATATAGTGGACGGCGACAGGATAATGGGAATGTGCGCCAAGTTGATGAAGGAGCAAGGCAGACTAAGGGACAATACTCTGGTAGTTACCGTAATGTCCAATATCGGCCTTAAAAAGCGCATGAAGGAGCTTGGCATAAACGTAGTTGAAACCAAGGTTGGCGACAGGTACGTTCTGGAAAAGATGATTCAGGAGGGCTATTCCATAGGAGGCGAGCAGTCAGGCCATATAATCTTCCTTGATAAGAACACCACCGGCGACGGTATGCTCAGCGCCATACAAACCCTTGACGTTATGAAATCAACCGGAAAGAAGATGGCTGCTCTGGCGGCGGATATACCCATATATCCTCAGGTGCTGGTGAATGTAAATGTGGATAATGCGGTAAAGCACCAGGCCATGGAGGATCATGATCTTTGGGCCAGAATACATGAAGTTGAGCAGAAGATGGGGGACAGCGGACGCGTGCTTGTAAGGGCATCCGGCACAGAGCCCCTTATCCGGGTAATGCTGGAAGGGCAGGATACCGAGGAGATAGGCAATTATGCAATATATATCGTAAAGGTGCTTGAGCAGAAGTTTAACGGAAAGATAAAGAATTGACGTTGTGTGAACTTAGGGGCGGCGGGCCGTATGGCCCGCCGCCTGTTTATATATAGAAAACCACGTGATAGTCGCGTGGTTGGGAAAAGCTTAAGCGGTGAAAAGACCTAATGTGCTAAAC
>JAEDIC010000026.1 GCA_016292635.1 Clostridia bacterium
TTTCTTTTCATGGATCCCTGGCCGTGCCGCAGGCACAAGGGAGCCATGTAAACCTTCGAAAAAGTGGAATAATGCCACTATTTCGACAACCTAAAGAGCCGCACCTGACGTGCGGCTCTTAGGATAGAACGCATATGTAAAAATCTTTTGTTAATTATGTCCTTTGGTGCGTTTCTTTAAGGAAAGCACGCCTTTTTGCTCTTTTCTTCCAAAGTACGGGTCCCTTATCCCCTGGGGCCCAGGCCCAGCTGGTCGGTAACGGTCTGCATTCCCTTTATGGTAAGGGCCATAACGTCATCCAGCGCCATGCCCAGCATATCGCAGCCTTGCTTGATAACTTCTCTGTTGCACTTAGCGGCAAAGCCCTTGTCCTTAAACTTTTTCTTAAGGCTCTTCACCTCAAGGTCCGTAAGGCCGGTGGGGCGCATAAGGGCGCAGGCGGAAACTATGCCGGTGAGCTCGTCAACGGCATAAAGGCTCTTTGCCACGTTGGTGGCGGGCTGGCATTCGTCTGTGCAGATGCCGTAGCCGTGACCTATGATGGCAGCGATATCCGCCTCGTCCACTCCTTCATACTCCAGCAGCTCGCGAACATGATGGCAGTGCTCCTCGGGATATTTTTCAAAATCCACATCGTGAAGGTATCCTATGGCCTTATAGTATTCCACATCCTCGCCAAAGTGTTCGCCCATAGCGCCCATGGCGGCGGATACTGCCAGCGCATGGGTAAAAAGGTGGGGCTCGGTAACGTGTTTTTTAAGTATTTCCTGCGCCTTCGCAAGGGTAAGCTGTGCCATATATGATATCCTCCTTGAATAATATATAAATTCCTTTCAGAGCATTATAGCGGTTTGAAAGGACAAAGTAAAGAGGCAGGGATTTATTCAGACCCTTGCGGTGATACGGATGAGACTCCGGCTGACGGAATAAGCCATAAGGTGGGGAATAAGAAAAGGGGCTGCTAATGCAGCCCCTTGGGGTTTTGCGTTTAAGCTTATCGGTATTAGCCGAGGAAGCTGGTGATCTGAGCGACCAGAACGATTGCCATGATCACGGGTACGATGAACTTGAAGCATACTTCGAAGTACTTGGCGCCCTTGAACTTGTGACCGGAAGCTTCCACTTCGTCGCTAACCATCTTGTTGCCGAATACCCAGCCGATCAGGATGCTCATGACCATTGCGCCAAGAGGCATCAGAACGCCTTCAGCGAGGAAGTCATAGAAGTCCAGCCAGTCGGCGGTAGCGGTCATTACGGGCAGACCGAACATCTCAGCGGGGTTGTTCATCCATGCGCCGCCTGCAACGTTGGTGCCAAGACCGTCAAGAGCGGTGGGCAGGCCAACTACGAAAGCGATAACGGCCATGATGAGAGTCATCTTCTTACGGGCAGGATCCTGACCCTTCTCAATGCGCTTGTCGATGAGGAACGCAGTGCAAACCTCAAGCAGAGAGATGGAGGAGGTGATAGCCGCGATAAGTACCAGGAAGTAGAACAGGAAGCCCATCAGGTTGCCGATGAAGCCGCCCATGCCCTGGGTGAATACAGTCTGCATGGTGACGAAGAGCAGGCCGGGGCCGCCGCCGAATTCCATACCGTAAGCGGAGCAGGCAGGCAGTACAGCCATACCAGCCATCAGAGCTACGATGGTGTCGGCAACGGGGATGATTACGGAGTTGCCGCTCAGGTCTTCCTTCTTGGAGAGGTAGGAGCCGTAGGTGATCATGCAGCCCATACCAAGGGAGAGGGAGAAGAACATCTGACCGGCAGCGGTCTTCAGAACGTTGAAGAAGTCGGATGCCAGGACGGAGAAGTCAGGCACGAAGAGGAACTTGTAGCCTCCTGCAGCGCCGGGCTGGCAGGCAACGAATACGATAACGACAACCAGAATCGCAAACAGAGCGGGCATCGCAATCTTGGAGAACTTCTCGATACCGCCGGAGATACCGCCGGAAACGATGATGATGTTGATGAGCATGAACGCGGCATAGAAGCCTACCATGCCGGGCATGTTGGCAATCCAGTAACCGAAGAAGCCATCGGTGCTGAAGCCAACGGCACCAAACAGGTTGAGCAGGAAGCCCAGGGTGTAACGAAGAACGATACCGCCCAGCACGCTGTAGAAGCCAACGATCAGGAAGCCGGAGGCAACGCCCATGTAGCCCACCCAGGTGTACTTCTTGGCGAGGGATGCATAAGCGCCTACCGCACCGCGACCGGTCTTACGGCCGATGGCCAGCTCGCCCAGCATTACGGTTACGCCGCACAGCGCCGCCAGAATAAGGTATACCAGCAGGAACGCACCGCCGCCGTTTGCGCCGCACTTATAAGGGAAGCCCCAGATGTTACCAAGGCCTACAGCAGAACCGACTGCTGCCAGGATGAAGCCCAGATTGGAACCCCATTGTCCTCTGTTGTTTTCCATTTAAGAATCCTCCTAAATAAAATAATGCTAATCAACAGCAAATGTGCCCGTACAGGTACATTTCATAAAGTAGAAAAAGTATAAGTCAGGGTCATGTTGCTGTATCTTAACAAAATGTGAACAAATTTAAAAAATTCTTGATAGAACTATACCATGACACTATTCGTGTCGTCAATAATTTTTTCGCCATCAGATGCATTTTTACCCTATAAAACGGGGGCGAAAGGGGCGTGGATGTATGAATATGCATATTCATATATAAATATTCATGCATAATATAAAAATTCCAATCAGAGGTTTTTCAGGGGGCGAAATTAATTTGTAAAGGAGTGTTAAGAAAGGGTGTTAAGAGTAAATTTATAAATCGCAAATCGTTAATAAATTACAAAAACACATAAAAATAAGCATACAGGCCATAAAACGTGCGGCGGGCGTACAGGAGGGGGTATATAGGGCGCGTCAAAAAACGGCGTTTCTTAACATAACAAAAAGGGGCTGCAGATGCAGCCCCTCTGGGGTTTTGCCTTTAAGCTTATCGGTATTAGCCGAGGAAGCTGGTAATCTGAGCGACCAGAACGATTGCCATGATTACGGGCACTACGAACTTGAAGCAGATATCGAAGAACTTTGCGCCGGTAAACTTTGCGGCGGAAACTTCAACTTCCTCGCCAATCAGCTTCTTGGTGCCGAATACCCAGCCGATGAGGATGCTCATAATCATTGCGCCAAGGGGCATCAGAACGCCTTCAGCGAGGAAGTCATAGAAGTCCAGCCAGTCGGCGGTAGCGGTCATTACGGGCAGACCGAACATCTCAGCGGGGTTGTTCATCCATGCGCCGCCGGCAACGTTGGTGCCAAGACCGTCAAGAGCGGTGGGCAGGCCTACGACGAAGGCGATAACAGCCATGATAACGGTCATCTTTACACGCTGAGGATCCTTGCCCTTCTCGATGCGCTTGTCGATGAGGTAAGCAGTGCAGACCTCAAGCAGGGAGATGGAGGAGGTTATAGCTGCGATGAGAACCAGCAGATAGAACATGAAGCCCATTATATTGCCGATGGTGCCGCCCATACCCTGGGTGAATACGGTCTGCATGGTGTTGAACAGCAGGCCGGGGCCGCCGGCGTATTCCATACCGTAGGCCGCGCAGGCGGGGAGTATGCACATACCGGACATGAGGGCCACGGTGGTATCGGAGAAGGGGATGATGAGGGAGTTCCTGACCAGATTCTCGCTCTTGGAAAGATAGGAGCCGTAGGTGATCATGCAGCCCATACCAAGGGAGAGGGAGAAGAACATCTGACCGGCAGCGACCTTCAGCACGGTGAAGAAGTTGCTGAACAGATAGTTGAAGTCGGGAATCCACATATACTTGTAGCCTTCGGCAGCGCCGGGCTGGCAGGCAACGTATACGATGATGATAAGAAGCATTGCGAACAGAGCGGGCATCGCAATCTTGGAGAATTTCTCGATACCGCCGGAGATACCGCCCATAACGATAACGATATTGATGATCATGAAGATGGCGTAGAAGAGCAACATACCGGGCATATTGGCGATCCATGCGCCGAAGAAGCCCTCTGCGGGGAAGCCGCTCATACCCAGCAGGTTCATCAGGAAGCCCAGCATATAGCGGAGAACGATGCCGCCCAGCACGCTGTAGAAGCCTACGATGATGAAGCCGGAGGCTACGCCCATGTAACCTATCCAGGTATACTTTTTGCTGAGGGAGGTATAAGCGCCTACAGCGCCGCGGCCGGTCTTGCGGCCGATGGCCAGCTCGCCCAGCATGGTGGTAACGCCGACGGATATGACCAGAATAAGGTATACCAGAACGAACGCGCCGCCACCATTGGCACCGCACTTATAGGGGAAACCCCAAATGTTGCCAAGGCCTACGGCGGAACCGACGGCTGCCATAATGAAGCCGAAGGTTGAACCCCATTGTCCTCTGTTGTTTTCCATAAAGAATCCTCCTGTAAATTATTTTGATAAAAACAACATGTTTTACGAGCTCAAAGGGCACGAAAACTTTTTATTACTTTATCACGTCAACTGCCAAACGTCAACGAAATCTTACTAAAAATTCACTTTTTTGTTATGAATATACATTTTTCGTTAAGAAATAGCAAAAAACCGTAAACGTTCTTGACATATTAATGTATTAAAATACATAATTTGGGGCAAAATAAGCGATTTCCGTGGTGGGCATGTTCTAATATATGCGATTCACAAGGGAAAAATGACCGGTATTTGCGGTGCTTTGTGCGCGAAATACGGAATTTATTTGAATATTTACTTAAACAGGAGACACAAAACGGTTTTTTTGTTTACCGCATAAAAATTGAGACCGCGAAAAGCGGCCTCCAAAATGTGAAAAAAATAACATATTTTTATGATGTATCAGTCTCCGTTTATGTATATTCTGATGTTTCTGGGGGTGACGAGGCAGGTCAATTCATAGTTTACCGTGCCGACAACCTCCGAAACCTGTTCTGCGGTCATGCCTTCGCCGCCCCAGAGGGACACTTCATCCCCGACTTTTACCGTTTCGTCCCCTGTAATGTCGATCATGTGCATGTCCATGCAAATGCGGCCTATCTGGGGAAAGCGCCTGCCGTTGATTATATCGTAGGAGGCGTTGGATATGCGGCGGGGATGTCCATCGGCGTATCCGGCGGTCACAACGGCCATGCGTGTGGGCCTATCCGTCTTATATGCCCGACCGTAGCTTATGGAGGTGCCCTCCGGCAGCTCCCTTATCTGAGCCACGCGGGATTTAAGCGTCATCACAGGCTTAAGCTCACCGCTGCGGTGGACGCCGTCCGGGTACATACCGTAAAGCATTATGCCCGCGCGTACCATATCAAAGTGGGTTTCCGGGTGGTTCATTATGGCGGCGGAGTTGCCCGCATGGCAAATCTCCGGCTTTATGCCCCTTTCGGCAAGGGCGTTGAGGACGGTATGGTAGTTTTTAAGCTGCCATTCTGTATAGCCGTCCTCCTCCGGGTTATCCGCCACGGAAAAGTGGGTGTATACGCCCCCTACCCTAAGGCCGGGCAGGGCGTATATCCGCGCCGCCTCATCTGCTGCGGCAAGGGCAGCTTCTTCGCTCTGGGCGTATATGCCTATGCGGGACATTCCGGTATCCAGCTTTATGTGCACATCCACGGTGACGCCGGCCTGTACTGCGTGGCGGCTGAGCTCCCATGCACTGCTTTCGTCCTGTACTGTTTGGGTTATATCGTACTCTGCAAGGGCTGCGGCGTACTCTGCCGGAGTGTAGCCCAGTATCAGTATGGGCTTGGTTATGCCTCCCTCACGAAGCTCCAGCGCCTCGGCAAGGCAGGCCACCGCAAAAAAGTCCGCACCAAGCTTCTGCAGATGCAGCCCGCAGGGGACGGCGCCGTGACCGTAGGCGTTTGCCTTTATTACGCACATTACCCTTTTGCCTGTGCGGCGGGCTATATTGAAATTGTGGGTCAGGGCCGCAAGGTCTATCTGGGCCCATGCGCGGGCGGTTGGGTGGATGCTGCTCATCTCTGTCTCCTTTGATTCATATGGCAAATATACGGCGTATCCCTGTGGAAAATTGCAAAGCCGAACCATTATATTTTAGTTTAATCGGGCGTGTTTCGCAATACGCCAGCCGCATACTTAATACAATGCTCATATTCTCCGCGCTTTGCCCTCGAACAATCGGCGTTGCTCCGCTTGTTAGAGGGTTGCATGGCTCCTTTGCGTCCGCAGCACGGCCGGGGAGCAATGCAAGAAGCCTTTGCCGCGCAAGGCTTATGCGGATTTGACCCACAGGCCGCCAAATCCGATTGAAGCCTCCGGGGCTCCGAACACCCAAAAAGGGTTTTTCGAAAGGCAAAAATCCGCCGGCAGGCGGCGGATTTTTGCTTATATGAGCGTCTTATTTCTTTACGGAGTCGATCAGCTCCTTGAAGGCGGGGAGAGACCGCTCTATCATCTCGGTGTCCACGCAGTAGCATATGCGCAGATATTCGGGGCAGCCGAAATCCTTTGCGGGAACTATGAGTATATTGCGCTTTTTGGCAAGCTCCGCAAATTCCTCGCCGTCGCCTGTGGGGGACTTGAGGAAGAGGTAAAATGCTCCATCGGGATGGACGCACTCGTAGCCCATTTCGGTAAGGGCGCCGTAAAGCAGGTTGCGGTTGCGCTCGTATACGGTAAGGTCAGGCATAAGGTGAGCGCAGCGGGCGATAACACGCTGAACCACGGCGGGAGCGCATACATAGCCGCAGGCACGGGCGGCGCCGGAGGTTGCGTCGCATACGTCGTCAAAGTTTTCCATGCAGTCCGGCACGAACATATAGCCCAGACGGTCGCCGGGAATGGACAGGGACTTGCTGTAGGAATAGCAGATTATGGTGTTGGGATAGATATCCGGCACATAGGGAACTTCCATATCGCCGTATACCAGCTCACGATAAGGCTCATCGGAAATAAGATAAATGGTATGGCCCAACTCCTTGCTCTTTGCGGTAAGCAGGGCAGCCAGCTTTTCCAAAGTTTCTCTGGTGAGAATGGCGCCGGTGGGGTTGTTGGGGGAGTTGATAACCACGCACTGGGTATGGGGGCCGATGGCCTTCTCAAGGGCGGGGAAGTTGATCTGGAATTTATCCATATCCGGGGGAACGATCACCTGCTTCATGCCTGCGCTCTCGATGAATACGGAGTATTCGGGGAAGAAGGGGGCAATGCAGATGGCTTCGCTGTCGTGATCTACAGCGAAAGCCCTGAAGGAGGAGATAAGGGCGGCAGCCGCGCCGCAGGTGATGTAGATATTGCGGCGGGTAAATTTCTTGCCCATTCTGTCGCTCAATGCCTTGGCGATGGCGTCGCGGGCGTCGTTGCCGCCGACTGCGCTGGTATAGCCATGGACCATAAGGGGGGGCTCGTTTTCAATAACGTCTATAAAAGCCTGCTTCAGCTCCTCTGGAGGGGGAACGCTGGGATTGCCTATGCTGAAATCGAATACATTTTCGGGGCCTACGATGGCGGCCTGCTGCTTGCCGAATTCAAACAGCTCGCGGATGCAGCTGCGTACACGGCCATATTTCAGTACATGATCGTTTACCATGAAGTAGCTCCTTTCATGTTATGCAATTGTTTTTTTAACGGTTATGCTCCGGCGGATAAAAAATGCCGGATGGGAAAATATGGATTTGGACGGAAGTGATACATAATAAGAAAATTTAAGTTAAGGGGCATGGCGAGGGCCATGCCCCCCTTAGGTTTTTTATCAGCAGTTGTAGCCTGCGCGGAATGCCTTGAGGTTCAGCTCAAGTATGGCGGGCTTCATTTCCTTGCGCATGACCTCTTCCCAATCGATGTCGGTCATGCCCAGGGCCTTGACCATTGCGCCGAAGAGAACGATGTTCATGCAGCGGGCGTTGCCAAGCTCAATGGCGATCTCGCCCGCTTTGATGGCGATGGTATTGAAGGCCTCGGATACAGCCTCAAGGGTGCCCTGAGGATACTCCGCAAGGCCTGCGGCAACGCTCATGGGAACTATCTCGTAGTCGTTTACAACTACGGTTGCGCCGGGCTTGAGGAAGTCGATATAGCGAACGGCTTCCATCTTTTCGAAGGCCACCATTATGTCAGCCTCGCCCCTGCCGATGATGGGGGAGTAGACCTTTTCGCCGAAGCGTACCTGGGTGGATACGCTGCCGCCGCGCTGTGCCATGCCGTGTACTTCGCTCATCTTTACGTCATAGCCGGCCTGAATGAGGCCCTTGGTGAGAATCTTGCTGACCAGGATAGCGCCCTGGCCGCCTACACCGGTAAGAAGTATGCTGGTAACTTTGCTCATGTGCTTCACCTGTTATATCCTTTCTATGGCGCCGAAGGGGCAGACCTGACCGCACACATTGCAGCCCACGCAGAGGGTCTGATCGATGGTTGCTTTGCCGTCCTTGAAGAACACGGCGGGGCAGCCAACCTTAAGGCACATCTTGCAGGACTTGCACTTGTCGGTATCCACCACGCACTTGCGGATCTCATGCTTTACCTTCTTCAGGAGCAGGCAGGGACGGCGAGTGATGATGGCGGCGGGAACTTCGCTTGCAAGGGCGTCGTCCACGGCCTTCTGCATTGCTTTCAGATCCTGAGGATCTACGATTATGATGTTTTCAAAGCCACAGGCGCGGAGTATGTTCTCGGGCCTGATAACGGGAGCGGGCTTGCCCATCAGGGTCTCACCGCTGCCGGGGTTATCCTGCTGGCCGGTCATGCCGGTAATGGAGTTATCCAGCACGCAGGGGATAACATTGCCGGAGTTGTAGATCATATCGATGGCGCCGGTAATGCCGCTGTGGAAGAAGGTGGAATCGCCGACTACGCCGAATACTTTCTTGCCGGTCTGCTTGCTTACTTCAAATGCCTTGGCCATGCCCATGGCGATGGAGAAGCCGCCGCCCATGCATACTACGGTGTCAATGGCATTCAGGGGATAAGCGCAGCCCAGAGTGTAGCAGCCTATATCGCCGCAGACCACGAAGTCCTTGCGCTTGCTCATGGTATAGAAGAAGCCGCGATGGGGACAGCCGGGGCAGAGAGCGGGGGGACGGGGAACTGCCTTTACGGACAGGTTCTTGGTTTCGGGTTCGGCGCCGAATACCATGGTGCGTACCTTCTCGGGGTTCAGCTCGTACATATTGGAGATGAGCTCCTTGCCTACGCATTCAATGCCGGCGGCCTTTATCTGCTCCTCCATGAAGGGCTCAAGCTCTTCAACGATGTAGAGCTTTTCAACCTTGGAGGCAAATTCCTTTATCAGGCCCATGGGCAGGGGGTTGGTAAGGCCCAGCTTCAGGAAGGAAGTATCTTCGGGGAAGGCTTCCTTGGCGTACTGATAGGCGATGGAAGCGGTGATGACGCCAATTTTGCTGCCCTTCAGCTCCATCCTGTTCAGGGGGGAGGTGTTGCCGT
Source organism: Clostridia bacterium (assembly GCA_016292635.1). Classification (GTDB taxonomy): domain Bacteria; phylum Bacillota; class Clostridia; order Christensenellales; family CAG-138; genus SFEL01. Next base: position 9,390 of record JAEDIC010000026.1, read on the forward strand.
ACTCTGCAAGATCAGCCAGCTTCTTTTCAAGCTTGGGATGGTTGGCCTTGGCCTGGGCGGGTGTGCAGACGTACTTGATGTCACGCTTGTATTCGCGGGCGGGCACCTCTACCCTCTCGCCGAATTCCACAAGGCTCTTGCTGTGGCATACGCGGGTGGTAACGCGATAAAGCACGGGCAGATCGAACTTTTCGGAAAGCTCATAGGCTTCCTTCATGAAGTCCTTGCACTCCTGGCTGTCGGAGGGCTCTACCATGATGAGCTTTGCGGCCCTGGCATAGTAGCGGTTGTCCTGCTCGTTCTGGGAGGAATGCATGTCGGGATCGTCGGCGGAGACGATGACAAAGCCTGCGCCAATGCCGTTGTAGGATGCGGTGAAGATGGGGTCAGCCGCAACGTTTACGCCAACGTGCTTCATGGCGCAAAGGGAGCGAACGCCCGCTATGGATGCGCCGTAGGCAACTTCGGTAGCCACCTTCTCGTTGGGGGCCCACTCACAGTACAGGTTTTCCTGATACAGGGGCAGGTTTTCGAATATCTCGGTGCTGGGGGTACCGGGGTAAGCAGCGCCTACCACCAGGCCGGCTTCGTAGGCGCCGCGTGCGGCGGCCTCGTTGCCCGTCATAAGATGTTTCATGTAGTCCACCTCTTTCATAAAATGTGTGTTGTTGTGCGTGTTCTATTTCATTTCGCCGATGAGGCAGCCCAATGCGATGGAAGCGAGCTTTGTCTCGGCGTTGTCAGCACGGGAAACCAGTACGATGGGGACCCTTGCGCCAATGATGATGCCTGCGCTCTTTGCGCCGGCAAAATATGTAAGGGCCTTGCCTATGCCGTTGCCCACTTCGTATGTGGGTACCAGCATTATGTCGGCCTCGCCTGCGCCGGGGGCGGAAAACTTCTTGTGGTGGCAGGCTTCGGGGCTTATTGCAAGGTCAAAACCCACGGGGCCGATGACCTGCATATTGTAGGGAGCCCAGCGGTCCTTCATTTCGGCGAGGGCTGCGGCGTCCACGGTGGCCTGCACCTTGGGGTTTACAACTTCCGCGCCGCATACGCAGGAGGCGTTTATGCTTTGGTAACCAAGGGCACGGAGGGCCTTTGCGGCGTTCTCCAGAATATCTGCCTTCTGCTCAAGGGTGGGGGCGGTGTTCATGCCGCCGTCGGTATTGAGCAGCAGCCTGTCATAGCCGGGAATCTCGTAGATCATAACGTGGCTGAGCAAAGAGCCTGTGCGGATGCCGGTCTCCTTGTCGATAACGGCGCGCATCATGTCGGCGGTGGAAAGTATGCCCTTCATAAGGCAGTTTGCCCGGCCTTCCCGCACCAGAGCCACGGCCTTGGCGGCGCAGTCCTTATCGTCGGAGGCGGGGACCACCTCAAAGGTCTGCTCATAGCCCAGCTCCTTGGCAAAGGCGGCTATCTTTTCCCCATCGCCGGTAAGGATGGCATCCGCAACGCCCCGTTCCTTTGCGGCGAATACTGCCTGAAGCACCTCTTTATCGTGGGCGGCGGCGACGGCAATTGTCCGCTTTTCCGAAGAGGCGGCCTTTTGCATCAGTTCCTGTATTGAATGCAGCATATGTTTCTCCTTTCTCTGGAAAATACTGTTTAATATTCGGAAGCAGCCTGGCCGTGGAGCACGCGGAGGGCGCCTTCAGCCAGGGAGCGCATCTCGGCCTCTCCTGCAAAGACCAGCACGGGGGCAATTTTGCCGACACGGGCCTCTATATCACGGCAGAGCTTTTTGCTGTTTGCCATGCCGCCGGTAAGAACTATCGCGTCCACTTCCATGGACATTACCGCAGCCATTGCGCCTATGTCTTTGCACTGCTGATATACGAATGCGTCGAATACCATGGGGTAGTCACCTTCGCCGGCAACAGCCTTGTCTTCAACTTCCATGAAATCACGGGTGCCAAGGTAGGAGAATACGCCGGCCTGGCTGGCGAATTCCTTCTTAACTTCTTCTTTGGTCTTGCCGCTGAAGCAGTAATTTATAAGGGCGTTTGTGGGCAGGGCGCCGCCGCGGTCAAGGGAGAATGCGCCGTCGTCCTTTACGTTATAAACATCTACCACACGGCCCTTCATATGGGCTGCGGTGGATACGCCGCCGCCAAGGTGGGATACCACCAGGTTTACATCTTCATAGGCCTTGCCAAGCTGAGCAGCAGCCCTGCGGGCCATGCCCTTGTGGTTCAGCGCATGGAAGAAGCTTTGGCGCTCAAAGCCCTTGTAGCCGGAGAAGCGGGCAAGATCCTGCATCTCGTCAACGCTTACGGGGTCAACGAAAAATGCGGGTATGCCAACCTTGTCTCCCAGCTCCTTGGCAAGGATAACGCCCAGATTTGAGGCGTGCTCGCCGAAGGGGGCGTTGGTGGCGTCGGCGATTACCTTATCGGTAACTCTGTATGTGCCGCTGGGGATATGGCGCAGCAGGCCGCCGCGGGCGCATATTGCGGAAAAGTCGGAAAGGGCAAAGCCCATTTCCTCAAGGGCAGCGGTAATAAGGCCCAGCCTGTATTCCTTTTGCTCAACCACCTTATTGAAGGGGCGAAGGTCATCTGCGCTGTGGGCGATATTTGACTTGCGTATTTCTTCCGTTTCTTCAAAAACGGATATTTTGGTGGAGGTAGCTCCGGGGTTAATAACCAATACTTTCATTTTTCCTGTTGCCTCCGCTTATTGAATTTGTTTGATTTGTAACAATGAAAACACACCGATCTGCAATCTTTATTCTATCATATTGCATGGATGCCGCATTTTCAATACGATTTGGCTGGTATAGATAATATATATTTCAAAAAGCGAAAAAACGCCGTTTTCGTTGCTCCAAGGCCGCTGTAAAGGTATAATATTTATACTGATGATATTCTTTAGCAAGGAGAAAAATCACCTTATGGTAAATATATGGTTTGCAAAGGTAAAGGAGGGGGCGGTCATCCCCTCAAAGCGGGGGGAGGATGCAGGATACGATATTTTTCTCTGCCTTGATGAGGACTATATCCGCCTTGAGCCCCATGAGACAAAGATGCTGCCCACGGGCATAGCCTCGGCGGTGGACAGCGGCTATTATTTTCAGATACAGGAGCGTGGATCAACCGGCTCAAAGGGCATAGCCAAGCGCTCAGGCGTTATAGATTCCGGCTACAGGGGGGAATGGTTCCTGCCCATGACTAATCTGAACGACATCGCGTTGTATTTTGCGAAGCCTGAAATGAAGGATTACTTTGAGGCACTTGCAGAACGTGAGAGTTTTATCGTATATTACACAAACAAGGCCGTATGCCAGGCGGTGCTTCTCCCCGTGCCCAAGACCCGCGTGAAGGAAGTGAGCTACGATGAGCTCATGGAGATTTCCTCAGAGCGCATGACCGGCGCTTTGGGCAGCAGCGGAAAGTAGCCAGGGGGAAAAAGCCCCTTCTTGCCTCCATGGCGGCCCTGTATGGAATGCAAAGCAAAATAAAAAAAGCCCCGAGGGGCTTTTTTTATGAACGGAACTATAGTCCCATTTCCTCTTTAACTTCCTTAAAGCACTTTACCGCAAAGTCAAGGTCTTCCTTGCTGTGCCCCGCGGAAATCTGGGTGCGGATGCGATCCCGGCCTTTGGGCACAACGGGATAGCAGAAGCCAACCACGTATACGCCCTTTTCCAGCATACGGGCGGCGAATTCATTTGCCACCTTGGGGTCATACAGCATAACGGGAACTATGGGGTGTTCGCCTGGCAGCAGGTCAAAGCCGCATTTTTCCATTTCCGCACGGAAATAGCGGGCGTTTTCATGGACCTTGTCACGGAGGGCGGTGGACTCTGACAGCATATCGAATGTTTTGATGGCGGCGGCGCATATTGCGGGGGCCAGGGTATTGGAGAAAAGATAGGGGCGGGAGCGCTGGCGTAGCAGGTCAACTATCTCCTGACGGGCGGAGGTGTAGCCGCCGGAAGCTCCGCCAAGGGCCTTGCCCAGTGTGCCGGTGATTATGTCCACCCGGCCTTCCACGCCGCAGTATTCCGCGGTGCCCCTGCCGTGTTCGCCCATAAAACCTACGGCATGGCTGTCGTCCACCATTACAAGGGCGTCGAATTCATCCGCAAGGTCGCATATACCCTTAAGGTTTGCGATGTAGCCGTCCATGGAGAATACGCCGTCTGTGGCGATGAGCTTTATTCTGCAGCCGGAAGCGGTCGCGTCCTCAAGCTGAGCCCGGAGGTCATCCATATTGTTGTTTTTGTAGCGATAGCGCTTGGCCTTGCAGAGACGCACGCCGTCTATTATGGAGGCATGGTTCAGCTCGTCGGATATGACCGCGTCCTCAGGGCCGAGGAGGGTCTCAAACAGGCCGCCGTTTGCATCGAAGCAGGAGGAATACAGTATGGTGTCATCCATCTTAAGGAAGGCGGATATCTTATGCTCCAGCTCCTTATGGAGGCCCTGGGTTCCGCAGATAAAGCGGACGGAGGACAGGCCGAAGCCCCATTTGTCATAGCTGGCCTTTGCGGCTTCTATAAGCTCCGGGTTGTTGGAAAGGCCAAGGTAGTTGTTGGCGCACATATTCAATACGTTGTTCGCCGCCGTGGTGTCTATGCGGGCCTTCTGGGGGGTGGTGATTATGCGCTCGTTTTTGTATGTGCCCGCTTCCTGAATTGAGGCGAGGGTCTCTTTGAACTGCTTAAGTGCTGATTTCATGGCGAATGCTCCTTTTGTTTGGAATTGGCCTTCTTTTCTTTTTCTTTTCGGGGGAAAAGAAAAGAGAAAGGAAGCAAAAGAAAAAGAAAAGCCGGGGAATGGGTCAGTCGGATACAGGGGGAGTGTTTATTCCAGGTTGGTCCAGTCCAGTATCACCTTGCCGGACTTGCCGCTGTTCATGGCGGCGAAGCCCTTGTCAAAATCACGATAGTTGAACCGATGGGTTATCATGGGATGCATATCCAGCCCGCCTTCCACCATGGTTATCATCTTATACCATGTTTCGTACATTTTGCGGCCGTATACTCCCTGAAGGGTAAGGCTGTTCCAGATGACCTTGTTGAGGTTTATGCTTATATCCTTGGGATGTATGCCAAGGAGGGCGATCTTTCCGCCGTTTCGCATATTGTTTATCATGGTATCAAGGGCAGCAGAGTTGCCGCTCATCTCAAGGCCCACGTCAAATCCTTCCACCATGTTCTGCCTATCATATATATCCTCCAGCTTTTCACGGGATACGTTTACCACGGCGGTTGCGCCCATGCGCTTTGCCATATCAAGGCGGTAGTCGTTTACGTCGGTAACAACAACGCTTCTTGCGCCGTTGCGCTTGCATATTGCGGTGGCCATCATGCCTATGGGGCCTGCGCCGGTGATGAGCACATCCTCGCCGATAACGTCGAACATGAGGGCGGTATGGGTTGCGTTGCCGAGAGCGTCAAAGAAGGAAACTATGTCTTCATCAATGTCCTTGGGAATAGGCACAACGTTGCTGGCGGGAATAACCAGATATTCCGCAAAAGCGCCGTTGCGGTTTACGCCAACGCTGTTGGTATGGCGGCAGAACTGACCGTTGCCCGCGCGGCAGTTGCGGCAGTGTCCGCATACTATATGGCCCTCGCCGGAGACTATCTGGCCTATATTGTAGGCGGTGACCCCTTCGCCCAATGCGTCTATCTCGCCCACGTATTCATGGCCTATCACCATGGGAGGCTTAATGTTTTCCTGACTCCATGGATCCCAGTTGTAAATATGAAGGTCGGTGCCGCATATGGCGGTTTTGTGTATCTTGATGCGTACCTCGCCCACGCCCGGCTCGGGTTTGGGCACCTGCATAAGGGTAAGGCCTGGACCTGCCTCGGCCTTCACCAATGCGTCCATCATCTGCTGCTCATGCTGCATAGCTGTTCCTCCATTCAGTATTTTATTTTTGCAAAAGGTCTTTTGGTCAAATATAAATGCTTTTGGAATTGTAATGTCCTTATTTTGCGGACATCTAATTATAGTATACAACAAAGAGCAGGGATGTAAATACAAAATATGAAAATTTTTTGTCCGCATAATGCGGACGAAAGTGCGCTATACGCGGCTTTTCAGAGCAAAAGGCTGTTATTTATTCTCCGCAAACGCAAATTTGCCGCCATGACGGCGGCAAATTATGATATTGCAATATGCGTTTATTGTTACTTTAACAGCAGCTCCGCTATCTGTACGGCGTTGGTGGCGGCGCCCTTGCGAACCTGATCGCCGGAGCACCAGAGAGCCAGGGCGCCGGGGATAGCAAGGTCCTTCCTTACGCGGCCCACGAATACGATGTCCTGATCGCTGGTATCAAGGGGCATGGGATAGAGATGGTTTGCCATGTCGTCTACCAGCTTGCAGCCGGGGGCTGCGGCGATGGCGGCCCGAACTTCCTGGATGGACAGTTCCTTCTCGGTTATGACAGAGACGGATATGGAATGGGAGCGGATTACCGGCACACGCACGCAGGTGCAGGTAACGTTAAGATTGGGCAGGTGCATTATCTTGCGGCCCTCGTTCTGCATCTTCATCTCCTCGGAGGTGTAGCCCTCGGCGTTTGCGCCGCCTATCTCGGGGATAAGGTTGTAGGCTATCTGATGACGGAACACTTTGCACTCCACAGGTTCGCCCTTGGCGATGGCGCTAATCTGGGCCTCAAGCTCAATTGGGCCTCCCGCGCCTGCGCCGCTTACCGCCTGATAGGTGGAGGCCACCATGGCCTTTATGGGGGAAAGCCTGTTTATAGCGTTTACCGCCACAAGGGTGATTATGGTGGAGCAGTTGGGGTTGCTGATTATGCCCTTGTGGTTAAGGGCGTCGGCTGCGTTTATTTCGGGAATAACAAGGGGTACTGCGGGGTCCATGCGGAAGGCGCTGGAATTATCCACGAATACTGCGCCTGCGGCCTTTATGGCGGGGGCAAACTTCATGGCAATATCATTTTCCGCCGCGCCCAGCACTATGTCTATGCCTTCAAAGGCGCTGTCGCAGGCTTCCTGTATCTGTACCCTTCCGAAGGGGGTGTCAAGGTAATTGCCGGCGCTTCTGCCGCTGGCAAGGGGACGGAGCTCCGTAACGGGGAAACTGCGCTCCCCAAGCACCTTTATCATCTGCTGGCCTACTGCGCCGGTTGCTCCAAGTATGGCTACTTTCATGTGTATATCCTCCGTTATGCCGTTATGGTTGAGTTTCTGTTTTGTTATGTCTTCTTTTTCTCTTTCTTTTCACGGGAAAAGAAAGGAGAAAAAGAAGCAAAAAGAGAAAGAAAAGCGAGGGGGCGGGTTGATTTATAAATAAGTATCAAAGGATATAGCTCGCTTCATTTTTGGGGAAGAAGCGGCGGGGCTGAGACTAAGTGAAGCTGTAATACAGTACCTGTATGGCCTTCTCAAAGTCCGAATCCATAACGCCTACGATTATGATTATCTCATCGGCGCCCTGCTCTATAAGGCGGATGTTTATATTGTTTGCGCCCAGGTTTGCAAAGAGACGGCCGGATATGCCCAGGCGGAAGGCCATCTTACGGCCTACCACTGCTATAAGGCTTATGTCGCCTGTGACCTTTATGGTATCCGGCTGGCATACCGCCTTTATTTCCGCAACCAGCTCAGGCAGACATCTTTCCACCTTGCCGGTGGGCATTACCAGCGTGATGCTGTCTATGCCTGTGGGCACGTGCTCCACGGTAACGCCGAACTTTTCCGTTATCTCCAGCACCTTGCGAAGGAACCCGCTCTCGCCGGACATTCCTATCTTGCCCATGGATATGACGGTATAGTGCTTGCGTCCGGATATGCCGGTTATAAAGTGGGTTGAGCTCTGCTCGTCGTCCGCTTCCTCGTCAAAGGATTCCCGTATAAGGGTGCCGGGGGCGGAGGGGTCGTTGGTGTTTTTTATGTAGAGGGGCACGTCCTTCATGCGCACGGGGAACACCGCTTCTTCATGGAGCACTTCTGCGCCCATGTAGGAAAGCTCCCGAAGCTCCGCGTAGGTTATGCGCTCAATGGACTTGGGCTTGTCAACTATGCGGGGGTCCGCCATGAGTATGCCGGAAACATCCGTCCAGTTTTCGTATGCCTCCGCGTCTATTGCGGCGGCGGCAATGGCGCCGGTTATGTCGGAACCGCCCCGGGACAGGGTGCGGATTGTGCCGTCCGGCATGGAGCCGTAAAAACCGGGCAAAACTATGCGGGGATGGCGCTGGATAAGCTCACGAACAGCGGCATATGTCTTTTCAAGGTTCAGCTTGCCGTCATAGCCGAAGAACAGCCAGTCCTTCGCGTCCCCAAAGGCGAAGCCAAGATATTCCGCCATCAGCTTGGCATTGAGATATTCGCCCCGGGAGGCAAGGTAGTCTGTGCTCATGCGCTTGCCCATATGGGAGCGTATCTCTGCGAACTCGGCGTCAAGGTCCAGAGTGAGGCCGCAGGTTTCTTTTATTTCGTTGTATCTTTCCTCTATCATGCTGAAAATACTGTCGTAGCTTACGCCGTATTGTATATGGGCGTGGCACAGATAGAGAAGGTCGGTCACTTTGCTGTCGCCGGAAAAGCGGCGGCCGGGGGCGGATACCACCACTACGCTGCGGGAACTGTCGGACAGCACTATGTCCTTAACCTTTGCGAACTGTTCTCCACTTGCAAGGGAGGAGCCGCCAAACTTACATACCTTAAGCATTATATTTGAATCTCCTAAAAAATTAATTTCCTTTTACGCTATACCGCAATGCCTGCGAAGAAGGCCTCCGGGTCAACTTTGCGGATGCGCTCCGCCAATGCGTGGGCGTCTGCAACGGACATGGGCTCGGTTATGCAGTACTGACCGTTTACTTCTACGCTTACCTGTTCCTTTATCTCCCGGAAGTTAAAGGCGGAGCGGATGTAATAGGGATGCACCTCGGCGGAGTTATCGGCATTGACTATGCCGCTGCCCGGCTTAATGGGGGAGGAATGTTCGGATATATCTATCATATCCTGCACAAGGGAGCTGCCTGTGGGATACTTGCCCGCGCCCTGTCCCATGAGGGAGAGGCGGCCTATCCATTTGCCCACCAGCGTTGTCATGTTGCCGTTAAGGGCCACGGCGCTTTCCGGAGCATCCGGGCTCAGGAGGGTGGGCTCAACATAGGCGGCAATGGAGCCGTCGTCGTATTTTTTGGCATTTACCAGCAGCTTGCAAACCTTGCCAAGGGAGCGGAAGGCGTCCACGTCTTCCTTTTTAATATGGCGGATGCCAAAGGACTGAATGGAATCCTCCGCAATTATGGTATCGAACGCAAGGCTTGCGGATATGGCGCATTTGCGCAGGGCGTCAGTGCCGTCGATATCAGCGCTGGGGTCAGCCTCGGCGTAGCCCTTTTTCTGGGCGTCTGCAAGGACATAGTCAAAGGGCAGACCTTCCACCGTCATGCAGTGGAGGATGTAGTTTGTGGTGCCGTTGAGTATGCCGGAAAGCTCGCTTATCTCATCGCAGCGCTTTACCCTGAGCAAGTTGCACAGCCAGGGTATGCCGCCGCCTGCGGAAGGTGTGAAGCGAAGCTGCACTCCCTGCTCCGCCGCAAGGGCAAAAAGCTCCTCATAATAATGGCAGATAAGCTGCTTGTTTGCGGATACAACGTGCTTGCCCGCCTTCATGGCGGCGGTAACGTATTCATATGCGGGATGTAGTCCACCCATGGCCTCCGCAACTATCTCTATTTCGGGGTCGCTCAGTATATCGTTAAAATCCTGGGTAACAAAGGGGAGCTCGGGCCGGGGAGTTCGGGTCAATACCCGCTTTACCTCTATGCCCGTGGGAAAATTACGGGTGATCTCATATGCTCCGCTTCCTACAAATCCGTAGCCCAGTATTGCCGCCTTCATATTAAATCCTCCTAATGTCTTTAAATTGGAGACAAATGTATCTGAATTAAAAACAATTAAGTATTTTTATACCACACTTTATGTATAAATGCAATAGAAATAATGGTTATTTCTTTTATATATTTGGAAGATTCGGCAAAATATGACCCGAAGGCAAATAATATATGGAAAAGCTGCGAAGGGTGGAGTTTTTTTATGGAGTTCTGGTATAATAAAATCATAGAAGGTCATATCTTTGCAGATATGATTGGAAAGGGGCATACAATATGTACGGTTCATATTACGGATACGGCTATGGCGGATACGACATTCTGTTCTTTGGCGTTATAGCGGTATTGATACTCAGCTTCTGGGCCCAGGGCAGGGTGCGGAAGATATACAAGCGATACTCATCGGAGGGCTCATACTCAGGCATAAGCGCCGCAGAGATGGCCTCCCGTATACTGAGGGAAAATGGCAGCAGCGTGCAGGTCGCCCAGGTAGCCGGCACCCTTACCGACAACTACAACCCCGGCACGGGAGTGGTAAGCCTGTCTCAGGGGGTATACGGCAGTTCCAGCATTGCCGCGTTGGCAATAGCCGCCCATGAGTTGGGCCACGTTATGCAGCATCAGCAGGACTATCTTCCTATAAAAATACGCAACATGGTGTTGCCCGTTGCTTCCATAGGCAGCAGGTCCGCCCCTTATATAACGCTTCTTGGCGTTCTTATGGGCTCATATAACCTTGCCATGATAGGCGTATGGCTGTTTCTTGCGATGCTCATATTCCAGGTGGTCACTCTCCCCGTGGAGTTCAATGCCTCCAGCCGGGCTATAGAGATGCTGCAAAGCGGCGGCTATATTTCAAACGATCAGGCCCCCTCCGCCCGCAAGGTGCTGAGTGCCGCGGCCTTTACCTATGTGGTGGCTGCCCTGTCCACCCTCATATCCTTCCTCAGGCTCTTCGCCATGGCGAGGAATACCCGCAGAAACTAAAAGCATACACATTAAACATAATAATGATCCCCCCGCTATGCGGGTATTCGTAAGACAGTTAAACCGGCCTATGGTTACGATCATAGGTCGGTTTTTATGTTATGCACTGGCGCGGCAGCGCCCAGGGCTCCCTTGTGTAAAGGGAGCTGTCAGCGAA
>JAEDIC010000027.1 GCA_016292635.1 Clostridia bacterium
TTTCGCCTCGGTAGCTCAGTTGGTAGAGCAAGGGACTGAAAATCCCTGTGTCGGTGGTTCAAGTCCACTCTGAGGCACCAGTTTGCGGGAGTAGCTCATTTGGTAGAGCGCCGCCTTGCCAAGGCGGAGGTGGCGGGTTCGAGCCCCGTCTCCCGCTCCATTTTTTATATAGATAACGGCGCCATAGCCAAGCGGTAAGGCAGAGGTCTGCAAAACCTTCATCCCCGGTTCGATTCCGGGTGGCGCCTCCACAAGAGCGGCAAGCTTCTGAAGAAGCTTGTTGCTTTTTTACTTTTTTCCGGAGCCGCCGATACCCTTGAGAAAGCTGCTTCCGCAGAGGAAGCAGCTGAAGCTACCGCCTATCAGACATCCGTAGGCACATCGCAAAGAAGTAATGTGCGAAAACGGGCAAGAACTCCGAAAGAGGCGTAATTTGATCAATAAGCAAAGGCCCAATAAACGGGACTTTCGGCGGGCAGCCCTGTTTTGTATAACCGAAAAAGCGTCGCCATGTATTGTTCTTTGGAGGAGAATTATTATGTACTCATGCAAGGAGTTATTGACAACCCTGGCCGCAGGAGCTCATGACGAAGCCCTGGGCAGACTATATGCAACAGACGGCGGCAAGGCCGCCCTGGACAGCTCCCGTCAAAGGGCCATTAACGTGGTGGAAGGACTTATGAAAGCATATCCCCGCAGGGACTCTGACACTGCGGCGCTGTTCAGCGGCCCCGGTCGCACAGAGCTTGGCGGCAACCATACCGATCACCAGCACGGCAACGTGCTCTGCGGCAGCGTGGATATGGATATGCTGGCCTGCGCATCTCCCAATGGCGGGGATCACATACGCATAATGTCGGAGGGCTTCCCTGAGCTGAAGATACAGCTAAGGGACCTTGAATGCCGTGAGGAGGAGATAAACACGTCTGCGGCTCTCGTCAGGGGCGTTGCGGCAAAGATAAGGGAGCTGGGCTATGCTCTGGTGGGTCTGGACGCCTATATAACTTCCAGCGTGCCCCCGGGATCAGGGCTTTCTTCCTCCGCCGCTTATGAGGTTCTTATCGGCAATATACTAAACCGCTTCTGCTGCGGGGGCGGGCTTTCCCCCGTTGAGATAGCAAAGATAGGCCAGTACGCCGAGAACGTATACTACGGCAAGCCTTCCGGCCTTATGGATCAGATGGGTTCCGCTGTGGGCGGCGCCGTGGCGATAGACTTTGCCGATCCTGAAGCCCCCGTGGTGCGCAGGGTGGGATATGACTTTGCCCGGTCCGGTCATGCCCTCTGCATAGTGGATACCTGTTCCTGCCATGCGGATCTTTCCGACGACTATGCCGGGATAATCAGCGAAATGGGCGCAGTTGCGGCCCAGTTTGGCAAGCAGGTATTGAGAGACGTTCCGGAGGAGGATTTCCGGGCGGCGCTGTCCCTCCTGCGCATACGCTGCGGCGACAGGGCGGTGCTCAGGGCAATGCACTTTTACGATGATAACCGCAAGGCGGCAGAGGAAGCTGAGGCCCTTATGGAAGGGGATTTCCAGAAATTTCTCGCCCTTGTGAATGCTTCCGGAATATCCTCAGCGCTGAATCTGCAAAATACCTGGTCCATAGCCGACCCCAGGCAGCAGGCTATTCCCGTTGTGCTGGCTGTGGGCGCAGGCCTTTTGGAAGGCACCGGCGCAATCCGGGTGCATGGCGGCGGCTTTGCGGGCACAGTACAGGCATTTGTGCCCAATGACAGGGTAGAGTCTTTTAAGGCAGGCATGGAAGCTCTGCTTGGGGAGGGCAAGTGCCGAATCCTCCACATACGCCCCGTAGGCGGCTGCGTTGTGGTTGGGTAAAGAAATAACGAAAGAAAAACACAATGGCAATATTGCTATTGGGCGATGCCTGTGTCCTTTTAATTAGCTGGATACTGTGAAATAAGGAACTCATTTGATATAATTAGCTAAAGACGGAGAAGGGAGGACGGCACCGTGGAAAAGAAAAAGACCCCATTGCTCACCCCTGTGCTGTGGTTTATCACCACTGGGCTTTGGACGATCAACCTCTTTATAAGCCTGCGAATGGGCTGTGAACCGGGGGGATCGCTTCTGTTGAAAGGGCTGATGGCGATCACATCCCTTGCGGCGGCAATAGTCAACCTTATTCGCTATAAAAATGGGAAAAAAGAGAGAAAAGAAGCGTAAAAGCTTTATTCTATAGCACTATAACACTATAACAGGAATTGTATTTTATGCGCAGACAGGACGGAACATTTGAAAAAACTCAGGAAATAACATTCTCAATGTGCGATTTTACCGAGAGGATAAAGCCCTCGGCCCTTTTGGTCATTGCCGCGGATATAGCAGGGGATGATTACAGCGACAGAGGCCTGCCCCATGACGCATTGCTGAAAGAAGGGGTTGTTTTTCTGGTGTCCCGGGTACGCTTCAGTATAAAGCGCAGAATAAGGGCGGAGGAAAGCATAAAGCTGATAAGCTACGAGCGCAGGGTGACCGGGCCATTCTGCATAAGGGACTATATTGTTGAGGACGATAGGGGCGAAATCATAATCGCCGGGCGTTCCGCATGGATAATCTGCGATCCCGTAAGCAGGCGCATACTGCGTCCCGCCAGCTTCCCGCACCCGATACAGAACCACGAGGATATAATCCTTGATGTGGGCGAGCCGGAAAAGCTTAAGCTGCCCCAGGACATGGAGAAGGTGTGCGAGCGGAAGGTGGTCTATTCCGACCTTGACGGCAACGGCCATGTGAACAATTCCGTATATGGGGACATGGCCTCGGATGTGCTGCCCATGGAGCTTTTTAATGGGGAAATAAAGGAATTCGCCATCAATTTCGTAAAGGAAGCCAGGATGGGGGATACCATAACCATATTCAGGGGAAAGGACGGGGATAGGGAATTCATAGCCGGATTTCTGGGGGATTCCCTGTGCTTTGAGTGTGCGTTTACCTTTAAAGGACAGCGATAAATCGTGAAGAAAAGGTGACATTTGAATGGGAGCGGTTTTGCTGTTCTCATTTTTCTGTTCAATGGGATCCTTTTATGATAGTATTTATATGTGCCAATTTGGCATAATCTTATCTGGTATTGGAGATAAACAAATGTGGTTCGCATTTGCGCTGCTTACTTTTCTTGCATGGGGCACTGCAGACCTTTTTTACAAAAAGGCTTCCAGGCCCGAGGATAAGTATTCCCACCTTAAAATAGTCTGCGCCGTAGGTCTTGTGATGGGCATACACGCCATCGCGTACATGATAATGAACGACCTGCCATTCGTGCCCATGGACCTTATAAAGTATCTGCCCGTATCCGCCATGTATATACTTTCCATGGCGCTGGGCTATATGGGCCTCAGGTATATCGAGCTTTCCATATCCTCCCCCATACAGAATTCCTCCGGCGCGGTATCCGCGGTTTTGCTGCTGATATTCTTCGGTTTCGATCAGCTGTCCGCCCTTGAGTACGCGGGCGTTGCAATGCTGTGCCTCGGTGTGTTCTGGCTGTCTTGCATTGAAAAAAAGAACGCGGACGCAGAGCGGCTGGCGCTGGGCAGCCAGGTGGAGGAAAGGTATCGCAAGGGCTTCATGGCCATACTCTTCCCCATATTTTACTGCATCATAGACGGTCTCGGCTCCTTTGCCGATGGCATCTACCTTGACCAGCTGGAACTGATGAGCGAGGATGCGGCTCTGGTGGCATACGAACTCACCTTCCTTATCTGCGCCGTCGTTGCGTTCATCTTCATCAGGATAAAGAAGGATAACTTCAACATATTCCGGGAAAAATCCGCCCTTGCGGCAGCGGTGTTTGAAACCGTGGGCCAGTATTTCTACGTTTTCGCCATGGCGCAGCGTTCCGTGGCAGCCGCTCCCATCGTCGCGTCATACTGTGTGCTGTCCGTGGTATGGAGCAGGATATTCCTAAAGGAAAAGCTCAGCGGCAAGCAGTACGCCGCCATCGCCGTGGTATTCGGCGGCATACTTCTCTGCGGCATAGCCGAGGGACTTGCGGGTTAATAAGCTTACGGAGGGTATAATATGTATACTTTTGAGCAATACAAAGAGAGCGCCGAATACATAAGGGAGCGCCTTGACGGCTTTGAGCCGGAGCTGCTTATGATACTGGGCAGCGGGCTTGGCGGACTTGCCCAAAAGGTTCAGCAGCCAATATGCATACCCTACGGGGACATACCCTACTTTAAGCGCAGCACCGCCATAGGTCATGTGGGAAGGTTCGTTGCAGGCCGCTTCGGCGGCAAGAATGTGCTTATGATGCAGGGCAGGCTTCATGCCTACGAGGGCCACACCATGGAAGAGGTGGCGTATCCTGTGCGGGTGGCGGGTCTGCTTGGCATAAGGAAGCTTATCGTTACCAATGCGGCGGGCGGTGTAAATCTTGGCTTTGCCGGCGGCACGCTGATGGTAATGAGGGACTATATAAAGTTTACCCTTGGGAATCCCCTCATAGGGGAGAATATACCCGAATTCGGCGAGCGGTTTCCTGATATGACCTATGCCTTCGATAAGGAATACAGTGAGCTGTTCAAGGCCACCGCAAGGGACCTTGGAGATGAGGTAAAGGAGGGCGTGTATTTTTATATGTCCGGCCCCCAATACGAAACTCCCGCCGAGATACGGGCCATACGCATCCTTGGAGGCGATGCTGTGGGCATGAGCACAGTGCCCGAGGTCATTGCCGCAAACCAGATGGGCATGAGGATATTGGGAGTATCCCTGGTTACCAACATGGCGGCGGGCGTGCTGGATCAGCCCCTGTCCGGCGATGAAGTAATAGCTGCGGGCGAGGCTGCGGCAGAGCGATTTGAAAGCATAATGACAGTATTTGTGGAAAGGATGTAATATGCATATTACCGCTGAACAGATAAAGTCAAACCCTGTTATCCGCACATATATTCAGAAGGCGGATGAATCCCTTACCGCCCTGGGGTATACCGAGCACAGTTTTGCTCATGTTACAAAAGTTGCGGTGGAAGCAAAGCGCATACTCATGATGCTGGGCCGAAGCGAAAGGGAACAGGAGCTTGCGGAAATAGCCGGCTATATGCACGACATAGGCAACGTGGTAAACCGGGCGGATCATGCCCAGAGCGGCGCCGTAATGGCTTTCCGTATACTTGACCACATGGGCATGGACCCCGAGGACATTGCCGATGTTATAACCGCCATAGGCAACCATGACGAGCACACCGCAAAGCCGGTAAGCGACATTGCCGCCGCAATAATTCTTGCGGATAAGAGCGACGTTCGCTGCACCCGGGTTCGCAATCAAAACAAAGAAGACTTTGACATTCATGACAGAGTAAACTACGCCGTAAAGCGCAGCGGTCTTGACATTGACCCGAAGAGAAAGGTCATAACGCTGGACCTTACCATAAACACCGATGAATGCGCCGTAATGGATTACTTTGAAATATTCCTTGAGCGCATGATGCTCTGCCGCAAGGCGGCCGAAAGGCTTGGCATGACTTTCAGCATAGTGATAAATGAACAGATAATACTTTAAACCTCGGCTATATCCGATATAAGACCATTTTCAAACTTAAACTCATACAGACGCGCGCTGCTTACCCTGCTGCCCTCCGAGGTTATAAGGCCAAGCAGCGCGCCGCTTTTATCCGAAAGGGGCGGGCGGCAGCTTTGAAAATTTCCCAGGAAATGCCTTATTTCGTCAAAGTGGAACTCTCTTTTCAAATCCTCGGTCAGATAGCTTAGGGCCTCCTCCCTGAACCCCTCCCGCACCGCCTCCGCGAAGGCCCGCACAAGCAGCCCGTTGTTTTTCGGAAATACATATTCCCGGGTGAAGAAACCTGTTTCCGGGCGAACGGCCGAGAATTCCCCTGCGGAATATATGAACTTCCTGCGGCGCTGATGGCCCATTACGGTGCCAAGGTCGTCTATGGCGGCTATGCAGTCCTGCTCAAGGAATACTGCCGCGGCGGATATTTCCAGCACAGCTTCGGCGTTTATATCCAGCATCAGAAGATGGGATACGCTCCCCTCGTGGGTGATTACGGCGGCGAACTGCCGCCCTCCCGCTGTATACAGAGCAAGGGTGCCGTAATCGCCGGGGCCAAGGGATATACAGGAGGATTTGTTTTCATCTTCCATCAGCAGCCTGAGGCCTCCCTCATAATACAGCGTAAGGGTGCGGCGTGTGCGGCCGCAGGAAAAGCTCAGCTGATCAAGCTGCCTTGGGAAATCCGCGAGGGGAGCCGCAGGGCTTGCCGCGCAAAAGCAAACCTCGTATACCCCGCCGGGCCATGAGCAAAGCTCCACATTATCTCCCTTTGGCGGCAGGGCGGCACCCTGTTTCAGGGATAGCTTTCGCGTGGTGGGCCAGCCCGCCCCCTCAAGGGGAGTGGAGGAGATATAATAATCGCCCGTATCTCCCGCAGGCATTGCCACATGGGAGCCGGGAAGGCATTCACCGAGTATCTGCCCGTTTACCTCAATAAGGGAATGGGTGGCGGAGCGTATGACGATAAGGGGCACAGGAGATTGATACATAATTGCCTCCGGGCATAAAGGGTGATTAATTTTATGCCGGAAAGCAGCAAAAATATCCCAATCGCCTTGCAAAATAATCACAGCCGCATTATAATGTCAAATGATGTTTTTAAATATAATGGAGGTTTCTCATGATTAGACTGTGCGAACTTACAAAGGATCCCGCAAAGTACGCGGGAGAAGTAGAGATAGCCGGCTGGGTGCGTACCGTGCGGGACAGCAAGAATATCGGCTTTATCGAGCTGGCGGACGGCTCCTGCTTCAGGAACGTTCAGGTGGTCTATGAGAACAATATTCCAGAAGATATACTGCGCAAGATAAACACCGGCTGCGCCATCAGGGTACTGGGCGAATTGGTGCTCACCCCCGACGCAAAGCAGCCTTTTGAGGTAAAGGCAAAGGAAATTTCCATAGAGGGCCTCTGCGACAGCAGCTATCCCATGCAAAAAAAGCGCCACAGCCTTGAGTATCTGCGCACCATGCAGCACCTCAGGCCCCGCACCAATACCTTCCAGGCCACCTTCCGGGTGCGCAATGTTGTAGCCCAGGCCATCCATCGCTTCTTCGATGAAAACGGCTTCCTGTATGTGCATACTCCCATTATCACCGCCAGCGACTGCGAGGGCGCGGGGGAAATGTTCCGTGTAACCACACTGGACATGGAAGATCTGCCCCGCACCGAGGACGGCGCTGTGGATTACTCCAAGGATTTCTTCGGCACCAGCGCAAACCTTACCGTAAGCGGTCAGCTATACGGCGAGGCATACGCCCTTGCGTTCCGTGACATATACACCTTCGGCCCCACATTCCGTGCGGAACAGAGCTATACTGCACGCCACGCGGCGGAGTTCTGGATGGTAGAGCCCGAGATGGCCTTCTGCGACCTTAAGGGATATCTTGACGTTGCCGAGGCAATGGTAAAATACATCATCCGCACAGTAATGGAGCGCTGCCCCGATGAGCTGAACTTCTTTAACAGCTTTGTGGATAAGGGCCTGCTGGAGCGGCTCAATAACGTTGCCAACAGCGACTTTGCCCGCATCACCTACACCGAGGCCGTGGAAATACTGAAGAACAGCGGTGCTAGGTTTGAATACCCCGTAGAATGGGGCGCAGACCTTCAGACCGAGCACGAGCGCTATCTTACCGAGCAGGTATACAAGCGCCCCGTATTCGTTACCGACTATCCCAAGGATATAAAGGCCTTCTATATGCGCCTTAATGACGACGGCAAGACCGTTGCTGCGGCCGATCTTCTGGTGCCCGGCGTGGGCGAGATAATCGGCGGCAGCCAGCGTGAGGAGCGCCTTGAGGTGCTTCAGCAGCGCATGGAGGAAATGGGCCTGAATGTTGCGGATTACGACTGGTATCTTGACCTTCGCAAGTATGGCGGCGTAAAACACGCAGGTTACGGCCTTGGCTTTGAGCGCATGGTAATGTACGTTACCGGCATGGCAAACATCCGTGACGTGCTTCCCTTCCCCCGCACCACCGGAAGCCTGGAAATGTAAAAACGCGATATGCGCTTACAAAGTCCCCGACAGGGGACTTTTCTCTTTGCAAATAATATCCCGCGTATCTTTTGCATAAAATTTAACCTACCAAAGCTGAAGCACATCCATGCTTTGGCTTTTGTTTTGAGGTAAGCTACCGGCAATGTATATATGGACAAAACATGGGAAATAATAGCAGCACAAATACAATCTGGAGGATTTTGTATGAATAAAGTGCAGAAAGGCCGGGCCGGCTGGAAGCAGGAGGAGGAAGAGCTCCTCTTTAAGGAGATAGAAAGCAGCGAGAGCAGCGGCAGGCCCTTGAAGAAGGTATTTGAAGCGGTGGCGGAAAAGACCGGGCGCAAGCCAAACAGCATTCGCAACTTTTACTATGCCCGCATAAAGGAAAAGGATCTGAGCACCACTGCGCTGCACGCGGGGGCTTTTGTGCCCTTCAGCGAGGAGGAGATACACAGCCTGCTTCGCACCGTGCTGAGCGCACAGGCAAACGGCATATCCGTTCGCTCCTGCACGATGAGCATGGGCGGCGGAGACAACAAGGCCATGCTTCGATATCAGAACAAATACCGGGCGCTGCTCAAAAACAGGCCAAAGCTTGTTGAGCAGGTGGCGGCCGAGCTTAAAGAGGAGGGCGTGGATTTTGATCCGTATATGAGAAAGCCCCTGCGCCGGGAAAGGAATGCCGGTCGCCTGGACAAAATAGAGGGCATAGACGGGGATTCCTTCATGGATGGGCTGGAGCGGCTCATCACAGCCGCCTCTGAAGCAAGCCGCAAAGAAGCTGCATCAAAGGCGGTGATAGCGGAGCTTCGGGCAAAGATACAGCGGCAGGAAAAGGAGCTTATGGAGCAGCAGAGCAGATTCCATGAGCTGCTGCTGATGTATCGCCGCCTGTCCGGCACAGGCCGGGAGCAGGGCGGGGAGTATGGAAAGCTGGAGGAGCATTCCCTCAACTGATACAACGGGTGGAATCGGGGCGAGGTTCGTGCTATAATTTTTAATGGAATAATATAGCAAAGGACGGTATCCGTATATGGATCTGTTTACCGACGCCGCCGCAAAGCGGGCACCCCTTGCGGACAGGATGCGTCCCCGCACCCTTGAGGAGTTTTACGGACAGAAGCATATTGTGGGCAAAGGAAAACTCTTAAGGAGGGCAATCGAAACGGATTCCCTCCAGTCCAGCATATTCTTTGGCCCTCCCGGCTGCGGAAAGACAACCCTTGCCGCCATAATTGCGAACACCACAGGCTCAGCCTTTGAAAAGCTGAATGCGGTCACGTCCGGCGTTAAGGAGGTTCGGGAAGTCATTGCCCGGGCGGAGGATAACCTTAAGCTGTACGGGCGGGAAACATACCTTCTGCTGGATGAGTGCCATCGCTGGAGCAAGGCTCAGAGCGACAGCATACTGCCAGCCCTTGAGCGGGGCATAATAAAGTTCATAGGTTCCACCACGGAAAACCCCATGGTGTCCATGACGGGGGCAATCGTGTCCCGATGCCGTGCCTTTCAGTTTTATCCCCTTACGGTTGAGGATGTGAAAGAATGTGTCGCCAATGCCGTAAAGGATGAAGAGCGGGGCATGGGAAAATACAATGCGGAGGTGGATGATGAAGCCCTGGAGCATATTGCCCGCACAGCAAACGGCGACGTGCGCTGCGCGCTGAACGCCATTGAGCTTGCCATACTCACAACCCCAAAGGACGAGGACGGCGTGATACGCATAAACCGGGATATCGCCGCCGAAAGCATACAGCAAAAGGTAATAAATTGCGACGATCAGCAGTTTTATGATATGCTGTCCGCCTTTTGCAAGAGCCTCAGGGGAGGCGACAGCGATGCGGCAATCGCATGGTTTGCCCGGCTTATATACGCGGGGGTGGACCCCCGCATAATATGCCGCAGGCTAATCGCCCATGCCTCGGAGGATGTTGGCCTTGCCAATCCTCAGGCAATGGTGCAGGCGGTAGCGGCGGCCCAGGCGCTGGAATTTATAGGTATGCCCGAGGCGGGACTATCCATAACCCAGGCCATAATATTCATATGCGAAAGCCCAAAGTCAAACGCCGTGGTGATGGCAAAGGATTTGGCCTTTGCCGAGGCCAGGGCATTGCCGGATCAGCCGGTGCCCATACATCTTAGGGACACAAGCTTTTACGGCGCGGACAAGCTGGGCCACGGCAAGGGATATAAGTATCCCCATGATTACCCCGGCCACGTTGTGGCTCAGGAGTATATGCCGCCCAGCGTAAAGGGACATAAGTACTACATACCCGGCTCCCTCGGCAACGAGGGTAAGATACGGCAAAACCACATCAATCAGGGAAAACTGGAGGACAGCGAATGATAAGCAGGATCAATGCCGAGGCGGTATTGACCGAGGCCCTTAAGACCGGCGGCGATTTCGCAGAGCTGTATATGGAGGACGGGGAAAGCCACAGCATAGCCATGCTGCAGGGCGTGGTGGAAAACGCCGCATACAGCAGAAAGAAGGGTGCGGGCGTTCGTGTGCTTTCAGGCACAAAGTCCGCCTATGCCTATACCGTGGATACCTCCCTTGAGGCGCTGCTGGATACCGCCCGCCGTGCCTCCGCAATAATCGCGGGGGAGGGCGCTGAGATACGCCATCTTACGGATATACGGACGGGACGGCATCAATACCGCATACCCTTTTCATCCATAGACAACGCAAGGCGCATCGCCCTGCTTAAAGAGGGCACCGAGGCCGCGCAGGCGGTGTCAAAGGAAATAAACCGGGTGAGCGCAAGCTATTTTGATGCGGATAAGCGTGTACTCATATGTAATTCCGAAGGGGTATGGGCGGAGGACCGCCGCCCCCGCACCCGGCTGTCTTTTGACGCAGTGGCAACCGACGGAAAGGAATATCAAACCGGAGGTGAGCGCCCCGCATACGGCATGGGTTTTGAGGCGTATGAGCTGATAGACCCGGCTGCTGCGGGGGAGACCGCCGCGAAAACAGCCGTTACCATGCTGCACGCTCCAGAGTGCCCCGCAGGTTATCTGCCCGTGGCGATAGACGGAGGCTTTGGAGGGGTAATACTCCACGAGGCCTGCGTCCATTCCCTTGAGGCCACATCCGTGGGCCGGGGCAACTCCGAGTTTTGCGGAATGCTGGGCAAACAGATAGCCAGCGAGCGGGTCACCGCCATTGACGACGGCACCCTTATTGGCGAATGGGGCAGCATAGGCTGCGATGACGAGGGCAATCCCTCGCAGCGCAATGTGCTCATAGAAAAGGGCATACTGAAAAGCTATCTTGTGGACAGGCTGGGCAGCCGCCTTATGGATCATTCCATGACCGGCAGCGCACGGCGGCAGAGCTATGAATATGCCCCCACCTCCCGCATGACCAATACCTTCATCGCCCCCGGCACGGACGACGAGGAGGAGATGATACGCACTATGGGCGAGGGGCTGTTTGCGGCCCGCATGGGGGGCGGCTCTGTAAACCCGCTGACAGGGGAGTTTAATTTCTCTGTATTGGAAGGGTACTGGGTAAAGGACGGAAAGATACATTGCCCCGTAAGGGGCGCGGCTCTCATAGGCAGGGGCGCAGATGTGCTGATGAAAATAGACCGGGTGGGCCGGGATATGTGGATGGGCCACGGAATGTGCGGCTCCAGAAGCGGCAGCGTGCCTACCAACGTGGGCCAGCCCAGAATAAGGGTGTCCGGAATGACGGTAGGCGGAAAGGGAGGCAGGCTGTGAAGGACATAAAGGCATTTGCAAAGGAGCTGCTCAGCCGCGCAATGGATAAGGGCTGCGCCGGGGCAGAGGTATGCATTACCCACAGCCGCGATTTCGGCGCGGGAGTGCTTTCAGGCGAAATTGAGGATTACAGCGTAAGCTCCACATTTGCCCTTGGATTAAGGGTGCAGCTTGACGGCAAGAACGGCTATGCCTATACCGAAGCTGTGGACGATGCTGACAGCTTGGTGGAGGAGGCCATGGACGGAGCACGCAGCGTGGGCAGCGAGGATGAGCATCCCATGGCTGAACCAGGGCAGTATCCCGAAGCGCCCGCAAAGCCTGACGCTTTCGCATCCATGGAGGAGACGGACAGGATAGAACTTTGCAAGGCGCTGGAGAGGGAAGCCATAGGCATAGACCCCCGGGTAAAGCGGGTGGCGGTGTGCCGGGTGTTTTCCGCAGAGGGCAGCTTTGCCATATACAATACAAACGGACTGGAAGCGGAGCGCAGGGAGCGGGTCTCCGGATGCTATGTTGAGCCCGTAATAGAAGAAGGCGGCGAGGTGCGGGATGGCTTTGCCTTCCGTGTGGATGGCGAGGCGGCAAATATAGCGGACTGCGCAAAAGAGGCGGTGAAAGAGGCGGTGGCCCAGCTTGGGGCGGCGCCCGTTGCCCCCGGCGAGTATAATGTGATACTTAGGAACGATGGGGCGGCAAGTCTTCTTGGGGCGTTCTCCGGGATGTTCTCGGCGGATGCGGTCCAGAAGGGGCTTTCTCCCCTTGCGGGAAGAGAAGGCCATACCATAGGGGCGGAGATCGTGAATATCACCGACGACCCGCTGCATCCTGTCAGCCCAACCCCCTTTGACGATGAGGGCGTGCCCTCGGTAAGGACCGCCGTTGTGGAAAAGGGAGTGTTGAAGTCATTTCTGCATAACCTTAAAACCGCAAAGAAGGCAGGGGTAAGCTCCACCTCAAACGGCGGACGGGGCAGCGCAGGCTCTCCGGTTGGGGTGCGGCCCAGCAATTTCTTCATTGAGCCCGGCGAAGGCACGCTGGATGAGCTTATCGCAAAAATGGGGAACGGATTGCTCATTACGGACTTTTCCGGTCTCCATGCCGGGGTGAATGCCGTAAGCGGAAGATTTTCCCTGCTGTGCAAGGGCCGGCTTATAGAAAACGGGCGGGATGTTCGCGCGGTAAACGAGATAACCATAAGCGGCGACTTTATCTCTCTCCTGGGCAAGGTAAAGGCGGTGGGCAGCGATATCCGCTTCTCCATGCCGGGAGGCAGCTGTGTCGGAAGCCCCTCATTGATGATAGAGGGCGCAGCTATCTCCGGAAGGGGATAGAAAGGCAGCGAAAATACCTCTGCATAATGAAATAATTCAGCATATATGGGGTTTTTTCATTGACAGGGGGATTTTGAAAAGGTATATTTATTATATAGAAGCAAAGGATCTTCGCATCCTGTACCGGACCACAGAACAGGAGGAAACCGTGTTCCAGATAGGAGAAAGCGTCTGCTATCCCATGCATGGCGTGGGCGTGGTGGAAGGCATAGAAGAAAAAACGGTGCTGGGCGAAACCGCCCGGTATTATGTACTGCGGTTCTTCACCTCCCGGCTTACAGCCATGGTGCCGGTGGACGCGGCGGAAGGGGTTGGCCTTCGCCGTGTGATAGATCATGCTCAGTGCGAATCCGTGCTTCAATACATGTCCGGAGAACCCTGCGAGGAAAGCGATAACTGGAATCAGCGCTATAGGGACAACCTTGCCAAGCTTAAGGGCGGGGATATTTACGACGTTGCGGATGTTGTAAAGTGCCTTAAAAAGCGGGATATGCAGAAGGGCCTTTCCGCAGGAGACCGAAAAATGCTCATCACAGCCCGCCAGGTGCTGGTTGCCGAGCTCAGCGCAGCCAGCGGCAGGGATATTGACGAACTCAGGGATGTTATAGGATAATGCATACACTAACTTCCTTCAAGGGAAGGGCAACGGTGTAAGAACCGCAATAGCGTGCTCTTGCATCTTTTGCGTTTCAATAAATAAAAAACAGAGAAAGGAAGAGTAAAACGATTGACAAAAAAAATTGCAAGACTCATCTTCGCCATAGCGGGCGCTGCGGCGGGCGAGGGGCTTGTGATAGCGGCGAACCGATTAATAGTCTCCCTTGGATATCTCAGCCTGTATGACGTGATGTACACATGGGGACTGGCACTCATCTTTGCAGCGGTGGGCATTATTTCTGCAATCATATTTTATATTTTTTCCCCAAAGCTGATAGATGCGGCAGTCGCATTCATAAGAAACGTGGAAGCCCGGCTGGCTGAAATGGCGACGGACGACGTGGTGTATTGCGTGCTGGGCCTTATTGCGGGCCTTGTTATCGCGTTTTTGCTAAGCACACTTACCGCAGCCGTAAAGTACTCATGGATAAGGTTCATTCTGGATGCCATACTTTATGTGGTATGCGGCTATTTGGGCTGGTCTGTAATGATTAAGCGCAGGGGTAATATAAGTACCCTTCACACCCTGCCCAAGGGCAAGATAAAGCCCGGCATGGCCCGACCCAAGCTATTGGATACCTCCGTAATTATAGACGGGCGCATAGCGGATATATGTGCAACCGGTATAATTGAGGGAACCCTCGTAGTGCCGGCCTTTGTGCTGCAGGAGCTTCAGCATATTGCGGACAGCTCGGACGCCTTAAAGCGCAACAGGGGCAGAAGGGGCCTGGATATACTCAAGGAGATGCAGGAGCGGGGACTGGTTCCCATAAGCCTCGTCAGCACAGATTATGAGGATATATCCGAAGTGGATTCAAAACTTATACGCCTTGCAGCGGATATGAGCGGCGTGGTGGTCACCAACGATTACAACCTTAATAAAGTGGCTGCCGTAAGGAATGTGCCGGTGCTGAATATAAACGAGATTGCAAATGCGGTAAAGCCTGTTGCCTTGCCAGGGGAGGAAATGATTATCCAGATAGTAAAGGAAGGCAAGGAATCCGGACAGGGCGTAGGATACCTTGAGGACGGCACCATGATAGTGGTGGAGGGAGGAAAGAAGCTGATGGGCGAAACGGTGGAAGTTGCGGTGACCAGCGTACTGCAGACCGCCGCCGGGCGCATGATATTTGCCAAGATAAAGTAGCTTTTCGGCGCATCCGCAGAAAAACACAGGAATCCGCAAAAATAAATATAAAAGTTTTTGAGAAAGGCATTTTCGTCTGTTGACAACCTTGACACGCGGTGATACAATAATATACTGCGTTAGCATGGTATGTTGCGGTAAAAATGCCTTTTTGCTATGGCAAAAACCGCAAAAAAACATGCTGGGTATTCCGTACGCAAAAAATGGAAATTATCATCCCAAGCAGCCTTAGGACGATATAAGCCAAAGTTATACTAACCCACTATATGATAATAAACAGCAGTAAGGAGTGAACACGATGGTGCATGAGGTGTACATGGGCAAAAAGAAGCGCATGAGCTTCTCCCGGATCAACGAAGTCCTCGATATGCCCGATCTGATAGAGGTTCAGAAGAATTCCTATCAGCGGTTCGTTGAGGAAGATCTCAGGGAGGTTCTGAACGACATTTCGCCCATAACGGACTATTCAGAAAAGCTCGTTCTTGAATTTGTAGACTACTCCATCGACTTTGACCATCCCAAGTACTCTGTGGAGGAGTGCAAGGAGAGGGATGTCAACTATTGCGCGCCCCTCAAGGTCGTTGTTCGCCTTATCAATAAAGAAACCGGCGAGGTCAAGGAGCAGCCCGTGTTCATGGGCGACTTCCCCCTGATGACCGAGCAGGGTACCTTCATAATAAACGGAGCGGAGAGGGTAATAGTATCCCAGCTGGTCCGTTCCCCCGGCGTGTATTATTCCGAAACCATCGACAAGGTGGGTAAGCATCTTTATGCTTCTCAGGTAATACCCAACCGCGGCGCATGGCTGGAGTATGAAACCGACAGCAACGAGATCATGTACGTCAAGATCGACCGACAGCGCAAAGTGTTCATCACCGCATTGCTGCGTGCTCTTGGCTATGGCTCCGATGGGCAGATCCTGGAGCTGCTGGGCGAGGAAGAGCGCTTGAAGATCACCCTTGAGAAGGACACCACCAAGTCCACTGAGGATGGCCTTATCGAGATATACAAGCGCCAGCGCCCCGGCGAGCCTCCAACGGAGGAATCTGCCCGCAGCCTGCTCAATGCGCTGTTCTTTGACAAGCGCTACGACCTGGCTCGTGTCGGTCGTTATAAGTTCAACAAAAAGCTTTCCATCGCCGCGCGTCTTACCGGCCTTACCGCCGCTGAGACCGTTATAGCGCCCGCCACCGGGGAGGTGCTGGTTGGCGAGGGCGAAGTTATCAGCCGTGAAGCCGCCCATACTATCGAAAACGCGGGCGTGCACGGCGTATATGTCATCGCCCCCGACGGAGTTAAGGTAAGGGTACTGGGCAACCTGTTTGTTGACGCCGCCTGCTATCTGGATTTTGACCCCGAAGAGGCCGGCCTGAACGAAAAGGTTCATTACCCCACCCTGGCCGCATTGCTGAAGGAGGGCAAGGACATGGACGAGGAGGCTCTGAAGAGCCTGCTCAAGGCCCATGTTTACGACCTTATTCCCCGCCATATTATCACGGACGATATCACCTGCTCCATCAGCTATCTGCTGGGCATGAACCACGGCATAGGCCGCACCGATGATATCGACCACCTTGGCAACCGCCGCATCAGAAGCGTTGGCGAGCTGCTGCAGAATCAGATCCGCGTTGGCATGACCCGCCTTGAGAGGGTGGTGAGGGAGCGTATGTCCATTCAGGACACCGAGACCGCCATGCCTTCCAACCTTATAAACATCCGCCCTGTGACCGCTGCCATCAAGGAGTTCTTCGGCTCCTCCCAGCTGTCCCAGTTCATGGATCAGACCAACCCCCTTGCGGAGCTTACCCATAAGCGCAGGCTGTCCGCTCTGGGCCCCGGCGGTCTTAACCGCGAGCGCGCAACCTTCGATGTGCGAGACGTTCACTTCTCTCACTACGGACGTATGTGCCCCATCGAGACCCCTGAAGGACCTAACATAGGCCTTATAAACTCCCTCTCCACCTATGCCCGCATAAACCGCTACGGCTTCATCGAAGCGCCTTACCGCAAGGTGGACGGCAAGAATAAGTCCATCAGCAGCGATATAGTTTACCTTACTGCCGACGAAGAGGACGATTTCATCGTTGCGCAGGCAAACGAAGCCACCGTTGAGCAGGACGGCAAGGTATGGTTTGAGAAGGACCGCGTCGTTGCAAGGCGTCTGGACGAGATAATCGAAGTTAAGTCCACCGACGTTGACTATATGGATGTATCTCCCAAGCAGCTGGTATCCGTGGCTACCGCCATGATACCCTTCCTTGAAAACGACGACGCAAACCGCGCCCTGATGGGATCCAACATGCAGCGTCAGGCGGTACCTCTTCTTAAGCCCGAGGCCCCCGTTGTTGGCACCGGTATGGAGTACAAGGCCGCCCATGACTCCGGCGTTGTTGTGCTTGCGCATCAGCACGGCGTTGTAAAGCATGTTGACGCCAGCCGCATACAGATAGCCGGCGACGACGGCAATACCTACAACTACCGCATAACCAAGTTCACCCGTTCCAACCAGGGCACCTGCATCAATCAGCGCCCCATAGTTGAAAAGGGAGAGCGGGTCATCCCCGGTCAGGTTATAGCGGACGGCGCTTCCACCGATCAGGGCGAGATAGCTCTGGGCCGCAATATACTCATCGGCTTCATGACATGGGAAGGCTACAACTACGAGGACGCCGTACTTATCAGCGAAAAGCTGGTCAAGGAAGACGTTTACACCTCCATCCACATTGAGGAGCATGAGACGGAAGCCCGTGATACCAAGCTGGGCGAGGAAGAGATCACCCGCGATATACCCAACGTGGGCGAAGACGCCCTTGCAGACCTTGACGAGCGGGGCATAATCCGCATCGGCGCAGAGGTTCGCAGCGGCGATATACTGGTTGGCAAGGTAACCCCCAAGGGCGAAACCGAGCTTACCGCCGAAGAACGCCTGCTCCGCGCCATATTCGGCGAAAAGGCCCGTGAGGTAAGGGATACCTCCCTGCGCGTGCCACACGGCGAAGGTGGCGTAATTGTGGACGTTAAGGTATTCACAAGAGAAAACAAAGACGAGCTGCCTCCGGGAGTAAATGAGCTTGTGCGCGTATATATCGCCCAGAAGCGCAAGATATCCGTTGGCGATAAGATGGCGGGCCGCCACGGCAACAAGGGCGTTGTTTCCCGAATCCTCCCCGAAGAGGATATGCCCTTCCTGCCCGACGGCACCCCCCTGCAGATAGTGCTGAACCCCCTGGGCGTACCTTCCCGAATGAACATCGGTCAGGTACTGGAGCTGCATCTGGGCATGGCTGCAAAGAGCCTTGGCTGGAACATAGCCACCCCGGTATTCGACGGCGCAACCGAGGAGGACATCAAGTCCATGCTGGTACAGGCCGGCAAGGACTGGGACGGCAAGACCGTGCTTTATGACGGCCGCACCGGCGAGCCCTTCGAGAATCGCATCTCCGTGGGCTATATGTACTACCTGAAGCTGCATCACCTTGTAGACGACAAGATCCACGCCCGTTCCACCGGCCCCTACAGCCTGGTTACTCAGCAGCCTCTGGGCGGCAAGGCCCAGTTCGGTGGTCAGCGCTTCGGTGAGATGGAAGTTTGGGCTCTGGAAGCCTACGGCGCAGCCAATACCCTTCAGGAGATACTCACCGTTAAGTCCGACGACGTTGTGGGCCGTGTAAAGACCTACGAAGCCATTGTAAAGGGCGAAAACGTGCCCGAACCCGGCGTGCCTGAGTCCTTCAAGGTTCTTATTAAAGAGCTTCAGTCTCTGGGTCTGGATATAAAGGTACTCAGCGACACCAAGGAAGAGATCAAAATCGGCGAGCTGATAGAGGACGACGAACCCGCCCATGTGGATGTGAACATCTCCGGCATGGAGGACGCGCCCGTTGCGCCTGCCGACGAAGGCGACTTTGCAGAGTTTGACGATTTTGACTTTGACGAGGACATGGACCTGGACGATATGGACATGACAGGTCCCGAAGATATGGGCTTCTCGGTTATTGACGGCGAAGACCTGGATGAAATGAACTAATAAGGCCGAAGGGAGAGAAAGAAATTGTTTGAACCTACCAATTTCGATGCTATACAGATAGGCCTTGCCTCTCCGGAAAAGATAAGGGAATGGTCCCACGGCGAGGTAAAGAAGCCCGAAACCATCAACTACCGCACCCTTAAGCCCGAGAGGGACGGCCTGTTCTGCGAGCGCATTTTCGGACCCACTAAGGACTGGGAATGCCACTGCGGAAGGTATAAGCGCGTCCGGTATAAGGGCGTTGTGTGCGATAAGTGCGGCGTTGAGGTCACAAGGGCTAAGGTCCGCCGCGAGCGCATGGGCCACATTGAGCTGGCTGCGCCCGTATCCCATATATGGTACTTCAAGGGTATACCCTGCCGCATGAAGATGCTGCTGGATATGTCTCCCCGTTCCCTTGAAAAGGTGCTGTACTTTGCGGCTTTCGTGGTTACTGATCCCGGTACCACCCCCCTCATGTACAAGCAGATACTTTCCGATAGGGAATACCGTGAGGCTCAGGAACAGTATGGCGCCAAGGCCTTCAAGGCGGGCATGGGCGCAGAGGCCATCAAGGAATTGCTTATGCAGCTTGACCTTGAAAAGCTGGACGGCGAGCTCCGCAACGAGATCGCCAATTCCTCCGGTCAGAAGCGCAGCAATGCCATAAAGCGCCTTGAAGTGGTTGAAGCGTTCCTTAGGAGCGGCAACAAGCCCGAGTGGATTATTATGGATGTGGTTCCGGTTATCCCTCCCGAGCTGCGCCCCATGGTACAACTGGACGGCGGCCGCTTTGCCACCTCCGACCTGAATGACCTTTATCGCAGAGTTATCAACCGCAACAACCGCCTTAAGAGGCTGCTGGAGCTTCGCGCTCCGGATATCATTGTCCGCAACGAAAAGCGTATGCTTCAGGAAGCGGTGGACGCCCTCATAGACAACGGCCGCCGCGGACGCCCCGTTACCGGCCCCGGCAACCGTCCCCTCAAGTCCCTGTCCGATATGCTCAAGGGTAAGCAGGGCCGCTTCCGCCAGAACCTGCTGGGCAAGCGTGTTGACTACTCCGGCC
>JAEDIC010000028.1 GCA_016292635.1 Clostridia bacterium
CAGATTCCAAATTGGACAGGTTAGGACTGATTCCCGCAACTGTTGCATCAGGGTATTTTTCTTTTAGCTGCGCAACCGCTTTATCAGCAGAACCTTGCGAACTTGCGGTCAGGATTACAGTAGCGCCTTCCTTCAAAAATTTATCTGCAGTAGCGTAGCCAATGCCGCGGCTCCCTCCGGTGATGATTGCAACTTTATCTTTCAGTCTCATAAGAATGCCTCCTTGTGTTTTTGTACTCGTAGTATAACCTGTTTCGGTGGTACTCTCCGTGATAAAATCATATTTACTGTTTTTGGAAAAAAATCATTTTAGCAGAAACTACCCTTGACAAACCTTGTCTTCACAGCCGCTTTTTATTAGGCTCGGTTTGCCGTATCTGCAGATTGAGCATGCCAAGCTGACGGGAGTGCTGCTGGAAGGGAAGCACAGTACAGCATGGCATATGCTTCTCATCGCATAGGTATACTATTACACGGTTTTGAGACAGTTCTGTAAGCGCAGAGACTGTAAGCACCACCTGCCTGTGCTCGATCATCACTGCATCCAAGTCCTCCAAGGGGAACGTAACCGTTTTATCCTGCTGCGTGACGGTTAGCTGCCCATTCCTGACAGCCAACGAAGCCGGGTTTTGAATAAACAAATGCCTGTAGCCCATAGCGATACCTAACAGAAAGTCTGTCGCTTTTCTTTTTCTATACGGGTATAGTTGCCCAGCACGTCAACCTGATACTTTTCTATATTCAGCAGCGTTTTTATACCTATTCCACGGGCAAAATATGTCCGGTCATGATTGCATACATGAATTGCACCCGTTGATATATCTGCGCCGGTATAATATAGTACTTCCCTTTTGTCTGGTATATACTCGCTTTTTGTCAATGTACTTTGCTTGTTTTTGAGCTTCATTGTGATGCCGTTTTTCTTGTGTATGCACACAGGATCGCTGGGATACAGCGAGAAGATGAAATTATCATCATTCATTGCTTTCCATTGGTCGTATGGTTTACTTGCCACAACCGCGCGGTTTGGCAGCTGCGGCTTTATGGTATCCGCAACATATATAGGCGCGAAATAATACCCATCGCCCTCCACATAGAACACATCTATTCGTACCATGCTGTCATTATCAGCAATAGCACGGCCTTGATGAACTAAGATATTCAATGTAGTCTTTTCAACTATTTTTACCTTTTTCACCAATGGACCCAGTGTGCCGTCGTGCTTGGGCTTATAGAACGGCTCAGCAAAAGCCTTGGCAGCATCTCCGTCAAAGGCAATCAGGCGGGTCTTGAGCGCTTCGTACAATAGGCGGTCGCTGTCGGGATTGTAATATCCCTCTATCTCTCCGTTCTTGAGTTTAAATTTTGTAAGCTCAGTCTTGGATACTGTCATGCCTTCATCTGCCAATTTAGCGCTGCGTATGGTTTCTTTATGCGCTGCACCGGTAACCTTATGCTTCGGCATGTGGGATACAAATATGGGCTTGATCGAATCTATCGGAGCACCTGCATAATTCGGCAGCCGCATGGCTTTCAGGGTATCACGTGGCGCAGAAGAGGTGCGTGCTTCCCATTCCTTTCTGAAGCCATCCCAAGGCTGTGGAAAGTGCTGCATTACTTCTCCTGTCTCAGGATTTATAAGATAGCTGCCATCCTCCGTCTGTACATATCTGCTTTCGTCATAGTTTGCATAGCGTGAAACCCTTTGGATGAGCCCCGGAGTAGTACATGCAACCACTAATGCATCCGTTGCATGATGCAGATCGCCGTCCGCACGAACTTTGCTCAACCCCCAGCGTTTTCTCAGGTATGCGGTTACAGCGCCATTCACGGCAACGACACAGTTTATCTTCCCCGTTGGAGATTCTGCAAAGGCAAGATTATCACGTATGTAGTTGTACATGAACCGGGATACCGTTCTTGTATCCTGCAAGTTGCGTTCTTTAAATTTCTGTTTGTCTTCTTCGGTTATACACGCCTTAAGCAATGCCTGCTTTTTTCTGTAATTGCGAACATTGGCCTCCACATAAACCTGATAATCCTCTCTGGCTTTCCCCTGCAAATACTGCAAGGGCAGGTTATTACCTTTTTTGCGGTTTTCCTCTGCAAATACCAGCACCTTATTATTAAAACGGTCATCAAAGGATATGCTGTATGGAATGATGTGATCCACCTCAGCATAACCGGGCTCAAACAAGCGAGTAATATCAAAAGACTTCAGTGAATACAAACATATACCGTTTTGCTCCTCAAAAAGTCTGTATTTTACTATGTCCTGCCCACTTGGGTCGGCAACATGCAGTTCATTTTTCAAATAGTCATATATGCGCTGATTTCTCTCAGCATTCTGCTGCATTTCCTTTTCAGCTTTGTCGCGTTCCATCTTATCCTTGCTCATATCCCGGGCAAGTTCAATGTTGATGAACGTCGGGCTTTCACCTTGCTCGCGTATTATAGCATTGATAACCTTAATAGTTTGTGATATTGCACGGCGAACAACAGGGCTGGTAATCTGGTTATTCTCTGCGGAATCCGGTCGGATCGGAGGCAACAGCATACTCTTTGTGCTGCTACTATGTGCCTGAAAGTGGTATCCGGCCGCTTCGCATGCTTCGTTGTACTGCAAACCGGCTTCAAGCCCCGGAATGATATTGTCGCAGGCCTTGATAGACAGATGGCCAAACTTACTAAAACCTTTCATGGTCAATATCTGCTGAATATCTTTTTCAATAAGCTGAGGCGCATGCTCGTTGATATACTTGATAACATTGGCATCCGTTTTGTAGAGAGTCATAGCCGCAGCTATATGATTTAGCACAGCTATGTCCAATTCTTCAATACGGCCTTTTCTAATCTTGTCCAGAGCTTTTCTCATTTCATGGTATGCCTTGAGACATCCCAGCTTCTGCTTGGATTCTGCATCTTTGCCATCAGTACGGTAATAAACACTGTTAAAGGTTTCATCATCTGAGAGACCGAGTTCTTTGCGAACACGGCTATATGTAGGGTTTTCCGTCTTATGGGCAAGTTTAATTAAACATATCCTTTCTTCGTCTGTGAGAGAACGAGCGCCCACCTCTTTGATGATGCGTATAGTATTTATTTTCTGAAGCAGCTGGAACATCTCAAAGGAATAGCTGGCCTTCGGAGCACGTTGCTCCTCCTTTTCAAAGGTACAGTTACCAATCGAATCGATAAAACCACTATACTGACTGCCCTTACCGGGGCCTTCGTCAAATGAGCGCTGACCTAATAAAATATCAAGATATCTCGTCTCAAATTCCTTATTGAAAGCAGTATTTCCAAACTCACGCTGTTTTGTAAAAATCAGCTTTGCTTCTGCCTCTATTGCGTCTCTGGCAACAGTGGACAGATATGAATCTTCCTTATTACGTTTATGTTCAGCAAAGACCGGGTCTTTATAGAACATTTCTCCCACCGTGCGGTAGCCGTTATCCTTCATTCTTTTTTCGTTGTCGGAAACAGCCCCCAGAAGCTTGCCCGCTTCTTTATCGGAAGCATCCGATTTGCGGTTTGAACGAAAACCTCGTCTTTGTGCTAGATGGATGAGTATGCGGCAAAGGTCCGAGTCGCTGATAAGCTCGTCCAACGCACGGACACGAAGGGCATATACGTCTGTGATATTTCCGGAATAAAGCTGGGATAACTGCTCTGATGATAAAATACCTTGCGATACTATTAAATTGCGGATGCGCTCCAATCGATGCTGATGACGGCGAATCCGTCTGCGCATACTGCGTGCTTCCCGCCGTGGAGCAGCCAACGAAGAACCATCTTTGGGATTTTCTGCGCTGTCGAATATGCGTACTCCCATGCGAGATATTCCTATCGGTTCTCCCATATCATTTAAAAAAACAACGGCATGACCCACAGAAGCAATACCTATATCTATTCCGATACCGTATGACATGAACCCCTCCTAAAATTGTACTCAGTTATGTTTGGTAAATGTAATAAAGATGTGCAAACTTTTGATAAAAGATGACGCCTTGCAAAACAAGGCGTCAGAGCTTTGCGGTTTACTACCTTTTTGTAGCAACCTAATGGTCCTTGGTATGGTATAAGGTCCATAATCAGTATAACAAATATTTTCATCCTTTACAAGTCACATTGCTGCAAAAAGCACCATCCTTGCTTCTCATTAAGTACATTTTTAAGCAAGTGTAGTGTTTGCGACAAAAGATAATAAAGAAGGGGCTGAAAAGCCCCATCTGTTTTCATTAACACTTAGATGTTTCTTGGTAAAGTATGGAGGACTGCCTTAATACCATGAAGATGCGTGTAATACTCTTACTAAAAAAGTATAGTACAAGATGTATATACAGACTTAAGAATAGCAAATATGATAAGCTGCCCAAGACACACGGGCAGCTTTATTTTTTCTAGAACTGAGGTGAGGAAAATTGAACAAATCTGCCGTTTAAATGCATCAGGAGTACCTTAGGTATACCTTGCTCATAAAACGGCAAACAGAGCGGATTTTTACAGTGTGAGTACATAAAAAATACAGGCGATATTTTGGCGAAAAGTTCGCCCCCAAATGGGATTTTCTTAAAAGAAGCAGATATTTGTATATTGATTACATAAATGCTATAATAAGTTAAGCACATCTATAACAAATGGAGAAAATTTATGATTCCAGTTTGCCCGATATGCGGCGCCCCGATGGTGATCAGAACTGCATACAAAGGAACGCCTCGCGAAAATAAGTTTTGGGGATGTACAAAGTTTCCAAATTGCAGAGGAACGAGAAATCTTGACGTTGGGCAAAATGCTTCGTCAAGGTCTAATTCTGATGTACAGAAAAGCGACTTATCCAACGAGGAGCTGCCCGGCAAAAATGGTATTTCTTTCGAAGGCGAACCCTTTGAGGGCTTTGATATCATGGAGTCTTACGATACGATTGCGTGTGACAGCCGGGTCATTAAGACGCTGCGCAATGACGGAATCGATGAGAAGTCAATAAGGGCGGCGGCTAAGTTTCGCGTTGATTTTACTGCGCCAAGGGGCGGGTTGCTCAGCAGAGAACAGCGCGAAGTGGGTGCGCTTGTGCTCAGGCTGCTTTGCAGAGGATCTATAACAAAAAACAGCAAAGAAATAGAGAAACTGGTTGATGAACTTTTCCCGGGCGAAGCCGAATACTCAGGTTGGGCATTCAGGGACAGTATGTTCTTGACTGAGGTGGCTCCCAGTTACAGATATGACAGCGAAAGGGAGAAGTATTTTGCCGAGGAAATTTTAAGCCATGCCATGGGCGACAACTGGATGCATTATACAAATACTCAGATAAGCATCGGTACGCTGGGCAGTGCGGAAGACACCGGCAAGAGCATGGCTGGCCAAAGGTGTGATTTTTGTATATCCACGGACAGAGGAGAATTTATCGTCGAACTGGACGGCGATGAACACAAAGCACATTTTTTGAAGGATGCGGAAAGGGATATCTTTTTAAGCAAGAACGGGTATAAGGTTCTGCGCATTAAGAATGATGATCTGGACAGCAATCCTTATAGCATCATAATGAAGATACAGGATGAGACAGGTAAGCCAAAGTATAACGGTGATCCGGACAGCCTTACGGAGAAAAGAATTATGGCGGCCAAACTGGTGCATCAGATACAGATTGCACTTACGGCCGGATTGCTGAATTCTGTGATTGCTCCGGATGCAACACTTGGTATCAGTGCAAATATCAGGGGAATCCGTCCAACTGAGATATTGGCTGTTATGCTGGCGGCAATAGATGATCTGAAGAATGTGTTTGATCACTATTGCAGCATTTACGGCATGGAGCCCTTCTTTTACTGCAGGTATCAGGGAGATAATGCCGATGCAAATATATGCGTAGGCAAGCCTGTGTTTACAGCTCCTGCTACCGTGTTGATTACAGACGTGATTTCTTCCAAGAGAATAATCAACCGCATCCCTAGCTATGGCAGTCTGCAGATAGCCGAGGTTAATGAAGATATTCTGCTGTATTTTCTCAATTATATTTTCCATTACGACTCCTTCAGGGAAGGTCAGATTGAAAGCCTCAAGCGGTTGATGATGGAAAAGGACACGATCGTACTTCTTCCCACGGGAAGCGGAAAGTCTTTGATTTACCAGTTGGCATCGCTGATATGCCCAGGAAAAATTATCATTATATCGCCGCTGGTTTCCCTTATGCAGGACCAGCTGGATAATCTGATTTACCACGGCGTGGATTGTGCAATTGCCATATCGCACAATAACGAAAAAGCCGTGGCCGAGCTGAATAATCCGGGAATCGTCATGATATATATATCGCCCGAACGGCTGCAGATTGGCGGATTCAGGCAGAGTATCAACAGCATGCAGGTGCTGAACAGAATATTTGCGGTGGCGGTGGATGAGGCACATTGCGTATCGGAATGGGGCCATGATTTCAGAACGGCATACCTTAACATAGGGCGTACGTCCAGAGCGGTATTTAACAGAAATGGCGTGCAGCCTACCATTATTGCGTTGACCGGTACTGCTTCCACGGCGGTATTGAAAGATGTAGAGAGAGAACTGGAAATAACGGATTATGATGCGATAATTACACCTGAGACATTTGACCGTAAGGAACTGAAGTACAAGGTCATCAGGATGCCCAGTTCCGAGAAGCAGAATGAATTGGTTGAGACCATCAGCAATGTTGTTCCGGATTTCTTTGGTCGAACCGCAAATCATTTTTACCGAATGAAGGAAGATGATACGAACTGCGGAATAGTTTTTTGCCCCCATGTAAATGGTGAATACGGTGTGGTAAGGGTAAAGGGCTATCTGAATGAAACTCTGACCCACTCCGACTTTTATTCCGGCAGCAAGCCCAAGGGCTGGAACGGAAAAACTGACTGGGATAACCAAAAGCGTGAGGTCGCAAAGAACTTTAAGGGCAACAAGATAAATACATTGGTCGCCACAAAGGCCTTTGGTATGGGTATAGATAAACCCAACGTGCGCTTCACCGTACATTACGGTATACCCTCATCGCTGGAATCATTTTATCAGGAGGCAGGGCGAGCAGGACGAGACGGCAAGGAATCTCTCTGTGTGCTGCTGTTGTCCAATGAAAACAAGCTGGATGATGAGAAGATACTCAACCCTGTGTTGCCTCTTAAAGAGGTGTATGACATAGTGGAAAATCAGCGCCGGGATCAGGCTGATGATGTATCCCGGGTAATGTTCTTCCATATGCAGGCTTTTAAAGGCATTAACTTTGAGCTGACTCAGATAGAATCAGTGGTAAATCGGATATATTCTGCGGTGTCCGAATTTATCCATACGCCGGTAATTATAAAGTGCGGCGGAGACAATGAAGACAACTCCTTAAGAAGTGTGCAGAAGGCGCTGCAGAGGCTATTGGTGCTGGGCGTCGTAGCAGACTACACGGTGGATTATTCGTCCAATGAAGTAAACGTGATACCGGGAAGTGCTAAAGCATCGGATATCCGTGCCAAGTATGCTAAGTATATCAAAGGATACAATGAAGGGCGCATAGCTAAGGAGCTGACAAAGCTCGAAGAGGTATCCGCGGCGGATGAGAAGGGATATGTCATAAACGCGGCCAAGGTTTTGACCGAATTTGTGTATGACACCATTGAAAAGGGTCGACGCAGAGGACTCAGGGAAATGGTCAATGCCGCAGAGGCTGCGCTGGCGTCCAGATCACCGGATGCAACACTGAGACAGCGTATAGTCAGATATTTTGAATCCACATACATTGATGAGCTGACGGATGTGATAGAAAGCCCTCAGTTGGGATTCGAATTGATTTCGGGCATAATCGACGGCGTTTATGATGAACTGTCCGGCAGCATAGTAGGCGGTATAAGGTCTGCCAATGAAGCTTCGGGACTTCGAGGCGGTGTATCTCGATACCTGGAATCCACTCCTGACCACCCCGGCTTGCTGATGCTGAGAGCACTTGCAGAGCTGTATTGCAATGACTGCGATGCAACATCTTTGATACATGACCTTAGTGCAGCCTGCGACTTTGCGATAAACAGGTATTCCTGCAGCAAGAGCAGCCTGGATAACACTATCATGTATGTCATGAGGAAGATAGTTGAGCGCAACGAGTCAATATTTGCAGAAGCGGTGGATAGTGTATCGGAATTCATAGAAAAACGGCGGGTTTGTGCCGATATGATAGATTTGCCGGAACTGGCAGATGAACAGAAAACAATCCCGGCAGAGCTGTATTTTGCCGAGATAGCCAATGACAGCCTGAATATAATCAGAAGGATGAAGGGAGAATAACCATGGCAGATTTCGCGGAACTTAAGAGTCAAATTACAGGTTTGGTAACTTCGCTGGAAGAAATAGAGAGAGAAGCTGCAACGCTACAGGATACAAATAAAGTTCTGCAGGAGATTGCGCAAACCATGAACGGCGTTTGCGGCAGCATGGCAAAGGTCATTAATGAATCCGAAATGGTATATGACTATGTGAATGAAACATCTGCCAAGCAAACCCTCGATTCCTTCCATAAAGCGGCAGCGCAGTTTAAAAATGTAAGCAGCAATATGGTATTGACTTATGCGAATGAGACCGCTGCTTTAAAGGCACATGTGGACGAAAGTATTGCCCAGCTTAATGCAGAGATGCAGAAAAAGATAATTATGAATGAAACATCTGCCAAGCAAACCCTCGATTCCTTCCATGAAGCGGCAGCGCAGTTTAACAATGTAAGCAGCAATATGGTATTGACTTATGCGAATGAGACCGCTGCTTTAAAGGCACATGTGGACGAAAGTATTGCCCAGCTTAACGCAGAAATGCAGAAAAAGATAATTATGCTGGGTGGCGCTGCGATTGCCTGCGCAGTAATAGCAATTGTAATGGCAATAATATAGCGAAACATAAAAGCTGCTCTCCATAAGGGAGGGCAGCTTTATTTTTTTGAATAGTGAGATCATAAAAATCAAACAAATCAGTCGTTTAAATGCATCAATGGTACTCGGGGTATGCCTCACGAATAAGCTGCTAAGCTGTGAGATGTTAACGATCATCCATTCTATGCAAGACGTTCCTGCGCCAGTAAGGATATATCACTATTATTTAGAAAACAGTATACTTGAGTATGAATAACTTAATATGGGTTGCCGATACCATCAAAAAACCACACATAAGAATTGCTAATGCCATGCAACGCCGAAACGCCATCCAATTGTTCAGCAACTTGTCAAGAATTAACGGATATGATATAATCAAATTGTCAGCAGAATAGCTGGAGAAAACGAGAATAGCTGTTCATCAGTTGTTCATCAAACCCACCAAATAATGCCCTATATTACGGGATATAACTAAATATTATAGCGTTGAAAAACTCTGAAAACAACAGGGTTTTTTGTGTTATAGGACGGTATTCTGTTTACCCTTTTGGCCAGCTGGAAATCGTGTAGTGCAGGAATGTACTCAAGGGTTCGAATCCCTTTCTCTCCGCCAAATATAAAAACACCCTTTAGGGTGTTTTTGTATTTCTGAGATAAGAGAGGAAGGGATTCGAAGGGTGCGGCCTGCCTTCGGGCAGGTAAAAAGCCATCCTGTGAATGGCTTTTTAGCACCCCGGGCTGGCGGCGGCATTGCCCCAATGCCGCCGGGAATTCCTTTCTCTCCGCCAAATATAAAAACACCCTTTAGGGTGTTTTTTGTGTTATAAACTAATAAAGCTTCTACCCCCGGCTCTGCCGTTCGGTTTCCTTCTGCTCTTCCTTTACGGCTTTACCGAATGGGGTGGCCGCAAGGCCGCCCAGGGCGGTTTCCTTAAACCTTAGGGGCATATACCGCCCAACCTCGCCCATTGCCTGTATCACCTGATCCACAGGCACACGGCTCTCTATGCCCGCAAGGGCCATATCCGCGGCGCTTACCGCCGTCATGGCGCCCGCCACGTTGCGCTTTACGCAGGGCACCTCCACAAGGCCCGCAACAGGATCGCATATTAGGCCCATAAGGTTTTTCAGCGCCATGGCAACGGCATTGCATATCTGCTCCATATCCCCGCCGTAAATCTGCACAAGGGCTCCCGCAGCCATTGCGGCGGCGGTACCTATCTCCGCTTGGCATCCGCCCGCAGCGCCGGATATGCCGGCATTTCGGGCTATTACCGCACCTATGCCGCTTGCGGTATACAGTGCCTCTATCACCTGGCGCTGGGTCAGCCTTTCCTCATGCCAGAGGGGCATCAGCACCGCAGGCAGCACGCCGCAGGCGCCCGCCGTGGGAGCCGCCACTATGCGGCGCATACAGGCGTTTGACTCTGCCATGGACAGGGCCTCCGCTATCACCCGGCCCACATAGTCCCCCGATATGGATTCCCCCCGGCGGTTGTATATGCGCATCTTAAGGCCGTCGCCCCCGACAAGGCCGCTTACGGAGCGACGCTCGCCGGTATAGCTGTCCGAGGCTTCCACCATAGCCTTCCATGCTCTGAGCATCTTTGCGATGGAATCCTCCCGGGTATACTCATGCTCCTCCATATCGTAAAGGAGAACGGTTTCCCAGAACTCAACGCCCGCTTCCTTTGCCGAGGCACAGATGGCCTCCATGGAATCAATCCTCATTTTCGGCCTCCCTGCTCTTGTCGTAATATGTGACCTTTTCTATGCCATGCAGCTCGCTTATCCAGTCTATTATCTTCTGCTCCACGGTTTGGTCCGTTTCTATTATCATAAGGGCATCCCCTCCCCGGCGATGGCGGGAAAGGCGCATATTGGCTATATTTATGCGATAATTGGACAGCAAGCGGGATATCTCCGCAATGGTTCCGAACTCATCCCTGTGATGAACCACAAGGGTATTAAAGCTGCCGTCAAAGGCCACCTCTATGCCGTCCAGCTCGTTCACCATTATGCGGCCTCCGCCTATGGAAGAAGCCCGCATGGAAAGCTGCCTGCCGGATTCCCCTTTTATCTCCATAACCACGGAGTTTGGATGGGCGTCCACAAGGTCTACTTCACCAAAGGTATATTCAAGGCCCTGCTTTTTTGCCTCCTCAAAGGCAAAGGGTATACGAAGATCCGCCGGGCCCATGCCCAGCAGGCCGGATACCAGCGCCCTGTCTGTGCCGTGTCCGTGCCCCGTTTCCGCAAAGGAGCCATGGAGCAGAATGTCGGCGTATACCACCCTTTCCCCAAGGAGAGTGCGGGCCATTGCGCCTATGCGCACCGCCCCTGCGGTATGGGAGCTGGATGGGCCAACCATTATTGGGCCGAGAATATCAAAAATATCCGCCATTTTCCCTGTCCTTTCAGCCAAAGGGAAGTGGAACCCCTTTGTGTGATATATTATTATACTGCTAATTCGGTTAAAAATCTACAGACATATGCAGCGCCCACCCTGCAAGGCAGCAAAAAAGACCGGCAGCTTTTTTCGCTGCCGGCCTTCATGGGCCTTATGTTTCTTATTTGCCGCTTTCCACTCCGGCGGCAGGATCATCCGTGCCGTTTGCGCCGGGAGAAGGAGAAGCCGCCGTTGCCTTGGCGGGGATTATCTTTCCCTCTGCCGTAACGTACACTTCCTCTGTAGTGTTGTCCTCAGGCCGCTCGATGATAACCTTGTACATCTGCTGATTTTCATAGGTGGCGTAAGAAGCGCTCTTTACGGTGCCTTCAGCGTACTGCTTTTTTACAGCCTCCGTAACCTTCTCGGGCAGCTGGGTCAGCTCAACCACTGCGCCTTCAACGAAATTGGTTATAGCTCCACCCACAGAGGGGGACTGCTGCGCATCGGGGCTTACTTCAACCGTGGCATTTCCTCCATCGGGGCTGGGGCTTGCCATCATCTCGGGAGAGGGGCTGGGGGTAGCTTCAGGCGTTTTTCTGGCGCACCCTGCCGCCATCAGCATCGCCGCGACAACAAACATGGCCGCAAAGGCCAGGGATACTCTTTTCTTCATGCTGTGGATATTTCCTCCTTGATTTTTCCGCATACGCGGTGTTTGAGGTTTAGTATGTCCACAGTTATGGGGTTTATTCTTTTG
The DNA here is from genome assembly GCA_016292635.1 of Clostridia bacterium. Lineage (GTDB taxonomy): Bacteria > Bacillota > Clostridia > Christensenellales > CAG-138 > SFEL01. The sequence goes on from JAEDIC010000028.1 coordinate 12,014, forward strand.
CGCCCCATGGTATTCCCGCGATAATATGGAAGAGCTTGATTTTTTTCCATTTTTTAAATGGAAAATATGCTTCGCTCATGCGGCAGCAGTGATGCTGCCATGGCTGGAAAGCCCTTGAAACACCGGCATTTTATTCAGCCCATAAAGAAAGGGCCGCTGAAGCAGCCCTATGCGCTTTTCTTTTTATCTCAATGTTATGGTTACACCCTGAGCATTTTCCCCGTAAAAATGTCCCGGCTCTGCCTCGGGTATGCTGGCGGAGGATACTGCCCCCTCCACCATAACGCTGTATGTGGCGGGAGCGGTGTATGTGAGCTGATCCATAGTTGCGTCTGTCAGCCAGCCGTTTTCATATACCCCGGCGGCAGGCAGTATATACGGAAGCTCCCGCTTGCCGCTGATGAGTCTGCCGTAGCTGCTCCCGGTAAGATTCACGGTAAATTCCGCATAAATAACGCAGTCTCCGCCCGGCTCTATCTCCAGCGCCAGAGGCACTTCCAGAATGTCCCCCTCCACGGTATAGTAGGCGCTTATGCCGTTAAGGGAGAGACGCTGCACCGTAACGGTATCCGGGGACAGGGTATTGGGATACAGGTGCAGGGGTATGGAATATAGGGTATCCGCGGAGTTATTCACATAATGCAGCCTCATGCTGCCGTATATGGTTTGCTGCTCCACGGTAAGCTTTGCGGTATATATGCTGACGTCCGGCTTGGGTATGGCTGTGGTGGGCTCGGGCGTTGGAGATAGCTCCGGCGTGGCGGCGGGCAAAGGGGCGGTCTCCGTTGGATACAGCACATTCTGTATCCTTTCCGGCAGCGGCGTTATCTTCAGCAGGAAAAACCAGGCGTATACAAGCCCCATAAGCAGCGCAATTATAAGCAGCCCATGCCACGGCTTGAAGCCGCCTTTTGCCTGCCTTTTCTCTTTTCTGTTTTCTTTTCTCTCTTTTTTCTCCCGCTGTTCCATGTTCTTATTATAGCATATTTTCCGGCATATCCACACGCAATATTCATTTGTTTATAATTTATGACGAAAAAACCCTTTCCCTGTGAAATGGCTGGAAAAATTGCCCCGCCGCCCTTGTATATCCCGCCCCTGCTGACTATAATACATTTGTGGAGGAACGGCCTTTTATGGGGTTCTTCCGGAAAATATTACGAAAGAGATGTTATATATCATGACGAAGGTAGATATTTTTTCCGGTTTTCTGGGCGCAGGCAAAACCACCCTTATCAAAAAGCTTATCCCGGAAGCGTTTTCCGGCGAAAAGCTGGTGCTTATAGAAAACGAATTCGGCGAGATCGGCATTGACGGCGGCTTTCTTGAGGATGCGGGCATTGAGGTTACCGAGATGAACTCCGGCTGCATCTGCTGCAGCCTTGTTGGCGATTTCGGTCAGGCCCTGAAGAAGGTGCTGGCGGAATACGCCCCCGACCGCATACTTATTGAGCCCTCCGGCGTTGGCAAGCTAAGCGACGTTATCCGGGCCGTTCAGGACGTGGGTTCGGAGGAGCTGCGGCTGAACAGCTTTACCGCCATTGTGGACGCAAATAAGTGCAAAATGTACATGAAAAACTTTGGCGAGTTTTTCAATGACCAGATAGAGCACGCCAATTCCATCGTCCTCTCCCGCACCGGCGGCATATCCGAGGACAAGCTCACCGCGACAGTTGCCCTTATCCGCGAGCACAACCCCTCTGCCACCCTTATTACCACCCCTTGGGAGGAACTGACCGGCGAGCAGATACTTACCGCCATGGAGCGCCGGGATACCCTTGAGGAGGAGCTGGCTGTCCTTAAGGAAGAAAGCGAGCATCACCATCATCATGAGCACCACCACGAGTGCCAGTGCAGTCACGATCATGAGCACGATCACGAGTGCGAGTGCGGTCACGATCACGAGCACGATCACGAGTGCCAGTGCGGTCACAATCACGAGCATCACCACGAGTGCGAGTGCGGTCACGATCACGAGCACCACCACGAGTGCGAGTGCGGTCACGATCATCACGGGCATCACCACCATCACCACGCCGACGAGGTATTCACCAGCTGGGGCGTGGAGACCGCCAGAACATTCTCCGCCGAGGATATCTCCGCCGCTTTGGCTGCCCTTGACGACAGCGACAAATACGGCGCAGTGCTTCGGGCAAAGGGCATAGTAAAGGGTAAAAACGCATGGATACATTTTGACTTCGTGCCCGGCGAGATAAACGTTCGTGAAGGCAGCGCCGGCGTTACCGGCAGATTGTGCGTAATAGGCGCAAAGCTTAACGAGGCTGCCCTCGGAGAGCTTTTCGGGGTATAAGCCATGAAGCAGATCCCGGTATACCTGTTCACCGGTTTCCTTGAAGGGGGCAAGACCCGCTTCATGCAGGAGACCCTTGAGGACAAGCGCTTTAACAGCGGGGAGCGCACCCTTGTGCTGATGTGCGAAGAGGGCATAGAGGAGCTTGACCCCTCCAAATTCTCCAGCAAATACGTCTATATCCAGTCCGTGGAGGACTTTGACGACCTCTCTCCCGAAATGCTTACAGACCTTGTGAAGAAGCACAGGGCGGAGCGGGTGCTCATAGAGTACAACGGTATGTGGCTGCTAAGCGACCTTGCCCGTGTGCTGCCCAAGGAGTGGGTGGTTTATCAGGAGTTCATGTTTGTGGACGCCCGCACCTTCCTCCCTTACAACGCCAATATGCGTACCCTTATGGTGGATAAGCTCACCACGGCGGAGCTGGTGGTGCTGAACCGGGCGAACGACAGCATCGACAAAGAGGAGATACACAAGATAATCCGGGCCATATCCCGCCGCTGCAACATCGCCTATGAATACGCCGACGGTCACGTTGAATACGACGACATAGAAGACCCTCTTCCTTTTGATATGGATGCCCCAATCATCGAAATCGGAGACGACGACTACGCCATCTGGTATCGTGATATGTCGGAGGAGCTGCAGAAATACGCCGGCAAGACCGTCCGCTTCAAGGGCATAGTTGCCCGAAATGCCCGACTGCCCGAGGGAATATTCATCGCCGGACGCCACATTATGACCTGCTGTGTAAACGATATCGAATACAGCGGCCTTGTGTGCAAATGGGACAAGGCGAACACCCTCTCCCAACGCCAGTGGGTCATGGTTACCGCCTCCATCGAGATACGCTTCAACCGCATATACGGCGACAAGGGCCCCGTCCTCACCATACTGGACGTTCAGCCCGCCGAAAAGCCCGAAAAGGAAGTTGCAACGTTTTATTGAAGATAGGATGTTTCAGGAAAAGCAAAGAGAAGTAACAGCAAAAATATAGCCGGATTAATAAATACGACCCTTTTGCGCAGACTCAAATTTGGCCTCAAAGTGAGGCCAAATTTGCTTTATTATCCAACTATTGACCTTAAGCAGTCCGGCCTGCGGCGGCGAGGCGGCCTCTGACGCGCAAAACAAAACCGGAGGCCATACGGTCTCCGGCAGCATGTGCGCTGATATTACTTATCAAACTCGGGCAGTTCCTCGGCATAGGGTATTTCGGGATGCTCAGCCAGCATCCATGCTTTGAACTCCTCAGCGGTGCCCTTGGTAAAGCAGTTTTTATCAAGGCGAACAAAGTCATTGTCCACGCTGAGATCAAAGTAGCTCTTTGCCTCAACGAACTTTGCTACCTGCTTCCAGAATACCTCGTTGCTCAGGTTATCGTCGGTGTATACCCTGATGGTATTGCCTACGATGACCTTGCAGTTCCACTGCTTCAGCCCAAACTGGACGCGCATCATCTTGAACTGCTTGCCTGCCAGCATATAGCGAAAAAACACGCCGCGATATACGCTGACCAGCATCAGCATATAGCCCAGGGATTCCCAATTCAGTCTGGTATCCTCATTGTGAAAAAACAATGCGCCCACAAGACCGATTATAAACACCACTACCCAGCCCCAGAAGCTCTTTACCTTATAGAAAGTTGGAGCGGTCCAGCGCCTGTAGCGCTTAAGATCCATCACATACTGATTTTCAAACATTAAATAAATCCTCCGTATACCCTATTGAGCCATTATGAAAATAATATCACATATTGGCGCAATAGTCCATATTCTTTAACGGTTATATACCGAATTGCCCGGCGATAAAACTAAAAAAAGGCCGTTCCCTGATGGAAACGGCCTCATTTTACAAATCAGCTTAATGCTGTTGTGCTCCTAAGCTATTAGGCAGCCTTGGCTTCCTTGAGTGCCTTGGAGCGGGCGCTGAGAATGCTGTAAGCAGTCCAGAGAAGAACTACGCAAACAACATAAATCAGAACCATCATGGGGAGGCTGGTGATGATCTTCCAGGCGATGAATACGCCGATGCAGCCGCCGATGAAGTTGCCCAGGGTAGCTACGGCGTCGTAACGACCCTTCTTGATGAATACGATGGAGTTAGCGGGCATCAGCAGAGCGCAGGAGCCCATGAATACGGGGAAGCAGGTGCCGGCGGAGCAGCCCAGCAGCAGGCAGGTTGCCATGCAGGGAGCGTACAGACCGAAACCAACGTCCATCAGAGCGCCCCAAACTACGTTCAGGATAACCGCTACCCAGAACTGCCACTGACCTACGGTGAAGCCAGGCAGATCGCCAACAACGCCGAAGGGACCAATGCCGGCGTTCTTGCAAGCCATGATGATTGCGCAAGCTACCATTGCCCAGCCGAGCCACAGACGGATCTTGTTAACATCCCACTTGGTGATGATCTCAGCGAAGGCATAAGCGCCGATCATGGCGGCTACGCACATTGCTACGAGGAAAGCGGGTTCGCACTCAACGGTGGTGGTGAAGATCAGAGCCTCGAAGATAACGGGGAAAGTATCGCCGACGTTCAGAGTACCGGGGATGTTGATGTCGTCAACATTCTTGAGTGCCTTGTAAAGGAAGGTGGAAGGAGCGAAAGAGCCGCAGCCGAGGGTATCCAGGAAGTTGCACAGAATACCGACAAACATGCCCTGTGCCCACTTCTTGCCGCCAGCTTCCTTGAGCTCGCCCTTGTGGTTCTTGTTGATGTCAACCAGCAGCATAGCGCCGATGCCGACGAAGCAGATAGCCAGGATGATTTGAAGAGCCAGTACCATTAATAAAAATCCTCCAACTATAAATTTGTTGATGAATTAACGGTTCCGCAGCTTGTACTGCCGTTATGTATGTTCATTTCCCCTATGTGCATATATAACAGACGCAACAAGACAACGCAACTGTTCTGCGTTAATATTGTAACAACATTGTGAACGGTTGTCAATAATATAACCTTTTCTCCATACAGGATATATTTCTTTTTCAGCCCGAAAAAAGCGGCGTTTTTCTCAGATTTTCCGGGCTTTTTCTATATATTGGGGCCTGTGGCTTTTTTTAATACAACCTGAGGGGCGCTAATCCCATCCATGACAGTTTGTAATGTATAAATTGTCAAGCTGCATATTTTTTCACTATAAATTTCGCCATGCCGCTGCCTTAATATTTTATAAGTAATAACGGCACGGGGCATTTTTCCGCTGTTCCCTTTATCATATCGTTCGTGCTATAATACATCACATGAAGACTATTGAAAAAATGCTTATGAAATACGCCTCACCCGCCGCGCTTTTGCTGCTGGCGGGCTGGTTTGCCCTGTGGGCGTTCAAGGCGGAATATTCCGCCGCCGCCATGCTGGCGGCGTATGCAAGCGCTGCCCTTTTCGGCCTCTGCCTCATAAGGCTGTTTCCCCGGTTGGCCGGGTGGCTTTCTCTGGAGGATGGGCCTCCCGCCGAAACCGGCATACGGGCCTCACGCTTCGGCAGGCGGCACCCTTGGGCGGCCATAGCCCTGCGGGTGGCGCTGCTGCACGTTCTGCTTTACGCCGCGGCATACTGCTTTGACCTTGCCCGGGGAGGATACACCGGCGGCCTGCTGAATACCATGGAGCGGCTGTGGAACCGCACCGACGCCCCCCATTATCAGGGCATTGCCGAAAACTGGTACGTTGCCGAAGGAGATCCCCGATTTCATATAGTCTTCTTCCCCCTGTATCCCATACTTATAAAAATACTTTCCCTGCTGAACATAGGCAGTTTCCCGGCAGCCGTTATACTGTCCAATATTTGCGCCATAGGCTGCGGCATACTGGCCTATGAGCTGGCGGCGGTGGATATGGAGCGCAAGGACGCCCTTTTTACCGCCACGCTGCTTTCGGTATTTCCCGGCTCATTTTTCCTTGCCGCCCCAATGACAGAAAGCCTGTTTCTGCTGCTCAGCCTCGCCTGCCTGCTTTCCTCGCGGAAAAAGAGCTATCTCCTTGCGGGGCTGTTTGGCGCCCTTGCGGCCTTTACCCGCTCGGTGGGCCTGCTGCTGATGCTGCCGGTATTCATAGAAGCCATGGGTGATATCCTTCGGGATAAGCCCTCCTCAAAGGGGATCGCTTTCCGGGCCTTGGGCACCTCCATGATCGCCCTGGGAACTGCGGGCTATCTCCTTATAAACCACCTTGTTACCGGCTCGCCCTTTACCTTTCTCATCTACCAGAGCCAGCACTGGAACCAACAGCTTGGCCCCTTCTTCAACACCGCCGCCTATCAGACAGAGCTGCTGCTAAAAAATGCCGCGTCCGGAGATACGAGGATGGTTTACGGCCTGTTTCTGCCTAATCTTCTCTGTGCTTTCGGAACGCTGGGTATACTGTTGCCCTCAATGAAAAGGCTGCGCCCGTCCTACGGCGCATACGCCCTTGTATACTTTGCCGTGGCGATAGGCTGCACATGGCTGCTGAGCGGCCCAAGGTATCTTGCGGTGTGTTTCCCCGTTGCATTTGGCCTTGCGGAGCTTACAAAAGGCAGGCGCATACCGCGCGCGGTTATCGCCGTAATTCTTACGATAAGTATGCTTATCTACCTTTGGATGTTCGTCAGCGGATATCCTGTGTATTGATTTTCTTGCATAGAAACCCTCCCGCCTTAGAGAGGGGTTCATAAAACAGTTGATCCTCCCTATGATGATTGGTCACAGGGAGGATTTTTCCATTTCGCAATGACTCGGCAGCGCCCAGGGCTCCCTTGTGTAAAGGGAGCTGTCAGCGAAGCTGACTGAGGGATTGTTTCACTATCGCATCGATATACTCACAAACTCCACGGAAATTTCTGCCGACTTCGTTGTTGGGAA
>JAEDIC010000029.1 GCA_016292635.1 Clostridia bacterium
TCTTTTGCTTCTTTTCTCTTTTCTTTTCCCGTGAAAAGAAAAAGAAAAGAAGACGGCTCCCGGCTAAAGAAAAACATAAGAAGAGCGCGCCCCCGGGACGCGCTCTCCTATCTTTATTTTTCCTTGTAATACAGCATACAGTGACAGTAGCCTTCAAACTCCGGGTCCGCTATCTGCTCACGAAACTCACGGCACATGCACCTGGTATCCTCATTGACCTCCCGCACGCAGGGGCAATAGCCTCCCTTGGCTTTAAGGCCCTCACGCACCATGCGCACAACCTCGGCATCGTCATTAAGCCTTACTTTCATGGTATTGCTCCGCTATTTTACGCAGGCAAGCTCAATTATGGCGTCTGCCATCAGCTTGGCGTCTTGAATGAAATCGTCCATGTTCAGGGCTTCATCTACCATGTGCAGCCGGTTTTCACGGTATTCCCGCTCCACGCCGAAGGCAACGGCGGTGTCGAAATGGCGAGCGTATGTGCCGCCGCCTATGCGCTTGGGTGCAGACATATCACCGGTGCGCTCACGGTATACCTTAAGCAGGCCGCTTACCAGCTCGCTGTCCTCAGGCACGAAATGTCCGGGGCTAAAGGTCTCGTCACAGGCCGCTGCCATGGGCAGGGCGGCGGAAAGCTTTGCGCTTATCTCCTCCATCTGAACGGAGATGGGGGCGCGGATATCAATGCCGAGAGAATAGCCATTCCGGTTCCAGTCCATAAGGCCGATATTCAGGGTAAGGCGGCCGGACTCATCGCTCTTATCAAGGCCAACCGTCTCCCCGTTGTATTCCATGCCGTAGGAGGCCTTTATGGCCTTAAGGGCGGCAAGGTCAGCCTCAGGCAGGGGCAGCCCGCAAAGGAGGCAAACCATCATCTGTATGGCGTTTTTGCCGCATTCGGGAGTGGACGCATGGGCGGCGCAGCCGGTGGCGACTATGGACACACCGCCATCAACGGCTTTGGCCTCAAAGCCCTCTTTATCGCCTATGGCAGCAGTTACCTGCTCAAGGGCGCAGGGCACAACGGCCTCCGCAAAGCCGGGAACGGCATTTACGACGGTGCCCGCCTTTATGGAAATTGAGGAGGGATATTCATACCTAAAGCTGCCGTGGTATATATTCTTTTCGGAATTTACAAGAGGATATTCGGCGTCCGGAGAGAAGGCCATGTCGGGCACCTTCTCATGCTCCATGTAGTGGGCAAGGCAGCCCATTCCGCTTTCCTCATCGCAGCCGAATATGAGCCGTACCTTGCGGCGAAATTCAAAGCCCGCCTCCTTTACGGCGGCGAGGGCGTATATGGAGGCTATTGCGGGGCCCTTGTCGTCCAGCGTTCCCCGGCCCACCATCCAGCCGTCTATTACCTTGCCCTCGTATGGGCCGGCCTTTGTCCAGCCGTCGCCCTCGGGCACAACGTCAAGATGGGTAAGTATTCCAAGGGTTTCATCTCCCTTGCCATAGTCCGCATAGCCGATATAGCCTTCCATGTTTACGGATTTAAAGCCCATATCGTCGCATACGGCGAGGGTATGCTCCAATGCCTTGCGGCATTCCGGGCCGAAAGGCTCTCCGGGGGCGTCCCCACGGCAGCTTACGCTGTTGAAGGTAATAAGCTTCTGCAGGGCGGAGACCATTTCCTCCCTGCGGCTGTCTATCCATAGATCGGTTTTGCTGCTCATAAAGTAAACCTCCTGATAAAATTCATGGTATGAAAAAGGGGTTATTACAATGACAGTATTATGAAATCCACGGGATTGAAAAGGATAGCAGCAGGGTTTCATTCCCTGCGGCTTTTTCCGGCCGGGAGCCTTTATGGCGACAGGCAAAGGCCGAAATGCCCGCAAAAGCGGCAACACCGCTTTCGCGAAGGGCTGCGCCGCTATATTTCCTCCGTAAAGTGGTCCTTGAATCCCTCGCCGAATATCTCCGTTGCGCTGGATACTATCATAAAGGCATCAGGATCCTCCTGCTGAACGATCTGACGCACCTTTGGGAAGAGGGCCTTTCGCATGGCGCAGAGCAGTACCTGCTTTTCGGCGCCGGAGTAAGCGCCCTTGCCCTGAAGGTAGGTTACGCCTATATCCAGCTCGGAAAGTATCCTGTCCGCAACCTGCTTTGCTCTGTCGCTTATTATGAACAAAGACTTGGCTTCATCCGGCCCATACAGCACAAGGTCCATCACCATGCTGGATATCACAAGCGCAATGCCCGCATAAAGCGCATTTTCAATATTGCCGAACACAATGGCGGAAATGGCAACTATCACGGTATCCGTAATCGCAAAGAGAGTGCCGGTGCGAAGGTGACGGTATTTAAGCCTGAGAAGCTTTACCAGTATATCCGAGCCGCCGGTGGTGCCGCCGCATTTAAATACTATGCCCATACCTATTGCCATAAGCACGCCGCCAACTATGCCGCAAAGCAGCTTATCCTCAATGCCCACCCTGACGGCGGACAGCCAGTTTATCATAAAGGAGGAAAGCACGGTGGACACCACGGTATACATAAGAAAGCTTTTGCCGAATCGTTTTGCCCCGATGATAAGCAGGGGTATGTTTATGATGAGCACAAGGGTGCCGGTGGGTATGCTGGTGGCGTAGGATATCATTATGGCGATACCGGTAACGCCGCCGGGAGCAAGGTCGTTTGGGTCCAGGAAAATGGCGATTCCCGCCGCATATATAAGGCATCCCGCTATTATGGCAATATAGCGCAGCAATATGTCTTTTGCGGTGGCTTTCATTTGGGCTTCTCCTTTTAAAAAATAAAAGCCCCCTGGCGCAGCCACGGGGCCATTCCCATATTATAATTTTACCCTTTGGGCCGAGGCCCTGTCAAGGAAGGCTATTTGTGATACAGCCTCTTGGTCTGATAGCGGGGCTCGCAGGTAACGTTCAGCCCCAGTTTGCGGAAGGTGCTTGCATCCACGCCGGAAAGAATAACGCTGGAGTGCGCCTCGCAGCCCTTCAGCTTGTCCAGCTGGCGCATTGCCATCTCGGCGGTGGGGTTGGTGGCGGCGGATATGGAGAGGGCGATAAGCACCTCGTCCACATGAAGCCTTGGATTATGGTTGCCAAGATGGTTTACCTTAAGGTCTTGTATTGGCTCTATTACGATGGGAGATATAAGGTGCATATCCTTCTGTATGCCCCCAAGCTTTTTAAGGGCGTTCAGCAATGCTGCGGAGGACGCCCCAAGGAGCTTGCTGGTCTTGCCGGTGATTATCTCGCCGCTTGGCAGCTCTATTGCGGCGGCGGGCTGACCGGTCTCTTCCGCCCTTTCAAGGGCGGCGTTTACCACCGGCCTGTGTTCCGCGGCGGTGATATCCAGCTGGTTCATCAGCAGGCGTATCTTTTCCGCGGGGCGGCTGTCGCTCATGCCCTGGCGGGCGGTACACATGGCGGCGTAATAGCGGCGGATTATCTCCTTACAGGAGGCCTCGCGGCAGACCTCATCGTCGGTTATGCAGCTTCCTATCATATTCACGCCCATGTCGGTTGGGGATTTATAGGGGGATTCCCCATATATGCGCTTGAATATGGCGTTCAGCACCGGGAATACCTCCACATCCCGGTTGTAGTTCACCGTGGTGACCCCGTATGCGTCCAGATGGAAGGGGTCTATCATGTTAACGTCGTTAAGGTCGGCTGTGGCGGCCTCATAGGCAACGTTTATGGGGTGCTTCAGGGGAAGGTTCCATATTGGGAAGGTCTCAAACTTGGCGTAGCCCGCCCGTATGCCCCGCTTATGCTCATGATAGAGCTGGGACAGGCAGGTGGCCATCTTGCCGCTGCCGGGGCCGGGGGCGGTTATTACCACCAGAGAACGCTCGGTTTCAATGTACTCGTTGCGCCCAAAGCCATCCTCGCTTACTATAAGCTCAACGTTTGTGGGGTAGCCAACTATGGGGTAGTGACGGTATACCCGTATGCCCAGCTGCTCAAGGCGGCGCTGGAAGGCGTCCGCCGCGTGCTGCCCCTGATACTGGGTAAGCACCACGCTGCCAACATAGAGGCCGATGCTGCGGAAGGCGTCGATGAGCCGCATAACGTCAAGGTCGTAGGTTATGCCAAGGTCGCCCCGCACCTTATTCTTTTCGATGTCCCCCGCATTTATTACGATGACTATCTCCGCATGGTCGGAAAGCTGCATCAGCATCCTTATCTTGCTGTCCGGCTCAAAGCCCGGCAGCACGCGGGCAGCATGGAAATCGTCAAACAGCTTGCCGCCAAACTCCATATACAGCTTGCCGCCAAACTGGCTCAGCCTTTCCTTTATATGCTGAGACTGCAGGGACAGATATTTTTCGTTGTCAAAACCAAGCCTCATAATTCCCCCTAATTGTTTTTTCCCTAAAGAATTGAACGTTTCGATAAAAATAAAATACGCAAATATTATATCCCTCCGGGCACCTGTTTGCAATGCGATATTCCTATAAAAATTCAGCATAAGACCATTATCAAATCAAATAAAAATCCCCGCTCCAAAATGAAGTAGTCAATAGGTAGCAGACACAAAATATCTTATGCCACCAGTTCTGTTCTAAACATGACCGGTGGTTTTCCCTTTTGCTCAAGACCAGCTTCTCCCTGTTCCAAATATGCTTTTGTTCAATATTGTACCTGACGATGGCGAATACCTTGGCTTTCCCAATTACGCACAGATGCACCACCAAGAACCTGTTTTACAATTTCAAGCTTCTCTTCTTTGCTTCGCATGGTATATTTCCTTGGCATATTACCACCTCCGTTCCTATAATAACGCAAAAATAATGGCAGGCACTTTGGTGTCTGCCGTTATTTTATCGCTTCACTATTGCGGCTCCTTATATAAGTGCCTTGCAGCCCCTCCTGCCCCTTTCGGAAAATATTGACATTGTTTTTATACGGAATTATAGTAAACAAAAAGGAGGCCGATAATATGTTTCCGGAGATGGCTCTGATATGCATTGCGGGGCTTGTTGTGGATATATGCTTTATAAAAGCTGAGTACGCAGGGAAGATGGCCCGGGCTACGCTGCTCAAGGGGATAGCCTCATGCTTCTTTGTGCTGCTGGGCCTTGTGTGCTATCTGGAAAACACCACTGACTTTGGCCGGCTGATACTGATAGGGCTGGCGCTGGGCATGGTGGGGGATGTGTTCCTGAATTTACGCAATCAGTTTGAAGGCGGAAAGTCCAGAAAGATATTCGCAGTGGGTATTCTGGCCTTCCTCAGCGGGCATTATCTGTACATTGCCGCCCTGATAGGCAGAAGCAGCCGCATACTGCTGCCTGCGCTTGCGGCAACGGCGGTGCTCTCCGTCCTTGCCATACCGCCGCTGATGAAGCGGATCACCGCGCCCAGCAAGGGGCTCAAGCTGTTTGGCTATGTGTACCTTGTGACTGTGATAGCCATGTTTTCCTTTGCGGCTATGCTGCTGATAATGGAAGGACAGTCTGCAATGCATATTGTATTTACCATAGGCGCGCTGCTGTTTGTGGTAAGCGACTTTATAATGATCTATTACAGCTTCGGCAAAAAGATAAAGCCCCTCAGGGCAATAAATCTTCTCAGCTATTATGCGGGTCAGCTTCTCATAGCCGCATGCATACTGCTATCTTAAGGCATTGGGGGACCGCTGTATACCGGAGCAGTTCCGCTTTTGTTTTTTACCGGCTGATGCCTGGTTCAGCATCCTGTAAAGGGTCATATCTGTATATCAAATAAAAAAACTGTATTGAAGGAGTAAAATCATGAGGGAAAACCGTAAAAAAGCGGCTGCTATACTGGCGGCCCTGCTCGTGGTGCTGTTTGGCTGCATGTTTGCTGCGGACAGCATCCAGCGAGGCGGCGGCAGCATTAACGTGACAGAGGGCTGGATAGAAACCGACGTGGGAGACCTGATGTATAAGCTGTACTCTCCCGTTACCGCTACTGCGGAGAACAAGGCGCCGGGCGTGCTGCTGCTGCATGGCTACCAAAATGACCATGAGACCTGCGCCGCCTATGCCATAGAGCTGGCACGGCGGGGCGCAGTGGTGCTTGCGCTGGACGAATACGGCCACGGAGCAAGCTCCGCCGGGCTGGTAAACCGGGGCTATGTGAATCATAAGGTGACCGTAAATTACGGCGAAGACAGCCGGGAGGAGGGCACCTTTTCAGTCATCAGCGGCCCGACCCGCTACAAGGTGATGATGAACTTTTCAAACCTCAGCTTCTTTGATGAGCGCTATACCACCGACGATGCGGGCAATACCCTGACCGACAGCTCCTGCGGCGGCAGCTATGCCTATGCGCTGCTGTCTAAAATGGACAATGTGGATGCTTCCCGCCTTGCCGTCAGCGGCCACTCCATGGGCACCTGGTCCTCCTGGTCCGTGGCGGCGGACTATGCGAACACCGATATAGCGCCAAAGGCCATAGTGCTCCAGTGCGGCGAGCTTTTCAGGGACAGCGCATATGATGCTGAGGCGGTCTCCTTCAATAATGTTCTGCTGCTCCAGGCAAAATATGATGAATTCAGCTATTTCCGTGATTATACCAACATGGTGAATGATCAGCTCCTGCATAGCGATCTGCGTACCGAATTCCTCGGCTGCACGGCGGAGAAGGCTGCCTGGGATACCACCTATGGCGACTTTGCCGACGGTACCGCAAGGCGCATGGAGCTGCTGAATACCAATCACCGGCTCACCACCCACAACGCCCATGGCCTTGCCACAGCCATCCAGTGGCTGGACAGCGCCATCGGCCTTGATACCACCCTGGAGCCCACGGACCAGGTGGCCATAACCAAGGAAACGCTGGTGCTCATAGCCATGCTGTGCGCAGTGGCCTCGCTGCTGCCCGTAATGGAGCTGCTGCTGACGCTGCCGTTTTTTGCCGGCATAAGCCAGCCCCTGCCTGCACAGGAGGGCATAAAGGCCACCGGTAAGTGGTGGAAGGGCGCCATAGTCACCATGCTGATAGCCGCCTGCACCTATCCCTTCATGACCCAGCTTGGCCACGGATTGCTGCCCCTGCCTGAGGGAATATTCCGCATGACCATAGGCAACGGCTTCCTGAGCTGGTATCTGCTGCTGATAGTCATAATGCTGATCACCAGCATAATCTCTTACAGGAAAAATAAAAAGCGGGGCGTGGCCGATGGCTTCTACAGCATGGGTCTGGGAACTGCTCAGGCGCCGGATAAAATGGGCTGGGGGCTGCTGGGACGCAGCGCCGTCCTTGTGCTGTGCATGCTGGCGTATATGTATGGGCTGCTGTGTATATGCGAGGGGGCGTTTATGCTGGACCTGCGCTTCATCTGGCCTTTCTTCAAGACCTTTACCCTGGCCCGCTTCGGCCAGTTCTGGGTGTACATACCGGTATTCGCCCTGTTCTTCATTCTCAACAACAGCAAGATAATGGCCTCATCCCGCTGCCAGGCCAGCTACAGGCCCGGCCTTGCCGGCTTTATGGGCTGCTGGTGGAGAAATGCCCTGATGATGGCAGGGGGTGTTCTGATAATCGTGCTGATAGAATACATTCCCTTCTTTATGGGCATCGGGCCCGGCGCCGATCTGCTTTTCGGCTCCACCTTCGGCGGGCCGTTTATGTCGCTGCTGATACTGTTTGTGCCCCAGGTACTGGTGTTCAGCGTGCTCTGCACCTATATCTACCGCCGCACGGGCAGCGTTTATACCGGCGCCCTTATGGTAGCCTCGCTGGCCTGCTGGATCGTCACCGGCGGCTCCTCAATGATGTGATAAACATAGACATCTATAACAAAAAAGCCCCGGCATAGCGAACAGGACCAGAAAAAGCGGACAATAGACAAAAAACCCCCCTGATGTAGGAAAACAGCTGCATTAGGGGGTGTTGTTATGTCAGGGAAAAAAGGAATGAAAAGATATCCAACGGAAATACGAGAAACTGTAGTAGCACGGATACTCGAAGGGGAGACACAGCGTGCGTTAAGCAAAGAATACTGAATCAGCAGATATGCAATCCAAGGCTGGTTAAAGGAACCGACCATGCCGGCCATACCGAAGCGGCAAGGACGAAAGCCGGCAAAGACACTGGCAGAGTACAAGTACGAAAACAAACGTTTGAAAATGGAAAATGATTTATTGCGGGATTTTCTGCAATATACGGAAAGGAAGTGAGACCGAGGGTAAAATACGCAGTAATATGTTGTCATCAGGAGGAATATCCCATTTCCGTCATGTGCAGGTTCTTTGGCGTATCCCGGAGCGGATACTAGGATTTCATTCACAGATTGAGCAAGCCGGAAAAAGACGCTGCCTTGGCAGAAGAGATTCGCCAGCAACAGGAGAAAAGTTTTGGCGCCTACGGGTACCGGCGGATGCAGCTTGCGCTATCCTGATTTTGAAGTAATGGCAACTACCCTGCGAACAGTACATACTGCCATCAAAAATGATTAGTCGGCTATTGCTTGGAGCGGCGGCGTTACCCTGTTACTTCAGCCGGTCCTGCCCCGCCTCTGCGATTTCAAACACGGTCAGCGTATCCCCCTCCACACGAAAGCGCACATCCAGCCCGCCAAACTCTATTCCGTAGGGCATAGAGGGGTCTTTCTGATATGCCGGGCGGGGATCCTGAGAGAGGGCCGAAAGCAGCGCCTGCCGCTTATCTTCCGGTATCTTTTTCAAAAGTTCCACGGGGAAATCCACATTCAGCCCCTTGGCAAACTGCTCCCCCGCAAAGCCGCTCAGGGCGTCAGGATGGCTGTCGGTAAAGGGAAGATACGGCTTTATGTCGTATATGGGAGTGCCGTCCATAAGGTCTGCGCCGGACACCCTGAGCACCATGCCCAGACCGGGACGCTTTTCTATGGAAATGAGCTTTACCGAGGAAAGGCCTATGGGGTTTGGCCGGTATGGGGAGCGGGTGGCGAATACCCCCATGCGGGTGTTTCCGCCAAGGCGAGGGGGCTTTACCATAGGCTTAAAGCCCATGCTGCGGTTTTTTGAAAAGCCCCACAGCAGCCATATATGGGAATAGCCCTCCAATCCGCGGAGGGCGTTTGCGTCCCGATATTCTTCCTCGAATACTATCTCCCCTATTGGGCCTTCCCCAAGGCCGCTCTGGCGGGGTATGCCGAATTTTTCCGCATAGTCGCAGCGCATTCGGGCTATTATTTTAAGCTCAAAGGTTTCCTCCATGGCTTACTCCGTATGGGAGGCGCAATAGGGGCGGCGGGTTGCTTCGCCGGGCGTCCCGCTTAAGCAAAGGCTTTTCATTGTATCATAAGCTCCCTTCAAGGTCTGCGGCTATTTGCACACATCTCTCAGTATGGCGGCGAAATCCTCTGCGCTGCCCACGGCCCCTATCTCAATATAATAGACGCCGAAGCCCGTGTTCCATACCGCCGTGTTTTCGCAGCCGGATACGGAAATATCCGCGCTTCCTTCGGATATGCCGCTCTTTTCAAATGGCATCACTATTATGCCGGGATATTTTTCCTCAAGCGCAGCCCGAAAATCCTCCGGAGGCAGACCTATTTCAAATGTGCCTGTATCCGCGTTGACAAGGCAGGCGTCCGGTTCTGCGCCGCTTGCGGCTTCGCCGGCGTCTCCCGCGGTCTCCTCTGCCGGGGCTTCCTCCTGCGCTTCCTCTTCCACGGTTTCCTCGGTGAGTTCGGCTATGGCATTCTGGTCTATTGCGGGCAGGCCGCATACCTCGTCCGCCCTTGCTTCTATCGGGGCCGCCATGGGAGCTTCCGCTGCGGCGGAGTCTTCTTCGGCAACAGCGTATTCAAGTATAACGCCGTCTGTTGAGCCATTGCCCATCAGCCCCGGCACAAGGGCAGCCGCCCCTATGACTATCACGCAGGCCGCCGCCATGCCCATGTATTTTACCCGCCTTGCGCGGGCCGCCTGCCTTTTTTTGATTTCGTCGAGAAGAGACTCATACATTCCGCCAAAGTCCACCACGGCGTTTGCTTCTTCGCCTATGCCGTAAAGCAGCTTATCCAGATTGTCAGTCATTCTTCTCACCTTCTTTCAGCAGCTCTAAGAGCCTTATTCTTGCCCGGGATATCCGGGATTTTACCGTGCCCTCCGGATTGCCTGTAAGCTCCCCTATATCTGCGCAGCTCAGTCCGGAATAGTAATGGAGCATTACCGCCTCCCGGTATACATCCGGCAGCCGCTCAATGGCTTCCCGCACCATGCGCCGCTGCTCGGCGGATACCGCCGCAGCCTCGGGCATATCGTATAAATCGGAGCTTTCCCTTTCCGGCAGCTCATCCACGGGATACTCCCGCTTCTGCCTGCGCTTTATATCCAGCGAAAGGTTCACCGCCACCCTGTACAGCCAGCCCTTAAGCTGATTGTCATTCATGGCGGCGAGCTTGCCCATGTGCTTTATGCCCCTTATGAATACGTTCTGTGTAACGTCCTTCGCGTCGCACTCAGAGCGCAGCACGGAATACGCCGCCCAGTATACCATGGGGGAAAAGTCTTTGTAGATGGACTCAAGGTCTCTTTGGGCCAATGTCAGCCACCTCCGTCCTGATATAATAACGTTTGCAAACCATGCCGGGTTGCAAAGATACTGTGATTATAACAGATTCGGCAAATTTTTTCCGCATATTTCGGCGGCAAACATGGCAAAAAGTGAAGCAAATTATACAAGAGGGTAAAAATACGCCGCAATTGTTGCCATGGGGGCCGGGTTAGGATAAAATATTATAAAAGAAGGAAACATGAAAAAGGAAAACCCTCATTAAAACATAAAGGAGAATTCTTACAAATGGAAGAACTGGAGAAGGACATTGTCGTATTTACCGACGAAGAAAACAACGAGATAGAGCTTGAGGTGGTAGATTACTTCGATTATGACGGAGAAGAATACGCCGTAATGATTGACCCCGCCACAGAGGATGAGGAGGAGCAGGACCTGTTCGTATTCAAAATCGAAATAGATGGCGAATACGAAAACTTTGTGCCCGCCGATGAGGACAAGATGGACGCCCTGTCTCAGCTGGTTGAAGCCCGACTGGACTGCGACAAGGAGAACTGCGAAGGCTGCAGCGGCTGCAATATCGAATAGCATCAACCGACGGGATGTACGCAGAAGAAGGGCTTTCACAGCCCTTTTTGCGATAAAGCCAATTGATTTTTAATATTCTAAAGCTGGGGGAATAAACAATATGTTTACAAGCAGAGAATTCAGAACTATCGCACGGGATAAACTAAGGGGTAAATGGGGCCGTTCCGTCCTTGTAACGTTCCTTGCCATGCTGATGGGAGCGGAATACTATGGCGGCAGCGTGTCTACGCCCTCCCTGGACGCATCAACGCTGGAATCCGTTAACGCGCAGGGAATAGACGCTGTTTTCAGCGAAACGGTTTTATATTTCAAAGAGATTCTTGCAGCCGTGGCTGAAAAATTCAACCTGGTATTCGGCGCGGATATCACCGCTTCCATGATTGGCGGACTGATACTGGCTGCGGTAATATTTTGCTTTGTCATTTCCCTCATAGGGACGGTCGTAAGGCTGGGTCACTGCAAATACTATATCGACCTTGTGCTGTACAACCGCAAGGACAGCGTAGACGTGCTGTTTTCAAGATTCCGCATCTTCTTTAAGGCCATAGGGCTCAGCCTGTTCACGGGCTTATTCGTATTCCTGTGGAGCCTGCTGTTCTTCATTCCCGGTATAATAGCCTCCTATCGCTACTCTATGGCGCCCTATATAATGGCGGAAAACCCGGAGGTGGGTATACGGGAAGCTGTGAACATGAGCAAACAGATGATGGCGGGCCACAAGGGCAGGCTGTTTGGGCTGCATCTCAGCTTTATTGGCTGGGCAATACTTTCCGCATTCACCCTTGGCATAGGCAGCCTGTGGCTGAATCCCTACATGAAGGCCGCCGAAACCGCCTTCTATATCGACCGAACCGGCAGGGGCATACCCACCACCGGCACAAACCCCGCCCAATAACACATAAACGGAGGAGCAAATGGACATCACCATTCAAATGCGCAGCATAGACCTGCTTATAAAGCTTCTTAAGAGGGATACCGAAGGCATCCCCCAATACGGCTACGCAAAGCAGAAGCAGGAGCCGGAAACACTGCTCGTTGAACAGCCTCTGCCACGCTGCACCCCTGAGGAGGCAGGCATAAGCAGTTCAGTGGTGGAGCGGCTTTTCCGCTCCGTGGCGGATGAGGTGGACTCCCTTGGAGTTCACGGCATGATGCTGCTTAGGGATGGCAGGGTGTTTGCCGAGGGGTACTGGGCGCCATACCGCCCCGAGGTGCCCCATATGCTGTACTCCGCCAGCAAGAGCATAGTTTCCACCGCCATAGGCATGGCATACGACGAAGGCCTCATAGACCTTGACCGCCGCCTTGAGGAGATATTTACGGAATATCCCCCTCCATCAAACAAATGGGCAAGGCTGCTCACATTGCGGAACCTGCTCACCATGAGCACCGGCGTTCGCTTCAATGAGATAGGCAGCGCATTGGATAAGGACTGGGCAAAGATGTTCCTTGAATCCTCCCCCCGGTTTGAACCGGGCACCCAGTTTGAATACAACTCCCTCAATACATATATGCTGTCCGCAGCCCTTCAAAGGATCACCGGGCAGAGTGTTACGGAGTTCCTTACCCCAAGGCTGTATGAGCCGCTTGGCATAAACAACCACGCCTGGGAAAAGTGCCCCATGGGCATAGAAAAGGGAGGCTGGGGACTTAGCCTCTGCATGGAGGACCTTGCAAAGATAGCTCAGCTGTATCTTAACAAGGGTATGTGGCAGGGCCGCCGTCTGCTGAGCGAGGAATGGATTGCCATGGCCACCTCCCCCCAGATAGCCACTCCAAACGGGGAGCTGAATCAGGGCTACGGCTTCCAGATATGGATGAACGCGAACAACGTATACCAGTTCAACGGGGCATTCGGACAGTACGCCGTAATGTTCCCGGATAAAAATGCCGCCGCCGTAATATTCAGCGGCAGCGGTCAGCTTTTCGCCAAGACATCCCTTATGAATATGCTGGCCTCCTGCCTTTGGAGCGCGGGGGATGAGCCCCTTCCGGAATATCCGGAAGGATACCGCAGGCTTAGAGAATACACCGGCCATATGGTATTTTCTCCAACGCCCTCACGGCCCGGCCTGGGCGCAGATCCGCAGCAGTTTGACCTGCTTATGAAAAAGCTGGACGGCAAAGAATACCGCCTTAACGACACCAGCGGCTCCCTCTTTCCCCAGCCCCTTCAAAGCGTACACGGCTGTTTCAGCCTTGGCGCAGACATAATCCGCTTTTCAAAGCAGGATGAGAACACCCTTGCGGTAACATTTTACGAGCACTTTGAGCGCAACACACTGTATGTCAAACGGGACGGCGGCCTTGCCGATTCCCGCTACGGCATTAAGGAGGAGCGCCACCTTGTTTCCACCCGGGGCGTATGGATGTATGACGAGGATGAGATGTGCCTTACCCTGTTTGCGAGCTTCATTGAGACCCCGGATACCCGCATAATAGAGATGCGCATGATGGGGGAAAATATTGAAGTGATATTCGATGAGAGGCCCTCTGCGGAAGACGCAACCAAAATGCTTCTGGAGCTTGCGGGGCTTATGGATGAAAAAACCATAAAGCGCCTTGCGCCCGCAATGAAGCACGTTCCGGGCTTCAATGAAAACACCATAAACGACCTTGTGAAGAAATACGCCGCTCCCCGTGCCTTTGGCCGCGTGGTGCATTGTCACGATTGATGCGTAAGGAGGGCAGCGCCATGGCAAACCCCGTGCTTGCGCTTATGGCCGCCGGAATGGGCAGCCGCTTCGGCGGGCTGAAACAGCTTCAGCCCGTGGATGACAATGGGCACCTGCTCATGGATTTTTCCGTATACGACGCCCTCAGGGCGGGATTTCGGGATATAGTTTTTATAATCAAAAGGGAAAACCTTGCGGACTTTGAGGGGACCGTTGGCTGCCGCATACGGGGTCATGCCAACATCGCCTACGCCTTTCAGGATATGACCATGCTGCCGCCCGGCGTATCCCTGCCGATGGGACGCGCAAAGCCCCTTGGCACCACCCATGCGGTGCTCTGCGCCGCCGAGGCCATAGCGGGCCGCCCCTTCGCCGCCATAAATGCGGACGATTACTACGGCCCTGAGGCGTTCCGCCTGCTGTATGGGCATTTATCCGCAAATGGCCCTGACGACGAGCATTTCATGGTAAGCTATCTCCTTGAAAACACCCTTACGGAAAA
Source organism: Clostridia bacterium (assembly GCA_016292635.1). GTDB lineage: Bacteria > Bacillota > Clostridia > Christensenellales > CAG-138 > SFEL01. The sequence continues at coordinate 14,220 of JAEDIC010000029.1, forward strand.
CGGCTCCGTCTCCCGCGGCATATGCGGCATAGAAAACGGCTTGCTCACCCACATTGTGGAGCGCAAACGGATATTCAAGACTCCTTTCGGCGGAGAATATGAGGAGCCAAGCGGCCATCGTACCCCCATACCCGCCGGCACTCCCGTTTCCATGAACTGCTGGGGCTTCCGTCCCGGCATAATGCGCCTGCTCAGGGAGGAATTTGCCGATTCCCTTCGCGCCGCCCTCCCCGTCCATCCCGATACCTTCGAGGACATACTGCCCACCGCCGTCCAGTCCCTGATGGCAAAGGACGCCATCAGGGTGAAGGCCCAAAGCAGTCCGGATCGCTGGTTCGGCGTCACCTATCGTGAGGACAAGCTCTCCGTTGCCCAGGCCATTGCCCGACTGAAGGCCGACGGTCTGTATCCGGAGAGGCTGTGGGGGGGCAAAGAGATATAGCAGATAGGTTAATTCCGAATAAACAGCCTTGTACCATTTTCCAAATTTGGCCTCAGTGGGAGGCCGAATTTGTTTTTGGGGGGCGGGAGGGACTCCCAAATGCCTCCCTGTATAAAGGAGACCGGCGGCGCGGCCTTTTGATGGATTGCCTTATTACCGCTATCCTGACTATCTGTCATTGCAAACCAGTAAAGAGACTGTTTGATCCGTACACCCTTGCGAGGAAAAGGGCAAAGGCCGGTTCCGCGGCGGGTAAGATATTGGTGATGGGGATATAAAGCAGCAATTGCCGCTCCAAATTCCCCCTTGCGCAAGCGGATAAATGATGTATTATACATATATAAACCCACTATATTAGGAGGATATCCCATGGACGCTTTCACCACCGCCCCTGCCTGCGCGGCAATGCTGGATAAGCAGGACCCCATCGCCCTGCTGAGGGACAGATACTACGTTAAAGAGGGCCAGATATATATGGACGGCAACTCTCTGGGTCTTTGCTCAAAGGACGCGGAGGAGGCGGTGCTTCGGGTGCTGTCGGACTGGAAGGAGTACGGCATAGGCGTATGGAGCGGCGCACCTACCAATTATTTCCTTTATCAGGATATATTGGGCGAAAGGCTCTCACGTCTCATAAACGCGGACCCGGAGGAAGTTACGGTATGCACAAATACCACCATAAACGTTCATCAGTGCGTGGCTACCTTCTACCACCCCACCAGTGAAAGGTACAAGATACTCATTGATGAGCTGAATTTCCCATCCGACCGCTATGCCGTCGCAAGTCAGGTGCGGCTGAAAGGTTATGACCCGGAGGATGCGGTAAAGGTTGTAAAGAGCCGTGACGGGCGTATGATAGAAGAAGCGGATGTGGTTGCCGCCATGACGGAGGATGTGGCGATGATACTGCTGCCCGCGGTGCTTTATCGCAGCGCACAGCTGCTGGATATGCAGTATCTTACCAAAGAAGCCCATGCCCGGGGCATAATCATAGGCTTTGACCTTTGCCATTCCATAGGCGCTGTGGATCATGACTTTAAGGCCATAAACTGCGACTTTGCAATATGGTGCAATTATAAATACCTCTCAGGCGGTCCCGGCGCAATCGCGGGATTGTACATCAACCGCAAGCACTTCGGCGTAATGCCCGGCCTTACCGGCTGGCAGGGCAACAAAAAGGAAACCCAGTTTGATCTGCTGCCGGACTTTGAGCCCGTAAACAACGCAGGCGCATGGCAGACCGGAACACAACCCCTCCTCAGCATGGCCGCCATCGAGGGCGCGCTGAAGGTATACGAGAGTACGACCATGGGTGCGATTCGGGAAAAATCCCTTAAGATTACAAGCTATCTCATGTACCTCATAGATGAGTGCCTTGCGAAATACGGCTTCTCGGTGGGCAATCCCAGGGAGGACTCCCGCAGGGGCGGTCATGTGGCCCTTGAGCACGACGACGCCATCCGCATAAACGAGGCGCTGAAGGCCCGCGGCGTCGTGCCGGATTTCCGTGCCCCCAATGTTATCCGCCTTGCGCCTGTTGCCCAGTATTGCTCATATACCGATGTTTACAACCTTGTGGGGATACTTGTGGACATCATGGAGAATAAGGAATACGAAAAGTATTCAAGCAAGCGGGGCACAGTAGCATAATATCAGGCAAAATCAACAAAGCCCCTTCAACGAATGGCGGCGAAGCGTTTTCCCTCCCGTCCCCCTTGCGGGAGCTATGTGTATATAGTATAATTATATCAGCTTCGGGGGGTGGTGAAATTCCACACCGGCGGTGATGGGGCATATGCCCACAAGTCCGCGAGCCCTTGCCCATGGCGGGGCCGAATCGGTCAGAATCCGATACCGACGGTATAGTCCGGATGAAAGAGGCTGCACAATGCAGATTTCGCATATTTGTTCCCCCCCGCAAGGCTTTTGCGGGGGTTTTTGTGCAGTTTCCCCAAATATTATTTTTGTGGGAGGAAGCAATATCCGATGAAAAGCGAAAAAACCAACCTTCTTGTAAAAAAGGGCCTGCTCTGCGCCCTGTCCCTGGTGCTGATGTACCTTGTCCGTTTTCCTATTTTTCCCGCCGCGCCATACCTTGAATACGACATGGCGGATGTGCCCATTCTTATAGGCACATTCATGTACGGCCCTGCCGCCGGCCTGCTCATCACCGCCGTGGTAAGCATACTTCAGTGGCTCCTTGTGTCCCCCGCCAGCGGCTGGGTGGGCGGACTGATGCACTTTTTTGCAACAGGCGGCTTCGTGTTGGTTGCCGGGCTCATTTACCGTTCCAGGCACACACGGGGCGGTGCCGTGCTGGCCCTCCTTGCCGGATCTCTGGTTATGACAGCTATTATGGTGCCGCTGAATCTGTACTTTACCGTCCATTACAACGGCATGCCCGCCGAGGCGGTAAGGGCCATGATATGGCCCGTCATAATCCCCTTCAACTTGTGTAAGGGCGGCATCAACTCCGTTGTCACCTTCCTGCTGTATAAACGGGCAGGCAAGGTGCTGGGCCTGATAAAGAGCAAATAGCGGCATTTAAAAAGCAGAAAGCGGCCTATAGCCGCTTTTTTAATAAGGTCGTTTTTTCTCTTATCCGGCAAGGGAAATATCGCAATACCACTTTATATTCCCTTCATCCTGTAATCGTCCATCTTGTGGGAGAACAGCTCCTTTGTTGATGGAGGCGTATAGCTGATGCAGTTTGCCCCGGCGGCGATAGTGGCGGCGATGGTTGCGCCGGTGGGGCCGCCTGTGGCGATAATGGGTATCTTGGGAAATCTTTCCCGAATGGAGCGAACAACTTCGGGGGTGCGTTCCGCCGCTGATATGTTCAGTATGGACACGCCCGCATCCAGCCGGGCCTGAATATCGGTATTTTCATTCAGCACCGTAGCCACTATGGGTATATCTATGGAATTAGCCACCATACTGATGGTGTCGTTGCCCATGGGGGCATTCACCACCACCCCGGAAGCGCCCTGTGCCTCCGCGTCCATGGCAAGGCGAACGGTGCGCATACCGCCTGTTATTCCACCGCCTACACCGCACAGCACGGGTATGCATGAGGCCTGTATTATGGCATGGGATATGACCTGCTGCGGGGTGAAGGGGTATACCGCGAGCACCGCGTCCGCATTGGTGTTGCGTATGATGGCGATGTCGGTAGTGAATATGAGGGACTTGATGCGCCGCCCCAGTATTACGATGCCGCTGCATTGCCAGATCTCCTCCGGCACCGCCACGATATGGGCGCGAAGGTCGCCGGTTATGGTGGGTAAATGCCTGTTTTCCATGCTGGGCCATCCTTTCTTTTCCGTTATTTTAATTATATTATACGTTTTTCCGTCCTTTCAACGCTCCCTGCAAGTATTCTCAAAATGTATACAATTAATTCAATTTTTTATCTTCTTTTCTTTTTCTTTTCACGGGAAAAGAAAAGAGAAAAGAAGCAAA
>JAEDIC010000013.1 GCA_016292635.1 Clostridia bacterium
TCAAGGTGCGCCCGTCGCTTTCGTGCGACAGCTCGTTTATCTTATCAGAACACTCTCCCTTTGTCAATGTGTTTTTTAAAGTTTTTTTGATTTTTTTGTCGGATGCTCATTTTTCACCCGTATTCAGGCATATTTGCACATATCGCAATATGGGTTTATAATAGTGTTGAACTAAACTTTCGCCGGAGGCTATATGGCAAACAGACCTGTGGGCTTCTTTGATTCCGGTCTTGGTGGAGCGAGCGTGCTCCGGGAGGCCCTGAAACTGCTCCCCAACGAAAACTACATATACTATGGCGACAATGCTAACGCCCCATATGGCGACCGCAGCGATGAAGAGATAACCTCGCTCACTTTCCGCAGCGCCCACCGTTTGGTGGATATGGGGGTAAAGGCCATAGTGCTGGCCTGCAATACCGCCACCGCAACCTGCATAAACCAAATACGCAGCGAATTCTCCATCCCCGTGATAAGCGTGGAGCCCGCCATAAAGCCCGCCTGTATGCTGCCCGGTGACGGAAAGGTTCTGATGATGGCCACCATGGCCACCACCCGTCTTGAGCGTTATCTCAGGCTGCAGCAGCGAATGCCGGATCCCGACCGTGTCATAAACATCCCCTGTCCAGGCATAGTTGAGCGCATTGAGTCCGGTAAGTTTAGCGCCGATGACTACGATGACCTTTTTGCGGAGTATCTCGCTCCATATAAAAACACGAATACAGACGCCATCGTGCTGGGCTGCACACACTATATTTTTATAAAGGACGCTTTCCGCCGCAACGCCGCCCTTCATTTAAAAGGAAAATGCGAACTCATAGACGGCAACGAAGGCACGGTGCGCCAGCTTCAGCGGGTATTATCCGACCACGGGCTTACAAATGCTTCTGGAAGCGCAAGCGTGACCTTCTGCACCAGCGGAGACGCTGAGCGCCTGTTACCCATATTCAATACGCTGATAAACAGAAAGGATTTGTAAAGATCAATGGAATACCGCTATGATACCCAGATGCTCATCGAGGGCAGTAACCTTGACGAAGATGAAATGATAGACTATTTTAATCAAAACTTTGACGGCGACTGTTTGCTCATTGTGGGCGGCGGGCCCCTTGCAAAGATACACTTTCACACCAACGAGCCATGGAAGGTATTGGAATACTGCGCCGGCCTGGGCGAGATATACGATATCGTAATCGAAAACATGGATCGTCAGTCCCGGGGTTTGCAGGGATAGCACAGCATATCATAGGATAAAACCGCAAGATTCAGCCTGCGCGATTTGTGCCGCGCAGGCTGTTCTCATACGCTTTTATTATCTTCTTTTATATATCACTATTTCGGGACTTGCTCCGCCAATGCGGTATTCGCATACCAGTAGAAAATTCATGCCCGCAACTAAACCGTAACACACGTCATCTTCTTCCCCGGATGCAAATTCAGGCATTACCTGATTTCCCAGATATATATTTTTATCCTCAAGCATTTTGACTTTATCGCCGTTCGGCAGAGGATATTCTAAATTCACAAATGACCCGCACAGGCAATGCAATTCTTTTATCTCTGGCATCCCCTCGATATTCAATGCATTAAACTCGCAGATAAGTCGCTGCTTAAATTGCTCAAAGGCATCTTTGCCGCCGACCCTTATATACTCAGCCGCAACGCACCTCCCGCCAAACGGAGAGCCGCAAGTTTCCTTGCACCCTGCGCAGTTATTTTTAAAGCCGCAAATACTACAGTCCGCTCCACATATGCTTTCCATAAAAACCCCCTCGTTTGTATTATGTATAATTATAATTACACTATAATCCGCACCATTACAAGACTGGTTTTTTTAATGAAAATGTGGTAATGTAATATCATAAAAGCGGATATTTTCCCCACGATAAAACGCCCGGGCGCATTACGTTCAGGCGTTTTTGTTATTCGCAGCCGTTTTTCTTAATTATTACTCCTCCACCCTCTTGAATACCGAAGCAGGCTGACGGCATATGGGACACACATACCCTTCCGGAAGTGAATCGCCATAGTATTCATAACCGCATACGGAGCAAACGTATTTTACCTTGCTCTCGGCCTTGGGCGCGTCGGCAGCTTCTTCAGGAATATAGGTGGGAGCATTCCTGGGGCTCTTGCCCTTTATTACGTTATGGTAGTAGGCGTAAGTCATAGGCTCGGATTTACAGCCGGTTTCGCCGGCGATTATCTCGCCAAGGAATACAGTATGGGTAGAAGTCTCCATCTTGTTTATCACCCTGCAAACCACATATCCGCAGCCGTCGGCTATTACAGGCATACCCTCAACGGACTCATAGGAAAGGCCTTCGAATTTATCCGCATCCCTGCCGGACCGGAAGCCGAATCGGCCGATTAGTGAAGCATCGGAATCCACGGCCAATATGGAAACTGCGAAAAATCCGCTGCGTTCTATGCAGCCGTTGGTATAGTTGTCGTGATTAACGCTTACGGCTATAGTAGCAGGGGAAGAAGTTATCTGCATTACGCTGTTTGTAATGCAACCTGTGGGGCGCTGTCCGTCCACAGTAGTGGTAACGTATACTCCGTATGACAAGCTCCTCAGAACCTTTGTATTCATATTGACCTCCAAATAATTAAGAACGATTCTTAATCTTAATTATATCATTTATTTTTATATTGTCAATACTATTTTTGTTATATACCGGCATTTTATTCAAAAAATGCCGTAGGCGCTATCCATCCTGCCTTATCCATTCGTTTCCTTCCCGTTGGAGCACTATGCGATAATGATTATCTCCTCCGCGGAACAGTATCCTTTGGCAGTCATCGCTTACTTCCAGCAGGAATTCATTCTTTACTCCTTGAGGGTTATTTATGCCAAAGGTGGAGTAAAAATCCACCATGGCATCTCCATCTGCCTCTTTTATCTTCATTGAGCGAATATATCCGGCGCTTCCGGATACGCCTGCTTTTATAAGCATGCCTCCCTCCGGCAATGCCGTATAATCCACAAGCATCACGTCTGTACGCCCCGCGTTGTTCAGTATGGACGCGGCGGCTATAAGCGACATCAACCATACGCCCATAAAAACAAGTATTCTTTTTTTCCTGAACTCGGCGTCCACTCCTTTATCCTATCCTTATCTCCTTCATGGGGCGCACCGTATCTATGGGGCCGCCGCCAAGGCACTCTTCCCCATCATACAACACCGCCCACTGGCCGGGAGTCACCGCCCGCTGAGGCTCTGCGAAGTCTATTGTGCAGCCTTCTCCGCGCATTGTTACCTTCACCCGCTGATCGCTCTGGCGATAGCGAAATTTTGCGGTACATTCAAATTCCTTTGCGGGAGGTTCGCCTGCGATAAAGTTCATCTTTCCCGCTTCAAGGCCCAGGGAGAAAAGTTCTTCATGCTCACCCTGCTGAACGATAAGAAGATTCTTCTCCATATCCTTGCCTATAACGAACCAGCTTTCGCCGCTGCCCTCCCTTTGTCCGCCAATGCCAAGGCCCCGGCGCTGCCCCAGCGTATAATACATAAGCCCGTCATGGCGACCTATCACCTTTCCGCTCAGGTCTATCATATCTCCGGGTTTAGCGGGGAGATACTGCATAAGGAACTTTTTAAAATTTCGCTCCCCTATGAAGCATATTCCTGTTGAATCCTTTTTATAGGCCGTCGCAAGGCCCGCCTCCGCCGCAAGGCTTCTAAGGTCGCCCTTCTGCATTTCGCCTATGGGAAACATTGCCCGGCTCAGCTGGCTTTGGGTAAGCCCTGCGAGAAAATACGTTTGATCCTTGCCCCCATCCAAAGCCCTGAGCAGCCTTGCCCTGCCGGCGGCCTTGTCCAGCCTGGCATAGTGGCCTGTGGCCAGCGCCGCAGCGTCCAGTCCCATAGCAAAATCGAGAAACGCCTTGAACTTTATCTCGCAATTACACAGCACATCCGGATTCGGCGTGCGTCCGGCGGCGTATTCCTCCAGAAAATATGAAAACACCCGCTCCTGATATTCCTTCGCGAAGTTCACGGTGTAATAGGGTATGCCTATTTTATCCGCAACCCGGCGCACATCATCATAGTCCTGGGCGGCGGTGCATATTCCATCCTCACCGGTTTCCTCCCAGTTTTTCATAAATACCCCAATAACGTCATAGCCCTGCCGCTTCAGCAGCAGGGCGGCCACGGAAGAATCCACTCCGCCGGACATACCGAGGATTATTCTGTTATTTGCGTCTATCTTTTGCATTTTATTCATCCACTATTATTCCGGGATTACGCATAAGGGCATTGCCAAGATACATTTCATCTATGCTGCCCAGCTTTCTGCCTTCCTCCAGCATCCATACCCGGCTTACGCCCTCCAGCTCGGTCAGGGTATTGACAACGCTGTATACGAACATTCTTTCCCGCTTATCCTTGGGAATGCGGCAATCATCACATATGAGATAATTCCTGAAGGCCTCTTCAAAGCCCGCTTTCCAATCCACCACTACGGTGCTTCCGGTAATGTATACATCCGAAATGTCCTCTGCGCTGAGATGTCCGTACATTCCCATAGTATCTACGGTATCTGCAAACAGTTCGCCAAGTATACGGCGCGGTTCATATGAATCCTCGCTGGCCATGGCCCTGGACGTTCTGTAAAGCACGCTTCCGTCGCTGTTTGGATAGGAGATGTGCACAATGCGGCCTATCATATCCGAAAAGTCCTCACGGGTAAAATACGCCTCCGTGCCCAAATGAACGGCATTTCCGTCGCTGTCCGTCATGGTTATTACCACGCCCTGAATATCCGGAATATACCCGGTAAGGGTGAGGGTAATTGCGCCGCACATAACTTCCATATCATACGGAGACTGGGGTTCCCGTATGTTCACGGTGGCTATGGACGGTTCACCCCTGTCCATAACGTTGTCTTCCTCCCCCGCAATCCCGCCGGGAAGCATTTCATCCGGGTGGGGCGAATCCCCCTCATCGGATTCATCATCCGGCATGTGGGCGGAATTTTTTATGGAAGTGATACTAATGGGGCTCATCAGCTCAAAATCCTCGGGCAGCACAGGGAAAAGATCCCCCGCTCCGGTCATGAGCTTGCTTATCAGCAGCGCGGCGATAGAGCGCTCGTTCTCTAAGCTGTCATAATTGAGGGTAACGTTTTTTGCCAGCAACAGCGTGTTTGTGCTGTCGGTAAAATAAAGGGTAGCTATACGGTTTTCATATATGCTGGCGCCTATCTCTGCGCTTTCGGATATCTCTTTATACTCCTGCTGCATACCCACGATATACGAATCCAGCGTGTTGGAAATAGGCTGCATGGCTCCCATTGCCCTGCCGTAATAACCAAGGGTCATGCCGTTAAGGTAAAGATTTACCGTTTGAATATCTTCGCAGGCAAATACCGTTGCGGCTATGGCCGCCCGAGCCGTAAGCCACTCTCTCGCATCCGGAGTATGGGATGCCAGCAGATATACATTGCAGGCCTCATATGAGGTTTCCACTTTCTGCAGGCCTACGCCGCCCGGCACAGATGCCCTGAGCACGGTGTTTTTCGGCCCGTCTATCAGCGCCTGCACTGCGGCCTCAGCCCTGTTCATATAGCTGTCATAGCCTATTTCTCTTTCTTCCACGGAAAGGTAATGCCCATCATCCGAAAGAAAGTAAAGCTGCGCAGTAAAGGAGGCGTGCTCCGCTCCCTTTTGGGGCACATATGTGCTGAGTTCCATCTCCGGCACGGCCTCGGTGCCGCTTTCGCAGCCGCACAGCAGCATCAGCCCCGCCAGTATCAGAGCCGTCAGCGCTGTAAGCTTATTATATTTCGCCTTCATAACCTTAGCTCTCCATCAGCTTTTTCAGCGAGCCGTAGCCCACCTTGTATATGTCGCTTTCCTTTTCCATATAAAGCACGGCGTTGCTGATGCGCTTCACCGTGCCTGTTGGGGAAGCGATTCTCACATTGGCAAGCACATATCTACCGTTATCGTCGCTGCCCATGTCGGTTATCTCATATGAAACCACCGTGCCAAGGCTGCTCATAGCGGTTTCAAATTCCTCAGCGGAAGGCTTTGCCGCATCCCGGCTTTCCGCAACCAGCATATGGGCCATATCGTATTCGCCGTCTATCATATGCTCAAACAGACAGGCGGCTATCCTGTCTTCAGTCGCTATCACCGACTCTTCAAAGCCAACTGGCCCCAGCAAAGCGCCTTCGATATCATCAATGCCCAGCTGTTCCAGCGCGATTTGGGTCTCCTGCCCCTCTTTCGTTTCAAGCAATACCTGTACCTTTATATCCTCGCTGCTGCCCGCAATGGTGTTCACAATTGAATACACACCAAGCCGCCTCATAAGGTACATCTCCTTTGTGGCAGCCTTTACCGCGGCATTATAATCCTTTTCCTTCAGGTAATCCTCTTCCCTTATTGAAGTTATAATATCCTCGTTAAGAAACCCATCGGAAAGGGTAACATACAGCACATCGTCCTTGTATACTATGCTCTGAACAGACGCATTGGAAGGTATGGGGGCTGTAAATCCCGGGGGTACCGGACTTCCTTCGGTAAGGGCTCGTATTACCGCCGCCTCTGTGCTCTCGCCCGGGCGCACGGAAACGCTGTCGTTTACCTCAACCAAGTATTCTTCATTGGCCAGGCGATAATATAAGGCAACATCCAGCTCCTTTATTGCGCCGTCTTCCGGGTCGATCTCAGGCAGGTCAAGCTGCTCGTCCTCGGCGATAACCCTGCCCATGCAGCCGCAAATACTCAGAGCAAAGCAAAGCGAAAGAAGCAGCACAGCGTATTTTTTCACATTATGCGTCATTTGCCTGCCCTCCCTTCTGTTTGATGGGCAGCTGTACGGTAAAGGTGCTGCCTTCACCCGGCTTGCTCTTTACTTCTATGCTTCCTCCATGGAGGGAGACCAGCTTTTCGGTTATGGATAAGCCAAGGCCTGTGCCACCAGTACTGCGGGATCGGGCCTTGTCCACCCTGTAAAATCGCTCAAACAGATGCTCTATGGATTCTTCCGGTATGCCTATGCCGGTATCCTTTACGGTGAACACCGCCCACTCGCCTTCGTCTGCCACGGACACCTGAACGCTGCCTTCATCCGTATACTTTATGGCGTTCTCCACAAGGTTCACCACTATCTGCTCAAGGCGCATACCATCGCCCTGCATCTCCACCGGCTCAAGGTTTGTGGTTAGGGTAATATTTTTATTCTCGGCCAGGGCGGCAAGTCTGCCGCAAACACCTCCGACAAGATTATCCAGCCGTATAGTTTCAAAATTCAGCCCGCCTGCAGATGAATCCTCCTGCACAAGCTTAAGAAGCTCGGATACTATGCAGGTGAGCCTGTCCACCTCATGATTTATATCTCCGAAGAATTCCTTCATAAGAGCCGGATCCGGATCATCCTGATACAGTATGGTCTCGGACAGCAGCTTCATCGTTGCCAGAGGAGTTTTAAGTTCGTGGGATGCATTGGCTACAAATTCGTTCCTGGTGCGGTCGTGCTCCTCTATGCGTTCGCTCATTCTGTTGAAGGCCTGTCCAAGCTCGGTTATTTCGCTTGAGCCTTTTACATTCACCCTCACATAGCCCTGGGTGCCCATTCGCCGTATGGCTGAGGTAAGCTCGGCTATTGGCCGGGTGAGCCAGCCGGACAGTATGGATACCACTATCACCATGGCAATGATAACAATTGCAAAAGTAAGGGTAATTCTCTGGGTAACGTGAGCGATGCTGTCCACAACATCCTGAATGGATGAGGAAAACATAACCGCTCCGGATACCGCGCCATCCCTTACAAGGGGTACGGTATAATACACCGCCCAGATGGATTCCTCATCAAAGGAAAAAATGCCTTCATCCTCGCCGCGGGAGATGTAATGGAACCCATAGGCGCTGTCGCTGCCCTCCCTAAGCACTTCCCGTACCTCACGATACGGCAAAAGGGACCCGTTCTGGCGTGATGCGGTATCAACCTGCACCACCGAGTCCGAGTCCAGCACAAGAATGCGCCCGCCCATGGCCTGAGCGCGTTCTGCGATATATGAGAAGAGTTCGTCGGTATCCGATATGTATATATCCGCAGCCACCCGCTCCGCAAGTTCAATCGTAGCCTGAAGCTGGGTCTGGGTGCGCTGAGATACCAGAAACTCCTCCAGCAGTCCGGTTACCGTTCCGCTAATTGCAACTAGGGCAAGTATGGTTATAAGAAGATACACGCCCACCATCCGCCAGCGCACGGAATCCAGCGCTTTTACGGATTTCAGCTTATTCAGCAAAGTAATAGCCCACTCCCCATTTCGTCATTATGTACTGCGGATTGGCGGGGTCCGCCTCTATCTTTTCCCTGAGCCGCCTGATATGCACATCCACAGTGCGGAAGTCGCCGATATAGTCTGCTCCCCATATGGTTTCCAGCAGCTCGTCACGGCTGTATACTTTGCCAACATTGGACATGAGCAAATTAAGCAGGTCAAATTCCTTTACGGTAAGGTTAACGTGATTTCCTGCGATATCCACATTACGGGTACCGATGTTTATTGTGATATCCCGTACGGATATTACAAGTTTTGCAGGCTCCCGCCCTGCGTTTGCCCGACGGAGTATGTTCTTTATGCGGGCCTTTACCTCGAGGATATTGAAGGGTTTGGTCATATAGTCGTCTGCGCCGTATTCAAGGCCCAGTATTTTGTCCATATCCTCGCCCTTTGCGGTAAGCATGATGATAGGCACATCGCTGACCTCACGCACCGCCTGGCATACCTCAATGCCGCTCATTTTTGGCAGCATGACATCCAGAAGTATAAGGTCATAATCTCCGGATTTTATTTTAGACAGAGCGAGTTCCCCGTCTCCCGCTGAATCCGTTTCGTATCCATCGGACTCCAGCGCAAACTTAAGGCCCTTTACTATGAGGGGCTCATCGTCTACCAGCAGTATACGTTTTGCCATATGCGGTCCTCCTTCATGATGCGGCAGTATGTGCATACCGCTCCTATCATAAAAATTATACCATATTATTTATGATTTGAAACCTTGAATAATAGGGATATTTGTAAACATATATGCTTTTTAACCGCGCAAACCCCCTTCGGGGCTGTACAAACCCCCGTTATTTTTGGTATACTGTCAGCGTTAATGTGGTAGCGTATGCGGTTTTGCGCCCCTGTTAACCGTTTATACTCTTTATTCTGAAAGGAATGTTTTTTTCTTGAAGCGATCAATAAGCGGCATATTTGCCTTAATAATTGCATTGATTCTTCTGCTTCCGGGAACGGCTTTCGCCTCCGCAGCCCCAGAAGTCAGCACGCCATATATTTGTCTCATGGATGCTAATACTGGCGCAGTCCTTTATGAAAAGTCCGCCCGGGAAAAGGCTTATCCTGCCAGCACCACCAAGATAATGACCTGTCTGCTGGCCCTTGAGATGTGCGAAGACCTATACGAGGTTGTAAACGTAGGCTCGGATTACGATACCAAGGGCTCCAGGATGAGTTTCGTAAACAACGAGGAACTCAGAGTCATCGACCTTATCTACGGCACCATGATGGTATCCGGAAATGATGCGGCATATGTCCTCGCAAAGCATATAGCCGGAAGCGAAGCGCAATTCGCCTCCCTTATGAATCAAAAGGCCGCCGAAATTGGCATGGCGAACACACATTTTGTAAAATCCAACGGCCTGCACAAGGATGACCATTACTCCACCGCTTACGATATGGCCCTGCTGGGAAGATACGCCATGCAGAATCCCCTTTTCCGCGAAGTAGTAGGCTCCGAATACTTCGACGTTCCCGCTTCCGAATGGGACAGCGACGGCTATCACCTTGAAAACAGCAATCGTCTCATCCACATGAAGGAAGATGACAAAGTAAACTATAAGTATCAGTACGCAACAGGCATTAAAACCGGCGATACCGATCAGGCTGGCCGCTGCCTGGTGGCCTCCGCAGAGAAGGACGGTGTCGAGCTTATACTGGTGCTTTTTGGCGATCCTCAGGGAGACGCGGCACGCAATCTCCGCTTTGAAAACGCTGCAAAGTTTTTTGACTGGGGCTTCTCCAATTATGCGACCCTCAGCGTGAGCGAGCTTAGCCTTGAAAGTTCCTTTACCATCCCCGTATCCAACGGCTCATTCGAGAGCGGCGGCGGCCTTACGGCTACGGCAGACCTTTCCGGCAGAATAATCGCCGGCACCCGTGACTATATCGACGGCATACTGGCAGGCAAAGGCACTATCACCGCCAACTGCGCCTACCGGGACGGCGCAGCGGCCCTTACCGCTCCAATCGAAATGGGCGAGGAAGTGGGCACCGTCACCTACATCTGCAACGGACAGGCATTCCTTACCATGCCCCTCATCGCCCAAAATAGCGTGGATGAAATAGGCAACGTGGTAAGCGGCCCGGAAGAAAGTCCAATACTTGTGGATACTCCCGACGCCGATGACGAAGGTTCTCCATGGCTGTTCTGGATACTTATAATCATTGCGCTCATAGCGATACTTACGATAATCCGCATAGTGCTGCTGCGCAATTCCCGCAGAAGGCGCAGGCGCCGCAAGAGCTCCCGTTCTTCCATACCCCGTTCCCGGTCCTCAGCCCGGTCTCGTTCTTCCTCCCGTTCCCGTTCAAGATACAGATAATCACGATTTTTTTCAACGGATGGCTACAAAACCATCCGTTTTTGTTGTATAATGTCCCGTGAGGCATGGGAGTGCGTCGCAAAAAGCAATATAAAAAACGCCGCAACTGCTATAATATAAATCAAACCCTTAACCAAACCATATTTCATACAGGAGGTATTACACTAATGAAACTCAACGGCAAAGTAGCAATCGTTACCGGCGGCAGCCGAGGCATAGGTTACGCCACAGTTGAAGCTTTCGTAAGGGAGGGCGCCACAGTCGTGCTCTGCGCCAGCCGCAAGGAGACCGCCGACAAGGCGGTTGCCCAGCTGAAGGAAAAGTATCCCGAAGCCAATGTTGAAGGAATCTTCCCCAACCTCAGCGACTTTGCTTCCGTAAAGGAAGCCTTTGACGCCGTGGGCAAAAAGTATGGCAGGATAGACATTCTGGTAAACAACGCCGGCGCATCCGATAGCACCACCTTTGACAAATACACCGAAGAAACCTTCGACAAGATCATGGACCTTAACGTAAAGGGTATATTCAACGGCTCAAAGGCCGCATCCGAATGGATGATCAGCCAGGGCAGCGGCGTTATACTTAACACATCCTCCATGGTATCCAGGTACGGACAGCCTTCAGGCGTGGCTTACCCAACCTCCAAATTCGCCGTAAACGGATTCACCCTCTCCCTTGCCCGTGAGCTTGGTCCCAAGGGCATCCGCGTAAATGCCGTGGCTCCCGGCATCACCGAGACCGACATGATGAAGGCTGTGCCCAAGTCCGTTATCGATCCCTTGATCGCCCAGATACCCCTGCGCCGCCTCGGTCAGCCCGAGGACATCGCAAACGCATTCCTGTTCCTGGCCTCGGATGAAGCTTCTTATATCACGGGCGTAGTGCTCAGCGTAGACGGTCTGGCAAGAGCATAATTCTCACACTTTCCACACAGGACGGCTTATGCGCCGTCCTTTTTTTGCTGCAAAAGCTTTTTCTCCATGGGTGATTTTGTCACGGAATTGTCCTTTCCCTCCGGGTATAATAAGGCTATAAGAATAAAA
This sequence comes from Clostridia bacterium, assembly GCA_016292635.1. Classification (GTDB taxonomy): domain Bacteria; phylum Bacillota; class Clostridia; order Christensenellales; family CAG-138; genus SFEL01. The sequence continues at coordinate 11,672 of JAEDIC010000013.1, forward strand.
AGCAACTGGAGGTAAACAAAAATGTCCGTACAGCATATTACAAACGAAATGTTCCAGAAGGAAGTTCTTGAAAGCAACGTCCCTGTATTGGTAGATTTCTATGCCAGCTGGTGCGGCCCCTGCAAGGCGTTGGCCCCCATACTGGAAGAAGTTGCCGCGGAAAACCAGGGCTTTAAAGTATTTAAGGTAAATATAGATGAACAACCCGAACTCACCAGGAAATACCGCATAATGAGCGTACCCACCCTCATCGCCCTGAAGGAGGGAAAGGTGGAAAACCGCACCTCCGGAGTTCGTTCCAAGGAAGAAATAGTCGGCATGATATCCTGATAAACATATACCATACAAAGAATTTTTCCGAAGATGGCGGCATATAGTGCCGCTGTCTTTGTTATGCAAGAATAAAAAGAATAAAATATTCCCCCCTTGGTGATAATGTCACGGAAAGGCTGCGTATCTTACGCTATAATATGCTCAACAAAGAAAAACAGACAGCCGGATGAAGGCCGGCAGACAAAATAAAAAATTAAGCTTAAAGGAGAATTTATCATGAACGCACCTAAATTCTACATCTGCCGCCATTGTGGAAACATAATAACCTTCCTCAAGAGCACCGGCGTACCCGTTATCTGCTGCGGTGAAAAAATGGAGGAGCTCACCCCCAATACCGTTGAAGCCAGCCAGGAAAAGCATCTTCCCGTGGTAACCGTATCCGAGAGCAAAGTAAAAGTCAGCGTTGGCTCCGTCTCCCATCCCATGAGCGAAGAGCACAGCATCGAATGGATCTGCCTTGAAACCGCAAAGGGCGTCCAGCGCAAGGCCCTCCTCCCCAGCGAATCCCCCGAGGCGGAATTCTTCATCGGCAGCGAAAAGCCCGTAGCGGTATACGCTTACTGCAACCTCCACGGTCTCTGGAAAACTGAGATCAAATAACCCAAGCGCAAAACAAATTGAAGAGCCATACAGAAAATCCCGTCGTATTCTCGACGGGATTTAGGTTGTCGAAAAAGTGGCGTTATGCCACTTTTTCGAGGTTTACATGGCTCCCTTGTGCCTGCGGCACGGCCAGGGATCCATGAAAAGAAACCCTTGCTGCGCAAGGCTTTTGCGGATTTGCCGCACATGTCGCCAAATCCGATTGAAGCCTCCGGGGGCTGCGGCCCCCGAACCCCCAAGGGGTCTTTTGATAGTCAGAATCCCGTCGTATTCTCGACGGGATTTTCTGTATATTGAATGTGTTTATTACTCTCCCTTTTCCTTGGAAAAGTTTATGCACTTTGCGGGATCATCATCCCACAGGCGCTCCATGTTATAAAACTCTCTCTCTTCGGGATGGAATATGTGCACCAGTATATGGCCGAAGTCGATAACTATCCAGCGACCCTCTCCATAGCCCTCCTTGCGGATTACGGAAAGCTCATTCTCCGCCGCCTTGTCCTCCAGCTCATCGCAGAGCGTACGCACCTGGGTGGTGGCCCGTCCGGAGCATACCACGAACCACTCCGCGACGATGGTCTTGTCCGCAACGTTTATGGCCCGTATGTCCAGCGCCTTCTTTTCCCAAAGTATTTCGCACAGCCTAAGTACCTGTTCTCTTGTTTCCAGTGCCAAATTCATGCCTCCCTGTTATTTATTTTTAAGCTCTTCAAGCACGGTCAACGTATCGGGATGCGCCTGCTCTCCTTTTTCGCCAAGGTGCCGCAGTCCATGTTCAATGCAGGCGATCATTCCATGGTCGAGGCCCCTCTCGGCCTCCCTGCGTATATGCTCCACGCCCTCATAGCTTCGCCCATGCTCTATTTTATCCGAAAGATATACTACCTTGTCAAGTACTCCCATGTTAGTTCGACATACGGTATGACAGGCTATTGCATTAATTATTTCCTCATCCTCTATGCCGAATTCCCTCTTTGCCCTTTTTGCTCCCAAGGGGCCGTGAACTATTGGCATGGGCATATCCGATATGTCCAAACCATACTCACGGGCGAGATTTTTTTGCGTTTCCCGGTCAAATTTTGCGCAGTCATGGAGCAACGCCGCAAGCTGGGCCTTTCTGCAGTCCGCACCATATCGGGAAGAAAGCTCCGCCGCCATCCGCACCACGCCCATGGTATGGGCATAGCGTTTCGGCCCAAGGTCGCCTTGCAGCCGCTTTCGTATGGCGTTCACTTCGTCCGCAAGGTAAAACCCATGCCGATATATATACTCCTCAACCCCATCGGTGACGTATTCCGCTATGCTCTCCCCATTTTCCACGGCCTTTCGCACCATGGTTGAGGAAATATCCGGCCCGGTTATGCCGGAAATGGATATATTCGCGCCGTATTCCCGCCTGAACCGCTCTGCCGCCGCCTCCGAATCCCCGGTATCCGGCCTGCCGATGGCTATGAACTTGGCCCGGCGGAAAAGCTCTTCCGCGCTGTGCCATGTATCCAGCGTCCGCAGCATATCTCCGCCCACCATACAATACAGCTCGGCTTCGGGATACAGCTCACGCAGCTCCCCCAGAGTATCCACCGTATAGCTTTTTCCCGGGCGGCGCAGTTCAAGATCGCAGGCCACAAGGTCCTCCAGGCCACTGAGTGCAATCTTTGTCATTTCCAGTCTGTGGGCGGCGGATACGCCGTCAGCTATTTCTTTATGGGGCGGATCGTTGGCAACCATTACAAGCACCCGGTCAAGGGCATATTTCTCCTTTACCGCAAGCGCCGTTTGAATATGACCCCTGTGAATGGGGTTGAAGCTGCCGCCGAACATGGCAATGCGCATGATAAGTAACTTCCTTGCTTTTTCTGTCTTTAATTATACACCATATCGCCCCTGCTGTATAGTTTGCCTCAACCGGCCAATAATAGTACACGAGGTGATTTTTATGAAAAATAATCCTGAATTAATCCGGTGCTGCCGCAAAAAACTCCGTAAGGGGCGCAGCCTGTTTTCTCAGGCCGTGGACTATATTTCCCTCAGGGTGCTGGTGTTTCTGCTGTGCTATATGTGGTTTGGGGCAAATATTGCAAACAACGTTGCAAAGGTGCTGCTTAGCATTATTACCGCTCTGTTCATCTCGGTAGCCATGGACCTGATAAACAGCCTGCGGCTGGACGCGCTGATAAAAAAAGAACGCAGCCGTGCTGCAGAACTTGAGTTGAACCGGAGGATATCCCTGCTTACGGAAAAGGAGCGCAGCAGGCTGATAGGCAAGCACATCGCCTCCCACAGGGAATCCTTCGGTAACGACAGACTGGTATGCTCCGTAAGCCGTCCGTCAGGCGTAACAGCCGATGACGTTATAAAGGCCATCCGGGGCGCGAAAGAGCGAAAAGCCTCCTCCGCAGCCCTGTTTCACAGCGGAACGCTTTCACATGAAGCAGCTGTCGCCGCATACAGCATTGATGATATACCCATGGAATTCATTTCCCTCCGCTCCATACTGGACTCTGAGGACGCAAAAGCCCTTATGCCAACCATTGCCGAAACCGACAACATAATCATCGCGGAGGCCGAAACGGAGCACAAGCGGCGAAAGACCGCCCTGACCTCCCCCTTTGTAGCGGGCCGCACCCGAGGGTATATACTTTGCGCCGCCTGCCTTACAGCGATGTCATTTTTCGTGGAATACTCATTATACTTCCGGCTCATGGCGGCGGCCTGCGTTTTGCTGGGCGTCATGGCATGGTGGCTGAACAAGGCCTCGGCATAAAACAAAGCCCGCTTTTTGCGGGCCTTGTTTTGTATGCTTGCTATATCTCTATCCTTGGGTTTTCCCGGCTTTTTCTGTACAGCACAAGCTTGCGGCCTATGCACTGCACAGGCTCTGCGCCAAGGGCGGCGCAAAGCTCTTCCGATGCCTCACGAGCGGTAACATCCGCTGTTTCCAGTATGCTTATTTTTATAAGCTCGCGGGTTTCCAGCGCCCCGTCTATCTGCTCCACGAAGTTTTCGTTTATATTGCCCTTGCCTATCTGGAATATGGGCTGAAGGCTGTTTGCCATGGCCCTCAAGGATGCTCTCTGTTTGCTTGTAAGCATATTTTTATCTCTCCCTTAAGCTATTCTATAAAGTCGAATTCCCATTCGCCCATGCGTATGGTGCTGTCCTCGGTGGCTCCCGCCTGACGAAGGGCGTCTATTATTCCCTCACGAATAAGGAACTGCTGGAAGCGGCGCATGGATTCGTCATCCTCAGCATAGGTGGTATCCAGCAGATATTCCACGCTGCCGCCCGTTACCACGAACACGCCGTCCTCAATGTTTATTTCGAAGCCGGGCTCATACTTGTAGCCTTCGGTTATCTCATCCTCGTCATACTCAAGAGGCTTGGGCAGGGTGGCAAGGGTCTTTACCACCTGATCAAGCAATCCGTCAAAGCCGGACACCGTTGCGGCTGATACCGGGAATACCATTACGTCCTCCCCCATCTCCTTAAGCTCATCGCAAAACAGCTCAAGGTTGTCCTCCGCGCCGGTAATGTCCATTTTGTTCGCGGCTATTATCTGAGGCAGCGCCGCAAGGTTTTCGCTGAATTTATGCAGCTCGGCGTTTATCTGCTTATAGTCCTCCATAGGATCCCGGCCCTCGCAGCCGGACATATCCACAACGTGCACCAGCATTCTGGTGCGCTCCACATGGCGAAGGAAATCATGGCCCAATCCTGCGCCTTCCGCCGCCCCCTCTATAAGGCCGGGAATATCCGCAAGAACAAATGTCTTCTCATAGCGCTTAACCACGCCAAGGTTTGGGGTAAGAGTGGTAAAGTGATAGTTGGCTATCTTGGGCTTTGCGCTGGTCAGCACGGAAAGAATGGTGCTCTTGCCAACATTTGGCAACCCAACAAGACCCACGTCCGCTATGGTCTTAAGCTCCAGCTCCACCTCGTGCTCCACAGTCTTCTGTCCAGGCTGGGAAAACTTGGGGGCCTGACGGGTGGGGGTTGCGAAGCGGGCGTTGCCCTTGCCGCCCCTGCCGCCATGAAGAACCACACGCTCACGGCCCGGCTTGTTCATATCCGCAACTATACGCCCGGTCTCCACCTCGCGAACGAGAGTTCCAACCGGGACCTTGATTATCATATTCTCGCCGTTTTTGCCCCGGGACATTTTAGCCTTGCCGTTTTCACCCCGCTGCGCCTTAAAATGACGCTGAAAGCGGAAGTCCAGCAGCGTGTTCATATTGGGGTCGGCATAAAATATTATGCTGCCGCCGCGTCCGCCGTCGCCGCCGTCCGGGCCGCCCTGAGCAACGTACTTTTCACGATGGAAACTTGAGCAGCCATCGCCGCCGTCGCCGGATTTTATTATTATTCTCGCCTTGTCTACAAACTGCATCTGTGTTTTCCTTTGCTTTTATCCTTTGTGCTTTATATCTTTTTATCCAAATACGCCCGGCAGTATTCTTTTATCGTGCATTCGCCGCACTTTGGCTTCCTTGCGGCGCATATCTGCCTGCCGTGGTATATTATCCAGTGGTGCGCCCTCGACCAATCCTCTTTTGGGATGTTCTTCATAAGCTGCTCTTCTGTGTTGGTAACATCCGCCGCCTTTACCAATCCTATGCGGTTTGATACCCTGAAAACATGGGTATCCACCGCTATGGCGGGCACTCCGAAGGCATTTGACACTACCACATTCGCTGTCTTTCTGCCAACACCGGGCAGGGCGGTAAGCGCGTCCCTATCCTCCGGCACTTTGTCATCATACTGCTCGTGTATTATCTTTGCGGTGGCTACTATGTTCTTGGCCTTGGTATTGAACAGGCCGCAGCCACGGATGTATGGGATTATCTCCTCGGGAGTTGCCGCCGCCATTTTTTCCGGTGTGCCGTATATGGGAAAAAGCTCTTTTGTAACCATATTCACCCTTTTGTCGGTGCACTGGGCAGAAAGCATAGTGGCCACAAGCAGCTCAAAGGGGCTGCTGAAGTCCAGTCCCGGCCTCGCATCGGGATAGGTTGCCTCCAATGCCGCAAGGGCCGCCTGTATCCTCTCTTTTTTTGCCTTTGCGCTCTCTGCCATGCCTGTCGCCTTTCCTGAGTTTATCCCATAATTTGCTAATTTATTATTTTAACAGAAATACCCGCGCTTTTCCACAAAAATATCATACTGCTACGCCCTGTTCCCAGCCCGTGCGCAGTAGTCCTCAACAAAATCCAGCAGCCGTTTCAGCGCCGGCGCTCTCTCGCCGCCGGGCAGCGCAATGCCAAGCACCCTGTGATATTCCGGCTCAAGGGGGCGCAATATCAATCCTTGCGGCCGTCTTGACAGCACCAGCTCCGGCACAAGGGACACGCCGAGGCCCTTCGCTATCATGGACTGTATCGCCTCATCGCCACGCACCCTGAAGCGCACCTTCGGCGTAAGGCCCTCCCCCTCAAATACCCGATTCGCATCCTCATCCGAGCCCTGCTGCTGCAGTATAAAGGGATATTCCAGCAGCTCTTTGGGATTTATCCGCTCCCTTTTTGCAAGGATGTGCCCTTCCGGCAGCACGGCATATATAGGATCATCAAACAGCGGTACAAAATCAAACTCCCCCGGCACGGGCAGCGACATGAAGGCAAGGTCTATCTTGCCCTGATGCAGCCATTGGCATATCTCGCCATGCTCTCCAACATAAAGCTGAAGCTCCACGCCCGGGTGCAGCTCTGTGAATTCCGCAACTATGCTGGGCAAAAAGTGTATGGACAGGCTGAAAAAGCAGCCTATGCGAATGGTGCCCACATCTGCGCCGTGTATACGGCCCACCTCTTCACGAAGCTTTTGTTCTCCGTTGACTATCTGCCGCACATAGGCCAGCAGCTTTTCCGCTTCCGCCGTGGGGGTAACGCCGTTTTTGCCCCGTATCAGCAAAGGAAATCCAAACTCATCCTCAAGAGAAAGTATCATATGGCTTATGCCGGGCTGAGTATAGTTCAGCTTTTCCGCGGCCCTCGTTAGGCTACCGGATTCTATGGTTTCCAGCAGCGCCCTGTATTTCTTTATGCTCATGGCACACTCCATTCAGTAACCGAATGATATATATTCTAAACATTCAGTTTTATTATACCATAAAACATTGTATAATAATTAACGTACAAAAGCAATTCTTGTCTTATTTTTAAAAAAATCAAATGGTATCCCGCCCGGAGGTGTACATGAACCAACCTTTGGTAACAAACATACAGCGATATTCCATACATGACGGCGACGGCATACGCACCACAGTTTTCTTCAAGGGCTGCACAATGGCCTGCCGCTGGTGCCATAATCCCGAAACCCAGGAGTTTTCCGCCGAGCCCATGCTCAACGGCGACAGGTGCGGCGGCTGCGGACGCTGCGCCGAGGTTTGCCCGGAGCATGCCATATCAATGGAAAACGGCGTATCCGTAACCGACAGGGAAGCCTGCACCCGCTGCGGCGCCTGCATCGATGAATGCTACAACGATGCCCGCAGCATATCCGGCAGGGCATATCCGGTAAAGGACCTTGTTGAGCTGCTGATAAAGGACCGTATGCACTGGGAAACATCCGGCGGCGGCATAACCCTCTCCGGCGGCGAGGTTATGGCTCAGAACATGGATTACATCACCGACCTTATGAAACGCCTCCACGGACGGGGCTACTCCGTAAACATCGACACCTGCGGCTTCGTACCCTACGAAAATTACGAAAAGGTCCTGCCCTACGCCGATGTTTTCCTCTATGATATAAAGGCCATAAACGATGACATACACAAAGAATACACCGGCGTAAGCAACGCCCTCATTTTGGAAAACCTTGCAAAGCTGGGCAATGCCGGGGCGCGGATATATCTCCGCTTGCCGCTGGTTCGGGATGTTAACGATTCCTGTGAAGACATACTCAAGGTTATCGATTTCCTCAGGAAAAATAGTGTGCCCCTGCTTCAGGTAAACCTGCTGCCCTACCACGAGCTTGGTCAGGATAAGCTGGATAAGCTGGGCAAGCCCCGTCACCAATACGAAATGCAGCCCCCCACAGGCGAGCACCTAAACGAGCTGGTTCAGCTCTTTAAACAAAACGGATACCAGAACACAAGGATAGGAGGATGAAATCAAGAATGGAAGAACGCGGAATGAACGCAAGGGTAAGAATGCTGCGCAAGCAGAGCGTTGAAACCCAGCCCCACATCTACATGGAGCGGGCAAAGCTCATGACCGAAGCATACAAACTGTATGACGGTTCCATGTCAGTGCCCGAAATGAGGGCCACCGCCCTCAAGTATTACTTTGAGCGCAAGAGCATAGAAATCGCCGACGGCGAGCTTATCGTAGGCGAAAAGGGCGACACCGCCCAGGCATCCCCCACCTTCCCCGAGCTGTGCTGCCATACCCTGCAGGATATGCAGGTAATGAACGATCGTGACCTTATCAACTTCACCGTTACCGAAGAAGACATGAAGCTGCAGAAAGAGGTCATAATCCCCTATTGGGAGCACCGCAGCACCCGCCACAAGATCATAAACGCCATGACCCCCGAATGGAAGCTGGCCTATGAATCCGGCATATTCACCGAGTTTATGGAGCAGCGCGGCCCCGGTCATACCGTAGGCTCCCGCAAGATATTCGAAAAGGGCTTCCTTGATTATAAGAAGGACATCGAAGACGCTATTGCCGCCCTTGATTATCTCAACGACATGGACGCCTACAGCAAGCGCAACCAGCTGCGTGCCATGGCTATCGACTGCGACGCCATCATTATCCTTGCAAACCGCTATGCGGACCTTGCCGAGAAGATGGCTGCCGAAGAGACCCGTCCCGATCGCAAGGCGGAGCTTATGCAGATCGCCGAAAACTGCCGCTGGGTACCCGCAAACAAGCCCAGAACCTTCTGGCAGGCCATTCAGCAATACTGGTTCGTGCATATCGGCGTAACCAGCGAGTTGAACCCCTGGGATGCATATTCCCCCGGTCGTCTGGACCAGCATCTTAACCCCTTCTATACCGCGGACGTGGAAGAGGGCCGTCTGGACCGTGAAGGCGCCCTTGAGCTTCTGGAGTGCCTATGGGTCAAGTTCAACAACCAGCCCGCTCCCCCAAAGGTAGGCATCACCCTTAAGGAGAGCAGCACCTATACCGACTTTGCCAACCTGAATACCGGCGGCATTACCGAGGACGGCAAGGACGGCGTAAACGAAGTAAGCTACCTCATACTGGACTGCATGGACGAGATGAAGCTGCTGCAGCCCTCCAGCAACGTGCAGATAAGCCGCAAGACCCCCCAAAAGTTCCTGAAGAGGGCCTGCGAGATATCCCGCAAGGGCTGGGGCCAGCCTGCATTCTACAACACCGAGGCAATCGTTCAGGAGCTGATGAACGCCGGCAAGTCCCTTGATGACGCCCGCATGGGCGGCACATCCGGCTGCGTTGAAACCGGCGCCTTCGGCAACGAGGCATATATACTCACCGGCTATTTTAATCTGCCCAAGATACTTGAGCTGACCCTGTACGACGGCTACGATCACATCGGCGGCCATCAGCTTGGCCTGCATACCGGTCACGCCAGGGACTTCAAGAGCTTTGAAGAATTCTTTGACGCATATAAGAAGCAGATCAAGTACTTTGTTGACATCAAGGTGAGCGGCAGCAACGTTATCGAACAGATATTCGCCAAGTATATGCCCGCCCCCTTCCTGTCCATCATCACCAACGACTGCATCAAGACCGGCAAGGACTACAACGCGGGCGGCGCGCGCTACAATACCAACTACATTCAGGGCGTAGGTATCGGCACCATTACCGACTGCCTTGCCGCCATCAAGTACAACTGCTTCGATAACAAAAACTTCACCATGGAAGAGCTCATCGAGGCACTTGACCACAACTTTGAGGGTTATGACCGCATTTACCATCTGGTATCCCACAAGACCCCCAAGTACGGCAACGATGACGACTACGCCGACGATCTGATGAAGCAGATATTCGAATACTACCGTGACTGCGTAACCGGCAGGCCCAACACCAAGGGCGGCTATTATCGCATCAATATGCTGCCCACCACCTGCCATGTATACTTCGGCGAAGTCATGGGCGCCTCTCCCAACGGCCGTCTTGCCCACAAGCCCGTATCAGAGGGCATCTCCCCCGAGAAGGGCGCGGACGTATTCGGCCCCACCGCCGTTATCAATTCCTGCTCCAAGATGGATCAGCTGACCACCGGCGGCACTCTGCTTAATCAGAAGTTCACTCCCTCCGTTGTTGCGGGCGAAGTGGGTCTGGATCAGATGGCAAACCTTATCCGTGCATACTTTAACATGGACGGCCATCACATCCAGTTCAACGTTATCGACCGCAAGACCCTCCTTGCCGCCCAGGCAAATCCCGAGGAGTATAAGGACCTTATCGTCCGTGTGGCAGGTTACAGCGATCACTTCCGCAACCTGAGCAAGGAACTGCAGGACGAGATCATCAACCGTACCGAGCAGAGCTTCGACGACGTACCCGGAAGCTGCTGCTAATTCCCGCAATACAGACATGGGAGCGCGCTGCGTTCTTGTGCTTTTATCCGGCAAAGCAAAATAATATTCAGGAGGATATTCAAAATGAAGATAGGCTTCCTTGGCGCAGGCGCCATGGGCGGGGCCATACTCTCCGGCGCGGTAAGCGCAGGGGTTCTGGACCCCAAGAATGTTTACGTATCCGATGTATCCGAAAAAATACTGGAAAAATACGCGGCTCTCGGCTGCAATATCTGCAAAAACAACGATGAGCTGGGCAAGGCCAGCGATATAGTGGTTCTTGCTGTAAAGCCCCAGTACGCCGCTCCCGCCCTTGCAACACTGGGCGACACCATGAACGGCAAAGCCGTTATCTCCATAATGGCCGGCGCAACGGTTGAGCGCATCCGCAGCATGATAAAGGGTGATATTCGTGTTCTTCGCTGCATGCCCAACACCCCCGCCCTTGTAAACGCAGGCGCATTCGCCCTCTGCAACGAAACCGACCTTACCGCCGAGGAAAAGGCTTTCGCAGAAAAGCTTTTCACCTCCATCGGCATAGTTGAGTGGATGAGCGAAAAACTCATCGACACCGCCTGCGGCCTTTCCGGCTCCGGCCCCGCATTTGTTGCCCTGTTCATCGAAGCGCTGGCTGACGGCGGCGTTCTTGAGGGGTTGCCACGCCCCACCGCATACCGCCTTGCCGCACAGACCGTAATGGGCACCGCGAAGCTCATAATGGACACCGGCATGCATCCCGGTCAGGTAAAGGATATGGTATCCTCCCCCGGCGGCACCACCATAACCGGCTGTCAGGTCCTTGAGGAGATGGGCTTCAGGGCCGCCGCAATAGACGCGGTACAGGCCGCCACCAACCGCTCCAGAGAGCTGTAACAGTACACATAAAAAACAGGGCTGAAACTCAGCCCTGTTTTTTCATTCTTCTTTAGTTGACAATCTCCCGCCAATGTTACAGAGGCCTTTTTAAAATGGATTCCCCTGCATTGAAGCCGCCGCAGTAACACCCCTGACCGTATGAAACAGCCGACCCGCCGCTGGACTCCACAAATACCTTGGACTTGATTATTACCACCGGGGCCGAGTAAGCCTCTTCAAGCGATATCTTCCCGCAGAGCTCAAGCCCTTCATCATGGGCTATGAACGGTTCTTTTCCCGCCTGTATTTTAGTTATTTTGCCGCAGACAGTCAGCGCCCTCCTTAAATCCGAATCACGGGGCTATTTCAGCTTTATCGAAAGCAGCCTGCTGTTTTTATCCACAAACCGCCATGGCTTATCCCGGTGCTCCGGAGCATAGTCTATATTGATGCGGGGCGTGGCGATAATCTCCGGCGTATCTTTGCGGGGCAGCACATATAATCTTTCGCCGCATAGATCGGCGCCGTAATCCGCCCTTGTGATATCCAGCGCCATGCATAGCTTGCCGGGGCCGGAACAGAGTGCGGAAAGCTTATCCGTCTTTCGTCTTTTTGCCATTATGTCCAAGCCCTCCATGGGCTCCAGCGCCCTTATCAGCACGCATTCCGGCTTTCCCTCAGGGCCTGTTGCAAAATTCAGGCAGTTGTACATACCGTATATAAGGTATACATAGGCGTATCCCCCCTCGCCGAAAAGCACCCGCGTTCTGCCATTTGGATCCCCCTTTGAAGCGTGGGCGGCGGTGTCCTCTGTGCCGAGATAGGCTTCTGTCTCCACTATCCGCCCGGAGGTGATCCCGTCCTCCGTTACGGACACAAGAGTGCAACCGACAAGCGCTTGGGCGATATCAACGGTATCCCCAAGGTAAAACTCACGGCTCAGCTTTTGCATTTTTTCACTCCCCCTTTAAATTGATTATACCCCGCCGCACGCCATATTGAAAAGACGGGCAAATATTAATCCATTGTTAATATGTTTTCGTCGTAATATGGTGTATAATGTACGAAGTTTGAAACAGAGGTGAAGCTTTACCAAATGGAAAAGGAAAAAAAGAACGGCATAAACAAAAAGCTGTTGTTGATAATAATAGTATTTGCTGTAATTCTTGGGGCAGTCATATTTGCGCTGTCTTTTTACGGCGCCATTTCTGACCCGGAAAGCCTCTTTGACGAGCCCATACCCACCGCTGCGCCTGCGGTTGACGCCGCGCCCACGCCCACCGCCGAACCCACGCCAACTCCTAACCCGGACGATGTGCTCTCCGCCCAATCGGACGAGGAGTTCATGTCCAGGCGCACAAACATACTTGTGCTGGGCATAGACGAAAGCACCGAACGGGAGGATTGGGGCAGTTTCCGCACGGACACCATACTGCTGGTATCCGTGGACTTTTCGGATAACGACGTATGCATGGTATCCATACCCCGGGACAGCTACGTTAAGCTGTACAACGCAAACGGAGAGCTTGTTAACCCTTTGCTTCCCTATAATAAGATAAACAGCGCATTCTCCGCAGGCGGCGGCGCCCAGAAGAAGGGCTTTGAATACACAATGACCACCATCGAACAGCTGATGGGCATAAATGTGGACTATTACTGCGCCTTTAATATGAATGTTGTAAAGGACGTTGTAAACGCAATGGGCGGCGTGGATTACGAAGTTGATGTGGAAGTAAACATGAACGGCCGTACCCTCTCCCCCGGCTTCCAGCATCTGGACGGCCAGGGCGTGCTGGACTACTGCCGCCAGCGCAAGGGATCCTCCGACATCGCCCGAATTGACCGCCAGCAACGTATGCTTACCGCAATACTGGAGCAGCTTAAATCTACCAACCAGATAGTAAACCTGCCCACCATATACACCGCCGTTCAGGACAACATAATGACCAACCTGTCCTTTAAGCAGATATCCTCCCTGTCCCTTGTTGCCCTCAGGATGGATATGTCCCAGCTCAGCCGCTATACCGTGGAGGGCAAAGCCATGGATATATACGGAAAAAGCTGCTGGTGCGTATATACGGCAGAGCTTGAAAAGCTTGTGGATGATATCTGGGGCAAAAATATTACGGTTGATCCCGAGATTGACTACAAATACATACTGGCCCAGATAGAAACAAACCGCCAGCTTATCGCCGCAGAGCTGAATCGTGGCATACTGGCCTACAATAAGGCCTATACCCTGCTGCATGACTATAAGGACTATATTGACGGCGACAGCTATGATGCCCTGAAGGCCTACGCAAAGGCGCTGGAGGACGCCATAGAGAAAGAGTCCAAAGAAGAGCTGGATATGTATACCCCTCCCGTGGAACAGCTTTGTTATTCCATTTGCAATCAGTTTGGTATTCAGCTATACTAATACCGTAAAGTGCATTTTTCGGAGGGATCCATGTCAGTAAAAAAAGTAAGAGAACACCTCAGGACCTTTGGCTTCGAGGATAGGATAATGGAATTTGGCATTTCCACCGCCACCGTTGCGGAAGCCGCTGAAACCCTGGGAGTTATCCCCGCCCGCATAGCCAAAACCCTCTCTTTTAAGGACGAGGAACACGGCTGCATTCTGGTGCTCATGGCCGGCGACGCCAAGGTTGACAATAAAAAATACCGCGCACAGTTTGGCGTAAAGCCCCATATGCTCTCCCATGAAGAGGCTCTGGAATTCACCGGTCACGCAGTGGGCGGCGTGTGTCCCTTTGCTGTGCCTGAAAACATTCCCGTATATCTGGACGTGTCCATGCAGCGTTTTGAAACTGTCTTCCCAGCCGCAGGCAGCGCCGCAAGCGCCGTGCGCCTTAACTGCGAAGAGCTGTATACCGCCTCCCTTGCCAGGGGCTGGATAGACGTATGCAAGGGCTGGGGCGAAGAAGAATAACAATAATAATTCAAGGAGAACAGTCATGGAATACACTACTCTTGGCAACACCGGCATTAAAGTCTCCCGTATCGGCTTCGGCGGTATCCCCATTCAGCGCATAACCGAGGAAGAAGCCGCCTCCCTCATACGCAAGCTTCCTGAATACGGTATCAATTTTATCGACAGCGCCCGGGGATACACCGTAAGCGAGGAATATATAGGCGCCGGCCTTGAAGGCATACGGGACAAGTTCGTCCTTGCCACCAAGAGCATGGCCCGCACCAGGGAAGCCATGGCTGCGGATATCGATATCAGCCTGAAAAACCTTCGCACCGACCATATTGATATTTATCAGGTGCATTTTGTAAACGCAGATAACCTTAAAACCATCATCGGCCCCGGCGGCGCGCTGGAGGCCCTGCTTGAAGCCAAGGCCGAAGGTAAGATACTCCATATCGGACTTACCACTCATGAGGTCGCCGTATTTGAAAAGGCCCTTGATATGGACTGGGTGGAGACCATTATGTTCCCATACAGCTTTGTGGAGACTCAGGGCACAGAGCTGATAAAAAAATGCAAGGAGCTTGGCAAGGGCTTTATCTGCATGAAGCCTCTGGCGGGCGGCGCCATAGAAAACGCCCCTCTTGCCATGCGCTTCATCGCCGCCAATGACGGCGTTTCCGTAAACATCCCCGGCATGGCGTCAGAAGCAGAGATAGCGCAAAACGCAAAGGCAGCCGCCGACCCCACTCCCCTCACCGAGGCCGAGCTTGCGGAGATAGAGCGTATCCGCAATACTCTTGGCAGTCAGTTCTGCCGCAGATGCAATTACTGCCAGCCCTGTACCGTTGGCATCAATATTTCCTTCTGCTTCACTATAAACGGTTACCTTACCCGCTATGGCCTTGGAGACTGGGCAATAGGCCGTTATAAGAGCATGGCCGTAGAGCCCAACGCCTGTATAGAGTGCGGCGCATGCGAATCCCGCTGCCCGTACAATCTGCCCATCATCAATATGCTTAAGGACGTATACAACAACTTCAGCAAAGTGCTGTAATTCCACCCAAATAGCAGGCGGCACGGAGTTTCCTCCGTGCCGCTTTTATTTGTATTTGTTGGTTTATTTCCCGCTGAGCACAGCGTCTTTTTCTATCACTGCCCGCATTGCCTCATGTACGGCATGCTCAAAGCCGTTTGCCTGAAGGCTCAGTATGCCTTCTATGGTGGTGCCGCCGGGGGTGGTAACCTGATCGATAAGGGCAAAGGGATGCTCACCACTCTCCGCGACCAGCCTTGCGCTACCCATAACGGTGCTTGCCGCTATGGATAGTGCCTTTTCCTTGGACAAACCATACTTTACGCCCGCCCGTGCACAGGCGTCGATATACATATATGCAAAAGCTACGCCGCAGCCGGCAATGGCTTTGAATGGAGTAAACTCCTCCTCGGTAAGCTCTATCAGTTGACCTACTGCGCCGAATATCTCCCAAACCATATCCTTATGCTCTTTCGTTACATCCGCAGAGGGAGTAAAGCAGGTGGTGGATGCGCATACCTTGGCATTCACATTTGGCATTACACGCACCACAGGCACATCAGCGCCCAGATTTTCCTTAAGATACGCTATATCCCGCCCCGCCGCTATGGATATGACAAGCTTGCCGGGGATAAGATGCCTCTTTATTTCAGGCAAAACCTCAGGGAAGGACTGGGGCGTTACGGAAATAACCACCGCATCGGCTACCGCAACTGTATCGGATATGGTCTTCACCGCCGTCACGCCCAGCCTTGCGGCCATATCTTCGGCCTTTTTATATGTGCGATTATAGCAGAGTATATCCTCCGCCCCCGCTCCGTTTTTAACCATGCCGCCTATTATGGCGGAGGCCATGTTGCCTATGCCTATAAAGCCGTATTTCATGCTTGCCGTCCTCCCGTGGTTTTTTGTTTTATTATAGCATATATCTCCGTAACATACATGGGGTATTTGCGCCTTGCTAAGGCAGGTGGTTTGCAATATAATGTAATGGCGAATGCAATACCCAAAATACCAAGGAGCAAAACGCTTGAAGACCAGCGATTTTTACTACGACCTTCCACAGGAGCTTATTGCCCAGTCCCCCGCCGAGGTGCGAAGCGCATCCCGCCTGTTGATATACGACAGGGAAAAAAAGTCCATCCGGGACGGCGTATTTACCGATATACTTGATTATTTCCGCCCCGGCGATGTGCTGGTGCGAAACGTTACTCGGGTCATCCCTGCCCGCCTTCACGGCGTAAGGGAGGATACCGGCGGCCTTATGGAATTTCTGCTGCTGCGCCGAATAGACGAATATCGCTGGGAGTGCCTTGTAAAGCCCGGCAGAAGGGCTAAGATCGGGCTTACCTTTAAAATAACCGACGAGCTCTCTGCCACGGTATGCGACAGCACCCCCGACGGCGGTCGCATAATCAGGCTGAATTACGACGGAGTTTTTGAGGAAATATTGGATCGGGCCGGCGAAATGCCTCTGCCCCCCTATATCACAAAGCGGCTTGCAGAGCGGGACAGATACCAAACCGTATACGCAAAAGAAAAC
The DNA here is from genome assembly GCA_016292635.1 of Clostridia bacterium. Classification (GTDB taxonomy): domain Bacteria; phylum Bacillota; class Clostridia; order Christensenellales; family CAG-138; genus SFEL01. The sequence continues at coordinate 28,467 of JAEDIC010000013.1, forward strand.
GGCTCTGCCGCCGCCCCAACCGCGGGACTGCACTTTACCCCGGAACTCCTTCAGCAAATACAGGAAATGGGCGTGCAAATAGCGGATGTACTGCTGCATGTGGGCCTTGGCACATTCCGTCCCGTATCCGCAGAAAACCTTGAAGATCACCACATGCATTCGGAATATTACGAATGTACTGAGGAAACCGCCGCTCTCATAAACAATGCACGGGCAAAGGGCGGGCGGATATTCGCCGTGGGCACCACCTCCTGCCGCACACTGGAAAGCGTAGCCGACGAAGCAGGCATAGTCCACGCAGGTTCCGGTTGGACGGATATATTCATCACCCCCGGCTATAAATTTAAGGCGGTGGACAAGCTCATAACCAACTTCCATCTGCCGGAATCCACCCTTCTTATGCTCATAAGCGCCCTCTCCACCCGGGAGGAAATGCTTAGCGTATACAAGCACGCCGTGGAGCAAAGATACCGCTTCTTCAGCTTTGGCGATGCCATGCTCATACTTTGATCAAGGAGCCTTATACAAATGAAAAAATTCGATTTCAAATACGAACTGCTCCATGTTTGCAAGCAGTCCGGCGCCCGCCGGGGCAGGCTGCATACCCCTCACGGAGTTATTGAGACTCCCTGCTATATGCCGGTAGGTACTCAGGCCACGGTAAAAGCCATGCTGCCCCGTGATGTGGAAGACATTGGCGCAATGATAATCCTTGCCAATACATACCACCTTTTTGAGCGGCCCGGTCATAAGCTTATTGCGGAAGCGGGCGGCCTCCATAACTTTATGCGCTGGAATAAGCCCATACTTACCGACAGCGGCGGATTTCAGGTATTCAGCCTTGCCGCAGCAAACAAGATCAAGGAAGACGGCGTGGAGTTTCGCTCATTGCTGGACGGCAAAAAGCACTTCTTCACCCCCGAGCTGGTGATGGAAATTGAAGAAGCCCTGGGGGCCGATATAATCATGGCCTTTGATGAATGCGCCCCTTATCCTTCCTCATATGAATATGCCAAAGACGCCATGGAGCGTACCCATCGCTGGGTAGTGCGCTGCAAGGAAGCCCATAAAAGAGAGGATCAGGCCCTTTTCGGCATAGTTCAGGGCAATATGTATGCCGACCTTCGCATAGAGAGCGCAAAATTCCTTTCCTCGCTGGATCTGCCCGGCTATGGCATAGGCGGCCTCTCCGTTGGCGAGCCAAAGTCCATAATGTACGATATGCTTGAACAGCTTATGCCCTATATGCCCGAAAATAAACCCCGTTACCTTATGGGCGTGGGCAGCCCGGATTGCCTTATCGAAGGCGCTATCCGAGGCGTGGATATGTTTGACTGCGTGCTGCAGACCCGCATAGCAAGAAACGGCCTCGCCCTTACCGGCACAGGCAAAAAGATGCTTCGCAACGCCACATTCGAGCATGACTTTACCCCCATAGAAGATGGCTGCGACTGCTATGCCTGCAAGAACGGCTTTACCCGGGCATATATACGCCACCTTGTAAAATGCAAGGAAATACTTGCCTCCCAGCTCATAACCACCCACAACCTGCGCTTCTCCATCCGTCTCATGGAACAGGTTCGTGAGGCTATTGAGCAGGACAGACTCCTTGATCTCAGGGATGAGCTTTTGGCGAAAGGCGCACTGGATTGATGGAACTTACTATTGAAAACGTATCCGAACAGCATCTTGAGGAAATCGCCCGTAATCTGGCGGGAGGTCTTTTCCCAGGCGCATTTATCGCTCTCTTTGGCGACCTTGGGGCGGGAAAAACCGCCTTCACCAAATACGCCGCAAAGGAACTGAACATAGACGACATACAAAGCCCCACCTTTACCATAGTGCGGGAACATCAAGGGCATCTCCCCCTCTTTCACTTTGACTGCTACCGCCTTGAAGATGAGGATGAGCTTTACGCCATAGGATTCGAGGACTATCTTGCCCGTGGCGGCGCAATAATCATGGAATGGTGCGAACGTGTGCCGTGCGCTCTGCCACGCGAGCGGCTTGAGCTGCATATCACAGGTTCCGGCTCAATGCCCCGTACCCTGCGCTTTGTTTCCATGGGCGCACAATACGAAAAGCTTTTGGAGCGTATAAAATGCTGATGCTTTGCTTATCCACCTCCGGCCCCATCGCCTCCGCCGCCATCATTGAGGACGGAAAGGTCGTGTCTTTTCAGCGGGGCGAAGGCGGCCTTACCCATTCGCAAACCATAATGCTCCTTGCGGAGCAGACCCTTCAGTCCGCAGGATACTCCCCCGGGGATATGGACGCTTTTGCCGTGGATGCGGGCCCCGGTTCCTTTACCGGCGTCCGCATAGGCGTATGCGCCGCAAACGCCATGGCAGCCGCCTTTGATAAGCCCGTTGTGTGGATAACCTCTCTTGAGGCGCTGCTGTATGGCCATCATAACGCCTGCGCCCTTATAGACTGCCGAAACGGCAACGGCTATGCTATGGCGCTTACTGAAAATGATATTTTTCTCCCCCCTTCCGCAGTTGTAATAAGCGAGCTTCTGGATACTCTGCCCGCCAATATCCTTATTGTCGGTGACGGCGCGGTCATGCACAGGGAAGCCATATCGACAAAGCTGCCCGCCGCCCGTTTTTCGGATGAAAACGATGTGGATGCGGCAAAGGCCGGCCTTGCGGCATGGGATAAGCTTTTATCAGGCGATACCGTAAAAGAAGCTATGCCTCTGTACCTTCGCCCTTCTCAGGCGGAACGCCTCGCAAAGGAGAAAAAGTAAATGAGTATGGAATTTCGTCCCATGCAGAAGGCGGATGTGCCCCGCGTAGCAGAGATGGAGCGGCTGTGCTTCCGCTCCCCCTGGTCCGAAAGCTCTTTGCTGGGCGAGCTGAAGAACAGCATTGCCCATTACCGTGTTGGGGAACTGGACGGCGTTATAACTGCCTACGGCGGTATGTGGATAATGTACGGCGAGGCCCATATAACAAACGTGGCTGTTCATCCCGATTTCCGGGGTAATGGCTACGGCAGAAAGCTCATGGAACACATGATTAAAACCGCACTGCTGCACGGCTGCGCAAGCATGACGCTGGAGGTTCGCATATCCAACACAGTCGCCCAGAATCTTTATACCTCAATGGGCTTTGAGGTTGCAGGCCGCCGCAAAAAGTATTATACCGATACCGGGGAGGACGGCCTGATAATGTGGAACCGCAGCCTTTCTTCATACAAGGCGGATTGACAAACGCTGCCGTCAGGTGTAGCATTTTGGTATAAGCTTACTGCAAAAAATCAAAAGGAGATATATGCCATGAAGAATATAATCAACTGCGAAAAAGCCCCCGCCGCTCTGGGTCCCTACAATCACGCCTGCGAGGCCAACGGATTTGTGTTCACCTCCGGTCAGCTGGGCATAGACCCCTCCACCGGCAAGCTTGTTGAGGGCGTTGAGGCTCAGGCCCGTCAGGCCCTCATAAATATTGAAAACGTGCTTTCCGCCGCCGGCGCAACCATGAAGGATGTGCTTAAGGCCACCGTGTTCGTTGTGGACCTGGGCGACTTCGCCACCGTAAACAAGGTATATAACGATCAGTTCGGTTCTGACTTCCCCGGTCGTTCCTGCGTTCAGGTCGCAAAGCTGCCCGCCGGCGGTCTTGTTGAAATAGAAGTAGTAGCCTTCAAGGGCTAACTCAATGGACGCCCGCCATTTGGTATTTCACCATAGGCCCATGGCAGCATCGGCCCTGGGGCTGTGCGCGGGCATAATTCTTTGTGATGTCATAAAAGGCACATGGCTCTTTATCGCTATGTGCCTTTTCCTGTGCTTTTTCGCCTTTGCCATGGGTTTCCGCCGCCGGGGCTGCGCCATATTCGCAATTGCCGCAGCTATAGGCATAATACGCTGCCCGTTTCGTCCGCTGGAGCTTCCGGCCTATATTATCGCTCACTTTCAGCATATCCGGGAACTGCTCCTCCAAACCACATCCTCACTCTTTGGAGAGCAGGCACCCATGCTTCAGGCTATGCTTTGGGGCTGCAAGGGAAATATTTCCGCCGAAGCCTACGCCGCCTACCGTATGAGCGGCATTGCCCATGTGCTGGCCCTTTCCGGTCTGCACGTTTCTTTCATTGCGGCCATCATGGACCGGCTTACAAAAAAGTGTCCTGCAAAGCCAAAATTCGGTATAACCGCCACTCTGCTCTTTGTATATTGCGCCATAGCAGCCTTCCCTGCCTCCCTTGTCCGGGCCACAATTATGACCCTTACCGCCCTTTACGGCAGGGTCTGCGGCAGAAGATATGATATGCTGTCCGGCATTTGCTTTGCTGCTGTTGCGATACTTTTGGCGGATCCTGCCTCTCTGTTTGATATAGGCTTTCAGCTGTCCTTTGGCGCAGTGCTCGCTATCGCCCTGCTTATGAGGCCGGTATCCGAAAAGCTAAACTTCCTACCTGACGATATAGCCGCCATCATATCCCTATCCATATGCGGCACGCTTGGCACATTGCCCCTGTCGGTGTACTATTTCGGCGTTATACCTGTGCTTGGCCTTTTTGCCAATATGCTGATACTGCCCATAGTTCCCCTTGTTTTCGTATCCGCCCTGCTAACCTGTTTGCTTGGACTTGCCGCGCCCGGCATCGCCGGTATCATTGCGGCAGTTCCCGTTTTTCTTGCTTCCGCAATGACCGCCGCCGCAGAGTCCATATCTTCCGTGAGCTTCGCCGTGCGGAAAGCGGGCATCTCCTCCGCAGCCTGCCTGTTCATATACCTTGGTTACATATGCATTTCGGACTATCCCCTCATATCCGCAGAAAAGAAATATTTCGCCTGCGCCGCCATGTTTGCAGGGGCGGTGCTGTGCATGATATAATGCCATCATGGATTATATGACGTTTTTCAAAAACATAAAGAACAACTCCCTCGCAGGAGCATACCTTATGCGGGGCGAGGAGGAATTCATAAAAGACAGCGCCCTGAAAGCCCTAAAAGACACCCTTGACGACGTGACGCGGGAGCTGAATTTGCAGATCCTTGAAAGCGCCTCGGCGGATGAGCTTATTTCCGCCTGCGAAACGCTGCCCTTTTTCTCAGAGCGCCGCATTGTCATATGCCGGACAATCCCCACGGAAAACGACGGGGAAAAGCTGGTAAAATATATTCCCGCCATGCCCGAAAGCACTCTGCTTGTATTCTTCATACGCGGCAAAGTAAAGGACACATTTGCCATAGTAAAAGCCATAAAGGCGGCAGGCGGGGTTGTGGAGTTTTATAAATGCGACGCCCCGGAAGCCACAAAGTGGGTAATACAGCAGCAAAAGCGGCTGAATGTGACCATAACCGCCGAAGCCGCAAGGCATATCGTAAACCTTGTGGGCTGCGATATATCTTCCCTTAATAACGAGCTTACCAAAGCCGCCGGTTATGTGGGCCCCGGAAACGAGCTTACCCGTGAAGCCATATCCGCCTGCGTCACCCGCAGCCTCGAGGTGCGCATATTCGATATGCAGGATTACTTCCTTGCCGGCAAGGCTCAGGATGGCCTAAGGGCATACCACTCCATGCTGTCGGATGGAGAAAACCCATTCGGCATAGCCGCATATATGGAAAACCGCTTCAAGGAAATGCTCACCGCCCGCACTTATATAGACAAAGGATTTAACCGGGATCGGGTCCTTGCCATAACCGGCAGCAGCTATCCCATGAAAAAAGCGTATGAGGCCGCCCTGCGCTATTCCCGCGGGGAAATAGTGGATATACTTCGCCGCTTTGCCAATGTGGGATATTTGCAGGTATCCGGACAGCAGACGGATACCGCCGCATTGGAAATGGCCCTTCTCCGCTCCATGCCAAGGAAACGATAACAAGCCATACATACATTTATATCAGCGTTTTGCCATTTTTTAACAAGTGTATTTGACTTATATAGCATAAGAGCTCTCACAAGGTTGTCAGCAGAGTGCATCATCCTGTAACAGAATGTTGCCTCGATTACAGGGGGCATCTTCAGGGCGCTTTCTGCATGGAATCGTGCTAGGCCGGCGTAAGTGTAACGGTATACGGCAAATATTACTCCGTCTCACCCGATACCGTGGATGATTTTTTCAGGGATGCGGCTTTGTCCGGCCTTTAATTCCCCCGCTCATTCCATCTTTTATATATATATTTCGAAAGGTAACGTCTGTCATGGAATACATCACATTCAAAAAATCAAACTGCAAAAACTGTCATAAGTGTATACGTCACTGCCGTGTGAAATCCATACGCTTCTCCGGCAGCCAGGCAAATGTCATCCCCGATGAATGCGTACTCTGCGGCGAGTGTTATATTACCTGCCCTCAGGGCGCCAAGGATATCGTAAACCAAACCGAGCTGGTATCCGTTCTGCTTAGGGGCGACGCCCCCGTATATGCCAGCATAGCACCGTCCTTCGTTGCGTATTTTGAAGGCGTAGGCATAAATGCCCTGCGTGACGCCCTTATAAAGCTGGGATTTGCGGATGCGGAGGAAACCGCCATCGGCGCCACCATAGTAAAGCGGGAATATGAGCGCATTCTCAAAGAAGGGGTCCAGGATATAATCATCACCTCCTGCTGCCATACGGTAAACCTCCTTGTGGAAAAATACTATCCTCAGCTGTTGAGCTGCCTCGCCCCTGTGATAACCCCCATGCACGCCCATAGCGAACATATAAAGCACCGTCATCCCGGGGCAAAAACCGTATTTATCGGCCCCTGCCTTTCCAAAAAGGACGAGGCTGCCATAGCCATGGTGGATGCCGCCATCACATTTGACGAAATAAACGCAATGATGAAAAACGCCGGCATTGCCCCGGAGCGCATAATGGACAGCTCAGAGCAAAGCCGTTCCCGCATATTCCCCACCTCCGGCGGCATACTCGGCACCCTTTCTTACAAAAATCCCGACTATACCTATCTTACCATAGACGGCATGGACAACTGCATTGCTGCCCTGGACGATATTGCCAGGGGCGGAGTGCATCGCTGCTTTATAGAGATGTCCTCCTGCGCAGGAAGCTGCATCCGAGGGCCTATAATGCGTAAAAACAACGCATCCCCCCTGAAGGGATACAGCGCCATACATGCCTATGCCGGCAAAGAAGATTTCCCCGTAGTCCAGCCTTCCCATCAGACGCTCTTATACGGACATATCAGCGTTGCCATAAACAAAGACGCCCCCACCACCGCACAAATTGAGGATATTCTCCGAAAAATGGGAAAAACCTCCCCTTCGGATGAGCTAAACTGCGGAACCTGCGGATATGATACCTGCCGGGAAAAGGCCGCCGCCGTGTTCCGGGGCAAGGCAGAAATTGATATGTGTCTGCCCTACCTTATGGAAAAGTCCGAGCGATTTACCAATACCATACTGGACAATACCCCCAACGGCATACTGGTTGTGAACGAATCATTGGAGGTTCAGCAGCTAAACCTCTCCGCAATGAAAATGCTGCACGTTAATACGCGCTCAGATGTGCTGGGCGAGCCGCTCATCCGCATAATGGATCCCTCCGATTTTGTACACGCCGCAGAAAATATACGTCAAATAAAAGATAAGCGGGATTATTATGCAGAGCTTGGCAGCTATCTTGAGCTTACCATCGTCCACGATAAAAAATCCGGAAACCTTATAGGCATATTCCGTGATGTTACTGACGAGGAAAACGCCCGCAAGAGCCATGACGCTCTCAGCCGCCAAACCATAGAAACGGCTGACAGGGTGGTAGATAAGCAAATGCGTATAGTGCAGGAAATAGCGTACCTTCTGGGTGAAACTGCTGCAGAAACCAAAATAGCCCTTACCAAGCTCAAGGAGTCCATCGCCCATGATAACGACCAATAATCTATGCGCTGATATCGGCTGCCTCAGCATCAACCACCACGGAGAGCAGCTATGCGGAGATCATGTGGAAATAATCGAACCGGAAGACGGCAACAGCACCACCATGGTGCTTGCCGACGGATTAGGCAGCGGCGTTAAGGCCAGCATACTATCCACCCTTACCTCAAAAATACTTTCCACAATGCTTGCCTCCGGGCTTAAACTGGAATACGCAGTCCAGACTCTTATAGAGACGCTGCCGGTATGCTCGGTGCGTCAGGTGGCATATTCCACCTTTACCATAATCCGCATCGTGAACAACCGCACCGCCGAGATAATACAATATGACAATCCAAAGGTCATTCTTCTCCGGGATGGCGCACCCATTCCCCTTCACTTTCGTGAGTTTGTTATAGCCGACAAAACTCTCATAAAGACCGAAGTAGATATACAGGAAGGAGATGTTTTTCTCGCCTTTTCTGATGGCGTTGAACACGCAGGCATAGGCCTGTCCTATAACTTTGGCTGGAAAAGCAGCGATATCGCAGAATTCATGGCTCCCCTCTGCCAGGTGGGATACAGCGCAAAAAACCTTTCCACCCTGCTGATAAACGAAACCAGCAAGCTGTACGGCGGCAAACCCTCAGACGATGCCACCGCCTGCGTGGTTCGCATACGCCGCAGGGAACCCGTAAACCTCATAATAGGCCCCCCCGCCAACCGCAGCGACTGCAACAAGATGATGTCCTTGTTCTTTGCCAAAGAAGGCAAGCATATAATCTGCGGCGGCACTACCTCCGCAATTGCTTCCGAATACCTTAAAAAGCCCCTCTTACCCGGCCTTACCTCCAGCGACCCCGATATACCCCCCATCGCCACACTGGACGGCGCAGATCTGGTTACCGAGGGCGTGATAACCATAAGCAGGGTATTGGAATATGCCAGAGACTGCCTCGCCGACAACAAGGCTTTTGAAAAATGGAGCTTTAAAAAGGACGCCGCATCCCTCATATCCCGTATGCTGTTTGAGGAGGCAACTGATATAAACTTCTTCGTGGGCAAAGCCATAAATCCCGCCCACCAGAATGTGGATTTTCCCATAAACTTCACCATAAAAATGCAGCTTGTAAAAGAACTTGCCGAGTGCCTCAAGCTCATGGGCAAGCGCATAAAGGTGATATACTTCTGAGCCTGTTGGCAGCCGTAAAACCCGGCTGCCTTTTGCTTTTTCTATTGACCGTTTTTATCTTTGGGTGCATAATTTACCCATGAAACAGTTATTTTTATCAATGCACAGCGCCCTTTTAAAGGGACAGGATCTGGTATTTTGCAACATCATACAAAGCTTCGGCTCAACTCCCCGGGGCAGCGGCGCATCCATGGCCGTTTTCTCCGATGGATCCATATCCGGCACCATCGGCGGCGGCCCTGTGGAATATCAGAGCATACTGCACGCCGCAACGGTATTAAAAAGCGGCGTTTCCGGCGTCAGGGAATTCATACTTACCCCAAACCAGCTTGCCGATATAGGCATGATATGCGGCGGACGGGTAAAGATATATTTCCGCTATGTATCAGCCCGGGACGAGCAGTCCACGCAGCTTTTTGCGGACATTGCCCAACTGTACGACGCCCGCCGGAATACATGGCTGATCACCTCCCTCTCAGATGGCGCAATGGGGATTTACTCCCGTGAAACCGGCCTTCCCGCAGGCTTTTCCCTGTCTGCGGATGCCGTACTTCCCCTCGTATGCCCCAAACCTGCCCTTGCGCCCGACGGAAGCTGGTTTGTAATGCCCCTTACCCGCTCGGATACCCTTTATCTTTTCGGCGGAGGTCATGTATCTCAGGAGCTGCTGCCTGTGCTGGTCCATATTGGTTTTTCCGTGGTGCTGTATGAGGATCGTGAGCAATTTTCCCATCCCGCCCTTTTCCCCGGCGCAATGAAGATAATCACTGCCCCATATACCGAAATGTCCTCCCGTATCACCGTAAATCCGGAGGACTATATCGTAATAATGACCCGAGGCCATCAGGGGGATTATCTGCTCCTTGAGCAGGCGCTGCGTACCCCCGCAAGCTATGTAGGCGTTATCGGCAGCCGCCAGAAGATAGCTGCCACCAATAAGCGCCTTAGGGAAGCAGGCATAAGCGACAGGGACATCGACCGCATACACACCCCCATCGGCCTGCCCATAGGGGCTGAAACTCCCGCAGAAATAGCCATAAGCATAGCGGCGGAGCTTATAAAGCACCGGGCGGATTCATACGGCTCCGCTCGCAAAGCATAATTGTACGCATGACATTTTACCCGCCGGCTCCGCGGTTTTTCTCTTGATTATTTAAATAAGGGGAAGCGATACTCCCCGGACTCTTCCGCGGCATATGGGGCCATTATCCTGGAACAGGCATAGGTATGCTTTTGGGCATATTCGCATAATACTTACCATAGCGCAAAACGGATGCAGCAGTTTCTCACGCATCCGTTTTTTTATGCCGCAAACCTCTATTTCTGTCCGCCGCCCATAAGGCTGCCCAGCATCTGAGCAAGCTGGTTTGGCCCGCCCTGTCCGCCATGAGCGCCCTGCAGGCTGTTTATCAGCTGCATCATCTGCATTATGCCGCCTATATTGCCGAGATTGCCCATATTGCCCAAAGCGCCCAGTGGGTTGGACGGTTGCTGTGACTGGGGCTGAGAATAGCTCTGCTGGACGGGCTGCGGTATAGGCAGACCCAGGGTATAGGCTATGTAGGTGCGCTCACCCGGCGCAAGAAAAGGCTCCATGGCGCTAAGATACTGAGCCGCCCTTTCTGGGCCCTGCTCAGCTCGGATACGGCTGGCCATGGTAAGGGCGGGTGAGCCGGGATTACCCTCCTGCCGCCGCTGTGGTAATGATGTTGGGGCGGTTCTTTGCATACTTCCGGCCCTCCCTTCTACCGGGAACAGCATATGCCCCGGTACTTTATTGTATGCAAAAGGCGGGCCGAATGAACCTTTCACCAACCATCCGCATATTATTACCCTGAGGTGATGATATGAAGCGTACCCTGCGTGGCAGCAAACCCATGCCCAATGTGAACGAAATAAAAAAAACTGCCGAGAATATAGATCCAAATATCCTCGGCAATGTACAGGACGCAGTGAATAAATACGGCGGCAAATCCGAGGCGGAGCTTATGGACGAACTTACCGCCGCAAAGCAAAACGGCCTAATAGACCCTGCGGCCCTTGCAGACGTGGCGGGGCGCATCGCCCCCATGCTTACCGCTGAGCAGCAGCAGCGGCTGGATTCGGTATTGAAGCAGCTTCAATAGCCCCGAGATATGCAGAAAGCCGCACGGATGTGCGGCTTTTTATAACGGTATATTCAATTAGTCTTTTATCAGGCAACGTCGCCGGTAAGGCCATACTCGAGAAGCCACAGCTCTAATTCTGCTGCCACTCTATCACGCTCAACCTGTTTTTCATCGTCTGTCATATCAAAGTATTCGGAGCCTACTCCGCTGTCGCAGGCAAGTATCTGCTCGCCGCCTTCAAATACCAGCAGAGAGGGAGTGTACTGGAAGCCTATATCTTCCTTTACGGCATCCCATGCTTCCTGAGCGCCATCTTCGGCCCTGTTGATTGCAGTCTTGAAGGACTGAGTGTAGAAATAGTATACGGGCACATTGGCGGGGCTGGTCTCAAGGGCGGTTACAAGGCTGTTAGCAAAAGGCATACAGTAGGGGCAGGTGTCGCGGCCCACATATACCATAAACTTTTCACCGGAATCCCGCTTTTCCTTCAACTGCTCATAAGTCACAAGCTCCCAGCCGTGATCGTTGGTAAACAGATCGCTTTCAAATACGAAATTTACAACCTTGCTGGAAATTTTGGTGTTTTCTTCGCTGGGAACAAAATCGTATCTGGTGTTCTTCAGAGCGCCGTTTTCAAAGGCATACAGACCGCCGTAGGTAGCAACGCCCTCGGCAACCTCAGCCTCTTCAACGCCAAGAGCAGCCTTCAGCACGGCATATTCCTCTTCGGGCAGGATGCTGGCATTCACATAGTAGAAGTCGGCGGGGAATTCATAGTCCTTAAGCAAGGTTACAACGCCCTGATTCAGCGCCTCATAGTCATAGGGCACAGCTTCGCCGCCGTCAACATAGAGATAGAAAGAACCTGCATCCTCAACCAGCTTCTGAATATCCGCAACGGTGGCGTTGGCAAGACCCATTTCATTTTCCGGCATGGTATATTCGGGCTCGGCTTCCTGTGCAACATCTTCGGTCGCTTCAACTTCAGAAGCGGCTTCCTCTGCGGGAGCGGGCTCAGCCACGGGGGCAGGAGCGGCGCAGGCCACGGCCAACAGAGCGATCACGACAAGCATTGCTATAAACAGTCTTTTTTTCATTTTGTCCTCCTCTCGGTTTAACACTTTTGGGGAATCTATATGAATTTACCGTTATTCGTCTATTCAAGGAAATCCTTCAGCTTTTTGCTGCGGGAAGGATGGCGGAGCTTGCGCAGGGCCTTGGCCTCTATCTGGCGGATACGCTCACGGGTAACGTTGAACTCCCGGCCCACTTCCTCAAGGGTACGGGCCTTGCCGTCGTCCAGACCAAAGCGGAGACGCAGCACCTTTTCCTCCCGGGGAGTAAGGGTATCCAATACCTCGATAAGCTGCTCCTTCAGCAGGGTGAAGGCAGCAACCTCTGCGGGGGCGGGCGCGTCGTCATCCGGGATAAAGTCGCCCAAATGGCTGTCCTCCTCCTCGCCGATGGGGGTCTCAAGGGACACAGGCTCCTGAGCTACCTTGATTATCTCCCTTACCTTTTCTTCGCTGATGCCCATCTCACGGGCTATCTCATCGGGGCGGGGCTCACGGCCATATTCCTGCAAAAGCTGGCGGTTTACACGGATAAGCTTGTTTATGGTCTCTACCATATGCACAGGAATGCGGATAGTACGAGCCTGATCCGCTATGGCGCGGGTGATAGCCTGACGTATCCACCATGTGGCGTATGTGGAGAACTTGTATCCCTTGCGGTAGTCAAACTTTTCTACCGCCTTTATGAGACCCAGGTTGCCCTCCTGAATAAGGTCAAGGAACAGCATCCCACGGCCCACATAGCGTTTGGCTACAGATACAACAAGGCGCAGGTTTGCCTCCGCCAGCTGGCGCTTGGCCTCCTGATCCCCCTCTGCCATGCGCTTGGCGATCTCAATCTCCTCTGCGGCGCTCAGCAGGGGCACCTTGCCTATTTCCTTAAGGTACATACGAACGGGGTCATCTATGGCGACGCCCTCCGCAGCACCCAGATCGTTCTCTATGTCGGCGATATCCTCCGCCACATCTGCGGCATCCGTCTCTTCCACCACGTCGATATTGAGGGCCTCAAAGCGATCGTAAATCCTTTCGATCTGCTCGGAATCCAGCTCCAGCTCCTCCAGAGTGTCCATTACCTCCTTGTAGGTGAGCACGCCTTTGCTTTTGCCCAGCTCCACAAGATCCTCAATCTTATTCTGGCTCTTCTTTGGCTCCTTGTTCTCCAAAACCAGTTTCTCCTTTTGCTTTTTTTAGGTGTTCTCTGTTTATTTTAATGAAGCCCGCTTCTGTACAAGCTTCATGTATTCGTTTCTTGTGCAGACATCTCCGCTTTTCTCCATTTCGGAGGCCAGCCGGGTTATCCGCTCATCCAAAGCTGCCCTGACAATGGACTTTATACAGTCCTCCGCAACCGCCGCTGGGTCCGTCATCTGCTCTTCCATACCCAGCGCTGCGCTTACCGTCTCAGCAGCCTCAGCAGGCAGTTCTGACAGCATCAAAGGGATATTGGGCGTATTTCCCCCGGCGTTTATCACCAGCAGCTTGGCCGCAAAGCTGTCCAGCCCCTCGGATGAAAAACCTACGCCGTATTCTGCCATTTTGTCCATGGTGTAAATCAGCACATCAGGGGAGCTTATCATGCAGCTGAGCAGTGATACTTCCGCCTTGTTGGGCCCTTCTGACGCCTCTCTGGATTTCTGCTTAGTATTCCGATTATTGCCAATGATATTCCCTTCCACACGGGGGGCAAGGCCGCATTGGCGCTGTATTGTGTCCGCCGAAAGGCCTGTCCTTCTGGAAACGGTAGGAATATACCGCTCCTGCTCCACCGGCTGCAGCTCTGACAGCAGCCCGCAGGCTTTCTTAGCATATTCCTCCCTGCCGTCCGCCGTGTTCATATCGAGGCCGTTCATAAGGCTGTCCAGCTTAAAGGCGTTTAGCGTTACGGCCTTGTCCTTCAGGGAGAGGTACTCCTCGCCGCCGTACTTTCTTGCGTAGTCATCGGGGTCCATACCGTCCGGGATAACTATCACCCGCACCTCAAGGCCCTCTTTTGAAAGTATATCAAGGCCTCTCAATGTGGCGTTCTGGCCTGCGGAATCCCCATCGTAGCTTATATATACACGGGACACAAATCGCTTTATAAGCCGTGCCTGCTGCTGGGTAAGGGCGGTGCCAAGGCTGGCTACGGCGTTCTTTACCCCCGCTTTATACAAGCTTATAACATCCATATAGCCTTCCACCATTATAAGATCCGCATTGTGCTCGCCCTTTTGCAGATTTATGGCGTAAAGGTTGTTTCGCTTGTTGAATATGGGTGTGTCGCCGGTATTGATATACTTTGGAATATCATCCCCCATGGTTCGGGCGCCAAAGCCCAGAACCCGCTTGTATGTGTTTATTATGGGAAATATTATCCTGTCACGATAAGCATCGTAGCAGCTGCCCTCCTTATTGCCCTGCACCGCAAGGCCCGCAGAGATAAGTTCCTTTTGGGAAAAGCCCTTTTTCATAAGGTGGCTGAGCAGGTTGTCCCATCCCGGAGGAGCGTAGCCAAGGCCAAACTTTGTGGCAACGGCGCCGTCTATCCCCCTCTTCGCCAGATACTGCTGGGCAATCTTTCCCTTAGGGGACATGAGCATTTCATGGTAAAACATGGCGGCGGCCTTGCAGGCGGCGTACAGCCGCTCCTTCACCGCCCGCTCCTGACGAAGCTTCGCATCGTCCACCTCGTCCGGCAGCTCCATACCTGCCCGCTGAGCAAGGTATTTTATGGCATCGATATAGCTTAGCTTTTCCATTTCCATAACGAACTGCACCACACTGCCGCCCGCATGGCAGCCAAAGCAGTAATACAGCTGAGTATCCGGCGTTACGGAAAAAGAAGGAGTTTTCTCGCTGTGAAAAGGACAGCAGCCCCAAAGCCGCTTTCCCTTGGGCTTAAGAAGGGTATACTCGGATGCTATGGCGGCAATGTCGCTTTTGCTCAGCAACTCGCTCATCCATGAATCCGGAAATCTTGCCATGTCCTCCCCCTTTCTGTTTTTTGCGCCAATTTGTCTTATTCGATAAAAATCGTGAAAATCCTTTATTTATTTTTGCTAAAGGCAGCTCCACTCCCGAGGCACGAACAGCCGCTCAAAGTCGGTAATGGCGTATGTGTCCGTCATACAGGCGATATAATCCGCCACTATCCGCTTTGCTCCGTCTTCCTCCAGATTCATGCGGAATTCCTCCGGCAGCAGGTCAACGTGGTTCAGATAGTATCCGAACAGCTGCTCCACAAGGTGCTTGCCCTTGTCTTCCTCCCCTTTAGCCCTCCCGTTTAGGTATACGTTTTCGAACATGAAATCCCTCAGCACATTGAACTGCTCCATGACTTCCCGGCTCATGGTTATTTGGGGTTTCATGAAGCTGTGTTCCAGTATGTTGAGTATAAGGGTATTTATTCGCTCGCCATGGCTGCGGCCCAGAATCTCTATGCAGCTTTTGGGCAGGTCCTCTTCCGATAGTATCCCGGCCCTTATGGCGTCATCGATGTCGTGGTTTATATAGGCAATGCGGTCCGCGTAGCTTACCACATATCCTTCCAGCGTCATAGGAGTGCCGTTCTTTTTATGATGGCGTATGCCGTCCCTTACTTCAAGGGTGAGGTTCAATCCCTTGCCGTCGTTTTCCAGCTTTTCCACCACCCGGATGCTCTGCTCGTTATGCTCAAAGCCCCCCTCATCCCGAAGAAGCTCATTCAGCACCTCCTCCCCCGCATGACCAAAGGGAGTATGTCCAAGGTCATGACCCATAGCTATAGCCTCAGTAAGATCCACATTCAGCCTGAGACCCCTTGATATGGTGCGGGCTATCTGGCTCACCTCAAGGGTATGGGTAAGCCTTGTACGGTAATGATCTCCCTTGGGAGAGAGGAATACCTGAGTTTTATGCTTTAGCCTGCGGAAGGATTTGCAGTGTATTATCCTGTCCCTGTCCCTAATATATTCCGTGCGCACAGGGCAGAGCTGCAAAGGCCGTTCTCTGCCCTGTGTATCCGCAGAGAAGGCCGCATAGGGCGACAGCAGCATGCGCTCGCTGTCCTCTATATGCTGTCTGAATGTTTTGCTGTCTATCATATAAAGGCCTCCTTACAGGGCTTTAAAAAATCCCTTTCTTGTGTCTTTCTGCGCAAAAGGGCAAATTCCTTTAAACATTTTTTATTTTTTCCTTTATTTCACAAAAAAGCCCGAATCATATTCGGACTTTTTATATGATATGTTATTCTATTCCGCTTCCGTCTGCGCTGCGGAGGGCTTGTCACGCTGCAATGCTATTGCCAGCACAGCGCCCAGTATCAGCACTATGCCGATAAAAGCGGCAAGGCTCAACGGCTCTTTGAAGAAGAACACGGACACCATCACCGCTATCACAGGCTCTATGGTGGCCAGAATACTTGCCTTGCCGTTATCCAGCGTTTCCATCCCCTTATTATAAAGGTAATAGGGCAGCGCAGCACACATTATTCCGCCTATAACAGCCGTGGGCAGTACTTCCGGGGCGCATACGGCAGTCACGGTTCTTGCAGGCCCCGCCATCAACAACGCGGATACAGATGCTACAATAAAGGTATACAGGTTTATGGTCATGGTGCGATACTTTGGCACGGCAAAGCGGGTGAATATGGTATACAGCCCGTACACTATGCCGGAGAGCACTCCCGCGGTAAGACCCAGCACAGATACATTGCCCACGCCCTCGGTTATTCCGCTTACCAATGCGCTTCCCAGTATTGCCACAGCCATAGCACAGCCCTTTACCTTTGTTATGGGCTCCTTGAACACTATTGCCGACAGCACTACCACCCATATGGGCGCAGTATACTGCAGTATGCCCGCAACCGCCAGTGAGCAGTTCGCCGTAGCGGTAAAATAGCACCAGCAGAACAGCGTTACGCTTATGAAACCGGAGCAAAGGAATATCCAGCTGTCTTTAATTTTCAGTTTAAATGCCCCTCTGTCGGTTATAAGGGCAAAAAGAATAAAAGTTATTGCGCTTATTGTAGTACGGACGGCGGATATTTGCATAGCGGTAAAACCAAACGCCGTCATATAGCGGGCAAATATACCGAGGCTCACACCCCAGCTTATGCCGGCTCCCAATGCATAATAAACACCCTTGTTCTTCATAAGCGTAATTCCTCTCTTTCGCACGAAAAAAACCAACCAGCAGGTTGGCCTTTAACGGGTCTATCAAACGGGCAATTCTTTTGGCTTTATTTTGCCGCCAGCTTTATTGCCAACTGAGCCTTTTTGCGATCAGCGGCGTTCTTATGGATAACGCCCTTACCGGCTGCCTTATCGACGGTACTTACAGCGTTGACATAGGCGCTATCGATAGCGGCCTTGTCATCGGAAGCCAGAGCCTTGTCGAAGCTCTTGACAGCAGTCTTAACCTGAGACGTAATCATGCGGTTGCGAAGGTTCTTCTTCTCGCTGATGCCTACGCGCTTCAAAGCGGACTTATGGTTAGCCAAAACAATTCACCCCCTGTGTCTTTTTTACTCGAACAGAATGCATTATATCACATGAACCTGCCCATTGCAAGCCTGTATTTTTCTGTTTCGGTGTTTTTCCGCAAAATATTGTATCCGCTTTTTTGCCATAATACAAGTATATTATTCTTTTAGGAGGCAAAAAATGGCCAGCAGCATATATACAGACCTTGCCATGGAATCCCGTGAGCTGAATCCCGATATACAAGGCGTTACAGAGCAAACGGAAGAATCCGAAAGCTACGCCGTATCCCGCATAAAAATAGAAACAGACGAGGCGGCCAATAAGCTGGAAAAGCCCGTTGGCCTGTACGTTACGCTGGACGCACCGAACCTTGCAAACCGTCCCCTTCCCCTGTTTGAGGAGGTCAGCAAGGCATTATCCGAAGAGATAATACATATGTTCGGCGCCCTTGACGATAAGGCCACAGTTCTTGTTGTCGGCCTTGGAAACCGCTCCATCACTCCGGATTCCCTGGGCCCCCGGGTAGCGGAAAGGATATACGTTACCCGCCACATAAACGAATATATGCCGGATGCTCTGCCACGGCCCGTGCGCTCGGTATGCTCCGTTGCGCCGGGAGTATTGGGCGTTACCGGCGTGGAGACCACGGAAATAGTGCGGGGGGTTGCGGAGCATATCAAGCCGGACCTTATCATTGCCATTGACGCTCTTGCCTCCCGCCGGGCCGCCCGCATAAGCACCACTATACAGCTGACGGATACCGGCATAAGCCCCGGCAGCGGCGTTGGCAATACCCGAAAGGGCCTTACCCGTCAGACCTTCGGCGTGCCTGTTATAGCCATAGGCGTGCCCATGGTGGTACACGCCGCCACCATATCCCAGGAGGTCATCTCGCTCATAGCGGACAAGACGGGACTTCATGGGGACGAAGGTAAGCTCCGAGACCTGGCTGCGGAGGTGATAAGCGAAAGCCTCGGACCTCTGGTGGTTACGCCAAAGGATATCGATGCCATCGTAGAAGATATGTCCCGGGTGCTTGCCGATGCCATAAACCTTGCCCTTTTCAGGACGGATTACCATGATGTTCGAATGCTCATAGCATAGGCCCTCCAAAAAAACCATAGCATACCCTGCCGCCCTCCCTCATAACCATGTATGGGAGGGCTTGTCACGCTATGCAGAAGAAACGCCGCAAAACAAAGAGAATATCCTTGGGCCCGCTTATATTGTTTTTTGTATGTATTACTCTCTATGGGCTGCAGATGAGGGCTTATTACGGCGCCAATGGGGAACTTTCCCACCTGCTGCTTTCCATGCAGTTTCCATTTCTTCATGCCGTTCCTTTTCAAAATGAACCGCCGGAACAGGAGCCGTCCCCATCAGTTCCTCCCGGTATCAGCATAGAGCTGATCCCAAGCGCCCCGGATATAGACCTTGGGGGCAGCGAACCCAAGATACTCATATACCACACCCACGCCACAGAAGCATATTTTAAAACCGAGGATTACACATACGAGGACAGCAGTAAATGGCGCACCCTGGAAAGCGACAAAAACATGATTGCCGTGGGAGAAAAGCTTGCGGAGCGGCTGAGAAGCTACGGCATAGCGGTGCTGCACGACACCACCAATCACGAGCCGCCCAAGCTTGCCACGGCTTACTCACGCTCGGTGGTCACCATGGAAAAATATAAAGAAAAATACCCCTCCATAACAATGTTTATCGACGTGCACCGGGACGCCTACGGCAACAACCCAAAAGAAATTGCCGACTATGTTACCATAGACGGCAAAGAATATGCGCGAATAATGTTCGTCGTCGGCACAGGCAAAGGGGCAACGGGAACCGGCTATTCCGAAATGCCGGACTTTGAAGCAAACTATGCCCTTGCCAAGCGAATAACCGAATACGTGGCGGATATCAGTCAAGACCTCGTCCGTGAAATACGGGTAAAACCCGGACGATATAATCAGCACATATCCGATCAATGTCTGCTGGTGGAGGTGGGTCACAACGCCAACACCCTGGAACAGGCTCTGAATACCGTTGACTTTCTGGCCGAAGCCATCGCCAACTGCGGGGGACTTTGCCGCCAGGATCAGCTTTCGCTTTCCCCCTGAGGGGTATAGGTAAGTCTGCGGTTTATTTCCCGAACCGCATCCCCATCCACTTTCAGTTCCTCCCTGTCGTAGGTGTAAAGGCCGTTGGTCTCGCCTTCCACATCGCTGAGTTGGGTGTATACCACGCCGGAGAGGCCCTTTGGTATGGAGGGGATTATCTCCTGCTCGTACAGTTTTTTATACGCCGCCATCAGTTCTTCCCGGCTCTTCAGCTTTTTATAGCCGAATTCCTTTGCGGCCTCGCCGCTGCCCGTAAGGCGCAGACTGTAGCCTCCGCATTCCGTAAGGACTGCCGCCCTGCCCCTGTCGTCCGCCCTGAAGCGATAGGGCCTGAAGTATACATGGCGGCTGTATATGTCGCCCACGCCCTGATCATGCCATCCGCTGGCATGATCTATAAGGCGGGTAGGATCCATGCTTCTTATGCGCCCGGTTATCTCCGCCGCATCAAACTGTCCCCAGCCTTCGTTGAAGGGCACCCATACCGCTATGGATACGCAGCTGTAAAGATTGGCTATCATCTCATCCAGTTCTTTTTTAAACTGCTCCCTGCCCTCATCATTCGTGCGGCTAAAGCGGGAATACCTGTCGTCCTTTATCTTTGCCCCGGTAAACAGGGGGGCAATAACGGTAAGGGGATCGTACTTTTCCCCGCCGTTTATCATATCCTGCCATACCAGCATACCCAGCCTGTCGCAATGGTAATACCAGCGCAGAGGCTCAATTTTTATATGCTTCCTCAGCATATTGAACCCCAGCTCCTTCATGGAGCGTATGTCTTCTATCATGGCCTCGTCGGTTGGGGCGGTATACAGGCCCTCCGGCCAGTATCCCTGGTCCAGCACGCCGTTATGGAAGCATGGCTTATCGTTGAGGAACAGCCGCATAATGCCAGCCTCATCTTTTTTCATTTCGAACTTTCTCATGCCGAAATAGCTTTCCACCCTGTCCTCGCCCATCAGCACTGAAAAATCATAAAGATAGGGATTATCAGGTGTCCATGGGCTGAAGCCCTGCATGCTTATGCGCATGGGCCGGTTTGTATCCCCCTCCGCCACCACCATGCCCACTCTCGCAGTGCAGGGGCGCTCGGAATCCGAGTATACGGTGATCTCCACCGCTTCTTCGTCATAGAGGGGAGTTATTCGCAGACCGGATATGTATTCCTCCGGCACGCTTTCCATCCATACCGTCTGCCATATGCCGCTCTGTGGGGTATACCACATGCCGCCCTTCCGGATCTTCTGCTTGCCCCGGCTATGGTAAGATGCATCGGTATAGTCCTTTACCTTGACTATAAGCTGATTGTTCTCCCGAAGCTCCCGTGTTATATCCATGGAAAAGGGTGTATATCCCCCGGTATGGCTGCCAAGCTCTATGCCGTTAAGATATACGGTGGCAATCTGATCCACCGCACCGAAATGCAGCAGCACCCGCCCCACATTAAACCCCTCGGGCAGGGCAAAGCTGCGCATATACCAAAGGGTATCCTCAGGGGTCACCTGTCTCTGTACTCCCGAAAGCTCGCTCTCCGGTGAAAAGGGCACAAGTATCTCTCCATCCGGCTCGTCCGGCACGCCCTTGCCTCGAACTATGGCATAATTCCAAAGGCCGTTAAGGTTTATATAGCTGTTGCGGCGCAGCTGAGGGCGGGGATACTCCATGAGCACATTATCCCTGTCCAGCCGCTTTCCCCATTTTGTTATCATAATCCGCCTCCTGTCCCTCTTTTGAGGGAATGCGATGTGTATATATATATAGATAAGTATATTATATTACACATTATGGGGTTTGTCATTGCAGTTTGCATTGGCGGTCCATTTATTATATAGTATCAGTATGAAGTATTGCGTAAAACTCCGTCCCCGGCTGCAGGCTGCGGCGGATATGATAACGGGCTCTGCCCATACTGCGGATATAGGCTGCGATCACGGCAGGCTTTCCATTGCGCTGCTTCAGCAGGGACGGGCAGAACGGGTTACCGCGTCGGACATAAGCGAACCCTCATTGCAGAAGGCGCGGCTCCTTGCAGAAAAGTGCGGCCTGTCCTCACGAATGCATACCGTGGTGTCCGACGGCATTAGCCACCTTTCCCCCGGCCTTGCTGATACCATAGTCATCGCAGGCATGGGAGGCGAGCTTATCGCCAGAATACTCTCCGCATCTCCCGGTGTGGCCCAAAGTGCCGATACTATAGTAATGCAGCCAATGCGGGGAGTTGAAGAGCTGCGCCGGTATCTCAGGGAAAACAATTATCCCATAGCGGATGAAAGGCTTGTATCCGACGGAGGACGGATATATCAGATAATTTCCGCTTCCCCCGGAGAAAGGGAATCTGTGCCGGCATGGTTTCCATCCGATGAGTACTCCCTGGGATATTCCCTCTTTGAAAAGGCGGACCCCTTACTTATCCCCCTTCTCACCCAATATCGTAACGGTCATATTCGAAGGCTGGACAAGGCCCGTGGCAAAGGCGTTTCGCCCGTGGCCCTTACGGAAATAATAAACCGGGCAGAAGCCCTTATTAAATTAGCTGTGGAGATGCAAAAATGAAGCTGAACGACTTTATCGCCGCCATGGATACCATCGCCCCCCGTGAGCTTGCCGCTCCATGGGACAACCCCGGCCTGCTCATAGGCACAGAAAAGCAGGATATAACTAAAGTTCTCGTGGCGCTGGACTGCTCCGTTGCCACCGCTAAAGAAGCCATAGACTGGGGCGCGGACCTTCTGCTCACCCACCACCCGATATTTTTCGGCGGGGTAAAGCGCATCGCTCCGGATGACCCGGATACCGAAGGAGCGTATCTGCTCATCCGCAACGGCATAGGCCTTTTTGCCGCCCATACCAACCTTGACTCTGCCGAAGGCGGCGTAAACGACTGCCTTGCGGGGGCTCTTGGCCTTAGGCATATTGAAAAGCTGCCGCCGGACGACATGGGTCGCATAGGCCTGCTCTCCTCGCCCATGGCTTTTGTGGATTTTGCCCGCATGGTGGAGGAAAAGCTATCCGCCAGAGTGCGTATAAACGGAGAAGCCGCTGCCCCTGTGAGGCGCATCGCCATGGTTGGCGGCAGCGCAGCGGAGGAGCTTTTTGCCGCCAAAGCCGCGGGAGCAGACGTTTTCATCACAGGCGAAATGAAGCATCACCTTGCAATTCAGGCTGCGGCTCTTGGCCTATTTATAATCGAAGCAGGCCATTACGAAACCGAAAAAGTGGTATTGCAGCCACTTATCAATCGTTTACAAGTTCTTTCGGATGATGTACAATATAAGTTGACTCGTTCGGAATCGGCGTGTCTTAGGGGTATATGATTTCCCCATCGGCTATCAATACAGGAGGTAAACCCATGACCAAGATCGACGATCTCTGGCTGTATGACCAGGCTCAGCAGGAAGTTGCCAAGATAGACAACCGCCTTAAGACCACCCCCAACCGTGCCCGCCTCAACAAGCTCCACTCTTTCCTTTCAGAGCAGCAGGCCCAGGTTGTTTCCCTTACCAGGCAAATAGAAGCCCGGGGCGCAGCCCTTACCAAGCTGTCCGCCCTCTGCCAGGATCTGGAGCGCAGGCTGGAGCTGGAGCTTTCCGAATTCTCCACCATGGAAAACGATGAGGAATGTACCGCCGCAGAAATGACCGAAGCCCGCAAGTCTATGGAAGGGCTCATGGACCAGATAACCTCCGCACGCAAGGATATAACCGACGCCATCGCCTTCCTTGAAAAGGCCACCGCCGACTACAAGGAAACCTACACCAGGGCAGGCAAGGCAAAGAAGGAATACGACGCCGTGCGCGCCGCCTGTGAAGGGGAAGCTGCGGAAGCCAAACCGGAGCGCGAACAGGCAGTGGCTGCGGCGGATAAGCTTAAAGCCGGCATAGACCCGGCCCTCCTCAAGAGGTATACGGCTATCCGCTCAAACTATTCCAACCCCATAGCCACGGTGGAAAACAACCAATGCAGCGGCTGCCGCATGTCCCTCCCCACCTCGATTGTCAAAAAGGTAGCCTCCGGCACGGGACTTGTGGAGTGCGAAAACTGCGGAAGGATACTTTATACCAGGCAATAGCGCAAATTTACAACTGAAAACAAAGTTTTGCGAGTAAGACAGGTGACTGCATGCGGCTTTGTCCGTATGAGGAAAGTCCGAGCTCCATAGGGCAGGGTGCCGGATAACGTCCGGCGG
Organism: Clostridia bacterium; assembly: GCA_016292635.1. Taxonomy (GTDB): domain Bacteria; phylum Bacillota; class Clostridia; order Christensenellales; family CAG-138; genus SFEL01. The sequence goes on from JAEDIC010000013.1 coordinate 52,403, forward strand.
AGGCGACTCCAGGGAAAGTGCAACAG